>JANOKD010000018.1:0-137983 GCA_031419075.1 Lysobacterales bacterium
CGGAAATAGGCGATGGTTTCCTTCAGTCCGTCTTCGAGCGCGATCTTGGGCTCCCAATCGAGTTTCGACTTGGCCAGCGAAATGTCGGGCTGACGCTGGCGCGGATCGTCGGAAGGCAGCGGCCGGAACACCAGCGTCGAGCGTCCGCCGACCAGCGTCAGCACCCGCTCGGCCAACTCGATCATCGTGAACTCTGTGGGAGTTCCGATATTGATCGGCCCGGTGAAGCCGGCCTCGGTGTCCATCATCCGCACCAGGGCTTCGATCAGATCGTCGACATAGCAGAAGCTGCGGGTCTGGGTGCCGTCGCCGTAGATGGTGATGTCTTCGCCGCGCAGCGCCTGGACGATGAAGTTGCTGACCACGCGGCCGTCGTTGGGATGCATTCGCGGGCCGTATGTGTTGAAGATGCGCACGACCTTGATGTCGAGAGCGTGCTGGCGGTGGTAATCGAAGAACAGGGTTTCCGCGCAGCGCTTGCCTTCGTCGTAGCAGCTGCGGATCCCGATCGGATTGACCCGGCCCCAATAGCCTTCGGTTTGCGGATGCACTTCCGGGTCGCCGTAGACCTCGCTGGTCGAGGCTTGCAGGATCCGCGCCTTCAGCCGTTTGGCCAGACCGAGCATGTTGATCGCGCCGTGCACGCTGGTCTTGGTGGTCTGCACCGGATCGTGCTGGTAGTGCACCGGCGAAGCCGGGCAGGCGAGGTTGTAGATCCGGTCGACCTCGACATACAGCGGAAAAGTCACGTCGTGGCGCATCAGCTCGAAGTAGGGATGATTGATGCGATGCGCGATGTTGCGCTTGTTGCCGGTGAAAAAATTGTCGGCGCAGATCACGTCATGGCCGTCGTCCAGCAGGCGGTCGCACAGATGCGAACCGAGAAAACCGGCGCCGCCGGTGACGAGCATTCGAGCCATGTGCACGGGAGCCTTTCGAATGGACTGAGATGGCACGCCTGCACTGGATCAGGATGCCGCCATACCCGGCCCCCCTTGCCGTGGCGGCATTTTCCGGGATCGGCCGCAGGAACGCGAGCGACGGCCGCAATTCCGAGTTCAGTCCGGAGTCAGCGTTCAGGAGTGTCGATGGGGCGGCCTTCCTGCAGCAGCCACAGCATGATGGTTTTCTGGCGCACGTAATTGGCGCGGACGTAGGCGTAGACCAGGCCATGCCAGCCGTCGAGAAACCCGAGCCGCAACACATAGCCACGCCAGAACCGCCATGCCGGCGAGAAGATCAGCTTGCCCAGTGAGGCGCGTTTGCCGCGCGCGAATTCGTATTCGGCCATCATCCGCGCGTAGCGCTCGGTCTTGCTGAGCTGCTGCATCAGCGAACGGTACGGAAAGTGGATCAGATCACCGGGCAGCGTGCGCACCGCGCCGTCGACGCTGGCGGCTTCGTGGATCTCGCGATCACCGCGCCAGCCGCCGCGACGGCGGTCGAACAGGCGTAAAACCCGGTCTGGATAAGCGTTTCCGCGGCGCAGGAATTTGCCGAAGTATTCCGACAGCCGCGCGAAACGATAGCCGGCGGCATCGCCGAAACCGGCGTCGCGCGCGGCGAAGATCGATGCCTTGAGCTGCGGGCTGACGCGTTCATCGGCGTCGAGACACAGCACCCAATCGTGGGTGGCCTGATCGACCGCAAACTGCTTCTGATTGCGGAATCCCTCGAACGGCCGCTGCAGCACACGCGCACCGGCGGCGGCGGCGATCGCGCAGGTCTCGTCGGTCGAGCCCGAGTCCACCACCACGATCTCCGCGCAGAACGCCAGCGACGCGAGGCAGTCGCCGATGCGGTCGGCTTCGTTGAACGTGATAATGACCCCCGAAATCGGGTAGTCCGAAGCAGGTGAGGACGTAGTGATGGCGGAGTACCTGTTGTTCGCGACCGAGCGCTATGCGTTGCCCATCCTGCAGCCGTTGGCGGATGCGCTGCAAGCGTCGGGGCACGGCGTGTCCGCCTGGTTGGCCGATGGCGCCGCCGGCGCGCGCCTGTCCGGGTCGGTGCGCAGCGTCGGTCTGCGCGAAGCGGTGGCGCTGCGGCCGCGCGCGGTGTTCTCGGCCGCGAACTGGGTCCCGACCTTTCTCACTGGCCCGAAAGTGCAGCTGTTTCACGGCTTCAACGTCGAGAAGCGCGACAGCGCCCGCGGGCATTTCCGGGTACGCGGATTGTTCGACCTGTATTGCACCCAAGGCCCCACGACCACCGCACCATTCCGCGCGCTGGCCGCCGCGCACCCGCATTTCGCGGTGGTCGAAACCGGCTGGCCCAAGCTCGATCCGCTGTTCCGCTACGACGGCGGCGCCTCCGCTGCGCTGCGCGCGCCTGCAGGCATGCGGCCCACGATGCTGTTCGCATCCACGTTCACCGAACGCCTGAGCGCGGCGCCGCATCTGTTCGACGTCATCGCCGCCGAGATCGCGCGCGGCGACCGCTACTGGCTGCTGACCCTGCACCCAAAATGCGCGCCAGCATTATTCGAGCGTTATCGCAGCCTCGCCGGCCCGAACGCCGCTTTCGTCGACACCGAAGACTTGATGGCCGCGCAGCGCGCCGCCGATGTGCTGCTGGCCGATACAACATCAGTGGTCTCCGAGTTCGTAGTCCAGCACAAGCCGGTGGTGACCTTCCGCAACCGCGCGCCGAAACCGCACATGCTGGATTTCGACGATGCCTCGCAGCTGCCGGCGATGCTGGAACGTGCCTTCGCGCCGAGCGCATCGCTGCGCGAGGCGTTGGCCGATTACGCCCAATCGATTCACCCGTATCGCGACGGCCGTGCGTCCGAGCGCGTGATCGCGGCCACCGACGCGCTGATCGCCGGGACGCTTGGGACGCTTGCAGGGAAGCCGTTGTCCGGACGTCTGCGCGCGCTGCAGATCCGCTCGAAGCTGGGCTACTGGGGCCTGCGCTGATGCTGTGTGGGTGCAGCTTCTGTGGGAGCGGCGGGAGCCGCGATGAGCAACCGAGAGGCTTCCCGGAAAGCATCGCGGCTCCCGCCGCTCCCACAACAGCTCGCTCCCACGAGGCACCTGTCACCACCGCAGCGGGCTTTGGGCAACCTCCCGGCTCAATCGCGCGTGCAGCGAACGCGCATCGGCTTCGGCAAGAAAACGCAGCCGCAGCGGTTCGGCCATCGCAGTGCCGCCGGCAGTGTCCAACAGCAGCGTAGCCATGCCAAGACGGCGCTCGAGCGGCGATTGGCTGATGCGGATCGCCTGCAGTTTGCTGATCTCCGCAAAACGCCACTTGCGGCTCCACCAACCGCTGCGGATCGCGATCATGGTGTCGTCGGTCGCATAGCCGGCGTGGCGCGCATCCTGCCATGACATATAGGCCGCCCACGGCACCCACAGCGCCACCAAGGCCACGCCAAGGGCGCCGAATTTAGCCCCGCCCAGCACGGCAACCGCAGTGGTGACCAGCAGCCGCGGCGCGAACAGCCGCCAGCCCATCCAGCGGTGCATCGGCTGCCATTCGGTAATCGGCCAACGCAGCCGCGGCGCGAGCCGGCGGATCAAGGCATCGCAGCGTTCCGGCAGCGCCACCGGCGCAACTTCGCGCAATGAGCGCGGCTGACTGTGCGAGCCGTTGTCGAGCACTGCGGTGCTCACTTCCAGGGTGCGCCGGCCAAACAGCCGGTGCAGCATGCCTTCGCGCAGGGTCCACGACTGGATCCGCCGGCGCGGTGTGCTGGTGCGGATGCGGGTGAGCAGACCGCGCTCAAGCGTGAGCCGGCGACCGTTTTCCTCCAGTCGAAAGCCGCTGTACTGCAGCAGCGCAAGCAGCACCGAGAACAGCCGGATCACCATCACGACAACGACGACCATGATCACCACTGTCATCAACTCGTGGCCGCGGCCATACGTCTCGACAACGCCGAACATGCCATAGGCCAGGCTTTTGAACAGGCCGGAGATCAGCTCGTAGTTGATCTGCGAGAGCGCCGCGAACGCGCCGCCGATCACGATCATGCCGCGGTTGGAGATCAAGCCGATGCGAATGACTTCCGCGGTGGGCAGCGTCAACAGAATTTCGCTGGCGTCGTCGGTCGTCGGGTCGATCGCGGAGACATCGGTCGCCGTGGGCGACACCGTCCGACGACGGCGCACCAGCGCCTCCAGCGCAAGCGCATCCTTGAGCGTGAGCACCCGCATCTCCGCTTCGGGCTTGATGCCGCCGGCCGACTCCAACCGCACTTCTGCGACGCCAAAAATACGGTGCAGCAGCGTCTGATGCAGACCGACATTGTGGATCCGCGCGAACGGAATCTGGCGCAGGGTGCGCTGCAGCATCCCGCTGCGGATCTGCAGGCTGTCTTCGCCGATCCGGAAGCGATAGGTGTAGTACTGCCAGAGCGAGATCGCGCCGAGGATGAAGATCGCCACCAGCCCCCACAGATCGTTGCGGTCGCCGCGCCCGAACACGAACAGCACCAGGATCGGCACGATGAACTGTTTGAGCTGCTGGATCAGCACGAACAGCCACGACATCGGGTGCAGCCGGCGTTCTGGCTGCGCGTCGGTCTCCTGGATGGCGAACACCTCAGGCGTCGGCGTGGTCATCGTCTTCCTGGCGATCGATCTGGCGGCTGAAGTGGTCGCGCAGGCGCTCCGCATCGGCTTCGTCCAGCCCGGAGATGCTGACCGCGCTCATCCGCGTGCCGGCGGTATGCAGCACCAGCGATGCGAGTCGGTGCGAGCGCTCAAGCGGCCCGCGTTTGATATCCAGGTGCTGCACGCGCGACGTGGGTACGCGGGTTTCCCACTGCCACAGTCGGCCGCGACGCACCGCGAAACCGTCGGCATCCAGCTTCCAGAAGGTGTACTGATAACGCTTGTAGGCGACCCAGAACGCGAACGAAAGCGAAACGGTCCACAGCCCGGCGATCACCGGCCAGGGCCAAGCGTACGACGGCAGATTTTCGTAGAGCATGGCGCTGGCGACCAGCGTAGGCGGCAAGGCCACCATCAGCGCGACGTAAAGGAACACGCGCTTGGCCCGCGGCGGCAGGCGCTGCCAATCTACAGGAGCCGACCATATCCCTTCATCGACAGGCACAGGCGTGGCGACCGGCGGCACATCCGAAGATGGCGCGGCCATGACGGCTTCAGTATCGGGGAGATGTACTGGAACAGCGTCGGGAACAGCTTCGGGTTCACTCTGCGGCGTCATGCACGGCCTTCAAGATCGCGGTAGGGGTTGTCGCGGCCGTTCCAGCTCGGTCGCAGGGTGTAGCGTTTATAGGTCCACTGATACTGCGCCGGGAAGCGACGGGCGATGCGCTCCACCGCTGCGTTCAGCGCGGCGGTGGCAACCATCGTATCGTCAGAGGCGATCTCTGCGGGCGCCGGCTCGATCCGCAGCGCGAACGCCAGATCGCCGACGCGCTCGCAATACGCGAACAACACCGTCGCACCGCTGCGCTCGGCCAGCCGCGGCAGCAGGGTCATCGTATAGGCCGGCAGGCCGAAGAACGGCGCGAATTCGCCGTCGCCGCGCTTGGGCTGCTGGTCGGGCAGGATGCCGATCACGCCGCCGTCGCGCAGACGTTTGAACAGCTGGCGGATGCCGGCGGCCTCGGCGCGGATCTGAGTGACGCGGTCGGCATCGTCGGCGCGCACCTGACGCAGAAACGCCTCGCCCAACGCCGAGTCCGGCGGCCGATACAGGATCGCCAGCGGCGTATGCACGGCCAACCATTGATTGAGCAGTTCCCAGTTGCCGTAGTGGGGCGCGGCGATGATCACGCCCTTGCCCGACGCAATGGCGGCGTCGAACAGCGCCACACCCTGGGTCTCGCGAATCAACCGCATATTGTCGGCATGAGGCCGGGTCCACAGACGCAGCGTTTCCAGGGTCTGCCGCGCGGTGGTGCGCAGGATCTCGCGCTGCAGCGCATCGCGCTGCCCGGGCAGCAGATCGGGATACGCCAGTTCCACGTTGCGCAGCGCCACCTGACTCTCGCGACCGCCGCTGCGCCACCAGACCCACGCGAGCACATCGCCCAATCCACGCAGACACGGCCACGGCAGGCGGGCGATCGCGCTGGCGATCAGATACAGCAGGCGGGCGAACAGATCGGACATCCGTCGAGTCTACGTGGACCGTCAGCGCTACACGGAGTGGAAGATGTCACCCCGCAGTGGCGGCAGCTTGCATCACGACGGCTTGCATCACAGCGGCTCGCTTCATAGCAGCTTGCGTCGCCAAGGCCATCCCGTGGATGCTGCGTCACCGTCCGCCACGGTTGTCCGAACCATGATCGCCCTGCTCCAGCGCGTCACCGAAGCCAAGGTCGTCGTCGACGGCAAGACTGTCGGCGCCATCGGCCCGGGGCTGCTGGCCCTGATCGGGGTGGAACCCGGCGACGGTGCCGCCCAGGTCGCCAAGCTTGGCGACCGCTTGCTGCACTACAGGGTGTTCGCCGACGCAGCCGGCAAAATGAATCTCTCCCTGGCCGACACCAGCGGCGGCCTGCTGCTGGTCAGTCAGTTCACGCTCGCAGCCGACACCGCTTCCGGCTTGCGCCCCAGCTTCAGCACCGCCGCGGCGCCCGCGACCGCCGAACGGATTTTCAAGGAATTAGTGGATTATTGTCGTCAAAAGCACATCAATTCCGTCGAAACAGGCACTTTTGGCGCACATATGACCGTCAGTCTGGTGAACGACGGGCCGGTGACATTCCTGCTGCGGGCCTGAGCCGCCCAACATCTGAACGCCGCCTCCGGGCCGAGTCTCTACCGCTTGAATGCATGCATTTGACGCACCACATCGTCCGGGCGCCGCCTCATTACCGTGTGTCGCGCATCGTTCCCAGCCAACATTGCAATCGTTCCAAACGCCGTTTTCGCCCACATCGGCACCAGTCCCCACCCCGGGCTGTTATAATTACGGGTTCACTTTCTCACGGTGGTGCCCATGGCCAACGAACGTCAGGCTCCGCAGTCCGACATCAAGCAACTGATCAGCAAGGGCCTGGAGCAGGGTTATTTGACCTATGCCGAGGTCAACGATCACCTGCCCGATGATCTTGTCGATCCGGAACAGATCGAAGACATCATCGGCATGATCAACGGCATGGGCATCGAGGTGCACGAAGTCGCGCCCGATGTCGACACCCTGCTGCTCGCCGAAGGCACCACCGGCAATCGCGAAGTCGACGACACTGCGGCCGAAGAAGCGGCGGCGACGCTGACCGCGCTGGACGGCGAAGGCGGCCGCACCACCGACCCGGTGCGCATGTACATGCGCGAGATGGGTACGGTCGAACTGCTGACCCGCGAAGGTGAAATCGCCATCGCCAAGCGGATCGAAGAAGGCCTGGTGCAGATGATGTCCGCACTGGCCAGCTTCCCGTGGTCGGTCCAGCTGCTGTTGGAAGAGTACGACCTGCACAAAGTCGGCAAGAAGCGTCTGGCCGACATCGTGGTGGGCTTCAACGATATCGAAGAGCCGGTCGAAGAGATCCCGGTCGCAGAGATTGCCGAAGACGCACTGGAAGTCGCTGAAGACGAAGAAGTCGCCGACGGCGCGGAAGCCGAAGCTGAGACCGAAGCCGGCCCGACCGGCCCCGATCCGGCTGAAGTGGCGCGCCGCATGGAAGCCCTCGCCGCCGACTACGTGAAGTTCCAGAAGGCCTACGCCAAACAGGGGCCGGCCAACAAAGCCGTCGCCAAGCTGCGCGAAGAAATGGCCGAGCAGTTCATGACCCTCAAACTGCCGCTGGCGCTCACCGACACCCTGGTGCGCAAGCTGCGCGAAGTGCTCGGTCAGATCAAGGAACACGAACGCCGCATCCTCGACCTCTCCACCCGCGTCGCGCGCATGCCGCGCAAAGATTTCATCCGCGCTTGGGAAGGCAACCAGACCAACGTGGGCTGGGTCGACGAGATGCTCAAGCGCAAGCAGAAATGGTCGTCGGGCCTGCGCGACGTGCGGGAACAGGTCATTGCCGAACAGGAAGCCACCATCGGCATCGAGCAGGCGCTGTACCTCAACCTGTCCGATATCAAGGACATCAGCCGCACGATGGCCTATGGCGACGCCAAAGCGCGCAAGGCCAAGAAGGAAATGGTCGAGGCCAACCTGCGTCTGGTCATCTCCATCGCCAAGAAATACACCAACCGCGGCCTACAGTTCCTCGACCTCATCCAGGAAGGCAACATCGGCCTGATGAAGGCCGTGGACAAGTTCGAATACCGCCGCGGCTACAAGTTCTCAACCTACGCCACGTGGTGGATCCGTCAGGCCATCACCCGCTCGATCGCCGATCAGGCCCGCACCATCCGTATCCCGGTGCACATGATCGAAACGATCAACAAGTTGAACCGTATTTCGAGACAGATGCTGCAGCAGTACGGCCGCGAAGCGACGCCCGAAGAGCTGGCGAAAGAAATGGACATGCCGGAAGACAAAATCCGCAAAGTCCTGAAGATCGCCAAGGAACCGATCTCGATGGAAACGCCGATCGGCGACGATGAAGACAGCCACCTCGGCGATTTCATCGAAGACACCAACGTCGAGTCCCCGGTCGAAAACACGGTCAACATCAATCTGTCGGAAACCGTGCGCGACGTGCTCGCAGGCCTCACTCCGCGTGAAGCCAAAGTGCTGCGCATGCGCTTCGGCATCGACATGAACACGGATCACACGCTGGAGGAAGTCGGCAAACAGTTCGACGTCACCCGCGAACGCATCCGTCAGATCGAAGCCAAAGCCCTGCGCAAACTGCGTCACCCCAGCCGTTCCGAACAGCTGCGCAGCTTCCTCGATATCGAGTAAGCGGCGTCGCCATCCGTTACGCAGAAGAACCCGCCGGAAGGCGGGTTCTTCGTTTCGACAGCGTCATCGCCATCCGGTCGCGACATGCGCACACGACGTCATCCCCAACCCCACCGCTTGTCATCCACAGCCGAAGACGAACAACCTGCTTTTCGATGCATCGAGAGCCCCGAAGCGCATCTGTTTCTTTGTTAAGATCGCAGCCACGGGCCCATAGCTCAATGGTTAGAGCAGAGGACTCATAATCCTTTGGTTCCAGGTTCGAGTCCTGGTGGGCCCACCACTCAAGCGCATACGTATCCGGCGAAGTCACTTGGCAAATAGGCCATCTGCGCCGATGAATGCCCTACCAAAGCAGACGCATGAATGCTGTAGAGATCGAAACCGCAGTCTCGGATCTGGCGATCCAGCCTTTCGATAAGGGCGAGTTTCCCTTTGCGTTTCTCGCGGCTTTTGGCAACAAGGAAACGACGCTCAAGCGGCTGCGCAAGGGCGACTCCAATGCATCGGATATTTACGGCGGCATTCTTCAGCGTAACCACATACACCTCGCGGTCTGCCCGCCCGGTGCGGTGGGCGACACGCTCAAAGCGCTGAAAAACAGCCCGAAGACCGGCCAGGCTAAAGCGAAATTCATTTTGGCCACGGATGGCGTAACGCTGGAGGCGGAAGATCTGGTCAGCGGCGACACCATCGCCTGCGACTACGCGAACTTTCCCGATCATTTCGGCTTCTTCCTGCCGTTGGCCGGCATCTCCACCATCAAGGAGATCAAAGACAACCCGATCGATGTACGCGCCACTGGCCGTCTGAACAAACTCTACATCGAGCTGCTGCGCGAAAACCCGGACTGGGCAAAGGCAGAACGCCGCGCGGACATGAATCACTTCATGGCCCGGCTGATTTTCTGCTTCTTCGCCGAGGACACCGACATCTTCGATGGCGAGGGCCTGTTTACACGCACCGTCGAGCAGATGAGCGAGCGCGACGGCAGCAATACTCACGAGGTGTTGTCCGCACTGTTCCGCGCCATGAACCTCAAGGGCGATGCGCGCGAGGCTGTCGGGGTGCCGCGCTGGGCAATGCCCTTCCCCTATGTCAACGGCGGCTTGTTCGACGGCAGCGCCGACGTGCCGCGCTTCACACGCACGGCGCGCGCTTACCTGTTTCAGGCGGGACAGCTGAACTGGGCGGCGATCAATCCGGACATCTTCGGTTCGATGATCCAAGCGGTGGCCGACGACGAGGAGCGCGGTGCGCTGGGCATGCACTACACCAGCGTACCCAACATTCTGAAAGTGCTGAATCCGCTGTTCCTGGACGAGCTGCACTCGCAGCTGGAGGCCGCTGGCGACAACAAGGCCAAGCTGCTGAACCTGCGCAAGCGCATGGCGCATATTCGCGTGTTTGATCCAGCGTGTGGCAGCGGCAACTTTCTGGTCATCGCCTACAAACAGATGCGCGGGATCGAGGCCGTCATCAACCAGCGTCGCGGCGAGGCGGACCTCAAATCGGAGATCCCGATCAACAACTTCCGCGGCATCGAGCTGCGCGAGTTTCCGGCCGAGATCGCCCGCCTCGCCCTGATCATCGCGGAGTTCCAGTGCGATGTGCTGTATCGGGGCCAGAAGGAAGCACTGAAGGATGTGCTGCCATTGGATGCGCAGAATTGGATCGTTTGCGGCAATGCGCTTCGTCTCGATTGGCTGGCCATCTGCCCGCCGACGGGAACTGGCGTGAAGTTGATCGGCGACGATTTGTTCAACACGCCGCTGGATCAGGCCGAGATCGATTTTGAGAATGAAGGTGGTGAGACTTACATTTGCGGTAATCCGCCCTATAAAGGCAGTAAATGGCAAAATTTAGAGCAAAAAGCGGCGTTGACAAATGCTTGGTTGAAGCACACATACCTTGCCAAGACTACGGACTTTGTCACTGGATGGCTTGCGCGCTTCCTTGACTACGCGGACAACGTACCAAACGCTGTCGCGGCATTCGTGGCCACCAACAGTATTTGTCAAGGCCAGCAGGCTGCCGAGGTATGGCCTGCCGCTTTTTCTCGCGGTTGTGAGATCCGATTTGCGCATACGTCTTTTAAGTGGAGCAATCTTGCCAGCAACAATGCAGGTGTCACGGTTGTCATTATTGGAATTGGCAAGAGATCAAGCGAATATAAAAAAATCTATGATGGTGAGCTTGTAAAGCAGTGCTCTGCCATCGGTCCTTATTTGGTGCCAGACAGCTTGGTATGCGTACAAAAAACCAGCGAACCCATCGGCGAAAAATCGCATATGTTATTCGGCAATATGCCAAGAGATGGCGGAAATTTATTAATCGACAGTAATCTAATCGATGAAGTAAATGCAGATAGAGCAACACGTCCCTATGTCAAGCGTTTTGTCGGCTCTGATGAGTTAATAAATGGCAAGCTGCGTTACTGCCTATGGATTGAAGATGAGCAAGTTGATGCGGCAATGGAGGTCGGATTCATTGCGCAGCGATTAGCATTGGTGGAAAGAAATCGTAAGCAGTCGCCGGCAGCATCAACGCAAGAGTTTGCAAAAAAATCACACAGATTTGTGCAGATCGCGGGTCGTGCAAAGAATAGTTCGATCGTGGTGGCAAAGGTGTCGTCCGAATTTCGAGAATACTTACCAGTCGATCTGTTATCAAATGACTCAATAGTTAGCGATCTAGCATTTGCACTATACGACGCACCTCTGTGGAATATGGCATTGATAGCTTCTCGTTTACACTTGATTTGGATCGCAACGGTCTGCGGAAAATTAGAAACGCGCTATCGCTATTCCAACACAATTGGCTGGAACACATTTCCGGTTCCGATACTTACCGAGCAGAACAAGATTGACATGACCGCCTCCGCCAGCGAAATTCTGTTGGCTCGGGAGACGCATTTTCCGGCGACCATCGCTAACCTCTACGCCCCGGGAGCGATGCCAGACAACCTCCGCCGCGCCCATGAACGCAACGACGAAGTGCTGGAGCGCATCTACATCGGCCGGCGCTTTCGCAACGACACCGAACGGCTGGAAAAACTCTTCGAGCTGTACACCACGATGACCGCCGAGCAGGCGAAGGCGCCCGCGAAGAAAACGCGAGGGAAGCGGACATGACGCAGATCGACAGCGAACAGCCCATCGGCCTGATGCCAGCTCCCGAAGGTTATGCCGACTGGCTGGCAGAACTGAAAGGGCGCATCCACAGCGCCCAGCAGCGCGCTGCGCTGGCGGTCAACCGTGAGCTGGTGCTGCTGTACTGGCAGATCGGCCGCGATATTCTGGCGCGACAGGCCGCGCAGGGCTGGGGCGCCAAGGTGATTGAACGGCTGGCGCACGACCTGCGCCAGGCCTTCCCAGACATGAAGGGGTTTTCGCCCCGCAATCTCAAATACATGCGCGCCTTTGCCGAGGCATGGCCGGATGCGGCAATTGTGCAAGCGGCGCTTGCACAATTGCCCTGGTATCACCAGCTGGCACTGCTGGACAAACTGGACAACCCAGACAGCCGGCGCTGGTATGCCGCACAGGCCATCGAACACAACCGGTCGCGCAATGTGCTGGTGATGCAGATCGAAACCCGCCTGCAGGAACGCAGCGGTGCGGCGCTGACAAACTTCGAGGCCCGCCTGCCGAAGCCGCAATCCGACCTGGCCCGCGAGTCGCTGAAAGACCCTTACCGCTTCGACTTTGTCGGCCTGACCGACGAAGCGCAGGAGCGGGACATCGAGCATGCCCTGGTGAAGCACGTCACCGACTTCCTGCTGGAGCTGGGTGCGGGCTTCGCATTCGTGGGGCGACAGGTGCTGCTGAACGTCGGCGGCGATGAATTCTTCATCGACCTGTTGTTCTATCACCTCAAGCTGCGCTGCTATGTCGTAATCGAACTGAAGGGCGGCAAGTTCAAGCCCGAACATCTTGGCCAGCTCAGCTTCTATCTCACCGCTGTGGACGCGCAGATCAAACATGCGCAGGATGCCCCAACCATCGGCTTGCTGCTGTGCAAGAGCAAGAACAAAATCGTCGCGGAGTACGCACTGCGCGACAACAGCCAACCGATCGGCGTCGCCGAATACCAGTTGGTGGAATCGCTGCCGCCCGAGCTGCAAACCAGCCTGCCCAGCATCGAGCAGATCGAACGCGAGCTGGCGGATAGCGATGTCTCTGGAGGAGACGATTCCCAATGATTCCAACCAACACACCGACCGACACCTCCATCCAACAGTACGCCGTCCCCTCGGTGTCGATCAGGACCGCGCAAACGGGTGCATCCAGCAAGATCGACGTGTTCGGCATGCGCGCCATGCAGGCCCGCGCCTACGCCAAACGCGGTGCGCAGTACCTGCTGATCAAATCGCCGCCGGCCTCGGGCAAATCGCGGGCGCTGATGTTCGTGGCGCTGGACAAGCTGCAAAATCAGGGCCTGAAGCAGGCGCTGATCGTGGTGCCGGAGCGCTCCATCGGCGGCAGCTTCGCGGACGAAACGCTCAGCGCACACGGCTTTTGGGCCGACTGGACGGTGAAGCCGCAGTGGAACCTCTGCAACGCCCCAGGCGATGACGACATCCGCGTGGCCCCCTCCAAGGTCAAGGCGGTGGGTGAGTTTCTGGCCAGTGGCGACCCGGTGCTGGTCTGCACCCACGCCACGTTCCGCTTCGCCGTCGAGCAGTTGGGCATTGACGCTTTCGACGACCGCTTGATCGCTATCGACGAGTTCCACCACGTCAGCAGCAACCCGGACAATGTGCTGGGCAGCCAGCTCACACAGCTGATCACCCGAGGCAGCAGCCATATTGTGGCGATGACCGGCTCGTACTTCCGCGGCGACACCGCGGCCGTGCTGGCACCGCAGGACGAACAGCGTTTCGAGACGGTCACCTATACCTACTACGAACAGCTGAATGGCTACACCTGGCTGAAGTCGCTGCACCTCGGCTACTTCTTCTACACCGGGCGCTACGTCGATGCAGTCATGAAGGTGCTGGACCCCGCGCTGAAGACCATCGTCCACATCCCCAACGTCAACTCGCGCGAGAGCCTGAAGGACAAGCATCGCGAGGTTGAGGAGATCATGGACGCACTGGGCACGTGGAAGGGCGTCGATCCGACCACGGGCTTCCACCGTATCGAACATCCGGATGGCCGGGCATTGAAGGTCGCCGATCTGGTGGACGACAGTGATACCGCCGCGCGCTCAAAAGTGCTGACCGCGCTGAAAGACCCTGCACAAAAGAATAACCGCGAGCATGTGGACATCATCATTGCGCTGGGCATGGCCAAGGAAGGTTTCGACTGGATCTGGTGCGAGCACGCGCTGACCATCGGCTACCGCAGCAGCCTGACTGAGGTCGTGCAGATCATCGGCCGCTCCACCCGTGACGCACCGGGCAAAGAACGTGCCCGCTTCACCAACCTGATCGCCGAGCCGACCGCCGGTGAGGCCGAGGTCATCGTCGCGGTAAACGATACGCTGAAGGCGATTGCGGCCAGCCTGTTGATGGAACAAGTGCTGGCGCCGCGCTTCGAATTCACGCCAAAAAACGCAGGAGAGCAGGAGGGTTTTGTCTACAACAATGGCGACGGCTACAAGAACGGCGCCACCAACATCGGCGTCAACGAAGCCACCGGCCAGTATCACGTCGAGATCAACGGCCTTGCCATGCCGCAGTCGCCCGAGGCGACGCGCATCTGCCGCGAGGATCTGAATGAGGTGATCACCGCGTTTGTGCAGGACAAGACGGCACTGGAGCGCGGCTTGTTCGATACCGAGCACACGCTGCCCGAAGAGTTGACCCAGGTCCAGATGGGCAAAATTGTGCGTGACCGCTACCCGGACCTCAACGAGGCCGATCAGGAAGCCATCCGCCAGCATGCGGTTGCGGCCCTCAACCTGACACAGCAAGCCAAACTGCGGATGGCAGCCATGGACGCGCAAGGAAGCGGCGAGCAAGGCAATACGGCGCTGATTGACGGTGTGCGCAAGTTCGTCAACGTGCGCGATCTCGATATCGACCTCATCGACCGTATCAATCCCTTCGAGGCCGCCTACGCCGTACTTTCGACAGCGATGGATGAAAAGGTGCTGCGCCAGGTGCAGGCCAGCATTGCCGCCAAACGTGTAGCCATCCCCATCGAGGATGCGCGCGAGCTTGCCAAGCGAGCCTTGGGATTCAAGGCAGAGAAAGGCCGCCTGCCGGATATCAACTCTGCCGATGCATGGGAAAAGCGCATGGCAGAAGGCGTAGCCGCGTTGTCGCGTTTCCGGGCGCAGCAGAAGGCCGCTGTGGAACGTGGAGACAGCAATGACTGAGATGGACGACGACGAACTGCTCGACGCGCTGGGCGTCGATGTCGCCCCTATCAAGGCTGGGCGCTATACAGCGCGCGAGGAGCGGCTGATCGCCGGGTTCGAA
This sequence comes from Lysobacterales bacterium, assembly GCA_031419075.1. Classification (GTDB taxonomy): domain Bacteria; phylum Pseudomonadota; class Gammaproteobacteria; order Xanthomonadales; family Xanthomonadaceae; genus Lysobacter_I. The sequence goes on from JANOKD010000018.1 coordinate 15,221, forward strand.
GATATTCTGCGCTTCTATGCAGCCCATAGCCGCGCGCCTTTGCATGGCGAGCATCGCGATATTTTCGAGCGCTTGTACGCCGTACGGCTGGATCGTCTGCGTGTTCTGCCCGAGGCCCGCGCATTGCTGGCACCGCTGGATACAGCGGAATTACTCGACAGCGAACCATCTGCCGCCGCGAAGGCCGAAAGCCTGGACGACGAAGCGCTATTGGCCGAGTTGGGCGTTGGTGATGTTTCCGATGCTGTGGATATCACCGTGCTGCGGCACGTCGGCAGCTACGAAGCGCGGCGTGCCGCGGAGGAAATCGCCAATCGCAAGCGGTGCGAAGACTTCGACCAGTTCAAGCCGCACTTCGAACGTGCTGAATTCGACCTCAAGGATGGCTTGAGGAAAGCGCTGCGTTTCGGCAGGGATGCCAGTGTGGCAGAAGGCAACTTCTTCATCCTGGGCGGGCAGATGGTGTACGTCGCAAAGATGGACGAGACATTCCGCACGCCCAACGGCGAAACCGATGCCCGTCTGCGCGTCATCTACTCTAACGGCACGGAAAGCGACCTGCTGCTGCGGTCGCTGCAGCGGGCGCTCTATAAAGACAATGCAGGCCGACGACTGACCGAGCCGAACGCCGGCCCGCTGTTTGGCAACACACTGGAAGAGGACGACATCGTCAGCGGCACCATCTACGTGCTGCGGAGCCGGTCGGATCATCCTTTCGTGGCCGAGCATCGCGAGCTGATTCACAAGATCGGCGTGACCGGCGGCAAGGTCGAAACCAGAATCGCAAACGCTGCGAACGACTCCACCTACCTGCTGGCAGACGTGGATATCGTGGCCACATACAAGCTGTCGAATCTCAATCGGACGAAACTGGAGAACATCTTCCATCGATTGTTCGCATCAGCGCAGCTCGATCTGATCATCAAGGATCGTTTCGGAAACTCGATCAAACCGAGGGAATGGTTTCTTGTGCCGCTGCAAGTCATCAACGAAGCTGTCGAGCGTATTCGCGACGGCTCTATCGCAGATTATGCCTATGACACTGCCTCTGCCAAGCTGGTGTACGCGGCGGATAGGCCAGGCAATTAATCCTTGCACTATCTCGATCATCTATTTGCTGGGCACACAGCGTCCAGCCCAGAAAAAGCAAACGTCCCCCTTCAGCCGACAGTCGCGATCCAAACGCCAAGTCAGTCTGTCTAAGTAAATGTCCGAGCAAGCAACAGACGCGATGTCTATGCAGTGAGCTGTCGCTTCCGCGAGCGCAGCGGACGTGCGGACAGGGTTTCGGTGAGCGCGACAACCGCGGCGCGATCAAAGGCATCCAGTTCGCGGAAGGCTTCGATCAGCTGTTCCTCCTCGTCGCTTCGGGCGAAGTGGCGGTACACAACGGCGGACTCGTCGTTGTTTTCCGATCCCGCGGTGGCGCGACGATTCGCGTGTCTGGGGCCTTTGCCGGTGGCGATCCATTCGAACGAGCAGCCTAAAGCGGCGGCCAGGTCAGCGAAGTGTGTGGTGGACGGCGTCGACCCGCAGACGCTCTCCCACTGCGCAATGGCGCTGCGACTCAAGTTCAGCATTGTGGACAGCTGCGCCTGAGTCAATCGTGCGGCCTGCCGGGCGCTTCTGATTCGCAAAGCAATGCTTTTCTGCACCTGTCATCTCCTGCTTGTTAGCGTTGCTGGCATATTGAATATCGATAACAGAATCTTGTAGCCCCCTGCTAACAAAATGCCTTATGCGCTGTATAAAACGCGTGAATTTTGATTGGTGTCAGGCGTACTTAACTCAACCGCCAAATCATGGCCATTCGATTTCGCTATGGTTGGTATGTCGTTATCACACAGGTGCGACACATCGAACCGGAATCACGGTTCGGCAATGTTCTCGATCCGAAGGAATGGATAAGACATGCTCAAAGACAACATCTCGGAGCGATTTTCCCAGGATCCTCTACGGTTCCTGGATCAGCACTTTCCCTGCGACGGCGATGTCGTGCAGACGGGGCAACGTGAATATTCTCTTGGCAATCCAATTGATGCGCGCAGCGTGCTTCGCAATCACGAAGGCCACTACGGTGAACACTCGGATTTCTTCCATACGCGGTACGGCATCTTCGGACCACCGTCGGCGCAGCTGAAAATACGTCGCGAATCGCGCGCGATGCTGCGCAATCATCTGCAGGCCCGCGATCCGGAAGCGTTGCCCGGTTTTCTGAAGGCGAATCTGCCGTTGGTGAGCGAATGGCCGGATACGGGTAATCGGCTCGTCTATCGCTATCTTTCGCTGGTGCTGCTTGCGCCCGATAGTCCGCCGAAATTGCGGATGTTGCTGGATCGCATCGTCGAGCAGGCCGTACTCGCCAACGCGAGATCGCGCCAACCGCGCTGGCGGCGGATGCTGCTGCAGTTCAACACGACCCTGCAGCTGTCCAAAGCGATCGAAGCGCGGCAGGCGCTTGCGCGCGAGCAGCCGATGGATCTTCTGGACGTGGTGGCGCGTTCGATCGAGCCCGGCCAGCGGATCGATGAACTGGCTGAAGTTTTTCTGTCTTTCGTATTCGCCATCGCGGGATCGGTAGGCTTTGTGCTGGGCTGGTCGGTCTATCTGTCCGGGATGCATCCGAATCGCGAAGCGCCTCCGGAATGGGTGGTGCAAGAAGCCCTGCGGCTGTGGCCGGTGGCCTGGCAGTTGGGACGACACCCGACGAAAGATCACCAGGTCTCTGGTGTGAGCGTTGGCACTGCCGATGAGGTGGTGGTCTGTCCTTATCTGGTGCATCGAAACCCGGAGTACTGGTCGGATCCGACATCGTTTCAGCCGCAGCGCTGGTCACTGCCCGAGTCCTGGCGCAATCCCGCATTCATTCCCTTTGGATACGGGCCTCATCGCTGTGTGGCGGCGGACCTGTCGTCGCAGCTGGTCAGCGCGATGCTGGGCGTGATCGCGAAGTCGAACACGCTGTCGATCAACGCGCGCGATACGCGGCCGACCGTTGCGGCGGCAATGGCACCCCCACCTTTTTGTCTGACGCTTCAACCTTGCGGCTGACGGCGAAAGACGCATCCATCAGCGGCAGCCGCAACGCGGTTGCTGCGAATGCGCACCACGGCATGCAGTGAAATGTTTCGTGCTGATTGCCTTGGCGTAAACGCGGTAGATATCCATTCCTCATGAAATAAGGAGATCGACATGAAAAAGGCAATTTGCGCGATGAAATCGGCCCTGGGCGTGCGTGGCATCGGCGGCTGTGGAATGTGGCGCTGGTATCTGTACCACACCATTTGAGCGATCAAGGCCGTTTGCAGCGACTGCGTTGCGGTTGCTGCAACAGCGCACCACGGCATGCAGTGAAGTGTTTCATGCTGACTGCCTTGGCGTAAACGCAGCAAGTATCCGCACCTCATGAAATAGGGAGATCGAAATGAAACAGACAATTTGCGCGATGAAAGCCGCACTTGGAGTCCGTGGTATCGGCGGCTGCACGTTCTGGCGCTGGTATCAGTACCACAGTATTTAAGCGGCAAAAAACTGATGTGCAGCGACTGCAATCCGCTCGCTGCAACACAGGACACCACGGCTTGCAGTGAAGTGTTCCCGCTGCCTGTCTTGGCGTAAACGCGGTGAATATCCATACCTCATGAAATAAGGAGATCGACATGAAAAAGGCAATTTGCGCGATGAAGGCGGCTCTGGGCGTGCGCGGTATTGGCGGTTGCCAGATTGGCGCCTGGCGTTGGCAGTATTACCACAACATCTAAGCGTTGGACGCCGGAGAGCGGTACCCACCGCTCTCCGGTTTTGAGTGCCCCACTCGGAGCTTCAGCCATGTCGAACTCGGCAGTGACAGAAACAGAGTTTGTGCAGACATTTCGCCGCCGTCGTCGTGAGGAGGGAGCGATGTTCTGGGCCAGGGAGAATTTCCTCGTCGTGCTTGATGCGCAAACCGCACAGCGATTCGAAGCGACGAATTATGCCGATCTGACGATGCTCGACGACGTCTCAGATGTCGTGCGCGGCAAGCAGAGCGCGTCGGTCAACTGGGGCCAGCTGCGGTCGGCCTGGTCGGGGCAGTTGCGTCACCTGACCAACGCCGATGGCCTGCGTCAGCTGTCGCAGCGGATGGACCATATGCTCAGCGAGGAAAACGGGCGGCAACAGGATCTGGTCTGGCTGGCAGAACGGGTAACGATCGAGTCGCTGATACCTTGCATTATTTCCGGGCTGAAACCTGCCGATCACCGTCTTGTGGTCGAAGAAGTGAAGTCCAAGGTGGCGTGGGTGCTGTCGGACATCGATTCGCATCGCGCTCCGTTTTTGCACAAGCAAAAGATGATCGCGCTGCAGATACTCGCGGGCATCGTGGTGCGACGCGAATTGAAGGGGCGCGCGAACGGCAGGCGACCGCGGCAGCAGGATCTTGTCGATCCGATCGTGGAGATGATTCCGACATTGGGCATGGGCCGTGCCGTTGATGCGGCGACGGCACTGCTCACCGCAATCACTGGTTCGCCCGGCGCCGCCGCCGCATGTCTGCTCTATGAATTGAGTCGTCAGCATGCATGGCGCGACCGTCTGGAGGCGGAGCTGGCCGCCATTCCATTGGAAAAACTGTGCGAATCGCCGATGCGCCTGGCGCCGATCACGGGCAGATTCATCAAGGAGATCCTCAGAATATGGAGTTCGCCGCCTATCGTGGTACGCACTGTGCGCACCGCCATCCAGCATGAAGATGTGTGTTTGAAACCCGGTCAGAATTACGTTCTCAGCTCGTTCCTGATCCATCACAACGAGAAAGATTGGCCGGATCCCGAAACCTTCAATCCGGATCGCTGGCTGGCGGAGGGTCGCCGCGATCAATGTCCGCATGGCAGCTATGTGCCGTTTGGCTGGGCGCCCAAGGCGTGCATCGGTGCGAACCTGGGCATGGCGCAGCTGGTGATGTTGGCGCATCTGGTGTGCACGCGATATCGGATCGATGTGCCGCATCCCGAGCGCGCGCGCATGGCCGTGGCATCGGTGGCAAGACCGGCGGATTTCAACGGCACGGTATCTCGACGCGAGCACCGCACCGCGAGCACAGCGCAACGGACTCATCGGGACCACGAATGAAAGATCTCACCCAAGGCCGCATTGATGTGCATCTCATCCGGATGTCGGGCGCATTTTTGCTCAACATGCTGATGGGCGTGCTGTTTTCTCTGGGCAACATCTATTGGCTGGGGCGCCTGGGCGCGCAAGCGCAGGCGGCGGTGACGTTGTCGGGCATTCCGATGATGCTGCTGCTCACCCTGATGCCCGTGATCAGCATGGGCGCTGGCATCCTGATCGCGCATGCGGTGGGCGCCAAGGATCAGGTGCGCGCTAACCGGATTTTCAACGAAGCCTTCGGCGCCTCTTTGATCGCCATCACCCTGATCGGAACGGTCGCGTGGATGAACCGCGAGGCGTTCGGGCGTTTGATGACAACCGACACTGAGACCGCTGCGCTCATCGCCACGTACACACGTTGGTTCATCCCGTCGATCGTGGTGCAACTGCCGTTGTTCGTATTGGCCGGAGCGCTGGAGTTCACCGGCAATGTGCGCGCCGGCACCATTGCGCAGTCGGCAACGGTGGTGTTGAACGCGATACTCACCCCGATCCTGATGTTCGGCTGGCTCGGCATGCCCAAGCTCGGACTGACCGGCACCGGCATGGCGTCGTTCATTGCCTGCAGCATCACCATGCTGTGCATGCTCGCTTATTTCAGCCGCAGCAATGCCTACCTCAGCATGCGTCCTGCGATCTGGTTCACGCGGCCGCAGGAACTGTGGGGCGCGCTGAAGATCGGCCTGCCCATCGGCATCGAGGGCGGGCTGGTGGCCGCGTATCTGCTGGTGATCGCGCTGCTGCTGCGTCCGTTCGGTCCGGTCGAACAGGCGGCCTTCGGCATCGGTCATCGGGTCTTCCAGGCTGCGCTCATGCCGTTGATGGCGCTGAGCGCCGCGACCTGCGTGATCATCGGCCAGAGTCATGGCGCGGGGCTGGGACATCGGGTGCGCGAGGCGCTGCGGACCAGCCTGATCATCGCGTGCATCGTCGGCCCCACGCTGTTGATCGTATTCGAGAGTTTCGCGCCGTGGATCTGCAGCCGGTTCTCCGATGACGCAGCGGTCATCGCAGCGGGCTCTGTGTTCCTGCGCATCGGCGCGCTCACCTTTATTCCATCCAGCGGCGCCTATGTCGTCTTTGCGGTGCTGTCGGGCATGGGCAACACCCGCGCCAGCCTGTTCACGCAGATCGCCTACGCGGCGCTGGTGATGGTGCCGGCATTCGTACTGTCGCAGATGCCGGGATTCAAGCCGAGCTGGCTGTGGACGGTGATGGTGGTTGCAGGATGCGTGCAGGCATTGCTGGCCTGGTACTTCCTGCGCAGGCATTTCAACAGCAATGTCGATCCGCTTGCAGCGGCTACCGCAGCCGAATTGGGCACAGCGGCCTCCGTCGCAGAATTGAGCACCGCGGCTCCAGCCGCAAAATTGAGCGCAGCGTCTTGAGCGCCCTGATGTCCGCCTCGCCAGGATCCGAACGCACGCGCCGCTTGGTTGATGATGATCGCAGCCCCGACGATCTTCCCGGCTTCCGGTACATCCGCAGCGTCGGTGGCATTCAGGAATATCGGCTGACCGCCAACGGTTTGCGCGTGCTGTTCATGGAGGCGCGCGCCGCGCCGGTCGCCCTGTTGATGCTGACGTACCGTGTGGGCAGTGGCGATGAAGCGGCTGGATTCAAAGGTGCGAGCCATATGATCGAACATATGATGTTCAAGGGCAGCACCCGTTTCAACAAGCAGCAGGGAACATCGATTTTCGATTTGCTGCATCCGGTCGGCGCACAGACCAATGCAACAACATGGTTGGACCGCACGAATTATTTCAATCTCGTGCCTATCAGCCATCTGGAGACCGCCGCGGATATCGAAGCGGACCGGATGCGCAATCTGCGCATCGCGCCGACCGATCTGGAGGCAGAGAGAACCGTGGTTCTCAACGAACACGACATGTACGCTTGCGATCCACTCGAAAGGCTCAATCAAGCCGTGTGGGCAACAGCATTCCCGCATCATGCGTATGGCCATCCCGTGCTGGGCACCCGCGACGACATTCTGGGTTTGACCCGCGAGCATCTGTTCGAGCACTACAGCCAGTATTACTGGCCCGACAACGCCACGCTGACGGTGATCGGCGATGTCGAGCGCGAGCCAACCTTCGATCTGATCCGTCGACGCTTCGAGCATCTGCCCGCTGGGAATCGCAGCTTTGAAACGAATCACGAATCAGAGCACGAGTCATCGGGTGAACGGCGAGTGGTCGTTGAACAGGCGGACCAGCCGGGCTGGGTGATGCTGGCCTATCAAACGCCCAACGGTTTGAGCGCGGATGCGGATGCCCTGGAATTGCTGGGCAGCGTGCTCACCAGCGGCAAGTTGTCGCGCCTGTATCAGCCGCTGGTCGCAGCCGGACTGGCGACCGGAGCATGGTCGATGACCTCGCGCTTGAAGCATCGGGGCCTCTTCCAAGTGCAGGCATTGCTCGGCAGCGATCAGGATCATCCGCGCGTGGAGCAGACGCTTCGCGACGCCATCGACGCGATCCGGCAGCACGGTGTTTCGGAACAAGCACTGCACCGTGCCAAGGGCCGGGCGCGCGGCAACCTGTTGACGTCGCGCGATGGTCCTGTGGCTGTCGCACTGCAGCTCAATGAAGCCATTGCCGCCGGCGACTGGACGGCATACGCAACGATGGCCGACCGTATCGCGGCGGTCACGACCGCCGATGTACAGCGCGTGGCCCGCGAATACCTGATCGACGCGCAGCTGACGGTCGGCTATCTGGCCCAGCCCACACCGAGCGGAGCGATGCCGTGATGGCGATTGCTCCACACAGCACACACGACGCGGTGGTCGACGTACCGCTGTCGCATGGCTGTGTCCATGCGCTTCGCGCCGCCACGCCTGAAGTGTTCGCGGTCACGGGCTCGTTTCGCACTGCGGCCGCAGCCGACCGCGGCGATCTGTTGCTGCAGCCGCTGGTCACTGCGCTGACGACCTGCGGAAGTCTCCGCCACGATCAATTCGAGATGGCGGATTTGCTGGAAAGCCGCGGCGCTTCGCTGTCGGTCGAGTCCGAGCTGCAGCGGGTCTCGTTTTCGGCGCAGGCCTGCAGCGCGGATCTGCCGCTGGTGGTGGAGCTGCTGGCGGAGTGTCTGCGCCAACCGCGTTTCGATGCAGACAGCTTCGCCACCGAACAGGCACGCCTGATCGCGGAACTGGAATACCGCGCGGCGGATCCCACAGCGATGGCCGCCGATGCCCTGTCGCGCGCGCTCTATCCTCCATCCCATCCACGTCACCAAACCGATCTTGCCGAACAGGTTGCGCGACTGCAGCGGTTCACCGTCGAGGATGTGCGCAGCTACCATCGCGAACATTTCGGGGCCAACGATCTGAGTATCGTGGTCCTTGGCGACATCGATCCACGCGCGGCCGCCGCGACCATCGACCGGCAGCTGTCTTCCTGGTCGCCAAGCCCCATGCAGATGCCTGACGATGCGATGGCAGCGGTGGATTCGGACTCGGACTGGGATTGGTGCTCGGATTCGAAGCAGATGATCCGGATCGCTGCGCCGGGGCGCGAACATTTCGAGGTTGCGCTTGGCTGCCGGCTGGGCATCCGCTGCGATCATCCGGACTACATCGCGCTATGGATGGCCAACCACATACTGGGTGCCACCTTCAGCTCCCGACTGGTCACCGCCGTTCGCGAGGAACAGGGACTGACGTACGCCATCCGCTCACATTTGGCCAAGCCGCATCGCGAGTTCGACGGCCATTGGCAGATCGACCTGTCGCTGAGTCCGGACAAGCTGGACGCCGGGCTGGCCGCGGCACATGCCGAAATCGCCCGGTTTATCGATGGCGGTGTATCGGCGCAGGAACTCGCGGCCAAACAGCGCGAAGCCATCGGCGCGTTCCAGATCAGCCTGGCCACGCTGTATGGGCTGAGCGAAACCATGCTGTTCGGCATCGAGCGCGGTTGGGGCGCGGATTATCGACATGACTTCGTCAGCAAGATAGGCGCTGTCACCGTCGCGCAGGTCAACCGCGTCATCAAACAGCACCTGCGGCCTGCAGCGCTGCGTACGGCGATTGTGGGCCCGTTCGCCAACGCTTGATTTCTCCGGGGCGCTGTCGGCCCGCATGGGAGACCTGATATGGTTTTTTTACATGAGCGAAAACGCTTTCCTGATTCCCCGCATGACACATCCAAGGTTGCGAGCCTGTAGGGCATTGGCGGTGTCCTGGTCGCCGTGTGGATCAACTGCGTAACGACTCCTGTCAGATCGAATCGCCGGTTGAAGCGATGACAGAACTCGGACAGCTAGCGCTGCAGGTACGCGGGCCGCGCCGCAGTTGGCTTGAATCCGATCACAGCGCTTTCCATGCAGTGATCGTGCACCGCGCCCGCCACGTGTTGATCGATGAGCACACACGTGGGGAAGCCTCAGGCGACAGGCGCACCCAATCTGCCCTGCGCCAAAGTGCTCACGGTTGCCCGTACATCGCTTCGGCCCGCTGGAATAAAATCCAGCTTGTGGCGATGAACTTGTCGCCACCTTGCGGGCGATTGCCGCGATGCGTATGGGTGAAGGCAGTTGGCGCGATCAATAACGAACCCGTTTGCGGCGTGATTTTGCGCTGCTGGAACATGAATTCGGTTTCGCCTTCTTCGAAATCGTCGTTGAGGTACAGGGTCCACAGCAGATGGCGGTGCAGGGTTTCCGCGGTGCTGTCGCGCGGATACAGCTCGCAGTGCCAGTAGGGGTAGCCGCCTTCGCCAGCGCGATACCACTGCAGGTTGATGCTGCCGGGTCGCAGGCATGCGCGGATCAGTTCGATGATGCCGGCGTCGTCTTTCGCGGCCAGCATTTCTGCGGACAGACGCTGCAGAGTGCCGTCGGGGCCTGGCTGTTGCAGCATCAGCGGTGCGATCAACGCCTGCGGGTATTCGCGCAGGTATTGGATCAAGCCTCCCAGCATCGCCATGTTCAAGGTCTGTTCGACCTGCTGCCATGCGGGATTGCCGGTGAGGGTGATGTCGCGACTGTGTTTGAGGTCGGGATACACGCCACCGCCGATGCGGCCCGGCTGCAGCGCGTCGCTGGCGCGCATATGCGCGATGATCTCGGCGCAGGTTTCGCGTGCAAGTGCGTTGGGGGTGATCGCGATGAAATCCTGAATCTGCATGTGGTTACTCATGTGCGGTAACCGGGCGCAGCAGCCAATCTTCGCCGTTCATGCTGCAGGCAGCGTCGACGATGAAATAGCGGATTTGAAATCCGATTGGAAGTTTTTTCGGATCGACTCGGGCGCCGAAGTCGCGTATGCCGACGGTCATGGTCTTGCCGAAGCGCTGCTTGAACTCAGAGAGATTTTTCGGCAAGGCGTCTCCGCGCATGAGCACAGTCCAGTGTTTTTGCGGTATTCCTCGAAGCGTCCTGGCGACCGTGAACGTGACTTTCGACAATCCGCCGGAGGTAACCCCCGACACGGGGCCGGCATGCACGACGTAGTGCGTTGCTACGCCTTCGAACAACACACTTGCATCGGAGTCCTGCGCGGACTCCGTCTGCACGCCCATGCATGCGGATGCCGGCATTGATATCAAAAGCGAAAGGCACAGTGCGATGCGTGTGGTGTTCATCGGGTCATTCGAGCTGGTGATTGGAGATGGTTTTTCGAAAGCTGCGCGGGGGACGTTCGGCTTGTCGATGGTAACGGTTGGCGGTCTGCCGTTGTGCCTGCCAACCAGACAACATCATCACCTGCGGGTGAGGCTGGGTCGCCGCGGGACTGGGTCTGGCAGTGCGCTGGTCATTGGTGCCAGCGAGCAATTGGTTCGGCCGTTGCAGATCGAGGCCGATGGGGCTGACGGCCCCTCTTCGATCAGCGGCCGTGCCAAGGAAATGGACAGCGCAAGGCACGGGGTGAACAGGGGCAGGTGGTTCGAGCGGCCACTGCCATGTCCAGGTTTCGGGCCTTTTCGCCGTCTCATGCGGCTTGGAGACGAAGAAGGCAGGGGAAGAAGGCCGTATTTATGCGGTGTTTTCGGCTAAGTGTTTGCCTGGGCTGGAGTTCCCGGGCATAATGCGCGGCTCGTTACGCCCGGACCGCTTTCATACGGCCGGAGGGCAGGCTCGCGATGCCGCCCGTCAGTGCAGCGACACCCAAACTCATCCCGTTTCGCAAGGTGACTGTCTGGCTCGATTCGTCGAACCGGGCCGACACCGGGGCCGCCGTCTCCCGGGCTACGGGAGGCCACCGCAGATCGCACGATCCGTCGCGCGTTCTTATCGATAGAGGTACGTATGTCCCGCGAATGCCAAGTAACCGGCAAGCGCGTGCAGAGCGGCAACAATGTCTCGCACGCCAACAACAAGACCCGTCGCCGTTTCATGCCCAATCTTCACGAACGCCGCTTCTGGGTGGCTTCCGAGAACCGTTGGGTCAAGCTGCGCGTTTCCGCCAATGCCCTGCGCACCATCGACAAGAACGGCATCGACGCCGTGCTCGCCGATCTCCGCGCACGCGGCGAAAAGATCTGAGGAGGACTGAACCATGGCTTCCAAACGCGACAAAATCCGTCTGATTTCTTCGGCCGGTACCGGTCACTTCTACACGACCGACAAGAACAAGAAAAACACGCCTGCCAAGATGGAGATCAAGAAGTACGATCCCGTCGTCCGCAAACACGTGATGTACAAGGAAGGCAAGATCAAGTGACGCAATGGCGCGTTCACGCATAGCGCGAACGCCTTTGCCATTGCGTCATCCCGAACCGCAGGTGAGGGATCTGCTTTTCCAGACGAAGCCCGCCGCATGGCGGGCTTCGTCGTTTCAAGCATTAATCAAAGTTCTTTTTCCATCACAAAATCGTCCATCACGTAACCGTTTCCGATATCGAAGACGTGATGTGGATTAGTTACGTCGTGAATGCGAAAGGCCGAGCTCGGATTATCTCCGGAAGTGGCTGCCAAACGCTTACGCAGGTGCCGGCCTGCCATCGCCTGGTGGCGGCGTGTGTGTGCCTGCGCTAGGCTGACACACGCCGCTGCCTTTCTTGTCCGGCGCTTCAACCTCGGTGATTCCTGCCATGAAATATTGCCTTCTCATCCTGTTGGCGTTTTGCGCCCTGTGCGGCGATGTGCTGGCCGACACGCCGTTATCGGCCCCGGAAAAGTTCACGGTCTGCTCGCGCGCAGGCAACCTGTGCGCAACCTCCGATCCCGGATCGAACAGCACCGTTGTTTCCACGCAGCGCCCGCAAAAAATTCTGTGGACGATTCCAGGCTGGCACCGCTGGCTGTTGGTGTCGGATGACGGCGAGTCTGTCGTCGTTGGTTATGCCGGCATCAACCTTGTACCGGTCGATGTTTCGCTGAACGAGCCCGTCTTCATCTTTTATCATCGCGGCAAACGCGTGCGTACCGTGACGCTAGGCGAGCTGTATCAACGCAAGACACAGATGCGGCTCACCGCGTCCCACTATGCGTGGACCGAAGGCGCCAGTCTCAACAAAGCCAATCAGCTGGTGGTTTCGCTGGTCAACGGCAAGACCGTCGCGTTCGCGGCGAAGACAGGCAAAGCGCAAAAGGTCGTGGCGGATGCTCGCTGAAATCGCATCGAATCTGATGTTGCGGCGTGGCGACTGGAAACGCCCTATAAGCCTTTACTGCGTGCCCCATATGACGCCGGTGTATTGCCCATGAAACACTCTGCCGTTGTTCTGCTCACTTCACTGCTCGCCCTATCGGCAGGATGCGCTATTGCGAAGACCCCGCATGCGTTCACGCTCAAAGATGTGCAGGGCTTCTGGTGGGAACGGTGCGACGACCCGGCTGTCCAATTCGCGATCCAGCAGGACAGATTCAGCGGTGATTTTGAAGGAGAATTTAAAGTCAGGGTGGATCAGAACACGTTGAGCATCGAGCAGCTCCATAAACCGGCGCTTGAATACCGCATTCTGGCGGCATCACCGCGACGCTTGGTGCTACGTACGCTCCATGAAGCGACATCTGGCGATTGGGTGTTACGCACATGTGCGGACACATCGGCATATCGGCACTGAAATGGACCGCGAACAGATCAATGTCCTGTTCGTCTGCAGCCGCAACCAGTGGCGCAGCCCGACTGCGGAACGGATGTTCAAGGGGGATCCGATGATCGTCGCGCGCTCGGCCGGCACCCGTCTGAGCGCGCCAGGAGAGTCGGGACACCGCGTCTGAGCGACCGCCGGAGTTTGATCTCGCGATGTGACCGGCGCAGGCATGCGGACGAAATCGTCCGTCACCGGGCATGAGCACCACGACTTTAGTCGAAGCCCAGCGCCCACGGCGGCGCGCGCCGTACACTCGGCGGACCGTGGTTCCGTCGAGGCGCACATGATTCCAGGCTGGGTGCTGCTGCTGGTATCGCTGGGCTACGTGGGCGTGCTGTTCGCGGTTGCCTACCTCGGCGACCTGCGCGGCGCGACCCCGCGCTGGCGCTGGGCACGTCCGCTGATCTATGCGCTGGCGTTGGCGGTGTACTGTTCGTCGTGGACGTTTTACGGCGCGGTCGGCACTGCTGCGCGCACCGGGCTGGGTTTTTTGCCGATCTATCTCGGCCCGCTGCTGATGCTGTTGTTTGGCTGGCGCATTCTCGAGCGGCTGGTGCTGATTTCCGGCGAACACCGCATCGTGTCGATCGCGGATTTCCTGTCGTCGCGCTACGGCCGCGCACCGGGGTTGGCGGCATTGGTCGCCGCGGTGGCGCTGATCGCCGCAGTGCCCTACGTCGCGCTGCAGTTCAAAGCGGTGGCGATGAGTGTCGAAGTGTTGGCGCCGGGCAGCGACGACGCGCTGTTCGCCGATCCCGCGCTGTATGTCGCGCTGTTGCTGGCGGTGTTCGCGATCCTGTTCGGCACGCGCCAGATCGACGCCACCGAACACCATCGCGGCATGGTGTTGGCGGTGGCGTTGGAATCGCTGGTGAAGCTCTTGGCGTTCGTCGCCATCGGTGTGTTCGCGCTGCTGCATCTGCCGGGCGATGGCCATCTCGGCGCGCGCGTCGTCGACGCCGCGCGCGTGGTGACTGCACCGGGATTGCCGACCGGCTTCATTGCGCAGACGCTGATCGCGTTCACCGCAATCATCTGCCTGCCGCGCCAGTTCCATGTGGCGGTGGTCGAATGCCAGGATCCGGCCGACATCCGGCCGGCGCGCTGGCTGTTCGGCGGCTATCTCGTCATTTTCAGTCTGTTCGTCGTGCCGATCACGCTGACCGGGCAATCGCTGCTGGCCGGCACCGGCGCATCGCCCGACAGCTACGTGCTGGCGCTGCCGCTGGCGCTGGATCAGCAGGCGCTGGCGCTGTTGGCGTATATCGGCGGTTTCTCCGCCGCGACCGGCATGGTGATCGTCGCCAGTGTTGCCCTTGCAACGATGGTCAGCAACGATCTGGTCATGCCGCTGCTGCTTCGCAACCGCGTGCTCGCTGCGAATATTCTCGGAGAACGTGGCGGTATCGACCGACAAGTGCTGTGGGTGCGACGCATCACCATCGTCGCGCTGGCGCTGATGGCCTACGGCTATCACCGCGGCGCCGCCGCAGTGGGCGACAGTCTTGCGCAGCACGGGCTGCTCGCGTTCGCAGCGGTAGCGCAATTCGCACCGGCGTTGATCGGCGGTCTGTATTGGCGTGGCGCCAGTCGTGCCGGTGCGTTTTCAGGTCTGCTGTTCGGCGCGGTGACGTGGGCGTACACATTGTTGCTGCCTGCGTTGACGCAAAGCACCGATGCGGGCGCGGACTGGATTGCGAATGGCCCGTTTGCGCTGTCGTGGCTGCGTCCACAGCAATTGTTCGGCCTGAGTGGTTGGGACGCGCTCACCCACGGCGTGTTCTGGTCGCTGTTGTTCAACATCGGCGGATTGTTTCTGGTGTCGGCGCGACGACGCCCGCGGCTGCAGGAACAATTACTCGCCACGACGTATCTCGACCCCTACGCGCAGCGTTCGCCGCTGGGCCCGGGCGGCTGGGCCGGCAGCGTGCGCAGCGGCGATCTGCTCGCGCTGGCCGAACGCATCCTCGGTGAGCGTCACGCGCGGCGTGCGTTCGACGACTATGCGCAGAACCAGGGCCGCAGCTGGCAAGCAGAACATCTTGCCGATCGCGCATTGATGCAGTTCACCGAACGGCTGCTCGCGTCTGCCATCGGTGCCGCGTCCGCGCGACTCACGTTGACCACCGCGCTGCGTGGTTCCGGCATGGAATTGGGCGAAGTGGTGTCGCTGCTGGACGAAGCCAGCCAGGAATTGCGCTTCAATCGTCAGGTGCTGTCGACCACGCTGGAGAACATCAGCCAGGGCGTGAGCGTAGTCGATGCCGACATGCGTCTCATCGCATGGAACCGCCGCTATCAGGAGATGCTCGGCTATCCCGACGGCATGCTTTACGTCGGCCGGCCGATTGCCGAATTGATCCGCTGGAACGCCGAACGCACCGAACTGAGCATCGCGGATCCCAGCGTCATCGACGACATAGAAGAGCAAGTGCGGCGGCGGCTAGGCTATCTGCAGGCGGCGCAACCTTACGTCTATCAGCGCGTGCGCAGCACCGGCCAAGTCATCGAAATGCGCGGACAACCGCTGCCCGGTGGCGGTTACGTCACCAGTTTCAGCGACATCACCGACTACAAGCGCGCCGAACAGGCGCTGCGCGACAGCAATGAAACCCTGGAACAGCGCGTTGAGCTGCGCACACGTGAAGCCGAAGCCGCGCAGCAGTCGAAGACGCGCTTTTTGGCCGCGGTCAGTCACGACGTGCTGCAGCCGCTGAACGCCGCGCGTCTGTTCGCATCGGCACTGCGCGAAACCACCGACCATAACGAACGCACGCATCTCGCGGAACGCGTTGATACGGCACTGCGCGCGGCGGAAGATCTGCTGGATGGCCTGCTTGACGTGTCGCGCCTTGATGCCGGCGCATTGTTGCCGGAACGGGTGCACTTCAATGCCGCCGAGCTGTTGCACGAACTCGCCGCACAATACGCGCCCAGCGCCCGCGGCCTTGCGCTGCGCGTACACGCCAGCGCTGGAGTCTTCGTATGCACTGATCGTCGTCTGCTGCGGCGCGCGCTGCAGAATTTTCTCGCCAACGCACTGCGCTATACCCGTGAAGGCGGCGTATTGCTCGGCCTGCGTCATCGCGGGCAGCAGATCGAGCTGCAGGTGTGGGACACCGGCCCCGGCATACCCGGGCATCATCTCAATCAGATTTTCGAAGAGTTCCGGCGGTTCGATCAGCCGGGAATTGGCGACGAACGCGGCTTGGGCCTGGGCCTGTCGATCTGCCAACGCATCGCGCGCACGCTCGACCACCCGCTGCTGGTGCAGTCGCGCGTGGGGCACGGCAGCATGTTTTCGATTCGCGTGCCCGTTGGCATGGCCACACAGCAACCGATATCGCGCGACATCGTCGCCGTCCCCGATGCACTCGACGGCCTGCGCGTGCTCTGCGTCGACAACGACCCGGACATCCTCGACGGCATGCGTGCACTCCTCATCCGCTGGAAAGCGACCGCACTCATTGCCAGCACCGTCGACGAGGCGCTGCAATTGATGTCGGAAAACCCGGATGTCGCCCTCGTCGATTACCATCTGCACGACCGGCTCGATGGGATTGGCGTGATTGTCGAACTCCGTCGCCGCGCAAAGCGCGATCTCCCCGCCGCGCTGCTGACCGGCGACGGTAGCGACGCGCTGAAACAGGCCGCACGCGAACATGGTTGCGCGGTGTTGACGAAACCAGTGAAGCCCGCTTCACTCAGGGCGTTTCTGGCTGCAAGGGGAGTGAAGGGGTGATGGCGGGCTGTGCAAACCAGTCGTTCGGCTAAGGGCTGAAGATCCGCTTTCAAGGTTCGTCTTTTCTGGGATGTGCACCCCGGAAAAGTGTTGTCTACAGCTCGGCATGGAGTATCCGCAGGTGACTGAAAACCGACGTCTCGATCACGAACACATCAACGTGTTGTTCGTCTGCAGCCGCAACCAATGGCGCAGCCCGACCGCAGAGCGCATGTTCAACGGGCATCCGGTGATCGTCGCGCGCTCCGCCGGCACCAGTCTGAGTGCCCGACACCGTATTTCCCACGTGGATATCGACTGGGCGGATGTGATTCTGGTGATGGAACATAAACATCGTGACCGCATCGTCGCGGACTACGCGCGGCTGGTCGAGCACACGCCGATCCATGTGCTGGATATTCCCGATGAATACAAATACATGGATCCGGAACTGATCGAAGTGCTGGAGCAGACGGTCGAGCCGCTGTTGTTTGCGTAGTCTCACGACTGCGGTTGCGCTAGGCTTGCAACACCACGTCCAACCAAACGACACGATGAACCACACCGACTCTGCTTTCACGCAATGCCCGTACTGCGGCGAAGACATCGAGATCGTCGTCGATGGTTCGGTCGATCATCAGCAGTACGTCGAAGACTGCAGTGTCTGCTGCCGGCCGATCGTGTTCACTGTTGTTGCCGAAGACGGCGAAGTGACCAGCGTGGATGCGCGGTCCGAGGACGACTGAATCAATCCTCTTCCGGCGGCGGTATCACCGCTTCCGGATCGATCGCGAGTTTGCCGGCGATCAGCACGGCCTGGGTACGGTTGCTGGCGCCAAGTTTGCGCAGGATCGCGGTCATATGTGCCTTGATCGTGGCTTCGGAGATCCCGAGTTCATAGGCGATCTGTTTGTTGAGCAGGCCCTCGCCGAGCATCTGCAGCACGCGGAACTGTTGTGGAGTGAGATCGCGGACGCGCTGCGCGGCGTCGTTCTCTTCGGCCCCGGCTGCGGGCGCTTTCAACGCGGCCTCCGGCGCCCAGCGGTCGCCAGCGAGCACCGCGCTGATGGCTTCGCCAAGGGTCGCGGCATCGGCAGATTTCGGCAGAAACCCGACCGCGCCGTGATCCAGCGCACGGCGCATCACCGCCGGTTCTTCGCGCGCGGACACCACCATGATCGGCAGCTGCGGGACGTGCGCGCGCAGATGCACCAGCGCACTGAAACCATGCGCCCCGGGCATGGTGAGATCGAGCAGCAGCAGGTCGGCGTCGGTTTCGCGCTCGATCAACGCGTACAGCGTATCGATGCTGTCGGCTTCGCGGATCGTTGCTGAAGGCAATACGCGCGACACCGCGTTACGCAGCGCTTCGCGGAAGAGCGGGTGATCGTCGGCGATGAGGATGGTGGGCATGGGGAATTATCCGACAGCGGTATCAGGAGACAGCCGATACCACGATTCTGGTAGATGCGTTGTCATGCATGCATGCTTCCCTATGCCAAAAGAACGAAATCGATCGCCAGAATACTGCGTCTGCGAATGACCGAAGCCGAACAACGGCTTTGGTTTCGATTGCGGCGCAAGCAATTGCACGGCGTGCAGTTTTATCGCCAAAAACCACTGGGCGACTATATTGTCGATTTCTATGCGCCGGCTGCTGGTCTGGTAGTGGAAGTCGACGGCAGCCAGCATCTTGAAGACGCGGCGATGTTGGCCGACGCGCAGCGAACCGCTGTTCTGCGCAACATGGGATTGCATGTTCTGCGATTCGATAATCGACAGGTGCTGCTTGAAACGGATGCTGTGATCGAGAGGATTTGGGAGTTCATCGGCGCCTACATTGGGTGTCGATGAGAGCAAATCCCCCCTGCCCCCCTTTTTCAAAGGGGGGGAACCGCTTCGTTCTGCGTGGCTTGCAATCTCATTGGCTGAAAAACTGCCAACCGCCCTTGAGGAAACACTGCTGAAGGCTGTGGCTGTGGCTGTGGCTGTGACCTGGCGCTGGATCGAAGTGCTGCGGTGAAAGGCCGACGAGCACGCTAAAACCAAGCGAACCCCCCCTTTGAAAAAGGGGGGCAGGGGGGATTTGCTGTTGGCACAGAAGCCGTTCACTTCACCAGTCGTTCTTCCACCAGCGACGTCACCACCGACGGATCCGCCAGCGTCGATGTGTCGCCGAGTTGATCGGTTGCGTTCTCTGCGATCTTGCGCAAAATCCGACGCATGATTTTTCCGGAACGCGTTTTCGGCAATCCCGGCGCCCACTGCAGGAAATCCGGTGTGGCGATCGGGCCGATTTCCTTGCGCACGTGCGCGACCAATGCTTTGCGCAGGTCTTCGGTGGGCGCTTCACCGGCAATCAGGGTGACATAGGCATAGATGCCCTGGCCCTTGAGGTCGTGATTGAAACCGACCACCGCCGCTTCGGCGACTTTCGGATGTGAAACCAGCGCGCTTTCGACTTCGGCGGTGCCGATGCGGTGGCCGCTGACGTTGATCACGTCGTCGACGCGGCCGGTGATCCAGTAATACCCGTCGGCGTCGCGGCGGCAGCCGTCGCCGGTGAAGTACATGCCAGGATAGGTTCTGAAATAGGTGTCGATGAAGCGCGGGTGATCGCCGTAAACGCTGCGCATTTGGCCCGGCCATGAATCCAGCAGCACCAGATTGCCCTCGGCTGCGCCTTCCAGCAGCGTTCCCTCTGCATCCACCAGCGCCGGCTGCACGCCGAAAAACGGTGTGCTTGCGGAGCCGGGTTTCAGATCGGTTGCACCCGGCAGCGGAGAAATCATGATGCCGCCGGTTTCGGTCTGCCACCAGGTGTCGACGATCGGACAACGGCTGTCGCCGACCACCTCGTGATACCAGCGCCAGGCTTCGGGATTGATCGGTTCGCCGACGGTGCCGAGCAGGCGGATCGACGCGCGTGAGGTTGTCTTCACCGGCGCTTCGCCTTCGCGCATCAGTGCGCGGATGGCGGTGGGCGCAGTGTAGAAAATCGTGACCTGATGTTTGTCGACGACTTCCCAGAAGCGTGAGACGGTCGGGTAGTTCGGCACGCCCTCGAACACGACCGCAGTCGCGCCGTTCGCAAGCGGACCATAGGCGATGTAAGTATGGCCGGTGACCCAGCCGACATCGGCGGTGCACCAGTAGACATCGTCTTCGCGCAGATCGAATACGCATTCGTGCGTGTAGCTGGCCCAAACCAGATAACCGCCGGTGGTGTGCAGCACGCCCTTGGGTTTGCCGGTGCTACCGGAGGTGTAGAGGATGAACAGCGGATCTTCCGCGTTCATGCGTTCGGGTTCGCAGGTGGTCGATTGATCGTCCACTACCGCGTCGTACCAGCGGTCGCGCGGCATCTGCATGTCGACCGCGCCGCCGGTGTGGCGGATCACCAGCACGGTTTCAACCGAATCGGTGCCGGGCATTTTCAGCGCGGCGTTGACGTTTTCCTTCAGCGGCACGCGCTTGCCGCCGCGCAGACCTTCGTCTGCGGTGATCACAAGCTTGGTGCCACAGTCGGCGATGCGGTCGGCGATGGACTGCGGCGAAAATCCGCCGAACACCACCGAGTGAATCGCGCCGATCCGCGCGCAGGCCTGCATCGCGACCACAGCGTCGGGAATCATCGGCAGATAAATGGTGACCCGGTCGCCTTTCTTCACCCCGAGATTGCGCAGCGCATTGCCGAGCCTGCACACGCGTTCGTAGAGTTCGCGATAGCTGATGCGCTGCGACGGTGTGGCCGGATCGTCGGCTTCGAAGATCAATGCGGTCTTGTCGCCGCGCGTCGCGAGATGCCGGTCGAGGCAGTTGACGCTGGCGTTGAGTTCGCCATTGGCATACCAGTGGATGTGGAAGTCCTCGACATGAAAACTCACGTTCTTGATTTGCGTGGGTGCTTTGAACCAGTCGAGGCGCTGCGCGACCTTGGCCCAGTAGGCGTCGGGGTCGGCGAGGGAGGCGGCGTAATCGCGCGCATAGTCTTCGCGATCAATACCCGCGGCGGCGGCGAACGCGTCGGGCACCGGATAGAGGGACGGGGCGTTGTCGGTCTGCGCCATCAGGATTTACTCCGCGAAGTGATTGGAGATACTGCGTTGCACAGTGTGCAGCAACTGCGGCGGGTACGCCCGCGACGGGGCTTAGACCTTGGTCGAAGATTCGACCAATGGCGAATAGGCGCAGCGCTTCTCGCGGCACAGGCTGCACTGAGCGTGCATTCGTACGCGCCCTTGGGAGGGGATCCTCATGAACGAACGATCGCACAGCCGGCGACCGCTGACGCTGTCGCTGCTGATTTGCCTGCTCGCGCCGGGATTCGCCCCTGGTCTTGCGCTGGCGCAGGCCGCCACGCCGAAAGAACAGGCTTTGGAAGCCCGCGTCGCTGAACTTGAAAAAATCGTGCAGCAATTGGTTTCACAACAACAGCAGACGCACACTGCGGTGAGCGACGTGCAGCGCGCGCAGGCGCAGCTGCCGTCGGCAACACCCGCGGACGACGGCAAGCCCAGGATTCAGGGCACGCCGATTCTCACCGCGGCCAATGCCGGTACGCGCTTCTCGTACGGCGGCTTCATCAAACTCGACGCAATGGTCACCGACACCACTGACGGCGAGATCGCCGACGGCAGTGTTGGCCGATTGTTCTACGTGCCATCGGCCATTCCGGTCGGTAGCCCCGGCGCCAACGAAAGCACCGACACCGACATGGGCGCGCAGTTCTCACGGTTCTGGTTCTCCGCCGACACCGATCTAGATTCCGGCGCGAAAGTGAAGGGTTATCTCGAATTCGACCTGTTCGGCGGCGGCAGCATCAACGGCAACGAAGTCGCCACCAATACCTACGGCGTTACCGTGCGCCAGGCTTATGCGAGTTGGTCGCAGGCGAACGGCGCGCAGTGGTTGGCCGGCCAGGCCTGGTCGAATTTCCAGGACGTAGCTGCGCTGCCGGATTCGGTCGATTTCATCGGCCCGACCGAAGGTTCGATCTTCGTGCGTCAGGCGCAGGTGCGTTACACCAAAGGCTCGTGGTCGTTTTCGGCGGAGAATCCGGAAACCACGGTTACTCCGTACCGGAACGTCGGCGCGCGCATCAGCAGCGACGACAATCTGATGCCCGACTTCACCGCGCGTTGGCAGAAAAAAGGCGATTGGGGCCACGTCTCTGTGGCGGGCATGGTTCGCCAGTTCGCTTACGAAAATCCGGCGGCCGGCATCGACGACACCAGCACCGGCGGCGCAGTCAGCGTCTCTGGCAAGTTCAACATCGGCAAGAACGACGATCTGCGCTATATGGCCAGCTATGGCCGCGGTATCGGTCGTTACCTCGGGCTCGGCATCGGCAGTGACACCGTGCTCGACGCCGGCGGCAACCTCGAACCCATCGATGCCTACGGCGCGTTCGCCGCGTGGCGCCATGCGTTTTCGCCAAAGCTGCGCAGCAATGTCTTTTATTCGATGGCGCATTTCGACAACGACAAGGCGTTGACGGGCTTCGGAGTGACCGAGCGCGCGCAGTCGCTCCATGCCAACCTGATCTATTCGCCGCTGCACAAGCTGGATATCGGCGCTGAATTGATATGGGGCCAACGCGCGCTCGAAAACGATCTCGAAGGCGATCTCCGCCGCATCCACACACACGTCAAATACAGCTTCTAACCCGGGAGGGAACGCATCATGTCCAGCGTCACTGCAGCATCGGCACCCGCTTCGGGCGCACTTACCAAGGGCCACAAGAAGGTCATTTTCGCGTCGAGTCTGGGCACGGTCTTCGAGTGGTATGACTTTTATCTCTACGGTTCACTGGCGACCATCATCGCCAAGCAATTCTTCAGCGGCCTCAACGAAACCAGTGCCTTCATCTTCGCGCTGCTGGCATTTGCCGCAGGTTTTGCGGTGCGGCCGTTCGGTGCGATCGTGTTCGGCCGTCTGGGCGACATGGTCGGCCGCAAATACACGTTTCTCATCACGATCGTGATCATGGGTATCTCGACGTTTTTAGTCGGGGTATTGCCCAACTACGCCAGCATCGGTTTCGCCGCACCGGCGATCCTGATCGCGCTGCGGCTGTTGCAGGGTCTGGCGCTGGGCGGTGAATACGGCGGCGCCGCGACCTATGTTGCAGAACACGCACCGCACGGCAAACGCGGCCTGTACACCAGCTTCATCCAGACCACCGCAACGGTCGGTCTGCTGCTGTCGCTGCTGGTGATTCTGGGCGTGCGCACGTATCTGGGCACCGAAGCGTTCGAGGCGTGGGGCTGGCGTATTCCGTTCCTGCTGTCGATCATCCTGCTGGGCGTGTCGGTATGGATCCGCATGCAGCTGCACGAATCGCCGCTGTTCGAGCAGATGAAAGCCGAAGGCAAACAGTCCAAGGCGCCGATCACTGAAAGTTTTTTCAGCAAGAATGGGCGCATTGTGGTGTTGGCGCTGTTCGGTGCAACCGCCGGCCAAGCCGTGGTGTGGTACGCCGGTCAGTTCTACGCGATGTATTTCCTCACCCAGTCACTGAAGGTCGATTCCACCACGACCTGGCTGCTGATCGCCGCCGCACTGTTGCTGGGCACGCCGTTCTTCATCGTCTTCGGCTGGTTGTCCGACAAGATCGGCCGCAAGCGGATCATCATGGCCGGCTGTCTGATCGCCGCGCTGACGTATTTCCCGCTGTTCAAGGCGCTGACCCACTACGCCAATCCGGCGATCGACGAAGCCCGCACGCGTGCACCCGCAGTCGTAGTGGCCGATCCCGGCACCTGCTCGTTCCAGTTCGATCCGGTCGGCAAAAAAGTCTTCAGCAACTCCTGCGACATCGCGACCGCGGCGCTGGCGAAAGCGGGTGTTCCCTACAGCATCACCGCTGCGCCCGCGGGCAGCATCGCGCAGGTCAAGATCGGTCAAACGCCGGTTGACGCCTACGAAGGTGCCGGTTTGAGCAAGGACGACGGCAAGGCCAAAAGCGAGGCCTTCGTGGGCAGCCTCAAAGCCGCGCTCACCGGCGCGGGGTATCCTGAAAAAGCCGACCCGGCGCGCATCAACAAACCGATGGTGCTGCTGATCCTCACCATCCTGGTGATCTACGTGACGATGGTCTACGGTCCGATCGCGGCGTGGTTGGTCGAACTGTTCCCCACGCGTATCCGCTACACCTCGATGAGTCTGCCGTACCACATCGGCAACGGCTGGTTCGGCGGTTTCCTGCCGACCATCGCGTTCGCGCTGGTCGCCGGCAGCGGCAACATGTATCAGGGTCTGTGGTATCCGATCATCATCGCGACGATGACCTTCGTGATTGGTTCGCTGTTCCTGCATGAAACCAAGGATGTGGATATCACCCAGTAGCAGCGGCTTCAGCCGCGATGCGCCAAGCGCGCATTCGTGTCACGACAACGCCGGCAAAAGCCGGCGTTGTCGTGACGGTCGTTTGAATGTCGAAACGCATCCCACCGCCAGCGATCAGCGTTCGGTGTCGCGGGTCCGCCCCACCAGCTTCGCCGCAATGATGCCGACTTCGTACAGCAGGCACATGGGGATCGCCAGCAGCAGCTGCGAGATCACGTCGGGCGGGGTAATGACCGCGGCGATGATGAAAATACCCACGACTGCATAGCCGCGCCATTCCGACAATTGTTTCGGCGTCACCCAGCCCAGCATCACCAGGATGACCAAGGCCACCGGAAGCTCGAAGCTGATGCCGAAGGCCAGAAAAATAACCAGCACGAAATCCAGATACGCGTTGATGTCGGTCATCATCGCCACGCCATCGGGCGTGACGTGCGCCAGAAAACCGAATACCGACGGCAGCACCACGAAGAACGCGAACGCGCAGCCGCTGTAGAACAGCACCAGCGCAGAGGCCAACAGCGGCAGCGCCAGCTTTTTTTCGCGCTTGTACAGGCCAGGCGCCACGAAGGCCCACGCCTGATACAGCAGCCACGGCATCACCGCGAACACCGCCACGAAGAACGCCAATTTCAGCGGCGCGAAAAACGGCGAAGCGACCTCCACCGCGATCAGCTGGCCGCCCTTGGGCAGCTTGTCCAACAGCGGCTGTGCGAACCAGCCGTACAGCGTGTTGGCGAACGGCAGCAGCCCGAGGAAGACCGCCAGCAGCCCGGCGAGGGCACGGATCAGACGGACGCGCAGCTCAATGAGATGCGCAAACAGCCCGCTTTCGGCAGCGTCGAAGGCCTCCGGATCAACGTCTGACATCGGCGCTTTCGTCGTGAATGGTCTTGTCGGAAATACTGTCGTCCGGCGTGCCCATCGCATCGCTGTCGTCGATCATCGCCCGGTCGTCGCTGTCCAGCAGCGCAGTGCTGTCGCCGGATTCATAGGTGTTATCGCGTTCGATCTGTGCCTGCATCGTGTCGAACTCGCGCCGCGCTTCGGCCTGCGCCGCGCGCATGTCGGCGTCGATATCGGCCACGGTCTGGCGAGTGTCGCGCACGGTGCGCTGCAGCTCTTCGGAGGCGAGTTCGCGCTCCAGTTCGCTCTTCACCGAATACCACTGCGCGCGGGCGCGGCGCACCCACAGGCCGGCGAAGCGCGCGGCTTTGGGCAGGCGTTCGGGGCCGAGCACCACCAGGGCGACGACCGCGATCAAAAAGAGTTCTGAAAACCCGATATCGAACATGGAGGCGTGGGCAAGGACACGTCGCGGGGCCGGCCATCACGGCCGGCACCCTTGCGAAGGTCAGCGTGCGACGTTGTCGTCGTTGCGCTGCGACTCGTTCGAAGACTCGCGCTTCGACTGGTCGTTCAGCTGCGCGGGCTTCTCATCCTCGTCGCGCATGCCTTTCTTGAATTCCTTGACCGCGTTGCCCACGTCCTTGGCGCCACTGGTCAGGCGCTTGGTGCCGAACACCACCACCACGATGACCAGCACGACGACCCAGTGCCAGATGCTCCAGCTGCCCATGACGGTTCCGCCTGAATGTGAAAGAGGGGGGGACTCAGGATACCGCAGTCGCTGCGCTTGAATGTTGAACGCGGTTCAGGAGTGGCGATCGCTTACGGCGTCGGCGGCAACGCTTCGACTGTCGCCGGATTCTCGACTGACTGGAATGGCTGCGGCTGCGGCTCGATCCGCGCCGGCGCGGGTTCGATGACCTCGGCGGGATTGGCTGTCGCGATGGGGGCGTCATTGTCTTGACGCGATGCGTGCGCAGTGTCGCTGGCTTCGATCAGACGGCTGCGGAATCCGGCGACGGCCGCCGACGGCTCCTGCTGCGCGCGGTCTTCGAAGATCATCCGCGGCGTGGTGTCCTGGCCGTAGACCGCTTCGTTGGCCTTGTCGTCCATCGACAGCACCGCACCATCAAGCGCGACGCCGGCAAACAGGCCGCGCGCCCGCGACCAGGACCAGATTTCGGCCTTCATCTGGCCGTCGGTGGAGGCCGATGCGTTGCGGCCCATCGGGCCGGCGGCCACGCCGGCATCGGCACCCAGGGTGAATTTGCCGTTGACGATGGAGTCCAGCCCGCGCTCGCTGCGGAACACCAGCACCACGTCGGCGGACTGCACGCCCACCTGGAAGCCGATGCTGCCGCCGGTGAGGGTGACAAAGCTGGGGTTGGACCAGCCGCCGTCGGCGGTGCGCACCGACAGCACGCCGCGGCCGCGGCGACCGCCGATGACCAGACCGGCCTTGATGGTGTCGGGCACGATGACGATCGCTTTGGCTTCGTCGAGCAGCTTGTCCGGGATTGAGGATTCCGGAATCTCCTGGATCTCGGACAGCACGCGCACGGCGTTCTCGGCCTGTGCGTCTTCGCGGGGTCCCGCGTGTGCGCTGCCGACGGCAACGAGCGACAGCGCGAGGGACAGTGCAGTGATGCGCGTGCGGTGCGACATGGACAGGACATCTCCAGCGGGGGTGGCGCCGAGCGTAGTCCGGACGCCATGAACCGCGCCAGTCTGGGAGGTGTATCCACATCTTCGCGCTGACGATCGCGACGTCAGCTGTCATCCTATGGGTATGACTGTTTCTTCACCTGCACCAGCCGCTTCCATGTCAGCCGCGCCCACCTCTGCCGTGCTTGTGGTCAATCTCGGTACGCCCGACGCGCCCACCGCATCGGCGGTGCGGCGGTATCTGGCCGAATTCCTCCACGATTACCGCGTGGTGCCGCTGAGCCGCTGGCTGTGGTGCCCGATCCTGCACGGCATCATCCTGCCGCTGCGCGGACCGAAGGTGGCGAAGAAATACGCCGAGGTCTGGCTGCCGGGCGGCTCGCCGCTGGCGGTACACACCGCGAATCTTGCCGCTGCGATGCAGGCGCGCTTGCCCGATCTGAGGGTGACGTACGCGATGCGCTACGGCAATCCATCGATGACCGACACCGTCGCCGCGCTGCGCGCAGAGGGCGTGCGCGAGATCGTGGTGCTGCCGCTGTATCCGCAGTATTCAACCACCACCACCGCGTCGGTGACCGACAAGGTCGAAACGCTGCAATGCGATTACGACGAAGACGAACTGCGTTTCAACGTGATCGACGAATATCACCGTGATCCGACATGGGTCGCGGCGGTCGCCGATTCGATCCGCGCGCACTGGGCCGAACACGGTCGCGGCGAACGGCTGATGTTCTCGTTCCACGGCATTCCGCAGCGACTGGTGGTTGCCGGCGACCCGTATCGGCAGCAGTCGCAGGCGAGCGTGGACGCGATCGTTGCGGCGTTGGGCGACGTGCCGGGCTTCGCAGCCGAAGACACCATGCTCACCTTCCAGTCGCGCTTCGGCCGTGAGCCGTGGCTGCAGCCGTACACCGACAAAACGCTGGAAGCGCTCGGCGCCCAGGGCGTGAAGCGGATCGATATCGTCTGCCCGGGTTTCGCCGTGGACTGTCTGGAAACGCTGGAGGAAATCACCGTGGAGAACGCCGACCTGTTCCGCGCGGCCGGCGGCGAATCGCTGAACTACATTCCCTGCCTCAATGATTCCCCCGCGCACGCCGATGCGCTGGTGGCATTGGTGCTGCGACATCTGCACGGAGCGGGATGATGCGCGACATGGTGCTGGACACTGCGCGCGGCCGCTTCGGCGCGCTGCGCAACGACAATATCGGCGGCACACCGCTGCTGGCGCTGCACGGCTGGCTGGACAACGCCGCGAGCTTCCGGCCGATGGCGCCACGGTTGGCCGGCTATGATCTGGTCGCGCTGGACATGCCCGGCCACGGCCGCAGCTTCCATTATCCGGCCGACGCCGAATACAGCCTGTTCAGCACAATTCTGGATGTGCTGGCCGCTGCCGATGCGCTTGGCTGGCAGCAGTTCGCGCTGCTGGGTCACTCGATGGGCGGCGCGATCGCCAGCGTGTTGGCCGCCGCTGCGCCGGAGCGCATCGAACGCCTGTTCCTGATCGAAGCGCTGGGCCCGCTGGCCGGGTCGGAAGACACCACCGCCAGCCGTCTGCGCGATGCGGTAAGCCAGCGCCGCGCGCTGGACGGAAAGCGCAAGCGCGTGTTCACCGATCCCGAAATGGCGGTCCAGGCACGGATGTACACCAGCATCACTGCGCTGGATGAAGCGTCGGCGCGGCTGATGATCGAACGCGGCATTCGTGCGGTCGAAGGCGGCTTCGAGTGGAGCAGCGATGCGCGGCTGACCCTGCCCACCGCGGTGCGCATGTCGGAAGCGCAGATCCAGGATTGCCTGCGCGCCATCGCATGTCCGGCGACGATGCTGGTCGCCGATCCGACGCCGCCGTACTTTCCGCCCGGCCTGCGCGAAGCGCGCGTCGCCTGCGTGCCGCAGATCCGCAGCGTGTCGCTGCCCGGCAGCCATCATCTGCATATGACGCATCCGGTGGACGTGGTGGCTGCGCTGGGGTTGTGAGGCTGCCCTCACCCGCCCTGTCGGGCACCCTCTCCCGCATGCGGGAGAGGGAAAAGCGAGCGCAGCGAGCGGGGGTGAGGGGCCGCTCTACCGCAACAACGCCTGCAGCGTCGCTTTGAGCCTGCGGCCTTCGCTGCGGAAATATTCGCGCTGATCGCGCCATTCGGGAAAGCGCTTTTCGACTTCGCGCCAGTAGGCGGGCGAATGGTTGTGGTGGATCAGATGGCACAACTCATGCACCAGCACGTATTCGAACGCTGCGGGCGGTGCCAGCACCAGCGACAGATCCAGCGCGACGGTGCCGTCGGGTGCAAGCGAGCCCCACTGCGAGCTCATCACCTTCAGCTGCACGCGACGCGGTGCGCGCGGCAGCGACGGCAAATACAGCGGTATCCAGCGGCCGATGTCGGCGCGTGCCTGGGCTTCGTAGAAATCGCGCAGCGCGCGATGCATGGCGGCATCGCCGGCGCGTGCGGTGGTCTGGAACACCAGCCCCTCGCTATCGACACATTCGCTATCGCGCTGGATCGCAGTGAAACGGCCGCGCTCCCAGCGCAGCGGCACCGACGCCCCACGCAGCGGCAGCGATGTACTTTCGTCGCGATGCAGCGCCATGTCGTCGGCATTCACCAGCTGGTCGATCTGCGCGCGCAGCCAGTCGCGATGTTCGATCAGAAAACGCTCGCCGGCCACCAGGCTTGCGCGCTGCGGCAGCGTCAGCCGCACGCCGCGTTCACTCACCGATAATTTGATGCGCCGCGCGCGCGGGTCGCGTACGCGCAGTACGTCCACACTGCGGCCGTCGTCGAGCTGCAGTGGGACGCGGTCGCGCTGTTGACTGCGCACCTCGGGCGTGCGCGTCGCGATGGGACGTGCGAGATGTGTGAGCCCGCGAAGACGAAAACGGAATGGCATGCGAAATGCTACCCGCTGCGCACTGCGCGTGGAAGCCGCGCCGCGCGGCAGCGTGATGTCATTCGGCTTTCGAAAGCTTTAATGCAGGTTCGAGGGTCAGAAACAGCCGCCGCACTTCGCCGCTGAGCAGTGCGAAACGCGCGCCGAGCTCTGCGCGCAGATCTTCGCGATTGTCGGATTCAAGCTGATCCACGGCGCCGTCGAGGAATTTCAGCTTGCGGATGATCAGATCTTCGCCGAGTACGAAGCTCAATTGATCGTCCAGGGTCAGCGCAAGCCGCGTGACCTGCTTGCCGGCTTCCAGATGCTTGGCGATTTCATCGCTCTGCAGCTCCTGATGCTGGCATTTCACGATCGCACCGTTGTCGGTGGGGTCGCGCAGTTCGCATTCGTCACCCAGCGACAGCCCCTGCGGCAGCGGGTCGCCGGCGATCCAACTGGTCAGAATCGAACGCGGCGCGACTTCGGCGTTCAGCGGCAATGCCGGAAAACTGCCCATCGCGTGACGCACATCGGACACCACCGCTTCGGCGGTCTTGCGCGACGAGGTGTCGACCACGATGAACCCGTTGGCGCAGTCGATGATCGCGTCGGTGCGGCCGGGGCGCACAAACGCGCGCGGCAGCAGTTCGTGCACCAGGTCTTCCTTCAGGCGCTTGCGCGCGCGACCACCGAGCTTGCGGCCTTCTTTTTCTTCGATCTCCTCCAGTTTTTTCTGCAGCAGATCGTTCACCACTGCGCCGGGCAGAATCTTGTCTTCGCTGCCGGCGGCCAGCCAGATGGCGTCGCCCAGCCGATGCGACAGCGTTTCGGTATCGGCGCGGCCAAACGGCGGTACGAAGCCGCGCGACGACAGTTCAAGCGCACCGACCGGCTTGAGCGTGCATTCGGCGAGGCCGGTGTCGAGGTCGGAGAAATTCAGCGAAGCGGGAAAGCGGAAGAAGGTCAGGTTTCTGAAGAACATGGAGATCCGTAATGAGTGATTGGTGATGCGTCATTCGGAAGCGAAGAATGACGTAAGGCCTGTCATCCCGAACGTCCGCGCAGCGGGCGGAGGGATCTGCTGTTGTGACGACACCGGCCAAAAGCAGATCCCTCCTTGGGCTTCGCCCGCGTTCGGGATGACAGAAATTTTTCGGA
Organism: Lysobacterales bacterium; assembly: GCA_031419075.1. GTDB lineage: Bacteria > Pseudomonadota > Gammaproteobacteria > Xanthomonadales > Xanthomonadaceae > Lysobacter_I. The sequence goes on from JANOKD010000018.1 coordinate 46,046, forward strand.
GCCTGAGATTTTGAACACGCTTTCAAACCTCTTCCGGCATGTGTGCGATTGATTCGCCCATCAACCACGCATCCGCACGCACATCCGGCATCCCGTCATCGCCGTGTTTTCCCAGCGAGAGAAAGTCGAACAGCTTGGGATCACTGAGCTTCCCGGGACGGATGTCGCCCAGCGCGCGCGCAATCTGTTCGATGCGGCCGGGCGTGTCGCGCTCCCAGCTGTCCAACATCTTTTTGACCTGCTTGCGCTGCAGGTTTTCCTGCGAGCCGCACAGGTTACACGGGATGATCGGAAACTGTTTCGCTTCGGCATACGCGGCGATGTCGTCCTCACGCACGTACGCCAGCGGCCGGATCACCACATGCTTGCCATCGTCGCTCAGCAGTTTCGGCGGCATGCCGCTGAGTTTGGCGTGGAAGAACAGATTCAGGAAGAACGTGGCCACCAGGTCGTCTCGGTGATGGCCCAGCGCGATCTTGGTGAAGCCTTCGGCCTCGGCGTATGCATACAGCGCGCCGCGGCGCAGCCGCGAGCACAGCGAACACATGGTCTTGCCTTCAGGCACGACCCGCGTCACCACTGAATAGGTGTCCTGTTCGATGATGTTGTAGTCGACGCCGATGGACTGCAGGTATTCCGGCAGCACGTGTTCGGGGAAGTCGGGCTGCTTCTGATCGAGATTGACTGCGGTGATCGAAAACGACACCGGGGCCTTCTTCTGCAGCTGCAGCAGGATGTCCAGCAGCGTGTAGCTGTCTTTGCCGCCGGACAGACACACCATCACTTTGTCGCCGGCTTCGATCATGCCGAAATCGGCAATCGCGCGGCCCACCTGATGACGCAGACGCTTCGCCAGTTTGCCGGTGTCATGCGCAGTGCGACGGATGGGCGGCGGCAGCGGGTCGGAGAGTGTGAGGGCAGTCGTCATGGGTCGCGCAGTTTAGCCGCATCGTGTTGACCGCTATCGTGCGTTGCGCCCGGCCGCAGCAGCAGTTTGCAAGACTGCAGGTCGCCAAGATTGTCGCAACTCATTGATTTGTTTGAATCAATCCGCTTGGCACGCGCCTTGTATGGGATGTCTGGCCGGATCCACTTTCCCGGCATCCCGCAAGTGATTGGAGATAGGCATGAACAACATTCCGTCCAACCGTTCCCGCATGACGCTTTCGCTGATCCTTTTGGCGGGACTGATGGCGGGCTGCACGTCAATGGGTATGTACGACAAGTCCTCCCGTGGGCAGACAAAGGCCTATGAGGAATCGGAACAACCGGCCAGCGACAGTTGGATCACCGCCAAGGTGAAAGCCGATCTGTTGGTGACTGAAGAGACCAAGGGCCTCGATATCAACGTCAGCACCACCAACGGCGTGGTCACGCTCACCGGCAAGCTGGACAACCGTATGCAGGTCGACAAGGCCGTGGCCGTGGCCCGCGCGATCAAAGGCGTGACTTCGGTCGACGCCACCACGCTCACCACCAAGCCGCGCGGTTAATCGCGTATTCGCATCGACGCCCCCGCATCGATGCTTCACCGGGCGCACGCGCCCTCCCGTCATCCCCCCAAAGGACATCAATCCATGAATACCGACATCATCAAAGGCAAGTGGAAGCAGCTCAACGGCAAGATCAAGGCCCAGTGGGGCGATCTCACCGACGACGACCTGACCGTGGCCGAAGGCAACCGCGAATACCTGTCCGGCAAAGTCCAGGAACGCTACGGCGTGACCAAGGATATCGCCGAGCAGCAGGTGCGCGATTTCGAGAAAAGCATCGACCACAACTGAGGTCTGCCACCCTTCGCACGCACCCGTGCAGGTGCGTGATTGAAGTTGCCACGACCCGCGACCCTCCCCCCGCAGGCGTGGTGACATCCGGATGCCCCATCCGGGCCGAGCGCTCCGAAAGCCGGCCCGGATGGGGGTCCACCTGGATTCATCAGCGGTCGCAACGTGTTTCTGAACGGCAATCTGAATCTCCCCTTGGCCGCCCGGCATTATTTCGCGAGGCGGCTTTTTTTTCGGCTCGACGGTCATCGTGCAAAATGCCGCCCGCATTGGATGTCGCCGTGCAGAATGAAAGATCGCACTACCCATATCCCCAGCAAAGACAAGGACTTGCCGCTGGCACAGGGCTTGCGACGCACTGTTTGCCACGTGGCGCACTCCGCCTCGAAACATTTGCAGGAGCCACCCTATGAGCGCCACCCTTGAACGCCGATCTCTGCCTGCACGCCCCGCATCGCCAATGGCCACCCTGGGCAATACATGGGGGCGCCCGGTACTGCAGACCGGCAGCGCAGATATAGTCCAAAGCGCGATAGTGCAAAGCGCGACCGATGTGCGCGCCTCGCACACATCTGCCCCGCACACGATGGAGTCCCGACCCGTGCCGAGCCCTGCCTTGAAGCCCGCTGGCCGCATTCTGGCGATCGATGACGACGCCCGGCTGCTGCAGAACTTCGCCTTGGCGCTGGAAACCGACGGCTACAGCGTCGAGACCGCTGAAACCCTGGCAGATGGCCTGCGCCTGGCCGCGACCCGGCCCTTCCACGTCTGTCTGCTCGATCACAACATCGGCTACGACTCCGGTATCGATGCCCTGCCGCGCCTACGCGAGCTGGCTCCGTTGATGCGGATCATCATGGTGACCGGCAATGCCGCCGTCGACGATGCGGTGAAAGCGATCGCGCTGGGGGCCAGCGATTATCTGGTCAAGCCGTGTTCGCCCGATCAGCTCAGAATTTCAGTGGCGCGACAGGTTGACACCCGCCGCATCCTCGACCGCCTCGACAGCTTCGAGCGCGAGGCCGGAGCCCTCGCACCAGAACTCAGCAGCAAGAACAAAGCCATGCAGGCGGCCATCGACATGGCGCTGCAGGTCGCGCGCACAGACGCCAATCTGCTGCTGCTGGGCGAGAGCGGCACCGGCAAAGGCGTGATCGCCAAGGCCGTACACCGCGCCAGCGCGCGCGCGGCCGGCGCGCTGGTCACCGTCAACTGTCCGTCGCTGTCGGCCGAGCTGATGGAAAGCGAACTGTTCGGCCATTCCAAGGGCTCGTTCACCGGCGCGGTGCAGAACACCGTCGGTCGGGTCACGCATGCAGACGGCGGCACGATCTTTCTGGACGAAGTCGGTGATTTTCCGCTGCCGCTGCAGCCGAAGCTGCTGCGTTTCATCCAGGACAAGGAATACGAGCGCGTCGGCGACCCGGTGACGCGCAAGGCCGACGCGCGGATTGTCGCCGCCACCAACCGCGATCTGGATGCGATGGTCAAAGACGGCCAGTTCCGCCTCGATCTGCTGTATCGCCTCAATGTCATCAGCATCACCCTGCCGCCGCTGCGCGAACGGCCGGAAGACCTTGAGGATCTCGCCACCGGCTTCGTCCGCCGTTATGCCGGCGACTACGGCCTGCCCGCGCGCAGGCTGTCGCCATCGGCGCTGTCGCAGCTGCGCGCGTATGCCTGGCCGGGCAATGTGCGGGAACTGCAGAACATGATGGAACGCGCGGTGATTCTGTGCCGAAACGAAGAGATCAGCCCGGAACTTCTTGCGCTCAGCGCGAATGCCCGCAACGACGCGCAGCCGGGCATGGCAATCTCTCTGGATGAACTGGAGCGCCTGCATATCGAACGTATACTCGCGTCCAGCGACAGTCTGGAAGCCGCCGCGCGGACCTTGGGCATTGATGCATCCACGCTGTATCGCAAACGTAAATTGTTTGGTTTGTAAGCCTGCATATCGGCCCCTATTCGCTTCGAGCTTTAGTTATTCGCTATGAATGATCGCCCTTCAGTCACACATCCTGAACATCCCGCGCGTCCGCGCGACAGCTGGTTGGCGCTGATTGGCTGGGTTGTGCTGATGGTGGGATTAGGCGCGACATCCGGCGTTTTGTTCGGCCCTGATGCTTGGTACACCACGCTGCTCAAGCCGACCTGGAACCCACCGTCGTGGCTGTTTGGCCCGGTGTGGACCGCACTGTATGTGTCGATGGCGGTCGCGCTGTGGCTGGTGCGGCATGAGCCTGATGTCGATGAACCGACCCGTCGGCGCGCGCAGGCGCTGTTTGCAGTCCAGTTCCTGTTGAATCTGGCGTGGACACCGCTGTTTTTCGCGCTGCACACTCCAGGTTTCGCGTTCCTCGACATCTGTCTGCTGTGGGTTGTACTGCTGTCGACCATGCTGGCGTTCGGCCGGGTGCACGCGCTCGCCGGCTATCTGCTGTTGCCATACCTGCTGTGGGTATCGTTTGCGCTGGTGTTGAACGGCACTATCTGGCTGATGAATTCGTAGCGTTACACTGCCTGTTGGCAGCCACTCGCCCGCAGTAAAAGGGCCCACTATGGGGATCATGCATGCCGTCGTCGCGCACTGCGCAGTTTCGCAACCGCGCCAATGTCGGGTTGCTGGCCTTGGCATTCGTGGTGATTGTCATCACGTCGATTATTTCAGTGCGCTCCACCAACGCGCTGGCCGATTCTATCCAGCTGGTCACGCACACCCTCAACGTTAAAGACAACCTGACCGAACTGCAGGTGGAGTTGGGCATGTTGGAAGCCGACGGTGTGCGTTTCATGATCGGCGGCGCTGAGCAACATCGTGCAGGCTTGAGCATTCACCTCAATGCGATCGGCCGTCTGCTCGCGCGGCTGCAGACGCTGACCGACGACAACCCGCAGCAGCAGGAGAATCTGATCGGCCTGTCGAAGGATTACGAGCAGCTGAAAAGCCGCGCGCGTATATCGGTCGCAATCAAGGATGATGAACTGCGCAGCGGCAAAGAAGGCGCAGCCGTGCAGCGGGTGCGCGATGGCCGCGGCGAGACCGCCGTCGACCGGATGCGCGAACGGGTATTCGAAATGTCGCGTGGAGAAAACCAGCTGCTGCAGACCCGTCGCCAAGCGCGCGACGGCTTGGTCAAGCAGACCACTGCGACACTGATGATCGCCAACAGCCTGGCCTTGGCTGCAGGGCTGCTCGGTTTTCTTGCGCTGCGCCGTGCCCAGCACGAAGCTGAAAACGCGCTGCGCGGTGAACTGCGCGCCGCCCAGGCGCGCCGCGCTAACGAGGAAAAAAGCGTTTTTCTGGCCAGCATGAGCCACGAAATCCGCACGCCGATGAATGCGATCTTCGGGTTCGCCCAGCTGCTGGGTGACCACGTGCGTGAACCGCTGCATCGCGAGTGGGTGATGTCGATCCGAAAAAGCGGACAGATGCTGCTTGCCCTCATCAACGATGTGTTGGACCTGTCCAAGATCGAAGCGGGCAAACTGGAGCTCAACCCGCAGGGTACCGATCTGGCCGAACTGGCCACCGAAACACTGGCGCTGTTCGAGCCGATGGCCGAGGTAAAAGGCGTGCGCCTGCGCATCGAAATCGATCCGGCCAATCTGGTGCCGGTGGTCGTGGACGCGCAGCGGCTGCGCCAGATCCTGATGAATCTACTGAGCAACGCAGTGAAGTACACCGAGCGCGGCGAAGTCACGCTGCGGCTGTCGATGCTGTCCTCACCGCTTGGCTCGGGCCGCGACCTGCGCATGGAGGTGACTGACACCGGCGTCGGTATCGAACCTGGAAAACTGGAGCAGATTTTCGAGCCGTTCTACCAAGCTGAAAGCCCGGACGGACGTGTGCGTCAGGGCACCGGTCTTGGGCTCAGCATCACCCGGCGGCTGGTCGATCTGATGCATGGCAACATCCATGTCGACAGTCGTCCTGGCCAAGGTGCGACCTTCAGCATCAACATTCCTGAGCTGGAACCCGCTGCGGTATTGCAGATGGAGATTGACGATGCGCGGGTCGATTTCGACCGGCTGCCGCCGCTGAAAATACTGGTGGTGGATGATGTCGAATGGAATATCGAAGTCGCGAAAGGCTACCTGCGCGAAAGCCATCACCAGGTGTTCGTCGCCCGTGACGGCATTGAAGGCGTGGAGGCCGCACGCCGGCTGCTCCCCGACGTGATGCTGATGGATCTGCGCATGCCGCGGATGAACGGATACCGTGCTTTTGAGGCGATCCGTGCCGATGCCGCACTGGCTAATATCCGGGTGATTGCGGTTACCGCATCCAGCCTTCTGAGCGAAGAAAATGCGCAGACGACCGCGTTCGACGGCTACATCCGCAAACCCTATGCACCGCTGGAATTGTTCACCACGCTGCTCGGCCTATTCGGCCGGAATGACCAGCCGCACGTCGACAGTTCGCAGACTGCGGTGCCCACATCCGGCGATGAACGCATCCGGCCGTCGGTGGAGCGCCTGACCGCCGCACGCCAGGAATGGCACTCACTGTGCGACGAGCCGCTGGTGGCGCTGCGTAACCGCATGCGCATCCGCGAGATCGGCGATTTCAGCGCGCGGCTGCAGCTGCTTGCCGATGAAATTCACGATCCCGCGCTGCAGGTCTTGGCACAGCGGCTGCAGCTCGCTGTGCAACGGTTCGATGTGAATCAAGTCAAGCTTGTGCTCGATGCATTGGCCGCCAAATGCGAGGAAATAGGCGATGCCAAATAGATTCAAACCCACTGTCGTGCTGCCGGTTGTGATGGTGATCGACGATCAGATCGCGAACGTGCAGGTGCTGGGCCAACTCTTGACCCGGGCCGACTACGATGTGGTGCCGGTGCTCGACGGCAAGGAAGCGCTGACGCTGGCCGAAGGCAGTCCGCCCGATCTGGTGCTGCTGGACATGCGCATGCCGGGCCTCGACGGTTTCGAGGTACTTGCAGCACTACAGGCGATGCCGCAAACACGCGAAGTGCCGGTGGTGTTTCTCACCGCCGACCATGAGCGCGACAGCCTGACCCGCGCGTTTTCCGCAGGTGCGGTCGACTACATCACCAAACCTTTCATCGCCGAAGAACTGCTGGCGCGGGTGCGTACCCATCTGGATCTCAAACAGGCGCGCGATCGGCTGGCACGGGTTGCGGATGAACGCCAGAGAGTCGCGGAGATCGTCAGTCACGATCTGCGCAATCATTTCGCCAACATCCTGTTTTCGGCCGAACTGCTGCGCGAGCCGACCGTGACCGACGATGCGCGACAGCGGTTCGCACACTCCATCCGCACCTCCGCCGATGCAGGTGTGCTGTTTTTGCAGGCGTTTCTCGATCAGCAGCAGGACCGGATGCACGACGTGCCGCCGCAGCCAATCGCCGCACGCAGCTTGTTGGTGGAAGTGGCGGAGCTGCTCTCGCACCAATCGCAGAGCAAAAGCATGTGCGTGCATATCGACACCGACGCAGCCGACGGCATGCGCCTGCTGGCGGAGCGCGCGGGCGCGCTGCATGTGCTGCAGAATCTGCTGTCGAACGCGCTGAAATATGCGCCTCCGGGCAGCGACGTGTACCTCACCGCAGCGCGTCAGGGCAAATACGGAAGGCTCACCGTGCACGACCGCGGCCCCGGCATTTCGCCGAAAGACCGCGAGCGCCTGTTCCAGCGCTACGTGCGGCTCAGCGCCCAGCCTACCGGCGGCGAATCATCGACCGGCCTGGGATTGGCATTGGCCAAACAGCGGGCACGCACGATGAGCGGCGATATCTGGTACGACGACCGCGAAGGCGGCGGCGCCAGCTTCACTCTGGAACTGCCGCTCGCCTGACAGCCTGTTCAAAGCCTTTGATCTTAAAAACTGTCATCCCGAACGAGGGCAAAGCAAATACATGTCATCCCGAACGAGGGCAATGCCCGAGGAGGGATCCGCCTATGGCCAGTAATGTCGCAACAGCAGATCCCTCCACCCGCTGCGCGGGTGTTCGGGATGACAGATGGATTGTTTGTTTACGCTTGAGAAATCTTTTGAACAGCCTCTGAGAGGCTGTTCAAAATCTCGGCAATCCACGATGGAAAACGACTCACAATCACTTGATCGTCGGTAGAGCGGCCTTCTGGCCGCTGTCGTGGTGATTTCGGTGGGTTCCAGCGGCCTGAAGGTCGCTCTACCGATGCGCTTTTCAAAGAAAATGAACAGCCTCTCAGACTTTGACGCGACGGCCCATGATCAGCGACACCACGAACAAAATCAGAAACACGAAAAACAGGATCTTCGCGATGCCCGCAGCGGCGCCGGCGATGCCGCCGAAGCCAAGCACGCCAGCGATCAGCGCGATCACAAAGAAGACAACGGCGTAATACAACATGTGATTTCTCCAGAAGAACGAGACGCCGCAGGACGCGGCCTCAATGGAAGACATACAAGTTACGTGCCAGCATCGCCGCACTCTTTAACATCCAGAAAACCCATGTTTTTCAGCGGCTTTCGCGATATCCACCTTGTTCTGCCGCCAGCCGGCCGCAGCGCACCCGGTGAAGCGCACGATGTCGCGGCCGTATCGTGCGCAACGCACGGGCGCACCGCCCGTTTTTTAATCCGCGATCCAATAAAAACAGCGCCTTGGCCGTGGCACGGATCTTGATGCGTTGTACTGAAACCACGCGAGAACTTCCCATGTCGACGCTCCTGTCCACCCTGCCACACCGCCGTCGTTCTCGCCGTCGCGCCCACAATCTGCGGGCCCGCATTGTGGTCGGCAGCGTGGTGCTGCTGCTGTTCGCCTACATTGCATGGCAGCCCCTGCCGCCCTCGATAAAAACGGCCGCTTCACTGCAGCCGACGACCCGTGCGGCCCTGGTCGGTTCCTCCGTCCCCGCTGCGGAACCGGATCAATCCATCGACACCGAAGGCGCATTGGCCGATCCAACCCAGGACACTGACGCAGCCAGCTACGTAGCCGGACGCTGACCGAGAGGCATTCATGCGTCGGTGGTCGCGCTGCTGCGGACAAGCCCGTCCCGCTCACCTGACAGCGGCCGATGCTAAGCTTCAGCGCGATGAACCAGCCCTCCGACCCTGCCGAACTCACCCGCGTCGCCCACCGGCTGACCGAGCTGCGCGTGGAACACCGCGACCTCGATGTCGCCATCGCCCGCCTGCACGAAAACATCGTCGCCGACGAGCTGGCGATCAAACGTCTGAAGAAACGCAAGCTGCAGCTGAAGGACGCGATCATCCGCTTCGAGTCCGCATTGATTCCGGATGAGCCGGCGTGAACATCGCCGATCATTCGATATGGTGAATCGATTCCGCTTCTGCGATTGAAGAAAAATCCATCCATCACGGCTTTCGGCATAGAGACTGAAATTCACATTGCTCGTTATCGTTAGCGAATTCGTATTATCGATTGACAAGCGCATCGCGATGAAACAAGACTCGCATTAAGCTTCAGATTGAAGCCGGCGCACATTCCACAGGGGGAATGCCGCATGGCCAGGGCAGGCGCAGGGGACGCATCGCAAGAATCGCCAAACGGCGTTTTACTTCCGATGGCGCTCGCCGCCATCGCACTGTGCATCGCCAGCAACGCTTCCGCACATGGCGGAAGACTCAACGCCGAAGGTTGCCGCCATGACCGCAAACGCGGCGGCTATCACTGCCATCGCGGTGGTGCGGCTTTATCGCGCAGTGATTTTATGCCGAGCAACAACTTCACGCCGCCGCGAATCGCACCTTCGCCGCGTGGACCCGGTGTGTTTGCGAATTGCGCGGAAGCACGTGCTGCAGGCGCTGCGCCGGTAAGACGCGGTGAGTTTGGCTATGGATCGCATCTGGATCGCGATGGGGATGGCGTGGGGTGTGAGCCGAGGCGGAAGTGATGCTTGAGTGATGCTGAAGAGAGCGCAAAACAAAACCGAAGCGCTGCGTATGGAGTGTGATCATGCAATTCGCAGCGTAGCAATCTCTTTTTTTTGGCATCAGACGCATACGAGAGAAGTGAACCTGACCCCGGTTTTCGGCATTTGATCCGAATCCGCTACTGGAAAGAGACAGCATACCTTTGCCGTCTGGCGTAAATAGGATGCAACAAACAATACGCGTATTCACACCGGCATGGGTCCAGAACCCGTCTGCCTCTGGCTCTTTCCGTCATAAATTCCAAGGAACTGTACTTATGACAAATACTTCGACTCTGCAGACTATCGCCCAGCGCGGCCGCCGGTTGGAAGTTGCGCGTACAGGCGACGACGAGCTTGGTCCGCTGCAACTTCTGCCTGGTACTTGGAGCAACCAACCTGGGCTTCCAGGTCGCGGGTGGAACATGATCGCGCTTCCCTTTGTGACCGGACCCTCAAGCCCTTTCAACTATCGCCTGTTGCTGAATCAGTACAATGAAACGTTGCGCTTCACTCTTGTCGATAAGGGCGTGCCTAACCGCGGTATCGAGGGCAGCGGCGTGGTGGCAACTCAGATCGATCAGCGCATCGTTACCCTTGACTATGAGCAGTCGATTGCCCAGAGCTCTGCGGATGATCGAGTAGCAGACGGTGAAGACGCCGCTAACGTGCCCCCCAGCGGCTTGGCCGGCAACCCCGGGCTCGCTATTCATCATGAGCCGGGCTTATGGCTCTACATGCTCAACCAAGCCGAGGGAGGGCTGGATCTGGCGCGGCTGTCGAGCATCCCGCATGGCAATTCAGTCTTGGCACTTGGTAGCAGTCTGACGGTGGAGGGCATGCCCGCGATTCCCTTCATCGACGGTCTGCCGATCGGTGTGACGCGCGACCTTGATAAGCGCTATCTGGCGCCTTACCGGCATTTCCACGATCAGCCATTTCGCGGCCTGTTCGATCCGGTGGATCCGGTGGCACTGCTCCGAAATGCGAATCTGGGAGTGGCGATCCGCAGAACGACGGTGCTAGAAGTCGACAGCACGCGACCGACCGCCGGCATTGTCAATATCCCCTTCATCGAGCGTCAGGCCGACGCCGCGACGATGAATGTGACGTTCTGGATCCAGGAACTCGAAGAACAGGACGAAAACGGTCAGCCGAAGCTGCGCCTGCAGTATGCACAGGTAGTGATGCTGGATTTCTTCCCTCGTGTCGATGGGCTTCCCGGTCGCATCGCTTGGCCGCATGTCAGTATCAATACCTTGGAGAAGGTGGAGGAGCCACCAAGGCCGTAAGGCGCAATCCGTAGGGAGGCACCCGCGAAGCGGATGCCGCCGAATGCTGCGGTGACTGTGGCGGCGTGGTGGTGGGTCTTTAACAGCGAAGCTGGTCTTCGCCTTCGGTGGTCCCACACTGCGCGACTGCCAAATTCAATTCTTGGACACAATGCAGCAGCCTCTTTCGCCAGGGACGTAGGGTGGGCTTCATGCCCACCGAAATTAAACTTGAATGCATGCAAATATGATCGGCATCTGCGCTGCTCCGTTCAATTCTCATCGCGCGCAAATGTTGCAACGGTGGGCAAAATGCCTAAAATCCGCAAGACGTAATCGTAAGGCGGTAAAGTGTAACTGTAGGGCGGCACCCGCGTAGCCAGGCGCTTTACAACAGCGGAGCTGGTCATGCCGCCGCATACTGTGACGGAAGATATCTCCTCGAATTTCTGCACAACGGGTGAGCTGTGATGGTGGAATCGCTTATGGCGGTTCCACCCTACGGCAGCAGGGTTCGGATTCACTTTTCGGACTCCTTAAGGCTTGTCCGTTCGGTACGACAAACGCCGTAATGATTGTTGAGGACAACGCCACCGCTAATATGACGCGCAGGGCCTGTCGCGAAGGAGGTCCACCATGGGACTCAGCAACGGTTACGGCGTCGTGATCGGCACCAAATCGAGTTACGCACGCGATCCGCCAGACAATTTCGGACGCTACTACCACGGCAATCTGTTCGTGCTGGCGCCCGATGGTGTCTACAAATGCGCGATCGATGTGGATCCGAAAAACATGCCCGACGGGATCCAATGGCGCGTGGTCAAGATCCGGACGTCGGAGTTCGCGGACATCAAGTCATTGGCGAATGGTTGGCACACGCTGGCGTCGAATGCCACATCAGGCGCGCTCGACTACATCCGCTCCGCCGTGCTGCATCCGCCGATAATGATCTGGAACGTCCGATACGACAGCTGCCTGTCTCGGCTGCTGAATTTCATCCGCTGGAACCCGCCGTGGAACAGCGGCACCGGCTTCCAGGCTTTGACCGATCTGGAAGCGATCATCGATCAGGGTGTGCGGTTCTACGTGTTCGGTGAGCCGTTCACCAGCGACAAGGGCGTGCACAACATCCATCAGAATCAGGGCGATCCGGTCAACGGCGGTCATGCCGCCGAGAATGCGATCTGGCAGGACGGCGGCACCATCGTCGAAACCGCGCAGGGCGAGTTCTACGCATTCCTCAACAAGTTCAAGACCCAGTCGTTCAAGACCGACGATCTGGGCAGGCCGATCTGAATCGCGTGTTTCCCGTAGGCCTTCAGGCGTAACGGATCGGCTGTGCTCGTGTAGGAGTGGCTTCAGGCCCGAGCTTTTCTTGTCGGGCGTTACAGGAAAGAGCTCGGGCCTGAAGGCCCTCCTACGAGCAGCGGTTTCGCTTGAATCTCTCCTGGTTGGAGCAACGGGTCGCCGCGATATTCAGACGATCGCGGTCTTTCCCTCTCGACCCGACACCGGATCCACCGCCACAAAACGCACCGGCACCTGCGACAGCATCGCCAGCAGTCGTCGCTGTTCGCGGCTTTCCCAGGAATCGAAGCCGATGGTTTCGATCGGTCGCCATAGCGCGACCCAGGCCAGAATCAGCAGGCCTTCCGCCAGCACATCGCCGAAGGGTCCGCCGATGCCTTCCACCAGTTGTCGCAGCAGCAGTGCGATCGACAGCGTGGCGACGCCCGCCGACAGTGCGATGCGGCCGATGCGGCGCCGGTAGCGGTGGCGACGTTCGGCCTGCAGGTGGGCAAGCGCGAAATGCTCGTGGATAGCGGTGACGATGTCGTCGAAATGCGCCGCGAGCTGCGGCGGTGCGTGGATCTCGATGTGCAACGGCTGACGTGCGTCGTGTTCTGCGGCGCTTTCCAGCAGATAGGCCTCGGCGTTGCGGTCGAGGGCTTTGGCATGAAACGGGGCCGGATCGAGGCTGTCGAACAGCTGGTCCAGGGTCTGTATGCGCAGTTCGATTTCGGCCATCGCCGTCGCCTCGGATCGTGAACAGGTCAGCGGCTGCGTGCGCGCTGCAGGCGCTCGCGCGCAATGGCGCGCAGCTGCCTGCGTTGATCGGGCGAAAACGGCGAGCGTCTGTCGCAGTGGCGCAGCAGCAGCGCATCGTCCTGCGATTCGCCCAAGGCATGGGTCAAGACATCGGTCAGATCGTTGGACCGCTTTTTTGACCGGCGCAGTGTGGGCAGAAGGTCGGCCAAGAGACTGTCCTGCTGACGCAGACGACGCAGGCGGCGTCGGTACACGTGCCAGGCTTCGTCGTCGTCCGGGTGCCGTTTGATCTGCTTGGCGGCCTTGTCGGCACGGCGCTGGCTGCGCTTGATCGCGTGCGCGATGTCGGCTTCGTCCACTGCTTGCCAATCCAGCCGCGCCATGCGCTGCTGCGCGGCCTGCAGGCGCTGACGACGCGCCTGGAACGTCGGGTCGCGGGCAAGTGCACGCTGCAGAATGTCGTCGCGACGCTGCCGCGTCAGTTGCTCCGCAGCGGGCAGGATCGTACGGATCCGATCCGGTGCCTGCGCGTCCAGCCGATGCAGCACCTCGATCAGTGCCTGGGCATCGCGCAGATGCGACAGGCCGCGACACAGCCGAGCCAGCTCGTCATCCAGCGCCTGTGCGCGTGGACCCAGCGCCCGCGCGCCGAATGCCAGGGTGGCGCGCGCGCGGCGGATCGATTTGCGCGCTTGATGGATGCCTTCGTGCAGCGCCTCGTCTTTGCGGGCCAGCTCGGTCTGCGCCTGCTGCAGTTGTTCACTGGCGAACACCAGCAGCTGCACGCCGAGCGGGAGATGCACCGGGATGGGTGCGCTCGACTTCGTATTTGACGTCGCGGGTACGTCGGCAATGCTGCGGGGCATGCGCTGGCCTCCAAACGCTACAGGTGCGCCATCTCACGATGACGATCCGTATCGTTGCTTGCAGGCGCCAAGGTCTGGCGGGCTGTTCGATGCGCGCTGTGGGCTGCGCATGGCCCGGAGTTTGGCATGTCTTGCGGAACCGCATGCCGCGCCTGCAGGCCGGTGATCTTTCCTGGGCTTTGCAAGGTCTCTTGTACGGCTCGGCCAGCCGGTGTTTCCGGTCAGCCGCGCAGCGCAGCCGCTGCTTTCGCCAATTCACCGATCCGCGCCCAATCCTTCGCCAGCAACGCATCATTCGGGACCATCCAGGAACCACCGACGGTGATGACGTTGGGCAGTGCGAGGTACGCCGGCGCTTTCGCGGCGTCGATGCCGCCGGTGGGGCAGAATTTCACGTGTGCGAACGGGCCGGCGAAGCCTTTGAGCGCAGCGATGCCGCCGCTGGATTCGGCGGGAAAAAATTTGAATCGTTTGTAGCCGTGTTCGAGGCCGCGCATCAGTTCGCTGGCGGTGGCGATGCCGGGCAATAGCGGGATGGTTGCGCGGTGTGCGGCGACATAGAGCGCGTCGGTGCCGCCGGGCGAGATCGCAAACGCGGCGCCTGCGGCCTGCACCGCAGCAAGATCTTTCGAGGTCAATATGGTGCCGGCGCCGACGATGGCGCCGGGGACATCGCGCATGCGCCGGATCACATCCAATGCGACCGGCGTGCGCAGCGTGATTTCCAGTACCGGCAAACCGGCGGCGACCAGAGCCTGCGCGAGCGGAACCGCATCGTCGGGGTCGGCGACCGCGAGTACCGGCACCACCGGCGCCTGCTGCAGGATGTCGTCGACGATGGCGGTCATGCGGCTGGTGTGGGAAGAGCTCATCGCGTCGTCTCGTTTGAAGTGTCGGCACGCAGCGACATCGCCGCGCCCAACAGGCCGGGGCTGCTGTGGGTGATGACCCGGATCGTCACTGTTTCGAGATAGGGGGCGAAGCGGCCCTTGGCGAGGAAGCGCTCGCGGAACGCGCTGCTGCGCAAAAAAGGCACGAAGCGCGGCACGATGCCGCCGGCCAGCATCACCGTGCGTGCACCGTGAATCAGCGCAGCGTCGCCGGCGACACTGCCGAGCACGGCGCAGAAGCGCGCCAGCGTGCGGCGTGCGGCCAAGTCATGACCTTCCAGCGCAGCGGCGACGATGTCAGCCGGTTCGCGCAGATCCTGATGTTGCCCCGTGACGTGATCGACGGCGCCGCGCAGCACCGCGTCGATATGCGACAGACCGCTGCCGCAGAGCAGACGTTCGTTCGAGACGCGGCCGAAGCGCGCAGTGAACCAGCGGGCGATCGCGAGTTCTTCTTCACCCAGCGGCGCAAAACTGACGTGGCCGCCTTCGGTTTCGACCACCTGCCAGCGGCGGCCCTGATTGGATACCTCTTCATCGATCAGCATCGCAACGCCGAGGCCGGTACCGGGGCCGAGTACGGACACCGGGCCATACAACGGCGCGTCGTCGCTGCCGTGCACGGTGATGGTTTCCGCTTCTGACAATGCCGGCACCGACCACGCCACCGCGCCGAAATCGTTGAGCACGTGCAGATGATCGAGGCCAAGCGCGCGCTGCAGTTCGCTGCGGGTGAACGACCAGGCGCGATTGGTCAGACGGATCTCTTCACCGTTGACCGGGCTGGCGACGGCAATCGCAGCGCGACGCGGCTGCACGCCGACCGCGCTGAGATAATGCTCGGCTGCATGCTGCAGACTGGCGAACGCGGAGGCGTCGAGGCTGCGCGCATCCAGCACCTGCGCATTGGGTGCCGACAGATCGGTCAATGCGAAACGCGCATTGGTGCCGCCGATATCGGCGATGAGCGCGAGCGATGCGGGGTTCACGGTGTGTTTCATCACAGTGCCTTTCATCACGGCGTCTTTCATTGATTGGCGCTCACTGCATCGACGTGCGCATGATCGACATGTGCGTGATCGATATCGACAAACAGACTGCAGGCGCCCTGTTCCGCCGAACCGACCTGCGCGCGCATCAGTCCGAACAGTTCGCGGCCGACGCCGTGTGCGTTGCCGCGAAGATCGATCATCGCCGGTGTGCGTGCGGCCCATTCGGCGTCGGGCACGTCGGCGTGCATCGTCCCGGCTTCCGCATCGATGCGGATCAGATCGCCTTCGCGCAGTTTGGCGATGGCGCCGCCACACGCGGCTTCAGGCGTGATGTGGATCGCCGCGAGCACTTTGCCCGATGCGCCGGACATGCGACCGTCGGTCAGCAATGCGACGTGCTGGCCGCGATCCTGCAGCAGCGACAATGTCGGCGTGAGTTTGTGCAGTTCAGGCATGCCGTTGGCGCGCGGGCCCTGGCCGCGAATCACTGCAACAAAATCGCCATCGCCCAAAGCGCCGGCTTTGAACGCCTCCAGCATCGCGTCCTGTGAATCGAAGATTTTTGCCGGTGCGGCAATGGTGCGATGTTCCGGCGCGACGGCCGAAATTTTCACCACTGCACGGCCAAGATTGCCCTGCAGCCGACGCAGACCGCCTTCGCGATCGAAGGGCTCGGCGACGCCGCGCAGGATCGACGTCTCCAGCGACTGTACGGGCGGCGGCGACCAGCGCAGCGTCGTGCCATCGAGCGTGGGAATCATGGTCTGCTGGCGCAGATCGCCGCCGTGCACGCACAGGATGTCGGCATGCATCAGGCCCGCATCGATCAGTTCGCGAATCACAAACCCGATGCCGCCGGCCGCGTGGAAATGATTCACGTCGGCACTGCCGTTCGGGTAGACGCGCGCCAACAGCGGCGTGGCCTGCGACAGTTCGTCCAGATCATCCCAGTCGATGATGAGGCCCGCGGCGCGCGCGATCGCGACCAGATGCAACGCGTGGTTGGTTGAACCGCCGGTCGCGGCAAGGCCGACCATTGCGTTGACCATCGCTTTCTCGTCGACGGTGTGGCCCAGCGGTCGATAATCGCTGCCCAGTGACGTGATCCGCAGCGCCTGTTCGGTCGCGGCCACCGTCAGCGCATCGCGCAGCGGCGTATTCGGATTGACGAAGGCGCTGCCCGGCATGTGCAGACCCATCACTTCCATCAGCATCTGATTGGAGTTGGCTGTGCCGTAGAACGTGCAGGTGCCGGGGCTGTGGTACGACGCGGACTCCGCTTCCAGCAGCTCGTCGCGCGACGCTTTGCCGTCGGCGAAACGCTGGCGCACGGCCGCTTTTTCTTTATTCGGCAACCCCGATGGCATCGGCCCGGCAGGCACGAACAGTACCGGCAGATGGCCGAAGCTCAGCGCACCGATCAGCAGACCCGGCACGATCTTGTCGCACACCCCGAGCAACAGCGCGGCGTCGAACATTTCGTGCGACAGCGACACCGCAGTGGCCAGTGCGATGGTGTCGCGCGAAAACAGCGACAGCTCCATGCCGGTACGGCCTTGGGTCACACCATCGCACATCGCCGGCACGCCGCCGGCGACCTGCGCAGTGCCGCCTGCGTTGCGCGCGGCCATGCGAATCAGCGTGGGGTAGTGCTCCATCGGCTGATGCGCGGACAGCATGTCGTTGTAGGCCGTGATGATGCCGATGTTGCCGCCCACGCCGGTCTTGAGCATCGGTTTATCGGCGCCTGATGCGGCGAACGCATGGGCCAGATTGCCGCAGCTCAGATGCCGGCGCGCGGGCATATCGATACGCGCGGCGTCGATGCGCGCGAGATAATCTTCGCGGCCGCGACGGCTGCGTTCGGCAATGCGTGCAGTGACGCGTACAACGACGGGATGAAGACTCATGGTGTGCGCGGCCTTATGGTATGCGTGGGGGTGTGGCGCTTGCTCTAGTTTTGCTCGTCATCCCCGCGAAGGCGGGAACCCATGTCAGTGATCTTCACGTCATTCTCATGCTTGCCCTTATGTTTCCGACATTGTGGGCATGGGTTCCCGCTTTCGCGGGGATGACGAAATAAGGACATCACACATTGATGCATGGGGAATAAGCACATTGGGAACAAGTGCATCGAAAAAACGCATTACCATCACGGACTCCAATGCACATGCACGACGGTGCCCGATGCGTGCAGCAGCGCCGAGATCGGTGCGCGCAGCGGATCGTGCGCGGTCTGCGCGGCGCGCAGCACGTCGCGTTTGCGCGCGCCTGTGACAATCAGATGCAGGCTGCGCGCACGCAGCAGCCGGACGAGGCCGAGGGTCACGCGCGGGAACGGCGCTTCTGGCGGCAGTGGATTGGGCACC
This sequence comes from Lysobacterales bacterium, assembly GCA_031419075.1. Taxonomy (GTDB): domain Bacteria; phylum Pseudomonadota; class Gammaproteobacteria; order Xanthomonadales; family Xanthomonadaceae; genus Lysobacter_I. Next base: position 64,160 of record JANOKD010000018.1, read on the forward strand.
AGCAGAAACGCATCCTCGGTCGCGTCTTTCGCCATCGCGTCCGGCAAAGCATCCGCGCCGGGAAACAGCGACGCCGTGTGCGCGTCTTCGCCCATCCCAAGCACCACCGCGTCAAACGCTTCGGTGTGCGCGGCGAGCATCGTGCGTGCATGCGCAAGCGATGCGTGGGGATCGCCATCGGTGGTGGTCAACGATTCGATCTGCACGCCGTCGGCTGCCGCAAACGAATCGCGCAGTGCGGCGACGTTGCTGGCGGCATGCGTGTGCGCCACGCAGCGTTCATCGCCGGGCATGACGACGATACTCGACCAGTCCAGCGCGCTGCCGGCGAGTGCGCGATAGATCGGCAGCGGCGTGCGTCCACCGGCGAGGCTGAGCAGCGCGCGTCCACGCTGCTGCAGTGCCGCGCTGCAGCCCTCGTGCAGCTGTGCGGTCACTGCGGCGATCAATGCATCGCTATCGGCGTAATCACGTTCGATCCAGGCCATCGTGGTATCCGGGTTATTCGCGCCAGCTGTGGCCGTGGCGTTCGGTCATCGCGACCGCTGCGTTGGGTCCCCAGGTGCCGGCGGCATAGGGTTTGGGCGCGGTGCCGGCGTGGGCCCAGCCGTCGAGAATCGCGTCCACCCACTGCCATGCGGCTTCGGTTTCGTCGCGGCGCACGAACAGCGTGCCGTTGCCTTCAATCGCGTCCAGATACAGGCGCTCGTAGGCCAAGCGGCGGCGTTCGTGCGCGAAGCGCTCGTCGAGATCCAGATCCAGCGAGACCTGCGATAAACGCAGGCCGCTGCGATCAAGTCCGGGCGTCTTGTGCATCAGCTGCAGCTCGATGCGTTCTTCGGGCTGCAGTTTGATGACCAGCGCGTTGGGCTGACTGGCGGCGCCGCCGCGGGCGAAGATCGAATGCGGCACATCGCGAAACTGCAGATAGATTTCGCTGCAGCGCCGCGCCATGCGCTTGCCGGTGCGCAAATAAAACGGCACGCCCGACCAGCGCCAGTTATCGATGTGCGCGCGCATCGCGACAAAGGTTTCAGTGCGGCTGGCGCGGCCCGGCTTCTGTGCGGACAGCTCTTCGAGATAGCCCGGCACTGCCTGACCGTTGATCGCGCCGGCGGTGTATTGACCGGCGACGGTTTCGGTGGCGACATCGGCACGCCCGATCGGCCGCAGCGAGCGCAGCACCTTGATCTTCTCGTTGCGCACCGCAGTGGGTTCAAACTGCGACGGCGGCTCCATCGCGGTGAGGCACACCAATTGCAGCAGATGATTCTGCAGCATGTCGCGCATCGCGCCGGAGTCGTCGTAGTAATCACCGCGGCCTTCCACGCCGATGGTTTCGGCGACGGTGATCTGCACCTGCTCGATATACCGTGCGTTCCACAGCGGCTCGAACAGCGAATTTCCGAAGCGCAGCGCCAGCAGGTTCTGCACGCCTTCCTTGCCGAGGTAGTGATCAACGCGATACACGCGGTCTTCGTCGAAACTGCGGGTGACGCCGTCGTTGATGGCGATGGCGCCGGACAGATCGTGGCCGATGGGTTTTTCCAGCATCACCCGGGTGCCGACACCGGCCAGACCGTGGCGTGCCAGCGCTTCGCAGGCCTGCGCATAGAACTTCGGCGCGGTGCTGAGGTGATAGACGATGTCGCCGCTGCGCAGGCTCTGGATGCGTTCGGCCAGCGCCTGCATCGAGATGTCGTCATCAAGCGAAGCCGGTTGATAGTGCACGCGGTCGAGCAATGCCCGCAGCGTCGCGTCGTTGCGCTGTTCCGCAGGCACGTAGCGCGCGATGGCATCGGTGACGAATGCGCGAAACACCGTGTCGTCCAGCGCGCTGCGCGCAGTGCCGAGAATGCGCATTGAGGCCGGCAACAGACCGTCGCTCTGCAGGCCATAAAGAGAAGGCAGCAGCATGCGTTGCGCGAGGTCGCCGGTGGCGCCGAAGATAGTCAGCAGCGAGGCGGGAGAAGTGGTCACAGCCGATTCCGTCTTGAGTAACCCCCAAGCGTAATCGGGATACATGACGAAGACTCATGCATACGATTGCAAGGCCGTGGTTGTGGCCGCTTGCACCAGCCGATTCGCCGACGCGGTCTGCGCCGGCGCACGGCGGCGACGCGACTCACCAGAACGCGGCATACAGCGCGACCAGAATCGCGATCACGCCGACTGCGCCAACATTGAACGAGCCGCTGGTGGCGTAGCTCACGTCGTCGGTGCGGATGCGGTTGGGGTCGGCACTTGCACGCAGTGTCAGCGACACGATCACCGCCAGCGCCAATGCCAGCAGAAACACCAGACCGACACGGTCCATGAACGGCAGTTCCGGCCAGGCGAGTTTCAGCACGATCGACAGCGCGAATGAACCGACTGCTGCAGCAATGGCGCCGGCTTCATTGGCGCGCTTCCAGAACAGACCGAGCATGAAGATCACGACGATACCCGGGGTGAAAAACCCGGTGTATTCCTGGATGTACTGGAAGGCCTGGTCGAAGCTGCCAAGCAGTGGTTTGGCGGTGAACACCGCCAGCACGATCGCCACCGTCGCCGCGATCCGGCCGACCTTGACCAGATGCGCTTCATCGTGTTGCTTGCCGCGCTTGTTGTAGAGATCCAGAGTGAAGATGGTGGAGACCGAATTGATCTTCGACGCGACCGACGCGACGATCGCCGCGATCAGGGCCGCGAAGACCAGACCGAGCACGCCGATGGGCAACAGCGCCATCATCTTCGGATAGGCCTGATCGGGTTTGTCCAAATCCGGCACCAGCATCAGCGCGGCAATGCCCGGCAACACCACGATCACCGGCATCAGCAGTTTCAGGAACGCCGCGAACATCACGCCCTTCTGCGCTTCGGCGATATCTTTCGCCGCCAACGCGCGCTGGATGATGTACTGGTTGAAGCCCCAGTAGCTGACATTCATGATCCACATGCCGCCGATCAACACGCTCAGGCCCGGCAGATCCTTGTAGAACGGATTGTCGGGCGTGAGGATCATCTTGAAGTGCTCCGGATGCGTGGCGATCAGCAGTTTGAAGCCACCAAGCATGCCGGCATCACCGCCGATGCGGTCCAGCGAAATGCCGACGATCAACAGTCCGCCCAACACCAGCAGCGAGACCTGCACAATGTCGGTCAGCGCCACCGCCTTCAGCCCGCCATACAGTTGGTACACCAGCGCAAAGCCGCCAAGCAGCACCAGCGCGGTGAACTGACTCAACCCAGTGACCTGGGTCACTGCGATCGAGCCCAGCCACAGAATCGCGGTGAGGTTCACGAACACATAAAGACCCAGCCAGAACACCGCCATGATCGTGCGGATGCGCGGGCCGTAACGCTCTTCAAGAAACTGCGGCATGGTGTAGATGCCGTTGCGCAGGAACACCGGCAGAAAGAACTTGCCGACGATCAGCAGCGTCAGCGCTGCCATCCATTCGTAGGACGCGATGGCGAGCCCAAGCGCGTAGCCCGAGCCCGACATGCCGATGATCTGTTCGGCGGAAATGTTCGCTGCGATCAGCGATGCGCCGATTGCCCACCACGGCAGCGATTTGCTGGCGAGGAAATAGTCCTTGGCATCTTTCTGATGCCCGACTTTTTCACGCGATACCCACTGCGCGAGAATGAAGATGCCGACCAGATAGGCCAGCACGATCACGGTGTCGATCGTCGAAAGATTCATGTTCCCTCCAGGGATGGTCGCCGTCTGCGCGGCTCAAATAGTTGGATCGCGCCGTTGTGCGCGCGGCGTTTCGATGCTGCGAATCTTACTTGGCGTCGCACTGCAGCGTGCGGTCTGGATTGTTGCTCAACTCGACCCGCGACAGGCCGAGCGCGAGCCGTCCTGCGGTGTCGATCCGCAGCGGACGATCGATCCGCTGCATGTCCGCACCTGACGTCTGAAGACATTTCAGCGGCACGCCGACGCGCACCCATTCCTGCAGCGGCAGCGCATTGAGATCGGTATCGATACGAGTGCGGCTTTCGCAGCCCTCGCCACAGCCGATACTCAGCCACACCGGCGCGGTTGGCGCGGCGCGCAGCTGCAGCGTCATCACCAGCAGCATGTCCTTTTTCAATTCGGGTTCGAGATTCTGGCTGTCGCGGAGACGCAGCTCGATCGCTGCCGGGTTGCCGCCACGCCATTCGACCAGTCGCGCATCTTCCTGTGCGTGATGGTCGATCGAACGCAGGGCAATACTGTCATCGTCACTGGAGATGACCGAACCGACAACGCGCGTGGCGATGCCGCCCGCACCGATCAGCGACAGGGTCGAACCTGTCGTTGCCGCACCGCGCGCGAGATAGAGGCCATGCGGCACCAGGCCGCCGGTGATACCGGAGTTTTCGGACAGTGCCGCGAGGTCTCCGGCGTCTGCATACCGCAGGCCAAAACCGAATGGAAACTGCGGGTCGTAACCGGTATCGCCAAGGTTGAGCGGCGTCTGTACGGCGCTTCGAGGCCACGAGAACGACAAACTTCCCTTCAGATCATGGGCGACACGGCCATCGGGTTTGCGCAGCAGTACATCGGCGATGCCAGCGCCTTCGGAACCAGGCAGCCACGCCGCGACAAATGCTTCGGAGGCGTTGATTTCGCGATTCACCCACAGCGGGCGGCCGGAGAGAAACACCGACACCACCGGGATGCCGTCAGCCTTCAGTCGCTGGATCAATGCGAGATCGGCATCGTCACCCGGCTTGTATGCGAGGGTCTGCACATCGCCGAGGAATTCTGCGTAGGGTTCTTCGCCGAAGACCACAATCGCGACATCGGGCTTTTGTGCATAGCGACCGTTCGCCGAAAGTGTGGCTGTGCCGCCGCCAGCTTCGATCTGCGCACGAAGACCGGCCCAGATCGATGTCGCGCCGGGGAAATCCTCCGGTTTGAGGCCGGTGCCCTGCCAGTTCAGCGTCCAGCCGCCGGATTGCTTGGCCACGCTGTCGGCGCCATCGCCCGCGACCAACACATGCGACTGCGGGCGTAGGGGCAGCAGCCCGCCGCTGTTTTTCAGCAGCACCAGCGATTCGCGGACCGCCTGACGGGCCAATGCGCGATGCTGCGGATGGCCGATCAAGTCGTCGCGTTTTCCGAGCGGCCGCTGCGACGGCAGGCCCGCATCGAACAGGCCGACCTGGAACTTCACACGCAGGATACGCGCCACCGCTTCGTCCAGCCGAGCCATCGTGATCCGCCCGGCGCGCACGTCTTCCAGTGTATTGGTGTAGTAACCACGCCAGCTTTCCGGCGTCATCAGCATGTCCACGCCTGCATTGAAGGCTGCGGCGCAGTGTTCGTTGGTGCAGCCGGGCAGCTGCCCGTGTCCGTTCCAGTCGCCGACGACAAAGCCGTTGAAATGCATGCGTCCACGCAGCACTTCTTCGAGCAGGCCGCGATTGCCGTGCATCTTGGCGCCATTCCAGCCCGAGAACGATGCCATCACCGCCTGCGCGCCTGAGGCGATCGCCGGCGGATAACCCGCGCCGTGGATATCGCGCAGTTCGGCTTCGCTGATGCGGGCATCGCCCTGATCGCGACCGTCGGCCGTACCGCCGTCGCCGAGGAAATGTTTTGCGGTCGCCATGACTTTGTCGGGGCCGAGGAAACCACGATGTCCGGGCTTTCCTTGATAGCCTTCGATGATCGGCCCGGCGTAGCTGGCGATGATGTTCGGATCTTCCGAGAAGCCTTCGTAACTGCGGCCCCAGCGATCATCCCGCGGCACGGCCAATGTCGGCGCGAAGGTCCAATCGATTCCGGTCGCACGCAGCTCCTTGGCGGTGGCTGCCGCGATTTGCCCGACAAGCTCGGGATTGCGCATCGCGCCAAGGCCGATGTTGTGCGGATACAGCGTCGCGCCGATCACGTTGTTGTGGCCGTGCACCGCATCAATGCCGAACAGCGCCGGGATACCTTGCCCACCATTGCTGCGGTCGGTGGATGCGCGGTGGAAATCGTCGGCCAGCGCCAGCCATGATTTCGCGTTGGCGTACTGTTTGCCGCCCGGCGCGGAGTTGCCGCCGGCGAGGATCGAGCCCAGGTGATACTGGCGCATCTCGTCAGGCGTGATGCTGCCGATATCGGCCTGCACGGTCTGCGCGACCTTTTCTTCAAGGGTCATCGCAGCGAGCAGCGCACGGATCCGGTCTTCAATCGCCGGGTCGGTCTTCAATGGCCACTGCACTTCAGGCCAGCGTTCGGGATGCACCGTGGATCCTGTCTCTGCAGCGCCGCCGGAGGCGCTCTGCGGTACAGGAGAGGCTGCGCCTGCGGTACCGATGACAGCCGAGATCAACAGCCATGCCGCCACGCCGATCGGATGTAAACCGAGACGTCGCAGATGACCGTGCGGCGGTGCGCTGGAGATGGCATGGCCGTGCTTCGATTGCCTGCCATGCATGTGCTCGTACATGTTCACACTCCATCGTCATCGTTGGTTGCTGATCAAGCCGTGGGACGCTGTGGAGGTGCCCCATGACACGGCGCGCAGTGTCCGTTCTAGACACAGTTGACAGCGTTGTCAATGTTGGCGTCTGCTGTACGCTGCAGCGCCACCTGTCACGTCGCTTATGGCTTCATTTCGAGCGTTTATGCTGCACCTGCAGCATTCACGGCCAGTGCGTCTGGCCATCGGATGGAAGGCAACGCCTTGCACCGCGGAATGGGTCGGTGTGCGGCTCGGGATTGGGTGCATGCAGCAGGAGCAATGCCGGCCTGTGTGAGATCACGACACAGGCTGCTGCGCGGCGCAGTAACTCCGGATGTAGGCTTCGTGGAGCGGCAGCTTCGCGACTGTGCTTTCTATCCCGGAGCGGATCCCGTTGAGGAATTGCGACAATTCCGCATCGCCCATCAGATCGGCTACCGGATGGTACTGCTGCGGCAACATTCCCTGACCCAGCATGACCTGGATCCAGGAATTCTCCGCAAACAATTCATTGGGTACGCGGAACACGCGCCCGGTTTCGCGGAACAGTTCGATGCGATGGCGCAAGGATGCGGGTATCTCCATCTCGCGACAGGTCTTCCAGAACGGCGTGTCCTGTCTGGACGTGACGTGATAGTGCAAAACAATGAAATCGCGGATGTGCTCGATCTCCGCACTGGTCTGCCGGTTGTATTCCTCGATATCGGATGGACTGATGCCGTTCGCTGGAAACATCTGCAATAGACGAACGATGCCTCGCTGGATCAGATGGATGCTGGTCGATTCGATCGGCTCCAGAAAACCGCTGGCAAGACCGAGTGCGACGCAGTTTCCGGACCAGGTCTTGTGTCGTTGGCCGGGTTGAAACCGGATCGTCCGCGGCTGGGTCAGCATCTCACCCTGGATGTTGTCGAGCAGGGACTGCGAGGCCTGTGCGTCGTCCCAGAAACGGCTGCTGAAGACGATGCCGTTGCCGACACGGTGCTGCAATGGGATGCGCCACTGCCAACCGGCCCCGCGCGCGATCGAACGCGTGTAAGGCACGGCCTGGCCGACGGATTCGGTCTGCACCGCAATGGCGCTGTCGCAATGCAGCCACTGCGACCAGTCTTCGTATCCCACCCCCAGCGTCTGGCCGATCAACAGCCCGCGAAATCCGGTGCAGTCGATGAACAGGTCACCTTCGATGACGTCGCCCGAGTCCAGCTTCAGCGCATGGATCTGATTTGACGCGGGGTCGGCCAGCACCTCGACGATCTTGCCCTCGATGCGACGCGCCCCGAACCCCTCGCTGAATGTGCGCAGGAACTTGGCATACAGCCCGGCATCCATGTGAAACGCATAGTTCATGCCGATGCGCGGCAGGTGCGCGAAGCGATTCTGCTGCGCTGCCTTCAGCTCAAGACAATAGTCGCCATAATCGCCGGCGAGACCGCACCGACGGCCTTTGAGCCAGAAATGCTGGAAGCCTGCGGTCCAGTGGTCTTTGCCGCTGATGCCGAAGGAGTGGATGTAGTCCTGACCTACGTCGCGCCAGTTCTCGAAACTGATCCCCAGCTTGAACGTGGCCTGGGTCGCGGCCATGAACTGCTGCTCATTGATGTCCAACAGACGATGAAACGTCACCAGCGTTGGAATGGTCGCCTCACCCACACCCACGGTGGAAATTTCGTCCGACTCGATCAGGATGATGTCGAGATTCTTCCCCAGCGTTTTGGACAACGCAGCCGCCGCCATCCAGCCTGCGGTGCCGCCACCGGCAATGACAATACGTCTGATCGGTTTTGTGTCGATAACGGCAGCATCGGCATAGGTCATCATGAAATTTTTCTCAACGGTTCAGTCGTTTCAACAGTTGTGCCCGCAGTATCCGCGAGGCATCGGCAGTCATCGGCGACAGCGCACCACGGGCGGACTCCGCGATATGCGCTGCAGTGGTTTCGTCGGCCTCGAAAACATAGTGACGGAACATCTCGCGCCATGCCGCCCGCTGTTCATTGGGCAGATCGCGGACACACATGATGGCCAGCATCAGCGCGTTCATCGGCGTATCCATATAGGCCGGCGTTTGGCGCCACCAATAGTTGAGCAGCACATTGAAACCATCCAATGCCTCGACGTGATGCCACCACATGCTGGGAATGAAAATCGCATCGCCCGGCCCCAGTTCAGCGATCTGGGCATGCGACATCGCTTCGACGAACTTGGGAAATCGTTCGAGATCCGGTTTCTTGAAATCAACCAGACTGATCGCTTGTCCCGCCGGCGTGAGATCCAGCGGACCGATATGCAGATTGCCGACCTGCTCGGGCGGAAACAGCGTGAAGCGTCGGCGGCCGACCGCGACGCAGGCCAGATTGTCGGGCACATCATGATGAGCAGCGATCCGCGTACGGTTTCCAAGCCAAATGCTGTAAAGCGCCTGCCGTGCTCCCAGGTCGAGATCATTTTCGCTTCGCAATCCAGGCAGAAACGTATCGACGGTTGTGGAGCCCATGTACAGCGTCGGCGACTGGGGATCGTCAAGATGCCGGAGCAGGGCGTCAAGCATCGCATCGAGTTTCGGCTCTTCGCGATGAAAGTTGAAACCGCTCATGTCCTCGTTATAGAACAAACGCCCCTGATGCTGGTGCGCGCCGACGAGGGCAGCCACCTTCGCATCTCGCGAAAACCGTCGGAGGTAGGCAACGCTGTCCTGTGCAGATTTCAACCCCGCCAGGACCAGCGGCCAATGCGCAACCAGCGCTCTGAAGACGAGCGGCTGCGTCGATCGCAGCACCTCGTCCGGCAGCGCGTCCGCAGTGATGCCTTCACATTCGATAACAGGTTTAGGGTCGGGCAGCATTGGCCTGATTCATTCTCTCGATCAGTGCCCGAAAATTGGAAACCGATGCGATTGCCATGTAAATGGGCTGCAGATATCCACTCTGGTTCAACCTGCCCAACGCCGGACCGTCGAGGCCAGCCAAGCGCTCTTCGTTGATCGCGTAGAACCCGGCAAGTCGATTGCGGGTTCCATCGTCAAGCTCAACATCCAGCGTGAAGGATTCGAGCAGGTCATGCTCCAGCAATGCGGTCACAAACGCCGGCGTGCTCTGCAATCCATGATAAAGCGCCAAGAGTCGGGAGTTCATATGCTCCAGAAATTCGCTGGTCCCGCCATGCTCAAGAAAAACGGCTTCGCCCAAGTCGGTGCCGACTCTTGGGCTGTCCAGGTCGATATAGACCATCAGTTCGTCGCCGTCCACGCCGATCAGGAAGGGCTGCCGTTCGATCGACAGCGGCAAGTAACCAGCATCCCAACGCGTCTCGTCGAGAAACAGATTTTGCCCGTCCTTGAATCCGAACAGCGCAATGGGCTGAAAACTTCCTTCGGGCGTCTTGCGAAAAACGATCGGATAGTGCGCCTGCAGGTCGCGGAACTCGGCGGGGAATGTGAGCGCAAACATCACATCGTCGCCAAGGCCGATCATGCGGCGGGTATCGACGCGCAGGTTCCCGTGCTCGACATTATTCAACAAAGCGGTATTGGTCATGGGTCAGATCCTGGACAAGCCATTGCGCTTGATATGGGCGATCAATTCGCGATTGCTCGGCAGTGCCGCAAGCATCTTGCCGGTCATGTGTGCCGTCTCGTGAAAGAAGCTGTCCGCCACGGCCGGATTGTTGGAGCTCCGCATCGCGGATTCATGCTCGGGTCTGAACCCCATGCCGTACAGAATGTACTGATAGCTCGCGGATGGAAAGACCTCTTCAATGCGCTGGAAGTCGTACCGCGACGGCGGTCGGTGGCGCCACAACGTCAACTGTTCCTGCAGGCGCTCGGGTATCGAATCTGCACGGACGTTGTCGCGCCAGAAATCGGTATCGGTCCTGCGCGTCAACACGTAGTGCAGCTTGAGGAAATCGATCACCCGCTCCCAGCGATAGGTGAATGCGTCGTTGAAGCGCCGCGATACGATGTCCATGTCCGAACGCGTGGTGGGCATGTCATCGCGCAGCATGGCGGCCGACAACTCGACCAGTGCAATCGCCGAACCTTCGAGCGGCTCGATGAAGCCCGCAGAAAGACCGATGGCGACGCAGTTGCGATGCCAGAACCGGGCCCGATAGCCGGGCTCGAAAGATAGCTTGCGTACGCTGGGCGGCGTTTGCAATCCGTCACCTGCGTTCAAATAGGCATGTAGTTCCTTCTCTGCATCATGGTCGCTGGTATGCGCGCTGGAATACACGTAACCCACGCCGCGTCGGGTCGGCAGCCCGATGTCCCAGATCCAGCCGCTGCGTTGTGCCGTTGCATTGGTCTGCGAGGCGATATCCTGATGCTCGCTGAGATAGGGCATCTGCACGGCCAACGCGCTGTCGTTGAACAGCACACTTTTCCTGGACACGAAGTCAATACCGAAATGCTGTCCGATCAGCAGCGACTGCATGCCGGTGCAGTCGATAAAAAGATCGCCGGCAACGACGCCATGATCCTTCAGCTGCAGCGAAGCGATATCGCCGGTGTCATTGGCGATGACATTCACAACATGGTCGGAGATGTGCGTAACGCCCAGTCGGCCGGTGCAATGCTTGCGCAGAAACAGACCGAATTTTCCGGCATCCAAGTGGTACGCGTAGTTGGCGACCGCCGCATACTCGGGCGTGGATGCCTGCTTGGGTGCCCGGTTGCGCGAGCACAAATGCGGCTGGACGCTGACGACACCTGCAAATGCCTGCTCTGGACAGCGCGCCAACCAACCGGCAACCAGGTTGGTTTCGGCATGGCCGTGGGGCAGTACAAAAGGATGGTAATAGCGGTCGTCGTGATGACCGGTGACCCAGCCGTCGAACCGCGAGCCCTGCTTGAAAGACGCGTCGCATTCGCGGATGAAATCGCTTTCCGATACGCCGATGCTGCGCAGCGTGTCGCGCATGGTCGGCCACGTACCCTCGCCAACCCCGATGGGGGCGACATCCGGCGACTCAATGACCGTGACCCGCAGACCGGTATCGGACTGCGCGCTGTGTTCGGCGGCGATGACCGCCGCAGTCAGCCAGCCGGCAGAGCCGCCGCCGACGATCACGACATTCCGAACTGCAGCACTCAATGTCGGCACCTCGGGCAGAAGAAAACAAGACAAAAAAACCGCTCGATCACAGCGGCTTTTCTGCGCTTGGGCGCAGTCGGCACCCAGGCGATATTGTCACAACCGGGGTCAGAATTTGTAGCGCATACCGAACATGTACCGCGGTCCGGTTTGCGTTCCGTACAACAGCTGGTTGCTGTTGCGGCCGTGAACGCGCTGGGTTTCATCAGTAAGGTTGATGCCCTCAAGCGAAAAGATCAGTCTGTCGTTCAACTGGTAGCTGACGTTCATGTCCAGCTGACCGTAGGCTTCGACATAGTTCGGATTGGGCCCGACACCGTCGAAGCGCCCGGCAAGGAATTCGTCGCGCCAATTGTAGGCGGCACGCACCTGCCACGACCCCTTTTCGTAGAACCCGACGAGGTTGGCCGAATCGCTGAGACCTTCGAGCGCGAACTGTTCGCCGATCACATCGTTGTCGTAGGTCAGGCCCGAGTCGACCACGGTGTAATTGGCCGATAAACCGAATCCGCTTTCGCCGAAGACGTGCTGGACATTGAACTCCCAGCCGTCCAAGGATGCCGATTGCTGGTTGGCCGGCGCGGTGATTCTGAAGTTGGTGATCGGATCGTTCGGCTGACCGACGATCGTACCTGTCGCGTTGCCATTGGCGTCGTCGGGGCCTCGGGTCACGCCGGGAGACCCGCCACGGTTGCGGAAGATGAAATTACGGATGCAGACGACGTCGCCGGTGACGCAGCCGCCGGCGATGGCCTCGTTCCAGAGGGCGCCACCCACCGGCGTGTGCAGATTGAATGGCGTCGCCTGGATCTGGGTCACGCCGATGTAGTTGTCGATGTTCTTGCGGAAATAGCCCACCGAGAGATAGCTCGACTCGGCGTAGTACCACTCGAACGACAGATCGAAGTTGTGCGACAGCAGCGGCTCGAGGTTCGGATTGCCTTGGCTACCGGTACCGCCATCGATGCGAACCAGCGAATTCAGCGTCTGCCCACCTTGGATATCGCCCCAGCCGGGCCTGCCGATCGTTTCGCCATAGCTCGCGCGCAGTTTCATCGTCTCGTTGAGATCGAGGGTCAGGTCCAGATTCGGCAGCCAGTAGGCGTAGCTGCCCTTGAGCGTTGTGAACACCCGGTCGCCGCCGGTGATGATGCTGAATTCGTTCGCCGAGCCCCATGAAATGCCGGTCGCGTTAGGTACCAATGCCGATGAGGTGATATCTGTCTTCTCATAGCGCACGCCAGCGGCGAAATGCAGCGGCATGGTCCAATCCCAAGTCTGACTCCATTGCAGGTAGGCGCTCTTCGATTTTTCTTCGACTCTGCGGTCCTCGGTGAATACGTTCGATGCACGGTAGTCGGCCGCGCTCCCGTTGCGGGGGGAGGCTACCCAAGCGTTTTCGGCCAGCTGACGCACGGTGTCGAAGTCCCAGACGAAGAATGCATCAGTGAACCGCGGGTCGTTGTAGCCGCTGAAGCTGTTGAAGTAGTTCCCGATATTGTCTCGCCGCCAAACGGAATCCGGGTAGTCCGCTGGGCTGGTCGCTCCGCCCCAGGTATCGAGCTGTACGTTCGAGAACGCACTGCGATTGTTCACCTCGGTCGCGGACACGCCGAAATCGAGTTTGGAATAGTTTTCGAACGAGAAGTCGCCCTTCACCTGCAGCTGTTCGACTTCCGATTTCATGTAGCTGTTTCTGAAGGTCGAGCCGGTCACCATCATGCCCGCCGGATCGATGGCCGATTGGCCTGCGGGCAGAGCGACCGTCAAGATCGGGAAATCGTTCGAGAAATCCACAGTTGTCGTGCCGCGGAAGAAACCGGCAGTGCCAAGCACGCCGCTGGAACCATAAGGGCTGTCGGCACCCGACTCGGCAGTCGAGTTGTGATAGTCGAATTCGAGGTTCAACTTGTCGGTGGCGTTCCATCGGGTATTGAACCCAAGAGACTTGTTCTGGTTCTTGGTGGCGCTTTTGGCGCCTCCCATCGACAGGTCGCTGGTGGCAGGCAGTATCGTTTCGGAATAGATGATCGGCGCTGCGACCGGACCATCGGTCCACGACGTCACGGAAGGCCCGAAGTTGAACCACACCGACAGCTCGTTGCGCTGCTGCTGGATCTTGTTCTCGGAATAGGTGTAATCGAGCGTTGTCGTGATTCTGTCGGTCGGCGCGTACTGCAGCGTCAGCTGACCGTTTGTACGTTGGCGCTTCAAGCCGTTGACGCTGTAGTTGAGGTTCTGCGGGACCGAGTAGATATCGTCTGGGCCGGGACGGTTGGTGATGTTTTCGGAGCCTGTCGTGCCCGGCTGCGGAATCGTGCCCCAGTTGTTTTCGTCGCCGCGGAACACCCGCCACCCATTGGGGACGGACACTTGACTGAAGCCGAACTCGCGCTCCTGATAGCTTGCGGTCAGAGCGATACCGAATTTGCCGTCCGCGGACTTGGCGCTGATGATTCCGGAGACCTCCGGTGTGACCGAGTCACCCTGCAGAGAGCCGGGCAAGTTGTCGCCGGAGGTGTCCGTCACGCCTTTAATGCCGATATTTGCCAGAAAGGCCGGATTATCCAGCGGACGTGCGGTTTTGATATTGATGGTGGCGCCGATACCGCCAGTGGGCGTACTCGCCCTGCTGGTCTTGTAGACCTCGATTCCCGACACGGCTTCCGAGGCCAGATTGGCAAAATCGAATGCCCTGGAGTTCGATGGCCCGGTATCGGCGATGCTGGAGGCCGGCATCTGCCGACCGTTCAGAAGCACCAGATTGAAGTCAGGGCCAACACCACGGACGGTGACTCTGGAACCCTCGCCGCCCGAGCGGTCGATCGACACGCCGGTGATGCGCTGCAGCGATTCGGCGAGATTGGTGTCGGGAAATTTGCCGATATCCTCGGCGACAATGCCGTCAACAACGCCTTGTGCATCCCGTTTGAGGTCCCTTGAGGATTTCAGGCTGCGCCGAATGCCCGTAATCTTGATGGTGTCGAGTTCCTCCGGGGAGTTTTCTGCCGACGCATCCTTTTCATCATCATTTTCACCGGCCGACTGCGCGCAGACAGGCGCTGAAAGCGCAAGCAGCAATGCCGTTGCCAAAACACTCGTTTTCGGTGCGCCTTGCAGATACTTCATGAATCGTCCCTCCCCGGGTTTTCACGAGAGCAATTGATTTTCATACGACCAGCGGCGTGCGGCCAGTGCCGCCGAATCGCATTGGATGTCAAATTGACAGCGTTGTCAAATAGTCCGATCCACGTACTTCAAAGCCTAGAAAAGCCCAGCTTTTTAAGAGATCGATGCTGCGACGCAACATCAATTGCCCGCTCGGCACATCCACACAATGGGTGATGCGCACGTGTCCACTGTGAGCTGACAGCACTACCTGCATGGGCGAAGCCGGCGGCAGGAGGCACCGGCATGATCAACGATCCCGAACACGAAGCCGCAAATATCGATATTGCAGTGATGCATCTTCACAGAACGCATCTCAATGCCGTCTCAAGATGAGAATTGTTGAAAACAGGCGGATATCGTCTATTTGTAACGTCCATCCAGAACGGATCAGGCATCACTTTTCGGCAGGAACCACCCCCGATGAGACATCGTGCCGCGCGCCGGGTATTCGATGCTGTGCGTTGGGTGCAGACGGCCGGCAAGCAGGCGCCCATGCTTTCAAAATTCTATCCGAGACAAAAAACCATGCATCAACTTTTCAAGCGTAAGCGGGGCAATCGATTCTGCCCGCTATTGCTCCCGATGCTGAAACAGTTTGCGGGGCATGGCCTGTTTGATGTTAGCGCTGTCAATTGTGACATGATGGCGCTGCCATGAATTGTCAGCGTGGTCATATAATGCTGCTGAGTGAAACGAGAATGTTGTGCTGCGGCATTGCCAAAAATAGAATGCTTTTGTGCGGGCAATATCCACGATCATGATCGCTATCGACGTTGCTTCGATTACTGAAGATGACACGCCAGGCTAAGTATCCAGCCAATCGCACGTCAATTGAATGGCTCTTTCACTGGAGTGCAGAATGGGAAAAATTACCGGTAGTGGCGCCAGGATCGAGGATGTCGCACACATTGCCGGCGTCTCCATGAAAACCGTCTCGCGGGTGTTCAACCACGAACCGAACGTACGACCAGAGACCCGCGCAAAAGTCGAAATTGCAGCCAAGAAACTCAACTATCGTCCAAATCCGTCGGCACGCAGCTTGGCGGGGAACCGTTCGTACTTGATTGCGCTCGTCTACGATAACCCGTCACCGAACTATGTGATGGAGGTGCTCTCGGGTGTTCTTGACGCCTGCGAGGCTGCGCACTACAGCATGATGCTGCGCCCGTTGGAATTAGGGAACCAGCGCCATGTCGAGATGATTGCCGAAATGGTGGCGCAGTCCGCACCGGATGGTCTGATTCTGACGCCACCGCTGACCGACGACCTTGCGTTGCTCCAGTACCTGGATGCGCACAATGTGCGTTACGCCAGCATATCGCCAATGGCAAAGAACGCGCGAATCGGTGTGCGTCTCGACGAACGCCGGGCGGTGCGCGAGATGATGGCGCATATCGTTGCGCTGGGACATCGCCGTATCGGCCATATCAAGGGCCACCGCGAGCACGGCGCCGCCGAATGGCGATTGGCCGGTTATAAGGATGGCCTGCGCGCGGCAGGTATCGATTACGACAAAGCATTGGTGGTCCCTGGCGACTTTTCGTTCGAATGCGGTCTTTTGGGCGCCGACCGGCTTCTTGCACTCGACGATCCGCCGACTGCGATTTTCGCCGCCAACGACGACACCGCAGCGGGCGTGCTGCACGTAGCGACGAAACGCGGGCTGCGTATTGCACGCGACCTTTCCGTATTCGGCTTCGATGATCTGCCGATGGCGCGCCAACTGTGGCCGTCATTGACCACGGTTTGTCAGCCGAGTCGCGAAATGGGGCGGATCGCCACGGAACAGCTGCTGTCGTCGATCCGCGACCCGTCTGCGACAGGCATGGTGCAGGTGTCGTACGCACTGCATTTTCGCGACTCGACCGGACCGGCACCAAAGTAACCGAATGCATGGGTAACCGTTCTCAGGCGTTTTAGCGACGCACCGGAATGTTGTCTCGCAGGACTATCTGAGCAGTAAAGCCCAACCGTGCTCACAACCCGAGGCAATGTATTCAATCCACCACATTGAGCGCTGCCCGCGACGGCAGCGACCAATCGATCGGCGCCTGCCCGTTGCGGGTGAGGTATGTGTTGGTCGCGGAAAAATGCCCGCAGCCCATAAATCCGCGATGCGCCGACAGCGGCGACGGATGCGGCGCCTTCAGCACGCGATGCCGGCGTGAGTCGATCACCTTGCCTTTGGCCTGCGCGTACGCGCCCCAGAGCAGGAACACCAAGCCTTCGCGCTCGCGATTGAGCACGTCGACCACGTGGTCGGTAAAACCCTCCCAGCCCTTGCCCTGATGCGCGCCAGCGCGGCCGTCTTCCACCGTCAGCACCGCGTTGAGCAGCAGCACGCCGCGCTCGGCCCAGGGCGTGAGGCAGCCGTGATCGGGCCGCGCAATGCCCAGGTCGTGCTGGATTTCCTTGAAGATATTGTCCAGCGACGGTGGCACCGGTACGCCCGGGCGGACCGAGAAACACAGCCCATGCGCCTGACCGGCACTGTGATAGGGATCCTGGCCCAGAATCACCACCTTCACCGCGTCGAACGCGGTGGCGTCGAACGCGGAGAAGATCTGCGCACCCGGCGGATAAATGCGCGCGCCTTGGGCTTTGCGCTGGCGCAAAAACGCGCCAAGCGCGGCCATGTCTTCGCGCTGCAGATAGTCGCCGATATGCGCTTTCCATGCCGGGTCGAGCTTGATGCGGTCGTCGTCAGCCATGACGTAATCAATCCATGAGAACGGTGGGGCTGTGGATGATGCACCAACAGCGCCGGCGAATGGCATCGGTTGCACAATGCATCGTTCAGCGTCCAAGCACAGCCGACGCGGTCAGCAGACTTCGTTCTCGCGGATCTATCCAGTGACTCAACCGCATCCAGTGACTCAACGCCACGACTCCACGCGGCGACGCAGCCCCGCGGCTCAGCCCAGCGACGTCTGCTCCGGCAGTTTCGCCATGCGCAGTTGGAACAGCGTCTTGGTGATGAGCAGACGTTCTTCGATCGGCTTGAGCACCAGATCGTTGGCGCCCTCACGCAGCAGGTTCGACTGTTTGTCGCGATTGCCGTCGCCGGTCATCACCAAGACCGGGAGCCGGCGTTTGCCGTAGCCGAAGTCGTTACGCACCGAACGCAGCAGATCCAGGCCGCTGACGGCACCGTCCAGGGTCACGTCGGTGAGCAGCAGGTCGGCGCCGATATCGTCCTGACCAAGATGCTCGTTCAGATAGGCCAAGGCGTCGTCGCCGCGGCTCATGTGCAGCACGCTGATGTCGTGCGCCTGCAGCATGCGCCGGGTCGCCACCGCCACGGTGATGCTGTCTTCGACGTACAGCACGCGCACGTCCGGAATCGGCTCCGGCTGCACGTAGCCGCGGATGAACGCGGCAAGCGCGATATAGCCGTGGGCCTTGTCGAAATAGTCGGTCACGTCCTCGGTAAAACGTCGCGCTTCAAGGTGCGCCTGCGCATCGCCCGAAACAACGATCACCGGCACATAGCGCTGACCGGCGCTGGAGCGCACTTGGCGGGCGACCTGCAGGCCGTCGCCGTCCATCAGCACCAGCGAGGTGGTGACCAGATCGACCGGGCCCTGTTCCAGCGCGGCCTTGGCCTCCGCCAGCCCACCGCATCCGATCACTTCCACGCCCGGCAGATCGCGCTGCAGCATGTCGCCGATCAATCGGCGGACCATTTTCGAGCCGTCGACCACCATCACCCGCGGGGTGTCGGTGGTCAGGTGGCGGACATCGTGGGCGGGCATGGGTCGGCTTCGATCGCTACGGTTGCGGAAGGGGGCAAGCGGCGCAACCTTGCGCCAGAGGTGACATCAGACTTTAGTTTGACGTAGAAAATGTCCGGTGACCACGCCGGCGCCCAGCCAACCCAGTGCGCCCGCGACCGCCAGCACCAGCAAACCGTGCAGCGGCTCCACTCCCGCGAATGCAAACCGGCTGCCGTAACTGTCGGCCAACGCCCGCAGCGGTTGGCGCAGGGCGAATTCCGCCGCAGTCAGCAGGCCCAGCGCCAGCGCTCCGGCTGTCAGGCCATAACCGGCGCCGAGATACAGAAACGGCCGACGGATGAAGCCATCGGTGGCGCCCAGCGACTGCAGCACCGAGATTTCCTCGCGCCGCGCCTGGATATCCAGACGCACCGTGTTGCCCACCACCAGCAACGCCCCCAACCCCAGCAGCGCCGCCAGCACCCAGACCACGCGCTCGCCGAAGCCGAGCCAACGGTCCAGGCGCGCACGCCAGACCGCATCGTGCTGGACGAAATCGGTTTCCGGCAGCGGCTCCAGCGATTTGGCTAGCGTGGTTTCGTCCTGACGCGGGCGCACGATCAGCACGCTGGGCAGCGGGTTTTCGCCGACCGATACGATCGCATCGGCGTAGACAGCGCTGCCGCCACCGGTGTCGCGCAGGCTGGCAAGGCCCTGCTCCGGCGTACGCAGGGCGACCCCAGCGATGTCGCTGCGGGCGCGCAGGCCTTGCGCCAGCGCGCGGGCGCGATCCACGGTGACCTCCGGTTTCAGGAACACGGTAACTTCGCGGGCGCGTTCGATGGTGCCGCCCAAGCGTGCGGCGTTGTCCAACACCAGCGCCAGCCCGACCGGCAGCGCAAGCGCGACCGCCATCACCCCGACCGTGAGCAGCGTCGACCACGGTTTGCCGAACATGCGCCCGAGGCTGGCGACCAGACTGTAGCCGTGATGGTCCAGCCACGCGGCGATCCGCGAGCGTGGCTTGGCGACGGTGGCGCCGGCAGCGGTGGACTTAGCCATCGGCCAACTCCTCCGGCGAGATGTCGTCCAGCAGCCTGCCGTGATCCAGCACCAGCACCCGTTTCTTCATGCGTTTGACCAGACCCAGATCGTGGCTGGCGATCAGCACGCTGGTGCCGCGTTCGTGCAGCGCGCCGAACAAAGTCATGATTTCGGCCGACAGGGTGGGATCCAAGTTGCCGGTGGGCTCGTCCGCCACCAGCAGCTGCGGCTCGCCGACCAGCGCACGCGCAATACCGACCCGCTGCTGCTCGCCCGCCGACAGTTGTCCGGGCAGCGCATCCAACCGTGCGCCCAGACCGACGCGATCCAGCACGCTGCGCACGCGCTTGCGGATCTCGTCGCGACGCACGCCGCGCAGAATCAGCGGCAGCGCCACGTTCTCGGCCGCAGTGCGGTCGGTCAGCAGGCGGTGATCCTGATACACCACGCCGATCTCACGCCGATGCATCGCCACCCCGCGCCCGCCGACCTTGCGCAGATTGCGCTCGCCGAACAGCACCGCGCCGCGGCTGGGCCGTTCGGACAGATGGATGAGTTTGAGCAGCGTGCTCTTGCCCGCGCCGGAGTGGCCGGTCACAAACAGCATCTCGCCGGGATTCACCGCGAACGAGACTTCCATCAGCGCGTGATGGCCGCTGGGATATTGCTTGCTGACGTTGTCGAAGCGAAGGACGGTCATGCGGAAAGTATCGCAGATGCCGACGCATCGAACGAACCTGCGAAGATCGCTTCACTGGTTACAGCGGTTCGAAATCGTCGTCGACAACGCATCGTACAAGGCTTATCGAAGACCCCGAGCCTGATGGGTTCAGGGTCTCCTGCCTGCCTGCTTACTGCAGCGTTATGCCGATCGCGTTGGTGACGCAGAACAGCTGTCCGTTTTTGTAGATCAGGGCATAACGCATATAGTTGCCGGCAAACGCGCCGGTGTTGTAGTAGCCGGGCAAGATGGCGGTGTAGTTGCCGGGGATATTGCTGGGGTACGTCTCACCCTCGGGTCCGATATCGCTCACGCCATTCTTGGTGCCGTAGAACACGACAGTAAAGGGTCGAAAAGTCGGCCCCGGTAATGGGCCGAAATCGACAAAGGAAACCCGTATCGAATAGTTGTAGCTTTGGCCAACCGGAACATAAGAGTGACTGGCTGCAAGCGAGCAGTTCGGGTAATTGGGGGAATTCTTTTCGCTGTCTTGGGCGCTGGCCTGACCTGCAGCCAGGCCAGCCAGCGCCAGCGCTGCGATCAACAATGATTTCAGTTTCATGGTGTTCCTTGATGTGAATCGTTTGATTCGGGACATCCCTCTGGGCGACGGCATGCACATCGACAAAAGCCGAACGCGCAAAGCCATCTCAACCCGGTGCGAGGGGGTGGCACCGGGGCGAGCTCGATGAGGTGTCGCGGATTCGAGCGCCGCGGACGGGGCGCTTGATTGGCTGAAGCCCGCCTCGTCAGAAGACTTAGCGGAATTCGCAGCAGAATAGGATCAATGCTGCGGAGGTGGCTTGGTGGTCGGCGCTTTCAGCTCGCCGCCGACGTGCAAAAATGCAGGCCGGGCCGCAATTCCCAGCGCCGCAAACGCGGAGTTCTGCCAGCGAGAGTCTGCCTTGTGTTAAACCTGAAGCCGCAACGCGCTTTGGAATTACTTTGGCTTTTCAACAAAAGTAGTGTGCGGCGATTTATTGTTTTCGCTTGTTCTCGAAACGAACCTTCCCGAGCCCGATGCTCTAGAGATCTCTTGTTTGCTCGACCGCAGCAATTTGATCTCGGATGCGTTCAAAGTCCGGGTGCGGGCGAGGTACCGAGCTTCTGATTCAGTGAGCGCGTCGAAGGCGTGATCGAATCTTTCGCGCCACCAGTGTTCAGCGGTTTGGCCATGTCGTTCGCGCTATCCGGACTTGGCGGCCGGATAGCGCGGGTGCTGCTTGACTGCGGATTCGGATTCGGATTCGGATGCGCGAAGCACAACGTCCGGAAACCCGTTGCAACGCAGTCTCGGCGGTTTCACGGACATCTCTGCGACTCCGTTACCCTCAGTGCTGCGAACGCGGTGGCTTGGTCACCAGCGATTTCAGCTTGTTGCCGAGGCGCGCAAACAGCGAGGGTTTGGATTCGCCGCCGGATTTCGCGGGCTGCGCGCCGCCCACCGACACCGCTGCCGGGGTTTCCAGCGCGCGCACCGCCTGATTGACCGGATTGGTACCGTCAGCGCCATCGATCCGCTTGCCACCGCGACGCCGGCGCGGCTTGCGCGGTCCGCGCTCGCCTTCCACTGTATTCGGGATGGCCGCCGCTGCTGCGACCTGCGCGACTGCGGGCTTCGGTGCAGCGTCGGCTTCGCGCGGCGGGCGCGGGGTGCGCTCGCGACGTTCGCCGCCGCCGGAACTGCTGCCCGACGAGCTTGAACGCGGACCACCGGGGCGCGGCCCGCTGGAGCGACCGCCGGGGCCGCCGGGGCCGCCGCTGCCGCTGCGGCCACCAGTCCGTTTCGCGCCGTCGGCCGCACGGGCTTCGCGCGCTTCGCGGAAGATCGTGCTGAGGCTGTCGTCGGTGTCGCCTTCTTCGGTTTCGACCACCGCCTGACGCTCGCGCTCAGGGCGCGGCAGCGACGTCATCAGCTCGCGGGTGACCGGTTCGGACGGAATTTTCTGTTCGATGTAGGCCTCAATATCGGGCAGCGACATCGCATAGCGCTCGCAGGCGAAGCTGATCGCGTCTCCTTCCGCACCCAGACGCGCGGTACGGCCGATCCGGTGCACATAGTCCTCGGCATCGAACGGCAGATCGTAGTTGTAAACGTGGCTCACGCCATCGATGTGCAGACCGCGCGCGGCCACGTCGGTGGCGACCAGCAGTTCCAGCTGGCCGGCCTGGAATTTTTTCAGCAGCGATTCGCGCTTCTTCTGCGGCACATCGCCGCTGAGCACGCCGACGCGGTAGCCGGCGCGGTCCAGCGCGCGGGCGACGCGTTCGACGAAGGCCTTGGTGTTGACGAACACCATCGTCCGCGCGCCTTCACTGCGCGACAGCAGGCCCAGCAGCAGCGGGATCTTCTCGTCGTCGGCCGGGTAATACATCAGCTGCCGCACTTTCGAGTTGGTGATGTACTCGCTCTCGACGACGATCTTTTCCGGATCGTTCATGTGCTCATAGGCCAGCTCCAGCACGCGGTGGCTGAGCGTGGCCGAGAACAGCAGGGTCTGGCGCTCGGTGCAGGCGGGCATGCGCCGCAGCAGGAAGCGGATGTCCTTGATGAAGCCGAGGTCGAACATGCGGTCGGCTTCGTCCAGTACGCAGACTTCGCAGGCGTGCAGGCTGACCACCTTGTGCTGTTTGACGTAGTCGATCAGCCGGCCGGGCGTGGCGATGATCACGTCGGCACCGGCCTGCAGCAGCGAACGCTGCTTGTCGTAGTCCACACCACCGTACACCAGCGCGAATTTCAGGCCCAGGTCGGCGCCGAACTTCACCGCATCCTTGTGGATCTGGATCGCCAGCTCGCGGGTCGGGGCGAGGATCAGCGCCCGCGGGTCTTCCGGCTTGCGCTCGGCCAGCGCCGGGCGCAGCAGCAGCCGGTTGATCACCGTGACCAGAAACGCCAGCGTTTTGCCGGTGCCGGTCTGTGCCTGCCCAGCCACATCGCGTCCGGGCAGCGTGACCGGCAGAGTCAGCGCTTGGATAGGGGTGCAGCGGGTGAACCCCGCGGCTTCGAGCCCGGCCAACAGCGCCGGATGCAGCTCGAAGGAGGAAAAAGTGATGTCGGTTAGGGGTTTATCGCTCATGCTCTGGCGTTGAATGCGGGCCGGCGCAGGCATGTGCGCTTGCGCGGGCGGGCGTGGGGAAGCAGACTGCAGGCTTCTGCGCACTGCCGGGACGTGGCGCTCGGTTCGGGCTCTGACCCTTGAAGCCGGCGACGGAAGCCCGCAGTGTAACAGGCTCGCTTCACCCCGCCGACCCCACCTTCTGACGCGCCGTCTGGCCGTCTGCGCCACCTGGAGACTTCCGTGAGCGACAAGATCACCCATGCCACCGACGCCGATTTCGATGCGCTGGTTCTGAATTCCGACGTGCCGGTGCTGGTGGATTTCTGGGCACCGTGGTGCGCGCCCTGCAAAATGATCGCGCCGTTCCTCGAGCAACTGGCCGACGAATACGACGGCCGCGCCAAGATCGTGAAGGTCGACGTACAGGACCATCCCAACCTAGGCCGCCGCTTCAACGCGCGCAGCATTCCGATGCTGTTGATGTTCAAGGGCGGCCAGGTGCACGGCACCCAGATCGGCGCCGTCGGCAAACCGCAGCTGGCGCAGCTGATCGACAAAGCCCTCTGACACCTGCCCGGTAGAGCGGGCCTTAGAACGGGCTTCAGCCCGCTGCCCCAAACAGTTATTCACCCCAAATCCCGCCCAAACACCCCAACGCGCTGAACCGCGCGCCATCAAGAAGACTTGCCGCCGCGCCTTTCGGGTGCTAGTTTCCCGAAAACGACGCGCCTTCGGCGCCGTACTTTCAGTTTTTTACCGACCGCCCACTCCTGATCCCGTCCGCGCACCGCGGACGCTCGCAGCCGCGAGGAACTCCGTTTGTCCGACAAGACCCCCGTATCCGGCGAAACCGCCGAGAAGCGCGTGCGCAAGCCGCGTGCCCCCAAAGTATCCGCCGCCCAGACCAGCATCCTGCTTCCTGAAGCGCCGGCGCCAATGGCCGCACCACCGCCGCCACCGTCCCCATCACCGCCGCCTCCTGCGCCTGCGCCGCCGATGATCGCGCCGCCGCCGGTCGTCCAGGCTGCTGCGCCGCGCGAACCACAGCCGCCTCGTGAGCAGCAGCCACGAGCGCCGCGGCCGCCGCGCCATCAGCAACAGCACTCACATCAACAGGCGCAGTCGCCGGAACCTGGCAATGCCCAGCCAGCAGCCGGGCAACCGCCCTCGTCCGAACAGCCCTCACAACAGCCGTCACAACAGCCCTCCCAACAGGGCGACTTTCAGGGCGGTGCTCAAGGCGGCACGCAGGCCGATGCTGGCGGCCAAAACCGCGAGCAGGGCCAGCAGGGCGACAACCAGCGCTTTAACAAGCGCGACCGCTTCCGCAACAACCGCGGCAATAACAGCAACAACTACAGCAATAACAACAACAGCAATAACAACAACCGCTACCGCAATCGCGACGAGAGCGGCGATCAGGACGGCAATCAGGACGCCGGCAGCTTCCAACAGCCGCAGTACGTGGCACGGCAGGTGTCCAGCGTTCCCGAAGGCTTCCCGCAGTACTCGCTGGGCGACCTCAAGCGCATGCCCATGCCGAAGCTGCTGGACATCGCCGAACAGCTGCAGATCCAGGAAGGCGTCGCCCGCGCGCGCAAACAGGACGTCATCTTCGCCGTCCTCAAAGTCCTGACCCGCCACGGTGAAGGCGTCGCCGCCGACGGCGTGCTGGAAATCCTGCCCGATGGCTACGGCTTCCTGCGCGCCGCCGAAGCCAGCTACCTTGCCGGCCCGGACGATGTGTACATCTCGCCCAGCCAGATCCGCCGCTTCAACCTGCGCACCGGCGATCATCTGAGTGGCCGCATCCGCTGGCCGAAAGACGGGGAACGCTACTTCGCGCTGGCCGTGGTCGACACCATCAACGGCGAGCCGCTGGAAGCATCCAAGAACAAGGCGCTGTTCGAAAACCTCACCCCGCTGTTCCCGCGCAAACGCTTCAAGCTGGAGCGCGGCGACGGCAGCACCGAAGACATCACCGGCCGCATCCTCGACCTCATCGCCCCGCAGGGCAAAGGCCAGCGCGCGCTGATCGTCTCGCCGCCCAAAGCCGGCAAGACCATGATGATGCAGCAGATCGCCAGCGCCATCACGTACAACCACCCCGACGTGCACATGATCGTGCTGCTGGTGGACGAGCGCCCGGAAGAAGTCACCGAAATGCAGCGCACCGTGCGCGGCGAAGTGGTGAGCTCCACCTTTGACGAACCCGCCGCCCGCCACGTGCAGGTCGCCGAAATGGTGATCGAACGCGCCAAGCGTCTGGTCGAACACAAAAAGGACGTGGTGATCCTGCTCGACTCCATCACCCGCCTCGCCCGCGCCTACAACAACGTCATGCCCAGCTCCGGCAAAGTGCTGACCGGCGGCGTCGACGCCAACGCCATGCACCGCCCGAAACGCTTCTTCGGCGCCGCGCGTAACGTCGAAGAAGGCGGCAGCCTGACCATCATCGCCACCGCGCTGGTCGACACCGGCAGCGCGATGGACAAGGTGATCTACGAAGAGTTCAAGGGCACCGGCAACTCCGAAATCCACCTCGACCGCCGCATCACCGAAAAACGCGTCTACCCCGCGATCAACATCAACCAGTCCGGCACCCGCCGCGAAGACCTGCTGATCGAACCGGACCTGCTGCAGAAAATCTGGATCCTGCGCAAACTCCTCCACGGCATGGACGAAATCGCCGCGGTGGAATTCATGCTGGACAAGATGAAGAGCAGCAAGTCGAACGATGAGTTCTTTTCTTCTATGAAACGGTGAGTTGGGTTGGGGAACTTGTTACAGGCTATAAAAGCAGACGCCCCGCATTGCGGGGCGTTTTGTTTGGTGAACAGGTTTCGACCAGAATCAACAAACAAACATCATTTAACTAATGGATTGGGGCGATTTTTTGCAATTTGTGTGCAAAAATACGACTTAAAATCCATTTTCGGAGTCGAGTGATGTTGATCGAGTTCTCCGTTGCTAACTACCGCTCTTTCCGGGATCGGCAGGCTTTCTCGTTCGTTGCTACCGCTTCGCGAGAACACGAAAAGACACACCTATTCGATCCGAAGACGCCTGGTGTGGAAAGACTTTTGCGCTCTGCCGTTATGTATGGCGCTAATGCTGCGGGCAAATCAAATCTGCTGCGTGCGATAGATACAATGCACGATATCGTCCTTTTACGGAATCAGTTAGGCGACGGCCTTCCCGTTACCCCATTTCTGTTAGACGACCTTGATAAATCAAAAGGGTCACAGTTTGAGGTTGTATTCATTGAAGGCGGTTGCAAATATCAATTCGGTTTCGTTTGCACTTCTGAGAGAGTCATTGAAGAATGGCTTTATGCATTCCCAGATAAGCGAGCACAGAAATGGTATCACCGCACGCTGGATTCAGAGGCGAATGATCGCTGGGATTTTGGGGGCTCTTTCCGTGGAAAGAAAAAAGACTGGAGTGAAGCCACACGGTCAAATGCTTTGTTTCTTTCCACTGCAATCCAGCTGAATGCGGAACAATTGAGGCCAATTTTTGATTGGTTTAAGAGTCGTTTGCGTGTCGTCGTTGGAGTTGGGGCGGTGGCCAAGGATTACACAACACAGATGCTAGCTTCACATTCTGAAAAGATTGTTGATCTGGTTAAGAACGCAGACTCTGGTATTTCGGCGTTCGAGTTATTTAAGAAATCGCCAGGGGATATTTTTGAAGAAATTTTGAAGAAATCTGTGGATGAAGATCTTCGCGATCAAATATTGAATAGTGCAAGTACAGCCGTGCGTGTAAAGCATGCGAACAATATCGGCTCGGATGTCTGGTTTGATCTGGACGATGAGTCTGAAGGCACACAAAAGCTATTTGCATGGGCAGGTCCATTTTTAGATGTTCTTGAAAATGGACGTGTCTTGATCATTGACGAATTGAATAACAGCTTGCATCCAGTTATGGTCAAATGGATTGTCAATACATTTAATAATTCAATATCCAATCCGAATAACGCACAGCTCTTTTTCGCGACCCACGGAACGTCAGTGCTTTCACTAGATATTTTTCGTCGCGACCAAATCTGGTTCGCTGAAAAATCAAAGTCTGGATCGACTGCAATCTACCCATTGACCGATTTCAGTCCTCGAAAAGAAGTGGCTCTATCGAAGGGATATCTGAATGGTAGATATGGGGCAATCCCTTTTCTAGCCGCTGGTGATATCGAGTGAATGTCCGACATGGAAGAGGTAGGTCGTTTCGCGAGGTTAGACGTGCCGTGCCCGTTCGTGAACCGTATGAGGTTATTCTCATCGTCTGCGAAGGTGCTAAGACAGAACCTCGATACTTCAAGGACTTAATTAGAGAGCTTCATCTATCGTCTGCGAATGTGCATATCGTGGGAGAGGAATGTGGTTCAAGCCCAGCGACGATTGTCAATTATGCGGTGGAGCGATTTGGCCAGGATGATTCATATGATCGATTGTTCTGTGTTTTTGATAAAGATTCGCATCCAGATTTTGATGCGGCTAAAAGCCGGTGTGCCTCTTTAAGTAGATCTACCAAAAATAGAAAGGTGGAGTTTCGTGCTATTACATCGAACCCATGTTTTGAGTTCTGGTTGTTGTTGCACATCAGAGACGCGGCTGCGCCTTATGCGAAAATCGGGAATAAATCGATTGGTGATATTGCCGCGCGTGAGCTTCGAGAGGCTATGGGTGCTTATGAGAAAGGCGCGGTAGATATTTTTGCGAAGTTGCAAGGAGGAATTGACCAGGCGATAACCAGAGCGCAGCGCCTTCGAGCACAAGGTCTTGAGAATCCATATACAGACGTGGACGAGTTGGTTATTCATCTCCGCAAGCTGGCCAAGTAACGTAGGGCTTTTCGAGGAAATGAACCGAGAGATGTAATACCGCCAAGTCATCAGCCGGCCTTGGCTTTATTCGGAGAAAAGCTAAGCGAATGGATCGTCTTATTAAAAACAACGAGTGCGATGATACGGATTGCAAAAAACATGTAACCGTCGATTAATCTCAAAGAGCCCCGGGTTGACCGGCTACGCCGTTGAGAGCCGCTGCGCTCTACCCGGGCTACGAAAGCGCTCACGCGAATAACCAAAGCAAGTAGGGTGGGCTCATGGCCCACCGCTCGTGGAATCACGCCAGCTGCTCCGCAAAAAAATCCCCGCACACGCGCTCATTTGATACTTACTTTTGTGGTGATCTGCGGGGCGGTGGGCCAGGGGCCCACCCTACGATTGCGAGGCAAACCAAGCAGAGGGTCAGAGTCGACTTCGTGATGCTTCGCTTCTTCACCCACTGTGTCTGCTCCACCACTGCCGCTTCGTTCGCCCCTCTGACCCTTCGGGCACCCTCTCCCCGCAGGCGGGAAGAGGGGCAGGTTCAATCGAGCGCAGGCTGCTTGTCCTTCTCCCCACACGTAGGGAGAAGGTGCCCGGAGGGCGAATGGGGGGCCGCTTCTAAAACAATGTGCCCTGCGGCGAATCAGGCTTGTCCACCATCGGCACCAAAAACCGCGAACAGTCCAATGCCGGCAGTCGCCCGAATCCAGTCCGTTTGTACGCTTTCGCGAAGCGCATCGCGATGAGGTTCGCGAACGGGCCTTCGCCGCGCATGCGGGTGCCATAGGCGCTGTCGTAGTCTTTGCCGCCGCGCATCTGCTGAATGAGGCTCATCACGTGGGCGGCACGTTCGGGATAATGCAGCGCCAGCCATTCGCGCCACACGTCTTTGAGTTCATGCGGCAGGCGCAGCAGGACGTAACCAGCGGCGCGGGCCCCGTGTGTGTAGGCGGCTTCGAGGATGTGTTCGATGTCGCGGTCGGTAATCATCGGGATGATCGGCGCAACCATCACGCCGACCGGAATGCCGGCTTCGTGCAGCGCCGCGACGGTTTTCAAACGAGTGTGCGGCGCAGCGGCGCGGGGTTCGAGTTTCGATGACAGTTGATTGTCGAGCGATGTGATCGAAAAATACACGGTGACAAGGCCCTGCTGCGCCATCGGTGCAAGCAGATCGATATCGCGCTGGATCAATGCGCTCTTGGTGATCAAGCTCACCGGGTGACGGCATTCGGCGAACACTTCCAGCAGCTGGCGGGTGATGCGGTAGCGGCGTTCGATGGGCTGATAGGCGTCGGTGTTGATGCCGAGCGAGATCGGCGTGCAACGGTAGCCCTTGCGCGAGAATTCCCTGCGCAACATTTCGGCTGCATTGGTTTTCGCGTACAGCCTGGTTTCGAAATCGAGGCCTGGGGACAGGTCGAGATAGGCGTGCGACGGCCGCGCGAAGCAATACACGCAGCCGTGTTCGCAGCCGCGATACGGATTGAGCGATTGACTGAATGGAATATCCGGCGACTGATTGCGGCTGACGATGCTGCGCGCGCGTTCTTCGGTCACTTGGGTGCGAAGCTTCGGCGGCGTGACTGCTCCATCGTCTTCATCATTGCTGTACACCGAACCCCAGCCGTCGTCTTCGGCTTGGACAGCGGTTTTTTCGAAGCGTCCGCGGACGAACGAAGCGGCACCGCGGCCTTTCAGCGGCCCGTTGCGCAGCAGGTTGTGAGTGGCTTGGTCAATTTTGCCGCTGTGTGTCATCGGGTTAGGCTAGCCTGCGCCATTCGCAACCGTTGCGACGGAGTTCTCGGCATGTTCGATGTTTGGGGTTGGGTCTGGGACTGGCTGCACACGATTCCGGTGATCGGGCCGAAGATCGGCATCGCGCTGCTGATCGGCTGGGTGACGTATCTGGTGCTGCTGGGCGGCTGGATCGTGCTGCAGAAGCGCGAGCCGGTCGCCACGATGAGCTGGCTGCTGGGCCTGGCGCTGCTGCCGTATATCGGGTTTGTGATCTATCACCTGCTGGGGCCGCAGAAAATCCATCGGCAGCGTCTGCGCCGCGCCCGCAGCCGGTTGGAGGGCGATGCGCTGGGTCGTGATGTTTGCAGCACCGCAGATTCGCCCGACGCGCGCGAACTCGCGACACTCGCGAAAAGTGCGACCGGACTCGCGCCCAGCACCGCGCGCGATGTGCGGCTATTGGTGGACGGTGCGGCGAAGTACGACGCGCTGATCGCAGACATCGACCGTGCGCAGCAGCATGTGCATCTGGAGTACTACATCTTCACGCCCGACCGCAGCGGCACGCTGGTGCGCGATGCGATGGTGGGCTGTGCGAAACGCGGCGTGCGCGTGCGTCTGTTGTTGGATGCGATCGGCTCGGGTGCATGTTCGCGCGCGTTTCTTGCGCCGCTGATGGATGCTGGCGCTGAAGTGGCATGGTTTCATCCGAGTCATTTCTGGCGGTTCTGGTGGCGGCCGTGGCTGAATCTGCGCACCCATCGCAAGATCGTGGTGATCGACAACCGCATTGCGTACACCGGCGGCATCAATATCACCGATGACGAAAACGAACGTCTGCGCAGCGACGCGTATCGCGATCTGCATCTGCGGATCGAAGGCGATGCGGTGCGCGCGCTACAGTTGGTGTTCGCCGAGGATTGGGTGTACGTCACCGGGCGGCGCGATTTCATTTCCGATATCGCGCGCACCATGCCCGAAGCGTCGCCCGGCGAGATCTCGACCCAGGTGCTGACCTCCGGGCCGGATTCGTCGTGGGAAGCGATCCATCGCCTGCACGTCGGGTTGATTCACTCCGCGCGTCATCGCGTGTGGCTGGTGACGCCTTATTTCGTGCCCGGCGAGGCGGCGATGATGGCGCTGACCTCGTCCGCATTGGGCGGCCTGGACGTGCGGCTGATGGTGCCGCGGATGAGCGACTCACGGCTGGTGACGTTGGCCGCACGTTCGTATTACGACGACCTGTTGGCGGCCGGTGTGAAGATCTACGAGTACGGGCCGCGGATGCTGCATACCAAGGCGCTGTTGGTGGACGACGCGTCGGTGATCGTCGGCAGCGCGAATTTCGACCACCGCAGTTTCCGGCTGAACTTCGAAGTGTCGGTACTGTTCCAGGACCGCGGTCTGGGCGAACAGATGGCGAAACTGATCGAAGGCGAGTTCTCCAGCGCCCCGCGCGTGCGCACCGACCGCCACCGGCCCTTGTTCAGCAGCCGGCTGCCTGAGGCGCTGGCGCGGCTGATGTCGCCGCTGCTGTAGCCGCTGCTCAAGCCGGAAACACAGCGGCGGCGACCAACGGCACGACCCACCCGGCCGGCGGCCTGTTGCCGTCATGGGGCTCCGGAGTAGACTGACGCCCGTCCCCGGTTCGCAAGCCCCACCCCCCGGCTCAATCCTCCGCTAAGGATGCGACTCATGCCCTGGCTTCTTCTTTTCATCGCCGTCGCCCTGTTCATGGTTGCGTTGAACGCCACCTCGATGGCGATTGTGATTCTTTGCGTGCTGGCCTCCCTGGGTCTAAGCGTCTTCGCGATCATGGGTCTACTGGCGCAGCGCGTCGGCAACAGCGCCCGCAGCGAAACCATGCTGATCGATCCGATGGAGCTTCGCCGTCTGCGTGAACTGGCGGAAGCCAAGCGCGCGCAGACTGCGGGCAGCTCCGATGCAACGCTGTTCGTACCCGTGATGGGCGCATTCGCCGCAGATTCCACCAGCAAACCTATCTGGACCGACAGCTCAGGTGCCGGCCCAAGCTTCGATGGCGGCGGGAGTGCCGCCGGCGATGGTGGCGGCAGCAGCGGCGGCGGCGACTGATCGTTACGCTTGTTATCCCTTCCTTGACCGTTCTCAGCGTCAACGTCAACAAGATCGCGGTGCTGCGCAATTCGCGCGGCGGCCATGACCCCGATGTGGTCACCGCGGCACGCGCCTGTCTGGACGCCGGTGCGCATGGCATTACCGTGCACCCACGACCCGATGCCCGGCATATCCGCGCCGATGATGTCTATGCACTGGCCGAGCTCACCCGCGCATACGGCGTGGAGTTCAATCTGGAAGGCAATCCGTTCGCGCTGCCGCGTGCGGGCTATCCGGGCTTCCACGCGCTGTGTGCCGACACGCGTCCCGCACAGGCGACCTTGGTGCCCGACGGCGACGGCCAACTCACGTCCGACCACGGCTTTGATTTCGTCCGCGACCTTGATGATTTGCGCACGCAGGTGGCAGGACTCAAAGCCCTAGGCTGCCGGGTGAGTCTGTTTGCGGATGCGGGCGCGGATCTTGCGGCGGCCGCGGCCAGCGGCGCTGATCGGATCGAACTCTACACCGGCCCGTATGCCGCGGCCTTCGACGCTGGATCGCCCGAAACACAGTTGCCGGCTTTCGCGAACACCGCACGCATCGCCGCCAAGCTCGGTTTAGGCATCAATGCGGGACACGACTTGAGCGCAGCGAACCTCGGACTGTTTTTGCGTGAAGTGCCGGGCGTACTGGAAGTGTCGATCGGTCATGCACTGATCGGCGAGGCGCTGTACGCGGGACTGGCCGCGACCGTGAAACGATATCTTGCGGCGATTGAGAGCCGTTGATCAACGCGACCGATGCGGACGGCAACACACCGCCCGCGTCGGCCTGATATCGCAACTACTGCGTTGAGATTACTGGGTGATTACTTGAAGCTGATACGGGTCAGCCCTGCGTTCTGCGCGGTGGCCAACACCTTGGCGACAATCTGATAATCCACTTCGCCGTTAGCATTGATCTCCAGCGCCGGCAGCTGTGTATTGTCACGTTCGATTTCGGCTGAGAACAGCGAGGGCAAGGCCGAGGCCGGCACGGGTTGACCGGCAAAAAACACATCACCCGCGGCATCAATGCGCAGTTCGATCGGTGGTTGCGGAATGCTCCTCGTGACGGGCGGTGCCGTCCCCAGATTGAGCGGAATATCGCGGGTCAACATCGGCGCGGTAATCATGAAGATCACCAGCATCACCAGCATCACGTCAACCAGCGGGGTGACATTCATTTCCGATATGGCGTCCTGCCGGAATTCTGCTTGTGCGAAAGCCATGACATTGCTCCTCTGGGTGGGTGCAGGTTCCACGTTACTCGCGTCCCCACCGAGCCGGCAAGCCCCCGCCCGGTGAAGTAGGCGGCTCCATAAAAAACGCCGCCCGGAGGGGCGGCGTTGAAATCAGAACAAGTCATTACGGGCGCGGTGACGGGCTGCAGGTCCGCCGCCGGCCGGTGCTGCGATTTACTTCTTCACGAATCCAATCTTCTTCATATCGGCATTCTTGGCCGCAGCCAAAGCCTTGGCGAGAATTTCGTAGTTCGCATCAGGATTCACGTCGATTTCAAGCGTCGGCTGATTGGTCGGATCCTGCTCGATCGCCGCGGACATCCGGCTATACAGCGAAGTCACCGGAGTCGGGCTGTCGTTCCAGTAGACCGTCCCCGCAGCGTCGATACGGAGCTTGATCGGCTCCGGCGGTTCCTTCGGGTTTTCCGGCGGATTATTGGTCTTCTGCGGCAGGTCAATGTCGATCGGGTATGACAGGATCGGCGCGGTCACCATGAAGATGATCAGCAATACCAGCATCACGTCCACAAGGGGTGTGACGTTGATATCGGCCATTGGTCCCGAACCGGAGCTGGATGCGAATGCCATGCGTCTGTTCTCTGTCTGTGGGCGTCAGTTGCGTTCGCGGGTGGCGACAAAGCCAACCTTGCGCATGCCCTGGGCCTGGGCGATGTTGACCACGTCGTTGACGTAACGGTACTTGGTGGTCTTGTCGCCGCGGATGTTGACGGCGGGCTGCGGAACTCTCTGCGCCTCGACCGACAGCCGACTTTCCAACAGTTCGCGCGTCATCGGCTCGTCGTTGAGAAAAAATTTGCCTGTGTCGGTAACCGCGACCGTGATCGGAGGCGCCGGCGGAACGCTATCCGGCCTCTTGGTAAGATCCGCCTGAGGAAGCTCGACCTTCGTTTTGTGCGACATCAGCGGTGCCGTGATCATGAAAATGATCAGCAGCACCAGCATCACGTCCACGAGGGGCGTGACGTTGATTTCGGACATCGGGCCGCCGCTGTCGTTACCGGAACTGAAGGACATGGCTGTACTCCGTCGAGGGTGCGATGGTCGCGTGGATCAACGCTTGCCGGCGACTTCGCCGACGCGGGCGCCGGTGGCGAAGAAGTCGTGCAGGTCGTGCGCGAAGGTGTCGAACTTGCTGTTGGTGATGCGGTTGCTGCGCACGAAGAAGTTGTACGCAAGCACGGCCGGGATGGCGACGAACAGACCGACGGCGGTCATGATCAGCGCTTCACCGACCGGGCCGGCAACGGCGTCGATCGAGGCCTGGCCGGTCGCACCGATCTTGATCAGCGCGCCGTAGATGCCCCACACGGTGCCGAGCAGACCGACGAACGGCGCGGTCGAACCGACGGTGGCGAGCACGGTCAAGCCGCTTTCCAGACCCATCGATTCGCGGGTGACGGCCTGACGCAGGGCGCGGTCGACGAACTCGGAGCGATTCAGGGACTCGACCAGGCGCGAACCTTCGTGGCGCTGGTGGTGGGCGGCGGCCTGTGCGGCGTCGAGCGCGATCTTGGAGAACGGCTCGCTCTTGGGCTGCTCTTCCATGAAGCGGATCGAGTCCTGCGCGTTCGGGGTTTCCCAGAATGTGCCGGTCACCGTGTCGCCGCGACGGCGCAGATTCGTGTTCTTGATGAAGTTGACCACGATCCAGTACCAAGACATCGCGGACATAATGATGAGGGTCAACGCGACCGCGATCTGAACAGGGTAGTCGCCCGGATTGCCGAGCATTTCCTGCAGCAGATGGTCAACGCCCATCTTGCTCAGAGCGGCGGCATTGCCCCCGGTTGCGGCGGTGGTGGTTTCCTGCAGCATGACGCTTACCTTTCTTGTGTGTGGAAGGACGAACGATTCAACGGTGGGTGCAACGGTTAGGCAACGCGGTTGGATCGGATCTCAAGCGAATCGTATAGCTAGGGTGTTAACAGGGTGTCAGTCTGGGAGCGTAAGGTCGAGCGGCAGAATGCCGACACCCGCAGCGC
The DNA here is from genome assembly GCA_031419075.1 of Lysobacterales bacterium. Lineage (GTDB taxonomy): Bacteria > Pseudomonadota > Gammaproteobacteria > Xanthomonadales > Xanthomonadaceae > Lysobacter_I. Next base: position 99,336 of record JANOKD010000018.1, read on the forward strand.
CCGGACAGAGTTTCACTTTTTTGGCCCACGTCAGCGCAGCACGATCAAGATCGCGGTCGCGGCTGCCGACTTCAATGGAGGCGTCGGTCACGCGACCGTCCGCTTCGTAATTGATCTTGATACGCATCTTGGCGCCGCGGCCTGCGCGCGAAATGGCGGCGGAGAGCTGACCATCCGGCGGCTTGGAGCAAATGCTGCCGCGAAGGTCGTTGCTGTTGCGCGGCGGGCCGCTGGGCGCAGGCGGTGCCGGTGGCGCAGGCGGTGCAGGCGGCGGTGCCGGGGTATCGACCGGCGAGGGCTCATCGAAGGTCACCGGCGGCGGATCTTCCGGCGGCGGTTCAATCACCGGCCGCGGTGTTTCCTGCGGGGTGAGTTTGATTTCCTTCGGCGGCTCCAGCGGTGGCGGCGGTGGCGGCGGCGGCGGCGGTGGCGGCTCGATGATGACGACGCTGGTGTTCTCTTCTTCTTCCTGCTCGGCACCCGGCGGAGTCACCGGAACCAGCAACAGCATGAGCGCCGCAATATGCAGCGCAATGGCGAAGCTGATAGCGGTGATTCTCGACCAGTTCAGGCCGGATTCTTCGCGGTCGCGCTTGTCGTGATTCGGCAACTGTTGGGTCATGCGCAGCAGGCTCGGTTTAGCGGATTCGTGGTACTGGCTTGGTGTCGCGTTCGCGATCTATCCGTGAAGATGAACCCGACCCCAAACCACCATACCCCGGAATGGTCGAACCGCAAACTGGCCCTTCGTGAAGAGCAGGTAGCGGGAATCTGTAAGCTTATACCAATCGCGGGAGGACTTACCAACACCCGTCTGTTCGGGTGCGGTGGGCCCGCATCACTTGCCGCCAGGCAGGGCGATGATGTCGTTGGCTTCCTTTGGCTTTTTCACGCCCTTGGCCAATGCTTCGCGCGCCGCGACTTTGGCTTCGCCGATGCGGTCTTCATTGCGCAGCACCTTGGCGAGATTCAGCGACACTTCGCCGTCGGTGGCGACTTTCGCCGCACGCGAATAGAAATCGATGGCCTGCGGAATTTTGTCATCGGCGTAATAGCTCTGCGCCAGAATTGCATAGTCGTTGGCCAGGGTCTGCGAAGGTTTGATCGCACCCTTGGTCACGCCTTCCTCCAGAACCGTCTGGGCTTCTTTGTACTTGTTGGCGTTGACGTAGCCAACGAAGAGCGTGCGATATTCCTGGCTATCCACCAACAGCCCTTGCTGACGCGCATTTTCGAGCAGCGCATTGGCCTTATCGAAATTATCGGCCTGCTGATACAGCGCGACTGCATTCATGAGCACAGCACGATCACCGGGTTTGCTGGCCAGAATCTTCTCGTACAGCGCCGCGCCTTCGGCCGGACGATCCAGTTTGCTGAGCAGATAGGCTTTAACCGAAATCGGTTCGATCTTGTCGGTCTTGGTTTCGGTCAAGAAGCGGTCCAGCATGGTCAGCGCTTCGGCGTCGCGATCAACGCGACCCAAGGTGATCGCGAGGTTGTACATCACGTGGTAATGGCCGTTGTTGTCCAGACCATTCGCATCGATGGATTTACCGTAATAACTGACCGCTTTGGCTTCGTCGCCGCTGTCTGCCGCGGCGCTGGCGGCGATCTGGTACAGGTAGCTGAGCAGATAAGCATTGGTGCTGCCGCTGGCGGCGAAGGCATCCACTTTGGCAAATACGTCGGCGTATTTTTTCGCGTCGAAGTCGGCCTGCACTTCATTGGCCGTCTTGCCTTCTTTGCCAGACACTTTTTTCGCCGGCTCGGTGCGCGTGGCCATCGGATACTGCGACGGCTGAGTATTCGCCTTGTTGGCGGCTTCGGCTTTGCGCTCGCGCGCGCGCTCGCTGGCAGCCGCAGCGCTTCCCGTCGCCGTGGTCGCCTTAGGCTTGTCTTTGTATTCGTCGCTCAGTTCGCTGTCCTGCGCGAGCGCGCCACCTGCGAACGCACAGCCGATCGCCAGCGCGATGGCGGTGTTGAGGACATTTTTGGGAAGGGTGCGAAAGACGGAAGCGGTCATGGTTGTTCTCGGGTCTGAGTGACGTTGGAAACGACGATATCGGAAAAGGTGTCAGGGGGCACGACGACGACGGCAACCATCATCGATGCAGACACGCGACGGGTGGCGCAGGCGGACCGGTTCAACCACATTTCGGTTTACGGCCGGCGGCGCGGGACTGTTCGTAGACGGGCATCAGCGCGTCAGCGCGTTTGCGCAGCTCACCGATGCGCGATTTCGGGTCGGGGTGGGTGGACAGCCATTCCGGCGACCGGCTGCCGCCGCTGGCAGTCAGCATGTTTTGCCACAGGTCGACCGCTTGGCGCGGATCGAATCCGGCCTGGGCCATCAAGCGCTGGCCGACGACATCGGCTTCGGTCTCCTGCTCGCGCGTGCCGGGCAGCAGAAACCCGCCCTGGGCGAGGATGCTGCCGCTCTGCGTGGCGATGTCGGAGCCGCTCTGACCGTATCGGGAGCCTGCAAGCGCACCCAACAGCTGCACGGCGCCGGCCGCGCCCATCTGGCGGGTCACGCGTTCGTCGTGATGGCGCTCGATCACATGGCCGATCTCGTGACCGATCACGGCCGCAAGCTGGTCCTGGTTGCGGGCGACGTCGAAAATGCCGGTGTAGATGCCGACCTTGCCGCCGGGCAGCGCGAAGGCGTTGGGGCTCTGATCGACGAACACGGCTTCTTCCCAGCCACCCTGCTGCCACTGCTGCGGCAGCTCACGCACGATGGTGTCGACCACGCAGCGCACATAGGCCGACTGTTTGCCGTCCTGGGTGCGCGGCTTCTGGCCTTTGACCTCATCGAAAGCCTGCGTGCCCAGCTGATTGAGCTGTTCCTGCGACACCGCGCCGACGTACTGCTTGCGGCCGGTGGAGGAGGTGGTCGTGGCGCATGCGGTGAGCAGCACGGTGCACACCAGACCCAGTGCCGTTGCCAGCGCGGACGGCGTCAATGTCGAGTGTGTCATCGCGGCGGCTCCGGTCGGCGGGTGCATGTTGTAATCCGGCGGGGATTAAGATTTCGTCAATTTGGTGTTTTGATCGAAACAGGCCCGACCGGATTGCCATCTCAGGTACCCCGATGATCGTTTCAGGCCCGACTGTTCAAAAGCCGCCATCATCAGGGTCCGCCGCTGAGAAGCGTCTGCCGCTGAGAAGCGGCCGTGCCACACAGGACAGGCATAGACGGTATCAGCCAGAACCCGGCGGCAACCTGCCGCCTGGCGCGCTTGAACCCGCGACCGCTGCACCTCAAACGTCGAGATTCGCCACCTTCAGCGCGTTGTCTTCGATGAAGATGCGGCGCGGTTCCACCACGTCGCCCATCAGCGTGCTGAACACCTGGTCAGCGGCGACGGCATCTTCGATCCGCACCTGCAGCAGCCGGCGCGAATCCGGGTTGACGGTGGTTTCCCAGAGCTGTTCGGGGTTCATTTCACCGAGACCCTTGAAGCGCTGGATCTGGCGGCCTTTCTTCGCTTCTTCCAGTAGCCACGCATGCGCCTGCGCGAAGCTGGCGACGGATTCCTCGCGATTACCGCGCACGATCTTCGCGCCTTCGCGCAGCAGTCCGTGGAGCATGGCGGCAGCATCGCGCAGCGGACGCAGTTCGCCGTGCTCGAAGCTGGACAGCGGCAACACCTGGACCTGCGATTCGCCCATATGCATGCGGGTCACGATCAGCGCGCCCGGCTGGGAATCGTTCGCAGCCTGCGCGACCACGCGGTAACGCGGACGCCCCAGACCGGTGCGATTGAGCCGCGCTTCCAGCGCGTCCAGTTCAGAACGCTCATCGGTATTGCGCGCGAGCGCGGCGGCGTCAAGCGCGGTGAAATCGATCAGCGCTTCGAGTACCACCGGATCGTAGCGATACGCGTTGCGCGCGATCGCGTCGCGTGCGCCTGCGTAGACCAGCAGCAGCTTTTCGAGATTCGCGCCCTCGATCGCCAGCTCGCCTTCGGCTGGCACCAGAGAAGCGTTTTCGACCGCATTGTTGGCGAGATACGCGTCCAGCGCCGCGTCGTCTTTCAGATACAGCTCGTTTTTGCCCTGTTTGATCTTGTACAGCGGCGGCAGACCGATATAGATGTATCCGCGCTCAATCAGCTCCGGCATCTGCCGGTAGAAAAACGTCAGCAGCAGCGTGCGGATATGCGAGCCGTCGACGTCGGCGTCGGTCATGATGATGATGCGGTGGTAGCGCAGCTTGTCGGGGTTGTATTCGTCCCTGCCGATGCCGGTGCCCAGCGCGGTGATCAGCGTGCCGACCTCTGCGCTTGCGAGCATGCGGTCGAAGCGCGCGCGTTCAACGTTGAGAATTTTTCCGCGCAGCGGCAACACCGCCTGATTCTTGCGATTGCGGCCCTGCTTCGCGGAACCGCCCGCAGAGTCGCCCTCGACGATGAACAGTTCGGACAGTGCCGGATCTTTTTCCTGGCAATCGGCAAGCTTGCCGGGCAGGCCCGCAATATCCAGCGCACCCTTGCGACGGGTGAGGTCGCGAGCCTTGCGCGCAGCCTCGCGGGCGCGGGCGGCATCAACGATTTTGCCGGTGATCGCGCGGGCTTCGTTGGGGTGTTCCTGCAGGAATTCCTGCAGTCTTGTGCCAAACGTGGTTTCGACCACTGGCCTGACTTCGGAGCTGACCAGTTTTTCCTTGGTCTGGCTGGAGAAGCTGGGATCCGGCACTTTCACCGACAGCACCGCGATCAAACCTTCGCGCATGTCGTCGCCGGTGAGCGTGACTTTGGCCTGCTTGGCGATGCCGTTCTGCTCGATGTAATTGGTCAGTGTGCGGGTCAACGCGGCGCGAAACCCGATCAAGTGAGTACCGCCGTCTTTCTGCGGAATATTGTTGGTGAAGCAGAACATCGTTTCCTGATACGCGTCGGTCCACTGCAGGGCCACGTCGACCACGATGCCGTTCATTTCGCCGCTGACCGAGATCACGTTCGCGTGCAGCGGTGTCTTCAGCTGCGCCAGATGTTCGACGAACGAACGGATGCCGCCTTCGTACTGAAACACGTCTTGACGCGCGTCGCCATGTTCGTTGAGGCGCTCGTCGGTGAGCGTGATCTTGACGCCGGAATTGAGGAACGACAGTTCGCGCAGCCGCTTGGCCAGAATGTCGTAATGGAACTCCACATCAGTGAAGATTTCGACGGCCGGCTTGAAGCGCAGCAGCGTGCCGCGTTTGGTGGAGGCTTCCATTTGCTTCAAAGGAAACAGCGGCTCGCCCAGCGCGTATTCCTGCAGATAATGAAAACCGTCGCGCCAGACGTTGAGCCAAAGATGTTCGGACAGCGCATTCACCACCGATACGCCGACACCGTGCAGGCCGCCCGACACTTTGTAGCTGTTGTCGTCGAACTTACCGCCAGCATGCAGCACGGTCATGATCACTTCCGCAGCCGACACGCCCTCTTCCTTGTGGATATCGACCGGGATGCCGCGGCCGTTGTCCGAGACCGAGACCGAGCCGTCTTCGTGAATTATGACGAACACATCGTCGGCATGGCCGGCCAGCGCTTCGTCGATCGCGTTGTCGACCACTTCGAACACCATGTGGTGCAGGCCGGTGCCGTCATGCACATCGCCGATGTACATGCCCGGCCGCTTGCGGACGGCTTCGAGGCCGCGCAGCACGGTGATCTTGCTGGAGTCGTAGGTATTGTTGGCGCTGGGTTGCTGGATATCGTCGGTCATTCGCTTCTGTCGGCTGCTGGAACGGCTGGTGCATGGCAGACGGCCGCGCGCCGGGGCGCACGACACATTAGATATTGGATTTGAGGCCGGATTATAGCGCGCAACCCCGGCGCCTCGCAGAACGCATCTGAACGGATGGCGGCATGCCAGCCATGCGCAAGGTTGTCGCCGGCCGCCAGGCCGCCTGTGGCGCCCGTTACTGCTCGAGCAGCACGTATTCGCCCTTCGGGCCGAACTTGTTGGGCTTCTCGCCCACACGGGCGCACAGCGCGTCTCCGCAGCGGGTGATCGCACCGCTGCGGGTGGCTTCGAGAACGTCTTCGGCGAAATCGGCGCGCTTGAACTGCTGCAAGCTACGCCAGGCGATGAACGCGGTGCCGCCAGCGGCGAGCAGGCTGCCCACCAGCAGGGCAAGGCTGGCTTTCCAGAGGATCTGTTTCTGGGCCTTTTGCAAGGATTCGGCCTGGTCGTTGATGAGTTTGGCGCTTTGTGCCGCACTTTCGCTGGCTTGACGCAGCTGTTTTTTCAGCAGTTCGAGAGACTCGGCAGTGCCTTGTTCAATCGACTGCCTGGCGTTGGCGCTGATAGCAGCCACGACCGAGTCGGCCATCTGCTGTCCCTGTTGACTGAAGCCTTGGGCCACGTACTGCAGCTGTTGCCCGCCCTGTGCAGCCGCCTGCATCGCCAGCTGGCTGCGCTGGTCGAGCATGTCGGCGACCGCAGACAGTTTGAGCGCCAGATCCTGCAGCGCGGATTGATTGACGGGCGGCTGCGTGTGCGGCTGCGGGTAAGGTTCGCTCATCGAGTGGGGTTACCTGCGTCCATCCGTAACGACCGTGTTCTGCTCATCGGCCCATCGCCCGCTGGGGCTGCGACTCTTCAATCCCTGGCGGCGGTATCTGCGACGGCGGTGTCTGCGGCTGCGCAATCTGCACCGCGGTCTGCTCCCGATCACGCTGCGATGCCTGCTCCAGATTGAACACCCGGCCTTCCTGCAGCCAGTTCTGCTGAGGCGCCAAGTTGATGTACTGGTCGCCTACGGCACACATGCCCGCCGCATCTCTTGCCAGCGCACGGTTGGCCAATTGATCGAACAGCGCTGCGGTGTTGGTGGGCACAAGTTCGCCTGCATCGGCTCGACGCCCCGGAAGCTCGGGAACAGGCGCCATCGGCAAAGCCCGGTAGCCAAGCTGGCCGGAGAGCCCTTGGTCCATCGGTTCCCTGACGCGGTGTTCGTCGGGAACAGGGGCCGGAAACTGACCACCTCGTGGGCCGGTCACGTACGTGGTTGGCCCCAGTTGGGTATTTTCGTCGCGGACGCCGTCGCGATCAAAGCCGCGGCGGGTATACACCCAAGGAAGATGCCCTTCGGAGTCGTGGATGACGTTGCGGTTCTGGTCCTGAGGCTCGGGGCGCATCTGCAGCAGGGGCTGGCCGTTATCGACCAGTCCATTGAGGTACTGCGTGGTCATATTGGTGTTTCTGACCCCCAAACCATTCGCCGTGTAGCCGTCGCCGATATTGCTGTGCGCACCCGGCACGGTGAGATTCAGTGAGCGATTGCCGTCACTCATCCCACCTGGCAGGTGCGGCGTACCAACGAATTGGTCGCGGGTTTCGTCGCGTGCGGTGATCTGCAGTGCCGAAACCACCGAAGGCGGCAAGCGCCGGTCGTAGTTGCGTGGGTCGCCGGTGGCAACCGGATCCTGCAGCACAGCCGCCTGCATGACCTGCCCTGGTTCCACCAACGGTGGTTTGGTGTAATTGACACCTGTCACCAGACCCTCGTTGTTCGTGGTGTACACCGCACCTGTCGGGTCCTGGATTCCGCGCTCATGTACCAGCCGGGTAAAAAAGGCGGCCTGTTCGGCGCCGCGGCTGAAACCAATAGCGGCCACACGGATGTCGGCATCGGGGTTTTCGGCCAACCAACGCCCCGATTGTTCAATGAATTGCCGATACATGGTTTCGGTGCGTTCTTCAAAGGTATGACCCTGTGCGCCGTCAACCTTGCTTCCCAACCAACCACTCTGAGTTCCCGGCCCGCGCAAATAGCCAGCGGCCACGTTGCTGACCTCTCCGCTGGTTTCCTGCGCGCGGATCTGCTGAAAAATCTGCGCCACGCCCGTCTGCGGACCCATGTCCGGATTGTTGCGGTCGTTGCCGGTTCCATCGAGCACGGCAACGAACAGCCGCTCATTGGGCCGATCACTGCTAACGAGTACAGGCACCTGCATCTGTCCGAGCTGCGCCGCGGCGTCGGTATAGCGCTGCAGGTCCGCGGAGGTTGCGGGTACGACGTCTACGCCATCTGCCTGACGTGGACGGCCGCTTGTGTATGCGCTGCCTCGGATTGACGTTGCGGAGGCCCCGCCATCGAGTTGGTCATCGCTCATTTCAAAGCTCCGGGTCAATCGCTGCGTTTGCTTCAATGACAGGTTGGATATGCGCCGCTTCAATCACTGTGGCTGTAGACCTTGATCAGCTCATCGCGAAAGAAACTGTATTTGTTTCCCGGGATCTGCTCGCGCTTGGTCGGAATCATGGTGCGGGTATAGACGTTGACCGTACGGTCATTCACTTCCAACAGCACATGGGTGAAACCCATGCTGACGCCTTCGGAAACGTCCTCGCGTGGGACGTTATGGCGGATCAAGCTGTCGCTGAAAATTTCGGCAAAGTCGATCTCGGCGGTATGTTCACTGCCATCTTTTGCGCGCCAGCGCAGCTTGGCCGGGCCCGGAAAGTTGGCCAGATCGCCGTAGCGGGCCACCATCAGTGCCTTGTAGCGGTCCGGCGGAATGCTGTCAGCCGATGGCGTCTCCGCGGTAGTGCCGTGATCTTGGCCGTCATAGATCACCGCGCAGCCACGCGTATCGAAACACACCGCGCCGAACAGATGGCGCTTAAAGAACAGCGGCCAATCGGCGACGGTTCCCGTATGCGGGCGATCCGCAGAGATTGCGGCGGCAGGGGTTTGAGCAGCCGAGGAGGTCATAGCGGGGTGGCACCCTGAAATCATCTGCACAATCACAGTCATGGCGACCGCGAAAACGCTGCGGCGCCTGCGCGCGGAAAACGACCAGACATCACGAAACATACAGGCATCCTATAAGCCCAGCGGGCAGCCTACCCCTTCCCGCCTACCGATGCCAAGCCAACCGCTGGATTGGCCATCGGTCATAAGTAGCTCAGTAATCTAGGCATTCAAATACATATCAGTCGTTTACGGATGATAACGGTTGCTCATAAGCATCAAGCCCGACCACCCAAGCTGGCACGCCGGCGTGTCCACAGGAATTACCCTCGACGCAGCTCGCCATGTTCCACGTGGAACATGGTGCATCCGGGAGACACCTCCGACAGCCCTGTTGGCGCCTCCGTGCCGGTGATAAAGACCTGCGCTCCCGACCCCAGCAGACGATCCAGCACCCGACGCTGATGGTTGCGGTCCAGCTCGGAAGCCAGATCGTCCAAGGCAATCACCGGCCATTCACCGCACGCGGACGCATGGTGCTCGGCCTGGGCGAGCAGGATCGCCAGCGCGCTCAGCTTCGCCTGGCCGCGCGACAGGGTTTCCCGTCCGGGCAGGGCGGCATAGTCGATGCGCCAGTCGGCGCGGTGCGGGCCGACTGAGGTGAAGCCATTGGCCAGATCGCGATCACGCGCGACCAGCAGCGCATCGGCCAGCGAGAGGTTGCCGCGCGACCATCCGGGCTGGAACACCAGCCGCGGCAGGCCCAGGGACGGCGCGAGCTCTGTCGTCATCGCCTGCAGCATCGGTTCCAGCGCATCGAGATAGGCCTGACGACGCCGGGTCAGCGGTTCGCCTGTTTCCGCCAGCTCGTGGTCCCAGGCTTCCAGTTGGTTGTCCCGCACTCTGGCCTTGAGCAAGGCATTGCGTTGCTTCAATGCGCGGGCGTAACGGCGCCACAGGGTCAAAAAGCCGCCTTGGGTGCCGTCGGCCGGATTCGCTTGTTCCACGTGGAACAATCCCCAATCAACCAGGCGTCGCCTCGGTTCGCCGCCGCCGGTGACCAACGCGTGGCTTCCAGGTTCAAAGGTGATGACTGCAAGCGCTGCGCAAAGCTCACCAAGCTGTGCCACGGATTCGCCATCCAGCCGGCCTTCCCAGCGATGACCAGAATGGCGCAAACCTGCGCGGCGCGTCCGTCCGCTGACATCTTCATGCCACTCGGCAAAGACCTCTACGGCATCGGCGCCGGTTTTGATCAGGCCGTCGCGAACCCGGCCACGAAAACTGCGCCCGTAAGCCAACAGATGCAGGCCTTCGAGCAGGCTGGTCTTGCCGGCACCGTTGTCTCCGGTAATTACATTGATGCCCGGGGCGGGGCGCATGGCGATATCGGTCAACCGACGTACTGCGGTCACCTGCAGTCGGGTCAGATGCATGTCTGGGCCCGTTGGCTGATATTGGAACGACAGAAACGACTTCGCCCGGGAGTGCCCGGGCGAAGCTGATTGGAGAACCAGTGTTCCACGTGGAACCGATGCTGGACCATCAGAGACGAAGCGGCATCACGACATGTCGGCATTTTTCACTACTCGCCTCGCGCACCAGTGCCGAGGAGTTCGAATCGCGCAATTGGACCACCACATGCTCATCGCGCAGGGCAGACAGGGCATCCAACAGGTAATTGACGTTGAAACCGATCACAAGGCTATCAACCCGGGTATCGGCCTCGATCTCTTCCTGCGCTTCTTCCTGCTCGGGGTTGTGCGCATTGATCTTGAGCTGACCGGGCGACACTTCGATACGCACGCCGCGATATTTCTCGTTCGACAGGATCGCGGCGCGCTGCAGCGAGGCGCGGAAGGCTTCACGGTCGACCTTTACTTCGCGGTCGGCGCCGATCGGAATGACCGCTTCGTAATCGGGGAAGCGGCCGTCGATGAGTTTGCTGGTGAAGGTCACGTCGTCGCGCTTCACCCGGATATGGCTGCGGCCCATTTCCAGCTCCAGCTCTCGGTCGCCACCTTCCAGCAGCCGCTGCAGCTCCAACACGCCCTTGCGCGGGACAATGATCTGACGCTTGGTCTGCACGGTGTCTTCCAGCGGAGCTTCGCACAGCGCAAGCCGGTGACCGTCGGTAGCCACGCAGCGCAGGGCCTTGTCGCGCAGGTCGAACAGCAGGCCGTTGAGGTAATAGCGCACATCCTGCTGGGCCATCGCAAAGGCGGTGCGCTCGATCAATTCTTTCAGGCTGGCCTCGCCGACGCGCACACGCTCGGTGGCGTCGACTTCATCCAGCGCCGGGAAATCATTGGCCGGCAAACTGGCCAGCGTGAAACGGCTGCGCCCGGCGGAGACCGTCACCTTGTCGCCGGTCTGGGTGATGGTGACCCTGCTGCCGTCCGGCAGCGCACGCACGATCTCGAACAGCTTGCGCGCCGGGATCGTGGTTTCTCCGGCTTCCGCATCCTCGACCCGGGTGCGGGCAACCATTTCCACTTCCAGATCGGTGCCGGTCAGCGACAGCAGGTCGCCTTCGACACGGGCCAGCAGATTGGCCAGCACCGGAAGGGTTTGCCGTCGTTCGACGACGTTGACCACTTGCGCCAGCGGCTTCAAAAGCACTTCGCGTTGCAGACTGAAACGCATTGATTCGATTCCCCAAAAAAGACGATGTACAGGCCGAGTGTCCGAGAACCAAGGCTTTAGAAGAAAGATGTAAATCTTAAAAGCTGGTGGTGATGGTGTTTCCGAAAACCGTGGGTAACGCGTGCAAGATTTTGATTTTAATCGTTTTTCTGTCTTAGCCAAAGTCTGTACAACCTGCCTGTCCAGGTGGGGACGACCTGTGTATAACTTTCGGGGCGTGTTGCCTGATAACACTTATCCACAGTTTGTCTTCTTTTTATTCTCAGGGTTTGAGACGGTGCTGTGGTGACGGTTTGGCGATGTATCACTCACGGTGGCTTACTCACTAAGCTTGCGGATCAACTTGTCCCAGTCCTCGTGCAGTTTGCCATCGCTTTCGATCAGTAGCTTGATTTGGCGACAAGCATGCAGAACCGTCGTGTGGTCCCGTCCCGCAAACGCATCGCCGATTTCGGGCAGGCTGTGTTCGGTGAGCTCCTTGGCCAAGGCCATCGCCACCTGCCGCGGACGCGCCAGCGAGCGGGTTCGGCGCTTGGACAACAGATCCTTGATTTGCAGACCATAGTAGTCTGCCACGGCCTTCTGGATGTTGGCGATGCTGATGGCCTGCTGCTGTGCCCGCAGCAGGTCGCGCAGGGTTTCCTGGGCGAACTCCGGGGTGATTGCGCGGCCGGTGAAGTTGGCCCGCGCCGCCAGCGTATTCAGTGCGCCCTCCAGATCGCGGACGTTGCTGCGCATTTTCTTGGCGATGAGAAACGCCACATCCTCGGGGATCGCCACCCCGCGCTCGCGTGCCTTCGACAGCACGATCTGCGCGCGAGTTTCGAAATCGGGCGGCTCGATCGCCACCGACAGGCCCCAGGCGAGGCGGGATTTCAGCCGCGGCTCCAGACCCTCCACTTCGCGCGGATAGCGGTCGCAGGTCAGGATGATCTGCTGCCGACCGTCGAACAGCGCATTGAAGGTGTGGAAGAACTCTTCCTGGGTGCGGTCTTTGCCGGCGAAGAATTGAATATCGTCGATCAGCAGTGCATCGACCTGCTGGAACTGCCGCTTGAAGGCGTCCATCGCCTTGTCCTGCAGGGATTTCATCATCGCGCTGAAAAACTGCTCGCTGCGCAGATACATCACTCGCATGCCCGGATTCTGTCGCCGCATTTCGTTGCCGGCGGCGAACATCAGATGCGTTTTACCCAGTCCGGTGCCGCCGTACAGCAGCAGCGGATTGTGCGCCCGGTCGCCGGGTTTCTGCGCTGCCTGCCAAGCCGCCGCGCGGCCCAGTTGATTGCTGCGGCCCTCGACGAAGTTGTCAAAGGTGTAGTGATTGTCGAGGTTGCCGGCGAATTCAACCACCGACGCGCGTGAGGCCAGCACCTGAGTCGGGCTGGGCACGACGGTTGTCGGGCGCGCCACCGAGCCGATTTCCAGCGACACGGTCGCGTTGCCGGCGTAATGGCCCAACAGCTGGCTGATCCGGCTCAAATATTTAGCCTGCACGGTATCGCGTACGAACGCATTCGGCGCGTACAGCACCACGCCGTCGTCGTGCAGGCGGGCCTGCAGCGGCTTCAGCCAGGTCTGGACCTCCTCCACCGGCAGTTCGGCTTCGAGATGTTCGAGACAGCGGGGCCAGGCATCCATCAGGATTCTTGAAGACACTTCTATAAAAAGCGGGGACAGATCGAACTGCGCAACGGGCGGCCCAAACGAGGCTGAGCGGCGTGGCGCGAGATCACGGGCAGTCGGGCAGACTACCACCGCACCGTCCCCGCGCGTACCCGAAACCGTACAGTGGCGAAGGATCCTCTTCAGGGGATCACCCAGCGCGGATTTGACCGCACCCGCGCCGGGCCGGCATACTTCGCGGCTCTTGCGGTCCCGGTGTTGCGCTTCGGCGTAGTTCCATCGTCTCCGCGCCACAGCACAGCACGTACGATCGAGCCCGAATCATGGCTACCAAGCGCACCTACCAGCCCAGCAATCTCAAGCGTAAGCGCGATCACGGTTTCCGTGCCCGCATGAAAACCGCCGATGGCCGCAAGATTCTTGCTCGTCGCCGCGCCAAAGGCCGTACGCGCCTCACTGCCTGATTGCTTCGGCACTGCGACTGGCCCGATGCGCCCGTCGTCGCTGAAACAAGCTCCCAGGCATGATGCTCGCGTCATGAACGTACAGCGTTCATGACCAGCGAAGGCTCTGTACCTGAATGCAACGCCCGCTACCCGCGCAGTGCGCGGGTGCGCACGCGTCCGGAATTTGATGCCATCTTCAAGCGCGGCCATCGCGCCGCCACCCCGATCCTCGCGGTGCACTATTTGGTTGACGACCGCGCTGCGCGGATCGGTTTTGCGGTTTCGCGCAAGGTCGATACCCGGGCCGTGATCCGCAATCGAATCAAACGCGTATTGCGCGATCACTTCCGCCGCCACCGCGCCGGGCTTGCAGCCGGTGCGTATGTGGTTGTTGCCCGCCCGCCCGCGGCGCGCGCGTCCGGGCCTGAACTCATCGCCGCGTTCGAACAAGCACTCCGACAGGCCTTGCGCCGTGCGGCGTTGCCCCCATCCCTCGCGAGCGGCACAATGCCGCCCGCTTCTCCCTCTCCCGCACAAGCGCCGGCTCCCAGCGGCGCGTCGAGTCCGTCCGCCCCATGAACCAACTGCGCACTGTTTTGATTTTCGCCTGGCTGATGGTGGCGACCATCCTGTGGATGAACTGGAACAAGGAACGCAACGCCCCGCCCACCGTGACGGAACTTGCGCAGGCTGCGGCGCCCACCACACAGCCCGATGGCCTGCCCGCGCCGACCGTGCCCGGTGCGATGGCCGCTGCGGTTCCCAGTGCGGTGCCGGCGGCGAACAACATACCCACCGCAACCGCTCAGCCGTCCGTGGCCCAAGTCGGCGCCGTACTGGTCGCCGCCCCGCGGGTGACGCTCAGTAATGACGTGCTGCAGTTGAGTCTCGACGGTGGCAACGTGCGTCGCGCCGAACTCTTGCAATATCGCGTGAGCCGCAGCCCCGACGCACCGCTGGTGCGCCTGTTCGACGACAGCGCCGAAAAGTTCTATATCGCCCAAAGCGGCTGGACCAGCGCACAGGGCGCGCCGACGCATCAGGCCGGATTTGCTGCCGAGCAGTCCGCGACCGATCTCAAACTCGCCGATGGCGCCAACGCGGTCAGCGCAAGTTTTGTGTGGACCGGCGCCGAAGGCGTCAGCATCCGTCGCACCTATACGCTCACGCGAGGCGAATACGCACTGAAGGTCCGCGACGAGGTGGTTAACCGAGGCACCAAACCGTGGACCGGTCACATCTATCGTTATCTGTCGCGCGTGCCGCACGTGATCAAACGCGGCATGACCAATCCCGAATCCTTCAGCTTCAACGGCGCGGTCTGGTACACGCCCGCCGAGAAGTACGAGAAGCGCGCGTACGACAATTTTGTCGATGACGGCCCGCTCAACATCACCACCGACGGCGGCTGGATCGCGCTGTTGGAGCACTACTTTTTCACCGGCTGGATCCCGCAGGCGGACCAGAAAGCCAACTTCGCGCTGGCCAGCGCCGGCAACCAGTTCGGCATCACCGCCACAGGCCCAGAGTTCACCGTGGCGCCGGGCACCCAGACCAGCAGCGAAGCGAAACTGTGGATCGGGCCGAAACTGCCTGAGCAGCTCGCCACCCAGGCGCCGGGTCTGGGCCTGACCCTGGACTACGGCATCTTCACCATCCTCGCCCAGCCGATCCACTGGCTGTTGGCCAAATTGCACAGCCTGACCGGCAACTGGGGTTGGGCCATCGTGCTGCTGGTGCTGCTGATCAAACTGGCGCTGTATCCGCTGTCGGCCGCGCAGTACAAGTCGATGGCGAAATTGCGAAAGTTCCAGCCGCGCGTGCTGCAGCTGAAAGAGCGCTACGGCGACGACAAGCAGAAATATCAAGCCGCGATGATGGAGCTGTACAAGAAAGAAAAAATCAACCCCGCCGGCGGCTGTCTGCCGGTGCTGGTCCAGATGCCGGTGTTCCTGGCGCTGTATTGGGTATTGCTTGAATCGGTCGAACTGCGCCAGGCGCCGTGGATGCTGTGGATCCAGAACCTCACCGCGCGCGACCCGTACTTCATTCTGCCGGCCATCAACATGGCGGTGATGTGGTTCACCCAGCGGCTCACGCCGATGGTGGGGGTCGACCCGATCCAGCAGCGCATGTTCCAGCTGATGCCGCTGATCTTCGGCGTGATGTTCGCGTTCTTCCCCGCCGGCCTGGTGCTGTACTGGGTCACCAACGGCACGCTGGGCATGCTGCAGCAGATGTGGATGATGCGGCGATATGCGGATAAATCGCCGGTCACTGAAGAGAACACCTAAGCCGCAACATCAAGATATGAACGAAGCCCGCCGCAAGGCGGGCTTCGTGTTTGTGGACATACTGTTACCTGCACGCTGTTGTCGGTAGACCGGTCGCTCACAGCGTCACACCCGCAGGTCCTCCTCGAATCGACTCGCTATATGCTTGCGACTACCGATAACGGTTCTTTCGGCCACGACCACTGCCATGCACACCGATGACACCATCGCCGCCATCGCTACCGCCGCCGGAGCCGGTGGCGTAGGTGTCGTGCGCGTATCCGGTGCACGTGCCCGCGAGATTGCGGAAGCGGTCTGCGGAAAAAAAGTGAGGCCGCGGCACGCGCACTACGCGCGGTTCCACGATGAACACGGCGAAGTGCTCGACGACGGCATCGCCCTGTATTTCAAAGCGCCGGCCAGTTACACCGGCGAAGACGTGGTCGAGCTGCAGGCGCACGGCAGCCCGGCGGTGCTGCAACAGCTGCTCGCGCGCTGCTGCGCATTGGGTGCGCGGATGGCGCGCGCGGGCGAGTTCAGCGAACGCGCGTTTCTCAACGGCAAACTCGATCTGGCCCAGGCCGAAGCCGTTGCCGATCTGATCGCGGCCGGCGATGCCCGCGCCGCACGCGCCGCCCGGCGGTCGCTGGACGGCGTGTTCTCGCGTCGGGTCGATGCGTTGGCGGACTCGCTGCTGCGGCTGCGCGTGCACGTGGAAGCGGCGATCGATTTCGCCGATGAACCGTTGGACACCCTGGGCGGCGACGCACTGCGCAGTGGCCTTGCGCAGGCCACCGACGATCTCGACGCGCTGCTGCGCGAGGCCGAGCGCGGGCAGAAACTGCGCGACGGCCTGCATGCGGTGATCGTGGGCCCGCCGAACGCCGGCAAGAGTTCGCTGTTGAACGCACTGGCCGGCAGTGAGTGCGCCATCGTCAGCGATATCGCCGGCACCACCCGCGACCTGCTGCGTGAGACCGTGCGTGTGGACGGGGTTGAGTTGACCTTGGTCGACACCGCCGGGCTGCGCAGCGGCGGCGACACGATCGAGCGTGAGGGTATGCGTCGGGCGGCCGCGGAGCTGACCGGCGCGGATCTGGCGATTATTGTCTTGGACGCCCGTGAGATCGATCTCGGCCGGACAGCTGTTGCCGAGGCCATTGCGGGCGTGCCGCAGCGACTGTGGGTGATGAACAAGGCCGATCTGCTGGCGCAGCCGCCTGCGGACGATGGCGATTCGGTCTGGGTGTCGGCGCGGACCGGGGCCGGGCTGGAGCACCTGCATGCGCGGCTGCGGGCGCTCGCCGCCGGGGCCGGCGATGGCGTCGAGGGCACATTCAGCGCCAGGGCGCGACAAGTGGACGCGCTGCGCCGCGCCGCGCTGGAATTGGCCGGTGCGCGGCAGTGGCTGGATGGGGATATGCTGGAACTCGCCGCCGAAGCGCTGCGCGTTGCCCACGACACCCTGGGAGAAATCACAGGTCGGGTTGCGCCGGATGATTTACTCGGTCACATTTTTTCGAGTTTCTGTATTGGAAAGTAGGCAACCGCGCCCGCAGATTTGGGTGCGCGCGAGCAACAGCGTGAAAATCAACGTAAACAGGGGTGCGCTGGCACAGGATGTGCTTGCAAACCATCGACTCCAGCCAGCAGGAAATCACCGTGATGTCCGTCGCCCAAGACACCGCTACACCGTCGTTCCGTCCGCTCCGCGACGGCTTCCGCTACGCCGCGCTGTCCGCGGCCCTGGTGTTGGCGATCGCTGCCTGTGGTGGCGACAAGGCCGAACCCGATCCCACCGCCGAGCCCACGGCCACCGTCACCCCGACCACGACGGCACCTGCCCAGGTGGTGTCTGCCCAGGTCGCGGCAATGAGCGTGGATCAGCTCCGCGAAGCCGCCCGCGGCGCCCAGGCCGAACAGCGCATGTACGCGCCGGCCGCCAACAATGCGATGGAGTACTACCTCGCGCTGCGCGACAAGCAGCCCAACGACGCTGCGGTCGCCAGCGCGCTGACCGATCTGATGCCTTACGCGCTGATCGCCGCCGAGCAGAGCATTGCACGCGATGATTTTCCGGAAGCGCAGCGGCTTTACGCGCTGATGGAAAAGACCGACAAGTCCGCGCCCGCACTGCCGCGCCTCAAGCAGTCGCTGGCCGATGCTCAGGCGTCGTTCGCCCAGCGTCAGCAGCAGACGGAAGTCGATGCCGAAACCGAAAAGGCGCGTCTGGCCAAATTGGAAGAGGATCGCAAGAAACAGCAGGAAGACACCCAGCGTCAGGCCGCACAGCAGCTCGCCCAGCAGCAGGTTGCTCAACAGGCGGCGCAGCAGCAGGCAGCCCAACAGGCCACCGCACAGCGCGAAGCGGAACAGCGTGAAGCCGCGCAGCGCGAAGCGGCGCAGCGCGAGGCCGCGCAGCGCGAAGCGGCGCAGCGTGCCGCGCAGACGCCAACCACGGCAACGGCCACCGCCAGCGACCTGCGCGCGATCAGCACGCCGCCGCCGAAATATCCGCCCGAAGCGCTGCGTGCCGGCCAGTCGGGTGAAGTGTTGGTCGAGTTCACGGTGGGCACCGATGGCTCGGTCAACAGCGCTCGCGTCGTGCGCGGCAATCCGCCGCGGGTGTTCGACCGCGAAGCGGTGGCAGCGGTGAAGCGCTGGCGTTTCCAGCCGGTGGCCTCGCCGGTCACCACGCGCCGCACCATCGGCTTCAAGCCCGGCACCTGAGCGCTCGTCTTCGCGCAATACGGTAAACGCATCCACGTCAGCAACAAAAAAGCCCGACAAACGTCGGGCTTCTTCTTGTCCGCGATCAACCAGGCATCAGGCCGAAATCGCCAGCTTCTCCTGACGGTAACGCCAGATCGCTGCCATCCACAGCGCCAACGCCAGCGCCAATGCGCAGGCCAGATAGATCGCCCACTGCTCCAGCGATGCATTTTCGCCGCGCGAGGCTTTGACCAGCATCTGGTTCTGCGCCAGAAAGGGAACCGCGTACTGCCACAGATCCTGATCCTTCAGCGGATACGCCATCAGCGCGTAGCCCGGCAGCATCGGCATGAACATCATCCAGACCAGATGGCTCTGCGCTTCCTTCATGCTTTTGGCGCCGGCAGCGACGAAGGTCAGCATCGCGGTGCCGATCAACACCAGCGGCACCAGCACCAGCATCATTCTGCCGATCGCCAGAAACGAGACATCCAGCGAACTCGCCATCGCGCTGGTCGACAGCGCCGCGCTGAGCTTGAACGACAGCAGCGTGAGCACCACGCTGGCGATACCGATCAAGGCCGCTGCGCCCATCTTGCCGCTGACCAGGGTAGCGCGCGACACCGGCGTCGCCAGCAGCGGCTCCAGCGACTGCCGCTCGCGTTCGCCTGCAGTCACGTCCATCGTCAGATTCGCGCCGCCGATGAAAGCGAACAACACCAGAATCAGCGGCAGGATGATCGACATCACTCGGCCCTGTTTCGCTTCCGGCGTGGCCACGTCGCGTTGGGTCAGCGCGACCGACTGGGTCAGCTGCGGATTGACGCCGCGCGCGACCAGACGCAGCGCGCCCACCTGCCCGCTGTACACCGTGAGCGCGCTGCGCAGCCGTTCGATCGGCACGTCCGCATTGGTCCGCGTGGTGTCGGCGACGATTTCGACCTTCGCCGGCCGGCTGGCGCGCCACTCCTCGCCGAAATTCGGCGCGATCACCAGCGCCACGTCTTCGTCCTGATTGCGGATCGCGGCGATCAGATCTTTGGGTGCCGGTTTGGCGCGGATGTCCTGGGTCGCCAGCCACGCGACAAGATTGGGCGCGTGCTGTGCGCCGATGATCGGAATCTCCAGCGGCTTCTCCAGCTGAGTGCTCATCCGCGCTTCGATCAGTTTGCCCATGCCCAGCATCAGCAGCGGATACACCAGCGGGCCCAGCAGCAGCGCCATCAGAAACGTGCGCCGGTCGCGGGCGAAATCGCGCAGCTCTTTGCGCAGGACAGTCATGAAAATATTGATGGACGAGGTGCTCATGCGTGCAGGCCCTCCTCCGAGCCGATCAATTGGACGAAGGCGTCTTCCAGATTCTCGTAACCGGCGCGCGCGCGCAGTTCGTCGGGCGTCCCGATTGCTTTGACTTCGCCGCCCGCGATCACCACGATGCGGTCACACATTGCGGCCACCTCCTGCATGATGTGGCTGGAGAAAATCACGCAGCGGCCTTCAGCGCGCAGTTGCAGCAGAAACTGGCGAAGCCCGCGGGTGGTCATCACGTCGAGTCCGTTGGTGGGTTCGTCCAGAATCACGTTTTTCGGATCGTGCACCAGCGCCCGCGCGATCGCGGTTTTGGTGCGCTGCCCCTGCGAGAAGCCTTCGGTACGGCGGTCCAATACATCCGCCATGCCCAGCGTGTCCGCCAGCCGCGCCGTGCGCGAGGCGATGGTGGCCGCGTCCAGTCCGTGCAGTTCGCCGAAGTAGGCGATGTTCTCGCGTGCGGTCAGGCGTTTGTACACGCCGCGCGCATCGGGCAGCACGCCCAGCCGCTGGCGCACTGCGGTCGCGTCTTTCTGGATGTCGAAACCATCCACCGTGACCGTGCCCTCATCGGGCGACATCAGCGTATAGAGCATACGCAGTGTGGTGGTTTTACCCGCGCCATTGGGGCCGAGCAGCCCGGTGATTTCGCCGTCCTGCGCGGTGAAACTCACCCCGCGTACGGCCTGCACCAGACCGGTCTTGGTCTTGAATGCCTTGTGCAGATTCTGAACATCAATCATGGGACAACCCCGTGAAAAAATTGTGTGGATGACGCAGACGCAACAAAGCAAGCGATTGCGACAGTGCAAAAGACGCGCGGTACTGCGCGCAATGAGCGCAGCGCAGCATCAGGGTTCCCAGCCGTAATTGCCGGCGAACGGCGGTGTCGGCTTCAGGCGTTTGAGGCAGCTGGCGTCGAGCTTTTTCGCATCCGCGGTTTCCACAAACTGCGCGAACAGCTTCGGCATGCAGCCGGTGGTGAGTACGCTGTGGCCCTGCCCCGGCAAGATCAGATGGCGGCCTTTGGGCAGCGTCTTCACCACCTCGTCGCCGTAGCGCGGCGGTGTGACCGGATCGAATTCACCGCTGATCGCCAGCACCGGCACATCGCCGCTCAGCGGTGTGCGGAAGTTCGGGTCGCGTGTGCCTTTCGGCCATGCCGCACACTGCGCCTGGATGAATTCGGCAATGCTGTTGCCCATGATCGTCGCTTCATCTTCGGCCTGGATCTTGATTTCCGGGTCTTCGGTGCAGCTCACCGACAGATGCATGCCCAGTGCGATCGAGTCGCCGACATCGCCGCTCAGTGCGCGCGACTGCGACAACAGCGTTTCGTAGCGGCCCTCCGACGCATCGTGCAGGATCAGCGGCAGCATCGACGCCGATTCCGGGCGATACGCGTAAAACCGCAGCAGTCCGCCCAGATGACCGAAGCGCGGAATTTCTTCGCGCCATGTGCCGTTGGTGGGGTCGCGATAGCGCACCGCCGCGAGATTTCCCGCCTGCAGCGTAGTGCGCACTTTCGCCAGCAGCGTGGCGGGATCGCCGATATTGCGTTTGCAGGCAACATCCGCGACGCAGCGCGCGAACTGCTGTTTGATCGCCGCGTCGAGATTGCGCGCGTGCTCCTGACCCAGCACCAGCGTATTGGGCGCGATCGAATCCAGCGTCACAGTGCGCGTGTGTTTCGGATAGCGTGCCGCGTACTGCTGGGCGACGCGGGTGCCGTAGGAAATACCGGCCAGATTGAGCTGCTCCACGCCGATGGTGGTGCGCAGCAGCTCCAGATCGCGGATGTGGTCGGCGGTGCCGTAGAAACGCAGGTCCGATGTCTTGGCCAGACGGTCGCGGCAGCGCTCGGTCAGCGCGCGCAGACGCGCGGGATCGTCGCTGTCTTCGATATTCTCGTCCAGTGACGTCAGTTCATCGCACTGCAGCAGATGCGAGCCGCCGGTGCCGCGCGCATCCACCAGCAGGATGTTGCGATTGCGGCGCACATCGCTCAGCGCCGGATGCAGCATCGGGTAGCTGTCGAGGATCGACTGCCCGGGACCACCGGCAATCAACACCACCGGGTCCGACTGGGTCTGGCTCTTGGCCGGGATCATCGCCACCGCCAGCGCAATCTTGCGGCCGTTGGGCGCATCGTGGTTTTCCGGCGCCTGCAGCGTGGCGCACTGCGCCTCCACGCCGCCGCCGCGATCGCCGCCCAGCGCGCAGGGCTTGAACACCAGACCGCCGTAGCGCAGGTCGCCGTTGGCGTCGGTCTTGGCGACCGCGGTTTTTTCCGCCTGCCCGCCGCAGGCGGCAAGCGCCAGGGTGAGCGCGCAGATCAGTAGGGGTTTGGACATATAAAAGTCTCGGTGTGGATCAGTTGGTGTGGATCAGTCGGTGTGGATGAGTCGATATGGATCGGATGTGAAGACGGGTCAAATCGCGCTTCGGACACTTATGACGCGGTGCCGCGGCGAATGTGACGCGTGACGATAAGTCGAACAACGGCATCATGACCCGGCGTGCTGTGCCAATGTGGTTTGCGCTTCAACGCGCAGCGAAGACAGTTCGTCCTGCAGGAACGGCACGCTGCCGGCATCGCTGGTGTCGCCAAGCTTGTTTTCGCCGCGCGCAATCGCCTGCAACGCCAGCATGGCATCGCCGCGCGCCAATGCGATGGCGGCTTCGGCCAGCGCGCGCTGCGGTGGCTCGACCGCACCGCCTTTGGCGCGGGCATACCAGACCGTGGCGGTGCCGGGGTCACGGCGATAACGCGCGTAAAAATAGGCGATCTCGCAGGCCAGCGCCTGGCGGAATCCGGCCGGGTACGCATCGTGACCGGCTTCGACCCGATCAATCCATTCACCCGCTGCGACCAGATCGCGCCGGTCCAGCGCGACCTGATACGCCATCAGCGCGGCGCCGATATCGCGCAGCGGTTCGTCGCCGCACAGTGCAAGCGCGCGTGCCAGCGGCGCCGGGTCGCGATCACGCGGGCGCACGCCCGACAGGCTTTGCGCATACGCCGCGACGATCATTGCGCGCTGTTCCACCGCCGCACCGCCGCGCAGCAGTTCGATGCACTGACGGCCGTCACTGAGAAAGCCGCCCGCACGCGTCGGCAGGGCCGTCGCGATGAAAATCAACGCCGACAGGCCCCCGAGGATCAGCAGATGCGCCGACCAGCGACCATCGATCAATGTCGACAGCCACACTGCCAGCACCGTCAGCAGCAGGCTGGCCAGCGGGCCGCCCACGATCAGCGGCAGCAGCTGTCCTCGGATCGGGCGCTGCGGATCGGGCAGCGCTGCCGCCAAGCCGCCGAATGTGCCGCTGTTCAAAAACCAGTCCAGTCTCAGCCCCGAGACGGTCTGACGAAGCCGCAGCGGCCCCACGATCAGCAACACAAAGCGCATGCCGCGCATCAGCCCACCGAACAGATGCCCCAGCTCATGCAGCAGGATTACGGTAAAAAACGTCAGCGGCAGCAGCAGCAGATCGTATGGACTCAGCGCATCGAAACGCACGTTGATCCAGTCGCTGCCGCTGGCGGCAAGGCCCACCATCACCCCGCCGCCGCCGAACAGTCCGCCGACCAACATCGCAAGCAGCACACCCCGAAGCGAACCGGGCTTGTCGGCTTTGGCGGCGGCGGCTTTCTGTGCAGTGACGGTTTCTGCAGCATCGGACGTGGTCATGCCTGGTCTCCAGTGTGGTCAGAGCGCTCAGCGAAGGCGATGGGCGATTCGCGGCACGCACTGGATCAAGACGACCCTCAGCGGTGGATGTGACCGGCCAAAGAAACCAAGCGCGTGCATCTTCAATTTGAACTGAAGAACGGTCATCGGGCCTGAAAGCCCTCCTGCAACAACCCTGATGTCTGCCTACTTGCTGCTGACGTATTTCTCGCGGCGAATCTGCGGGATCGGCAGGCCGTGGCCCTTGAGCGCCTCGAAGCACATGTCGACCATATTCGGGTTGCCGCACAGATAGGCGATATCGCTTTCGGCCTGCGGCGCGAATTCGGCCAGTTGATCCTGCACGTAACCCTTGCGCACGTCGGCATGTGCGTGCAGTGAGTCATCGGCCGGCAGTTCACGCGAAAAACACGGCACGAAGCGGAAATTTGGATGTAAGTTCGCAAACGCGCGGAATTCGTCGCCGTACAGCAGTTCTTCCGGCGTGCGTGCGCCGAACAGCAGCACCACTTCGATGTCGCGGTCGGCGATCTGTGCCGCCAGCTGCGGCAGCATCGCCCGATACGGCGTGACGCCGGTCCCGGTACCAATCAACAGATAGCGGCGGTTGGTATCGGCGGGCATTAGACAGAAGCGGCCGTATGGGCCGGTGGCTTCGATATGCCCGCCCAGCGGCAACTCTTCGAACAAAGCCGTGGCGGCGCCGCCCGGCACGTAGCTCACCGCGATCTCCACCGATTCGCCCGGCCCGAGCGCGTGATCGTGTTGAGTGGCGAGCGAGTAACTGCGCTTGGTCGCGGTGCCGTCGGCGTACTGGAAATGCACCTGCAGGAACTGGCCGGGGATGTAGTCCAGCGGTTCGCCGTCGTCGCGGACAAAGCTGAGGTGGGCGATCGTGGGGGCCAGCATCCGGCGGCCGACGAGTTTGAGTGGGAAATGAGCGGGCACGTGGGGAAACTCATGTGGAAAGGAGTGTTGCCGGGGGCAAGCCCGCACGGCCGCCTATACTAGCGGTTCCGCCGTTCCGTTCCCTTGCCTGCGGCGGCGAGGACCCCCGATGACTCCAGATTCCGCCCCCGGCGCCAGCGCGCCGGCGCTTTCGATCCATGACCTGCGCAAAACCTACGACAACGGCGTCGAGGCCCTGAAGGGCGTCTCGCTGGATGTTGCTCCCGGCGATTTTTACGCCCTGCTCGGCCCCAACGGCGCCGGCAAGTCGACCCTGATCGGCATCACCAGCTCGCTGGTCAACAAGACCTCCGGTGAGGTCCGCATCTTCGGCGTCGACATCACCGCCCAGCGCGATGCCGCGATGCGCCTGATCGGTTTGGTGCCGCAGGAAATCAACTTCAACATGTTCGAGAAGCCGTTCGACATCTGCGTGAACTACGCCGGTTTCTACGGCGTGCCCCGCGCCGTCGCCCGCGAACGCGCGGAGCGTGTGCTCAAAGAAGCGCAGCTGTGGGACAAGGCCGACAAGATGAGCCGCACGCTGTCGGGTGGCATGAAAAGAAGACTGATGATCGCCCGCGCAATGATGACCAGCCCGCGGCTGCTGATCCTGGACGAACCCACCGCCGGCGTCGATATCGAAATCCGCCGCGGGATGTGGAAGACGCTGAAAGAAATCAACGCCTCCGGCACCACCATTATTCTCACCACGCATTATCTGGAAGAAGCCGAAAGCCTCTGTCGCAATCTCGCGATCATCGACAAAGGCCGGATCGTGCAGGAAGGGCCGATGAAAGCGCTGCTGGCGAAGCTTGATGTCGAAGGCTTTCTGTTCGATATCGAAGGCGCGCTGCCGGCGCAGCTGCCGTCGATCCCGGGCGCGACCCTGCGCGCCGAGGACGACCACACGCTCGATCTGGACATGCCGCGTGCGATGGATCTCAACGGTGTGTTCGTTGCGCTGGATGCCGCCGGCATCCGGGTGCGTTCGATGCGCACCAAAACCAATCGTCTGGAGGAATTGTTCGTCAGACTCACCGGCGACAACAACGTGGAGGTGGCGGCATGAGTGCGCAGCAGACCGCCGATGCACAGACCAGCGTCGGCCAGCGCCAGCGCACCGCGCTGTACACCATCGTCCGCCGCGAAGTCGCGCGGATCCTGCGCATCTGGGGCCAGACGCTGGTGCCGCCCGCGATCACCATGACCCTGTATTTCCTGATCTTCGGCGGCCTGATCGGTTCGCGCGTTGGTGAGATGGACGGCATCAAGTACATGGATTTCATCGTGCCCGGGCTGGTGATGATGAGCATCATCCAGAACAGCTACGGCAATATTTCATCGAGCTTCTTCGGCGCGAAATTCGGCCGACACGTCGAAGAACTGCTGGTCAGCCCGATGCCCTCGTGGGTGATTCTGGGCGGCTACGTCGCCGGCGCGGTGCTGCGCGGGCTGCTGGTCGGCGCGATCGTGCTGATCATCGCGATGTTCTTCACCAAAGTGCGCATGCCGCACCCCCTCGTGACCCTGAGCACGGTGATTCTGGGCGCGACCATCTTCGCGCTTGCCGGTTTCGTCAACGCGGTGTATGCGAAGAAATTCGACGACATCGCGATTGTCCCGACTTTTATTCTGACCCCGCTCACGTATCTGGGCGGCGTGTTCTATTCGGTGAAACTGCTGCCCGATTGGGCCGAAGCCGCGACCCACCTCAACCCCATTTTCTACATGGTCAACGCCTTCCGCTACGGCCTGCTCGGCGTATCCGATGTGCCGCTGTGGCTGGCCTACGCACTGATGCTGGGTTTCGTATTGGCGCTTGGCAGCCTGAGCCTGTGGCTGCTCAAGCGCGGCGTCGGTTTACGCAGCTGAACCTTTTGTAGATGACTGCAGTCGCAATATCGATGCGTTTAAACACATCGACCCAGAACATAACGCAACAGAACAGGAGACACCCATGCGCATGAACACGCCAATGCCCGCGCTGACGCTAGCCGTGACTTTCGTGCTCGCCGCCTGCTCTGCGACCGCGCCGACCGAAGCCGCCGCGCCGGCCGGACCGCCTCCGGGCGCCTCGGGCAAGCTTTCGCCGGAGATGGTGGGCACGGTCAGCCCGGTGCCGGCGTTCATGGGTCAAGGCGAACATCTGGGCAAACCATGGACGATCCATCTGCGCAGTGAAGGGCAGATGCGTCACAGCATCGAGTTGAACTGGACGACAGAACAGATCCGCAGTGAAGGGCAGCTGTTCTATCGCGGCACGCCCGGGCCATCGCGGGGTGCTCCGATTGCGCTGGACGGCACCCTCGATACAAGGCAAGGTCGCAAAGCGATCCATATCGACATCACCACCGCTCCCTGCATCGACGACGCCGATGTCACGCATCCGCAGCGTGTAAAGATCTCGGTGCAGGGTGAAGCCGATTTGCAGGGCTGCGGTGAGCTCGCAGTGTACTGACGCTTTTACGTCAAGCCAAAAAACGCCGTCGCCGTTGCGGTCGTCGCAGCGGCGACAGCGTTTACCGTCTCGCCCCGATCGCGCGCAAGCTCTTCGACGATGTGCGCGAGATACATCGGCTCGTTGCGTCGGTGCGAAGGCTGAGGCTTCACTGTGCGCGGCAACAGGTACGGTGCGTCGGTTTCGACCATCAGCCGGTTCGCAGGAATGTGCTTCACCAGTTCGCGCAGATGCAGGCCGCGGCGCTCGTCGCAGAGCCAGCCCGTAATGCCGATGTGCCAGTCCTGATCGAGGCACTCGAACAATTCCTTGCGCGTCCCGGTGAAACAGTGCACCACCGCGGGGCCGAGCCGGCCGTCGAAGTTCTTCATCATCGCGACAAAATCCTTATGTGCATCGCGCTGATGCAGAAACAGTGGTTTCAAGGCATGCGGTTTACGGGCATCAGATGTGCCGAGTTCAGAGGCCAGCTGCAGCTGGCGCTCGAACGCTTTGCGCTGCGCCGGCCGCGGCGAGAAGTCGCGGTTGTAGTCCAGCCCGCACTCGCCCACTGCCACCACTTCAGGATGCGCATGCAGCTCGCGCATTTCGGCGTCGCATTCGTCGGTGTATTCCACGGCGTGATGCGGATGCACGCCGGCGGTGGCAAACAGTTCGCCCGGGAAAGTCCGGGCAAGCACCAACGCCTTCGGCGAATGCTCGCGGCTGGCGCCGGTGACGATCATCTTCGTCACACCGGCGGCGCGCGCGCGCTGCAGCACGGCCTCGCGATCATGGTCGAAGCTGTCGTGGGTGAGATTGGCGCCGATATCGATCAAAGTCATGCGAAGTAGCCAATTCCTGAGAACCGCAATTGTACGAAAGTCGCGGCTGCGTTCCGGAAACAAGTCGTTACAACTTTGCAGGAAGCAGATTGCCAAAACCGTCAACGGCGCTCGCTGGCCCGCGTTCATGTCAGCACCCTCCCACGGAAGACGTGCCATGTTGCGAACCCTGATCCTTACGTTTGGCCTGACATTGCTGCTTGGCGCCACCGCCACGGCGCGTGCGGCACCGATTTACGATTTCTCCCCGGTCACCGGGGAAATGCAGAGTTTCGTGCAGACCTACAGCCTTGACGGCGCGTCTCTACGGGTCAATAAAAACGGCAACGTGGTCTACCGGCGCGCATTCGGCGGCTACACCCTCGGTACCCGCATCCGCATCGCGTCGGCCAGCAAGTGGCTGTCGGCGCTGACCCTCGCGCGTCTGGTCGACAAGGGGCAGATGCGCTGGACCGACACCGTGGGCCAGTATTTCCCCACCATCGAAGCGGCCAAACGCCCGATCACGCTGGCGCAGCTGTTCTCGCACACCAGCGCACTGCCGGCCGGCGACGACACCTGCATGTCCAGTCCGCTGTTCACCCTTGCCAGCTGCGCGGAGCGCATTCTTCGGCAGCCGTTGCTCGGCGAGCCGGGAAAAGTATTCGCCTACGGCGGCGCATCCATGCAGGTTGCAGGACGCATGGCTGAATTGGCGACCGGCAAAGCCTGGGACGATATTTTCATCGACGAAATGGTCACCCCGCTTGGCATGAATGCCACCGACTTCGCTACGTCATCCACAGCGTCGGGCTACGTACGCAACACCAATCCGCGTATCGCCGGCGGCGTGCGCAGCACATTGGAAGACTACGGCCGCGCGGTTGACATGGTGCTGGCCAATGGCTGTCTGGACAACACCTTCACACAAACTTGCCTGCCGAGCCGGAGATTCCTCAGCCGCGCCACGATCGAACTGATGGCAACTGATCGCACCGTCGGCACCGTTGATATCTCGCGCCCGCCCACCTCAACCGGTTTCGGCTATGGCATCGGCCAGTGGATTGATCCGTCATCGTCGCTGATTGTCTCCAGTCCTGGCGCGTTCGGCTTTACGCCGTGGGTGGATCGCGTGAATCGGGTGGCCGGCGTGTTTCTGGTCGACGATATCAACAGCCGCGTGGTCAACGATATCGACGACATCCGCGCGTTGGTGAACGTGGTGACCGCTGAAGGTAAAGGCACATGGATAAAACCGGTGTTGCCTGCGATTCCCGTTTCGCAGCCGGCAGCGAAAACGACCCGCCATGACGCCAGTCAACCGCGCGTCGATGCAGTCTCCAGAAGATAAGCAAATAACCATCCGCCCCGGTAGAGCGGACTTCAGTCCGCTGCTCTATACCGCCCAATTAATCCGTGTAAGGCGACACCACGAAATTGATTGCACGGTTAGCCAGCAAGCGTCATCAGGATATTCGTCTGTATGACCAGCTTCGCAGCTGTAAAGCAGTTCGCTTCACGGGTGCAGACATGGCATGTCGGTTTTGTTCGTCATCCCCGCGCAGGCGGGGAGCTATGCGTATCAACATTCAGTAGCGGCCAAGCGTTGCTTCAAGATTTCGGACATGGGTCCCCGCCTGCGCGGGGATGACGAACAAAACCGCGTTGCACAGTGAGCTTTAGGCAAAGGACACGCGTGCTGATCTATCGAATCACAATGACTGCGAGCAGTGCCTATGCACCAACGCTCCGGCATGCATCGAAGCGGGCTTAACAGAATCCCCGCCTCGACATCCTTTGATCCTCTTTCGCTGCCAACCCCGCTATAGGAATACGAAGCCCGCGCCATCGGGGTTTCATCGTGCGGCCCTGGCCGCGTTCGCGGGGCTGTGTTTGGCGCCATCAAGAGGAGATTGCATCGTGAAATTCAAGACAATCCTGCTGTTCGGGCTGTATGCCGCCTTGGCCGGTGCCGGGATGAGCGTGTCGTTCGCGCAAAACATCCCGGATAACCGCTGCCGGGACTGCGAGAGCTTTTTCATGGCGTGTATTTATCAGTGCGATCTGGAAGGTGGAGAGGGCTGTTACCCCGCGTGTATTCAACAACGAAGGCTGTGCAAAGCCACGTTCTGCCCGTAAGTAATTGTTGCGTGTCGGGATGCCCGCCGAGGCGGTATTCGTGCCGCATCGGCGGGCATCCATCCTGACGTCAGCCGGCACTGTTATCCCGCAATCACCGCACCACTGCCGCTGTCGTCATCAATGTCGACCTGAAAATCGAGAATGTCCCCATGCCGAAAATAATCAAAACCCTGCTCGCGGTCTTGATGATTCCGCTGTGCTTTGTTGTCGGCATGTCTGCCGGCCCATACGCATCATCCGCATACCACGCACTGTTTCCCGAGCCTGAGTACAAGACCGGCGACTACAGCGCGCTGTATGCGAAAGCGGGTCATGATGTGGTGCTGTACTCAACCACCACCTGCCCGTACTGCACCAAAGTACGTGAACTCTTCGCCCAGCAAGGCGTGAAGTTCACCGAGTACCAGATTGATACATCGAAAGCCGCAGCGGCTGACTTCCAAAGCCGGGGCGGCTTGTACGTCCCGCTGCTGTATATCGGCGAACGCGAGATCGCAGGATTCCGCGAGCAGGCGATCCGCGATGCGGTGGTTGCGATCAACAAGAAAAGCTGAGCGTCAGGCCAAAGCCGGCAGAGATAGCCTGTCCGGTGCTTGTTCCTGAGCGGTGAGGTATTCGGCCCGACCTCGAACAGGGCTTTCGATGCAGCAGGAGAAAGAAATGAAAATCAAAACGATGATGTTGACGGCAGTGCTCGCGCTGAGCGCCGGCATCGGCGCCGGATTCAGCGGCAACAGTTATGCGATTGACCCGGTGTGTCGCGGCGATTGCGCGGATGATCGACAGGGCTGTAATTTTGGCTGCACCGGACCGGGCGCCCAGGCTTGTTTCGCTGCTTGCTACAACGCTTTCAGGGCGTGCGTTGCAGCCTGTTGATTCTGGCGAAATGACCGTAGCCCGGGTAGAGCGAAGCGGTTTTTAACGGCGTAGCCGGTAAACCCGGGCTACGTGAAAGCGAATGTCCTAACCATATTCATACCGGATCTGGGCACAAAAAAACGCCGGCGATCTCTCGCCGGCGTTTTCGCACATCACAACAATGTCGCGTCGATCAATTCAGCTGACACGTCGCCGGTTTGGCCGAGGTGAACAGTCCCGAGGTCGCCCATTCCGGGTGATCGATGAACGGGTTTCGGTTGCCCTGGAAGCTGTAGATCACTTCGTTGCGCGCGCGTTCCGCGGTGTCCGGCGGGTCGGCCTGGTGCCAGCCGATCAGCGTGGACAGCAGGCCCATGTAGGCCGGCGAGCTGGAGGTCAATACGATCAGGCTGGCGTTGTCGGTCATCTCCAGATCCGGCTCGTTCTGGCCGGTGGTCGGGTGGGTGCCGCCTTCGTAGCGGATCGCCATGTACAGCACCGCGCGCGCCATGTCGCCTTTGCGCTTGCCCCAGGTCTGGAAGCCGCTGGCGTTGAACCAGTTGGAGTTGCCCGGATACACGCCGGTGCCGCCGCCTGCGCCGTTGTAGGCTTCGGTTGCGCGCTCGGTGCAGCCGCTGCAGTTGATGTACGGCTTGTTGCCGCGGTCCGAGTTGTAGTTGGCGTCCGACAGATACAGCATGTGGGTGTCGGTATGCGGCGAGTTGGGCAGGCCCAGGTTGCCGGTTTCCGCGCTGAAGCCGAGCGACTTCGGCCACGTGTGTTCGCGGTTGTACCGGATGCCCGTACCGCTGCCCGCGCGTTCGATGATCTTGGCGTAGCTGCGGTTGCGATACACATCGAGGATGCGGCCGGAGTTCAGCGGATCTTCGTCGGCGATTTCAAGAATCGACCACGTGTTGGTGGTGCCGCTGCTGTACGGATATGCGGTGTGGCCCTTGATGGTCGCGTGCAGCGAGCAGCGCAGCTGCGAGGCGCTGCTGGTGTTGACCCGCGCGTAGTAGCCGGTGCCGCCACCGCCGCCGGTGGCGACGTTGAAGTTCACTACCGTATTCGCAGCGGGCTTGGCGCCGCCGGCGTCGGCGATGCTGTTGGCGACCACGGTGAACGTGCAGGCCTCGCCGCTCACCAGCGCGGTGTTGGTGGAGATCGAGAAGCTGCTGCCGCTGCCCGGGTAGGTCAATGCCACCGCGCCAGAAGACGCGCAGGACAGGGTGAACGCGCCGGCGGCGGCGGTCACGGTTTCGCTGAAGGTCGCGCCCAGATTGCCGGCGGCCGGGAAGGTGTTGGAGCCCGCGGTCGGCGTGGTGCCGGTGATGCTGGGCGGAGTGTTCGGCGGCGTGGTCGTGATGCTCTGCCCGGTGTTGCAGGCGCCGAAGGTCGCGGTGGCGGGCGCTTGCCAGGTGAAGTTGACGTAGCCGGTGCCGGTGCCGGCCAGACGCAGCGAGCGGCCCGCAGCGTCGGATCCGGTTTCTGACACCGGCAGATTGCTGCTGGTGAGGCCGGCGGCGGGGCCATTGCTGGCGGTGATGGCGCCTTCGTAGCTGATGAACTGCACGACCTGGCCGCTCGGATTGACCAGCGCGATGCCGTCGTTGCTGCCGTTCTGGATGCCGTTGGTGGGGTAGGTCAGCGTTGCAATGCGCACTTGGCCGCCGCAGGTGACCAGGCTGCCCGCGGGCACCAGATCGTTGTCGTAGGTGACGGCCGCGGTGGGGCTGGAGCCGTTGTAGAGGTATACGCGATAGCTGCTGAGGGTTTCGCCGGCAGTGGCGACCACTTCGATGCGCTCGCCGGTATCGCCGGATGAGGTGGAATCGTCGTAATGGAATTCGTTGATGAAAACGTCTGCCTGGGCGGCGCTGCTGGCAAACAGCAGAGCGCAGGCCAAGGGGCACAGCGAAGTAAACGCACGCGACATGAGAACTTTCCTTCCATTGTGGAGGCCGCAATCTAGCCGAGGCCTGTGACACCCGCCATCGAATTACCCCGCGGGACGGAGGCGGCCCGACAGACGGTCGCGCAGCGCATGCGTTAGCCTGACGCGATGACATCGCACGCCGCTTTCCCGATCGCCGAACTGCTGCCCGAGATCCGGCGCACCTTGGACACCACGACACGTCTGGTGCTGGAAGCGCCGCCCGGCGCGGGCAAGACCACCCAGGTGCCGCTGGCGCTGCTGGATGCCGCGTGGTTGGCGGGCCGCAAGATCGTGATGCTGGAGCCTCGTCGCGTGGCTGCACGGGCGGCCGCGCAGTTCATGGCCAAACAGCTGGGCGAAGCGGTGGGCGAGACTGTCGGTTATCGCATCCGCTTCGAAAATAAAGTGTCGGCCAACACGCGTGTGGAAGTCGTTACCGAAGGCATTCTTACCCGGATGTTGCAGGACGATCCCACGCTGGGTGAAGGCGGGCCGCAAGGCGTGGGCGCGATTGTGTTCGACGAATTCCACGAGCGTCATCTTGCCGGTGATCTCGGTCTGGCATTGGCGCTGGATGTGCAGGCGGGTTTGCGCGAAGACCTGCGCTTGTTGGTGATGTCGGCGACGCTGGACGGCGAGAAACTTGCGACGTTTCTGGATGCACCGCGGCTGTCCAGCGCGGGCCGCAGTTATCCGGTGCTGATCGCGCATTATCCGGCGCGTCGCGACGAAGCGATTGAACATCAGACCAAACGCGCGATTGAACACGCGTTGGCCGCGCATCCGGGCGATGTGCTGGTGTTTCTGCCGGGGCAGCGTGAGATCGGCAAGGTGCAGGCGTTGATGGCGCAGAACCCCCTCCCCAACCCTCCCCCGCATGCGGGGGAGGGAGATTTGCGCGCAGCGCAAATGGGTGGGGGCGATGGCAGCCCAGACATTGAAATACTCGCGCTTCACGGCGAACTGCCGGTCGAACAACAGTCGCGCGTATTGCAGCCATCACAGGACGGTCGCCGCCGCGTGGTGCTGGCCACCAACGTCGCCGAATCCAGCGTGACCCTGCCCGGCGTGCGCGTGGTGATCGACAGCGGTCTCGCACGTGAGCCGCGGTATGACCCCAACAGCGGTTTTTCGCGGCTGGATGTGGTGAACATCGCGCAGTCGTCGGCCGATCAGCGTGCGGGCCGCGCAGGCCGCGTTGCCGACGGCTGGGCGTACAGACTCTGGCCGGAATCGCAGCGCCTGGAACCGCAGCGCCGGCCCGAGATCGCGCAGATTGAACTGGCGTCACTGGCGCTGGAGCTTGCGGCCTGGGGCAGCAATGCGCTGCGCTTTGTCGATGCGCCGCCGACAGGCGCGATGGCCGCCGCACGCGAATTATTGCAGCGACTGGGTGCGCTGGATGCCGGCAATTCCATCACTGCGCTTGGCAAGAAGATGCTCGCGATCGGCACGCATCCGCGGCTTGCGGCGATGCTGCTGTCGGCTGCGAACGATATTGAAATCGCGCTGGCCTGCGATATCGCCGCACTGCTGGAAGCGCGCGACCCGCTGCGTGCAACGCCGGGAATGGGGCGCAGCGATGCCCTCGCCGCGCGCTGGCAGGCATTGGCCGCACATCGTCAGGGGCGTTCGCCGCCTGAAGCCGTACGCACGTCGCTGCAGGCGTTGGATACGGCGGCCATGCAGTGGCGCCGTCGCCTGCGCTGCAGCGTCAAACCACCGGCCAGCGTGCCGGCGCACGCGCTGGGTGATCTGCTCGCGCATGCGTTCCCCGACCGCATCGGTCATCGCTCCGGTCATGGCAACAGCAGTGACCTGCGCCGCTACCCGCTGGCCAACGGCCGCATGGCGCAGCTGTTTGACGACAGCGCGATGATCGGCGAACCGTGGATCGTCGCCTGCGATCTGCGCTTCGACGCGAAGGATGCGAAAGTGCTGCGCGCCGCGCCGGTCGATGAAGCGCGGCTGCGACGCGATTTTCCCGCCCGTTTCTCTGATCGTGATGAAGTGCGCTGGGACGATGCGCGTCGCGCGCTGGTCGCAGAGCGCGTGCAGCGTTTCGACGCCATCGTGCTGGATGCGCGGCCCGCCGGACGCGTCGATCCGGCGCAGGCCGCGCAGGCACTGACCGATGCGGTGTGTACGCTGGGTATCGATGCGCTGCCGTGGCGCGAATCGCTGGCGCAGTGGCGCGCGCGCGTGCGCTGCCTGCGCGCATGGATGCCGGACCTGTCGCTGCCGGATCTATCCGACGCTGCGCTGTTGGCGAATCTCGACGCGTGGCTGCGGCCCGCATTCGTCGGCAAGACCCGGCTCGATGCCCTGAGCGAAGACGAACTGGGCGAAGCGCTGAAAGACTGGGTTGGAAAGTCAGGCACCGACTGGGCGCTGCGCCAACGCATCGACGCGCTCGCACCGACCCGCATCGTGGTGCCGTCGGGCATGGAGCGCGCCATCGAATACGCCTACGACACTGCGATCAACGCGCCGCAGCCGCCAGTGCTGGCGGTGAAGCTGCAGGAATTGTTCGGTCTTGCCGATACCCCGCGCATCGCCGACGGCCGTATTCCGCTGACCCTGCACCTGCTGTCGCCCCGCGGACGTCCGCTGCAGATCACCCAGGATCTGCGCAGCTTTTGGGAGCGCACATATCCCGAAGTCAGAAAGGAAATGAAGGGCCGGTACCCGAAGCACCCGTGGCCCGAAGACCCGTGGAGCGCAACCGCCACGCATCGCGCCAAGCCGCGCGGAACGTGATGTTGCAACGATGCCCGCGCGCGATGCTGGGAGCGGCGCAAGTCGCGATGCAGAACGGACCTGTTTCCGCAAGCCCATCGCGGCTCCCGCCGCCCCCACAGACCCTCGGTCCGATCGCTGAGCGTATGATTCCGCCATGACCTTTCCCTACACACGCCTCCGCCGCATGCGCCGCAGCGAGTTCTCGCGTCGATTGATGCGCGAACACGTCCTTACCGCCAACGATTTGATTTATCCGGTGTTCGTCCACGAACACGACGGCCGCACGCCGATCGCATCGATGCCGGGTATTGAACGCCTCTCGATCGATGAGGTGCTGAAGGTCGCCGAACAGGCCAGCGAGCTGCGCGTACCGGCGCTGGCGCTGTTTGCAGTGACCGCGCCGGAAGCGAAATCGCTCGACGGCGTGGCCGCGTGGGACGACGACGGCTTGATGCAGCGTGCGGTGCGTGCGCTGAAAACACGCTTCCCGGAGCTTGGCGTCATCACCGATGTCGCGCTCGATCCCTACACCTCGCATGGCCAGGACGGTTTGATCGACGACAGCGGCTACGTGGTCAACGACGAAACGGTTGAAGCGCTGGTGCAGCAGGCGCTGTCGCACGCGCGCGCCGGCGCCGACGTGGTGGCGCCCAGCGACATGATGGATGGCCGCATCGGCGCGATCCGCGAAGCGCTGGAAGTCGGCGGCCACATCCACACCCGCATCCTGTCCTACGCCGCAAAATACGCCAGCAGTTTTTACGGCCCGTTCCGCGACGCGGTGGGCTCGGCCGGCGCACTGGGCAAGGGCAACAAATACAGCTACCAGATGGACCCGGCCAACGCCGACGAAGCGCTGCGTGAAGTTGCGCAGGATCTCGATGAAGGCGCGGACATGATCATGGTCAAGCCGGGCCTGCCGTATCTGGATATCGTGCGCCGGGTGAAAGACGAATTCGGCGCACCGACGTTCGTGTATCAGGTCAGCGGCGAATACGCGATGTTGAAAGCCGCCGCGCAAAACGGCTGGCTCGACGAACGCGCCTGCGCGCTGGAAGCCTTGGTTGCGTTCAAACGTGCAGGCGCCGACGGCGTGCTGACCTACTTCGCGCTGGATGCGGCGCGTTGGCTGCGCGAAACGGATTGACGACACCGATGACACTTGCATTCTCTGTCCGCCGTGCAGCTTTGGAAGACGCCGCGGTCATTGCGCGGCTGTCTCTGCAGCTCGATCCGGAGCTGGACGCTGCCATGATCGCACAGCGATTCGCCCGCTTGCTTGAACGCCCCACGCACGCATTCTTCGTGCTCGATGACGCAGGCAGTGCCGTCGGCTTTGCCGCTGCCGAACATCGCAGTCTGCTGCAGTTCGGCGAACGCATTGAACTGCTTGCGCTGATCGTGGATATGCCGCTGCGCAGACAGGGCGCCGGCGGTTCGCTGGTGGCCGCTGTCGAAGCCTGGGCCTGGCGGCGCGGCGTCGAGGACATGGTGATACGCTCCAGCCTGTCACGCGAAGCCTCGCATCCGTTCTACCAGCAGATCGGTTACGTGCATCACAAGACCCAACACGTCTACACCCGGAAGCTCACGCCATGAAACGCTACGCTGTTTTCGGACATCCGGTCCTGCACTCGCTCTCGCCGAAAATCCACCAGGCGTTTGCGAAACAATCCGGCATCGCAATGCAGTACACCGCGATCGAATGCGCACCGGGTGATTTCGCAGGCACGCTGTCGTCGTTCGCGCGCAGCGGCGGTGAA
This sequence comes from Lysobacterales bacterium, assembly GCA_031419075.1. Taxonomy (GTDB): domain Bacteria; phylum Pseudomonadota; class Gammaproteobacteria; order Xanthomonadales; family Xanthomonadaceae; genus Lysobacter_I. The sequence goes on from JANOKD010000018.1 coordinate 136,393, forward strand.
GGCGGCAACGTCACCCTGCCGCACAAGCAGCGCGCGGCCGAGTTGTGCAGCTTGCTCAGCGCGCGCGCCAAACGTGCCGGCGCGGTCAACACCTTGATCAAACACGGCAGCGGCTGGCTGGGCGACAACACCGACGGTGCCGGCCTGGTGCGCGACCTTACCGGCCGCCACAGCCTGGATCTGCGCGGCCGTCGCACGCTGATGCTCGGTGCCGGCGGCGCCGCACGCGGCGTGGCGCCGGCACTGCTGGATGCCGGTATCGGCGAGCTGTTCATCGTCAACCGCGACCCGCAAAAAGCCGATGCGCTGAATGATCTTCTGGGCGAACCCGGCCGCGCGCATTCGCGCTATTTCGAAGACCTGTCATCGCTCGGCGAGTTCGAGCTGATTATCAACGCCACGTCGGCAACGCGTCACGGCAGCCTGCCGACACTGCCGATGTCGCTGGTCGGTGCGCGCACCACTGCAGTCGATTTGAGCTATGGCGAAGCCGCGATTCCATTCCTCGCCTGGGCACGCGCCGCGCATGCGCACCACGCCATCGACGGCCTCGGCATGCTGGTGGAACAGGCTGCGGAAAGTTTCTTCCTGTGGCACGGCGTGCGCCCGGACACCGACCCGGTGTTCGCCGAACTGCAGGCGCGGCATGCGGCGCTGATGACGGCGGATTGAACAATGGGGTCGATCGCACTGAGGTCGTTTTTATTCGACATCAGCTCGGAAGTAGGCTGGGCTGACAAGCCCAGCACCTTCGTTGAACATTATGCTGGGCTTGTCAGCCCAGCCTACTTTTTTGTTCAGCGCGGTTGTCGCGCTCGAAGCGCACTTCGCCGGTATCGGTGATGCCAACGCGCCGCCACCCACGCTGCTCATAGAAACCACAGGCGCGGCTTTGCGCATCGGTGGTAAGCCACAGGCGGTCGATTGGCTGCGTGCGCAGCCACGCCAGCATCACGGCATGCAGCCGGTCGCCGTAGCCGTGTCCCTCAACCTCAGGATGCACGAACAGCGCCCAGATGTTGCCGGTGCGCGCATTGCAGCTGGCGAACGCGCGAATGTCTCCGTCATCTTCGATGACCCAGCCTTTGCCGGTGTCCTCGATCTCGCGGCGCACATCTTCGTCCGACAGCCGCCCGGGCGCGAGCGTGTTCTCGGTCACGGCGTAACGGACTGTCCACATGCCGGGAATATCGTTTCTGTTGGCTTCGCGCAGCACGATGGTCATCGGATTTTTCCTGATTCAAGACTCACTGCGGATCCATGTCGCAAAAGTTCGTTGCCAAAATGCTGTTAGAAAAAAACAGTGGAAGCCGAATGCCATCGATTCTCTGTTTGTAAATTATTGTCATCCGATAATTTTGGTTCGTTAGTGCTGCGACAAATCAGCCCACCTGATCAGAAGATACCGCGAGACCGGCGCTACCCGGAACTATGGTGGCGATATAGGGTGCGCCTAGCAGGCTGCTGAAATACCTAGCCCAGCAGTAAAATGAAGTTCTGATTTCGACAGGCAACCCCGATGCGCGGCGCAGATCACTTCACCGAGTCCCTGTTCATCATGCGCAAGCTTGAGGACTACGTGCCTGCGGAT
>JANOKD010000019.1:0-38192 GCA_031419075.1 Lysobacterales bacterium
CTTGTCCATCGGCAACGCGACCAGCAGTTCCGTGCGTCGGCGCAATTCGGTGAAGGCTTTCGTATATGCATGACGGCGCGTGCGCTCATCGCCTTCCACCGCCGCGGGATCGTCTACGCCCCAGTGCGCGGTCATCGGCGCGCCAAGCCATACGGGACAAGTCTCGTCCGCGGCGTTGCCACAGACGGTGATGACGATATCCATCTCAGGCGCATCCGGCCCGGCAAACTCGTCCCACGATTTGCTGCGCAGCTGTGCAGTGTCGTAGCCGATATTCGCCGCCAGTTCGGCCGCCATCGGCTGCACCGTTCCGCTGGGATGGCTGCCTGCGCTGTACGCATGGAAACGGCCTTTGCCCAACACGTTGAGCAGCGCTTCGGCCATCACACTGCGCGCGGAATTACCGGTGCACAGCACGAGGATGTTGTAGGTACGGTCGCTCATCGGCGTGTCCTTCTTAGTGACGGGCATTCTTTCAGCGGTTAATGGCTGGCGCGCAAGCGAACAAGTTCGAATAGACGCGCGGGTAGTCAGCGTTTCGAGCCCAAGAAGCGTCGGCCATATATTTCTATATTCATAGAAATATAGAAATAATTCAACGCGCCGTATGCATGTCCCGACGAACGGTCACTGCTCAAGCGATCTTCATATCCTGGCCGACGCGACAGAATGCGTCGTGCAGATGTTGCACAGCTTCTGCAGCGGGATCGGAATGCGCGCTTCCAAGGGTTTCGACATAACGACAGGAGGCGTATTGCTCTGCCTCACGCTCGTAGGTTGCGATCCACTCACGACGAGCCTGCAGATCGGCGTGCTCGGGACGCCAAGCGGCGGAATATGGCGGTCGCAGTCGCGGCAGGCCGATGCGCCACGGTTTGGGGCTGATCCGCGCACGGAAGCAGTTCTGGTTGAAACACATCTGCGCATACCTCGGATCGACACCGAGCGCGTCGAAACAGTCCTTGACCTCGGTTTCGCGCGGATCGAACAGACGATGCAGCGCCAACAGACGAAGACCAGCCGGCGTGCGGTACACACGCACATGCCAATCGGGATGTTGGCGTAGAAACGTTGCCACGCGATCGCGCGCGATCTTTTCGTCGCCTCCGCGTGCTTTCCTGGAGACCTTGCGCAGCAGATTTGCCACCGGGGCGCACAAGATCAGCGCAACGATAGACGCGATGATGCCGGCTGGAAAAAGACGGGTACCGAAGCCAGCGGTCAGCACTGCAAAAGTGATCACCAGTAAACCGGCCATCACCAACAAGAGTGCGCTTCCGCCCGCTTTGTGACTGAAATCGATATCCGCGAACAGCACATTCGGCGTGTTCAGGCACAGGGCGCCGTAACCGTTGCGGGTGATGACCGTATCGCCGTCCCGGTCGACGATCTGCTCGCGAATCGGCACACCCTCGGCGCCGTTGTAGGCGACCCGGCGCTCGCGTCGCAGCAGCGTCTGACCCGCCAACGTGCGATCGAAGGCCTCGCGCACACGGATATCGGCATGTGCCTGAGCATCCGCTTCGCTGATGTCGGACCATCCAAATCGCCTGACCGTCACTTGACGCTTGCGGTCGCGGTGCTGCAGGCGGGCTTCGGCCCAGTAAGTCGGGATGATCATGCGGGCACTTCACTGCCGTTACGCATACGGCACGCACTGGGGGCTCATTCTGTGGCGCATTAACTTCTTGCGAGGATCAGACTCGCACGCGCTTGGGAAAGCCCACCAGCTGCTGCAGATCTTCATCCCACAGCTTGAGCTGTGCGCAGCGCAGGCTGGACCAGAACGTCAGGCGCGGGGCTTCCTGCAGTACAGGGCTGGACTCGTAGGCCTCTCGCAGGCGGTAGTTGGGAATACGGCTGGCGAGGTGGTGAATGTGGTGGTACGCGATGTTGCCGGTAAACCAGTGCACCACGCGCGGCAGGTCGTAGAACGAACTGCCGGCGACGGCGGCTTCAAGTGAGTCCCACTGTTCTCCGCGCGTCCAGTAGGCGCCTTCGAAGGTGTGCTGGACGTAGAACAACCAGACGCCAGCCGCGCCAGCGATCAACACTACCGGCAAATGCACGAGCAGCGCGATGTGCCAACCCACGGTCCACCACATGGCGACGAAGACGACCACCAGCGTGAGATTGTTGAGCAGCACGCTCATCCATTCCTTTTTCCACGTGAACGGCATGTCGAACGGGAAGCGATGTTTGATCACGAACTGGTACATCGGGCCGATACCCAGCAGCACTGGAGTGCTGCGATAGAACCGGTAGCAGAAGCGGCCGAACCATGAACGCTGGCGGTACTCGGCGACGGTCAGCGTCTCGATGTCGCCCACTTCACGGCGGTCGAGGTTACCTGAGGTGCCATGATGAATCGCGTGGGTCTTCTTCCAATAGCCATAGGGGAACAGCGTGATCACGCCGAGACAGCGGCCGACCATGTCGTTGACGCGCTGGCTGGCGAAGAACGAACCGTGGCCGCAGTCGTGCTGAATAATGAAAGTGCGTACATACAAACCGGCGGTAGGCAGCGCGAGCAGCAGCGTCCACAGGTAGTTCCAGTCGCGGATCACGCTCCAGGCCATCAGCGCCCACAGCGCGGCGAACGGTACGAGCGTGTTGACCAATTGCCACACTGCGCGGCTGGCGATGGGCGCCGCGAACGGTGCGCAGCGCTGGCGAAGCTGCAAGGCCTGGGATTTGGCAGAAGCCACTGCCGTCGCTGGATCGGTCACGCGGTGTACTCCGGAAAGTTGGTCGATTGTGGGCGGCCCAGGCCGACACCGCAATGCGTGCGCCGGCGTATGGCCCGGATCGGGTCAGGATCCGTGCACATCGTCATGCCTTTGGTGGCCCCTTGCGGTGCGGCTTGGAGGGAGGCTTGCCGCTGTGGGGCCTGTCTGCGTGAAGCCTGGGGAAATGTGTTCTGTCCGTATGCGACCTGTCGGTATTCGGTTTGTCCGTAGTCGGTTTGAAGCTTCGCGGTTTGGCGGCATAGTCGCCGCCGCTCTTGCCCCCACTCTCCACCTCGTCAAGCCGCTGCAGGCGCAGCGGCTGGCCGGATACCCGCACTTTCTTCAGGTGCATCAGCAGCGGTTTGGGCATGCCTTCGGGCAGATCCAGAATCGAATGATCGTCGTGGATATCGATGCGACCGATGTATTTGCTGTCCAGTTCGGCCTCATTGGCGATCGCGCCGACGATATTGCCCGGCTTCACGCCGTGCATGTGGCCCACTTCAATGCGGTAGGTTTCCATGCCGGCTTCCGGCGCGGACCGCGGCGCGAAGTCTTTCTTCGGTGCGAACTCGCGACGCTCCTGCGACGGGCGCGGTTCGCGCTGCGGGCGATCCGTACGCTCATGGCGTTCCCCACCACGGTCTGCACCACGGTCATGTCGATCACTGCGCTCTGCGCCACGATCAGCGCGCTGCGCACGCTCGGCGTACTCGCGCTGCTGCGCGAAGGGCGGCTGCTTGCGGTCAGGGGCCAGCAGCAGGGGCGTATCGCCCTGAAACAGTTTCGCGAGCGCTGCGGCCACTTCGATCGCCGGCACGTTCTGTTCGCGCTCGTAGCGTTCGACCAGCTCGCGGTACAGGCCGATGTCGCCGCCGCTGCCCGCATCCGTCGCAAGCGTTTCGGTGATACGCGCAAGGAACCGGGTGACGCGCGCGTCGTTCACACTTTCGACGGTGGGCAGCTGCATTTCTTCGATCGGCTGGCGTGTGGCCCGTTCGATCGCACGCAGCATATTCTTCTCGCGCGGGCTGACGAACAGGATCGCGTCGCCGCTGCGCCCGGCGCGGCCGGTGCGGCCGATCCGGTGAACGTAGCTTTCGGTGTCATACGGGATGTCGTAATTGAGCACATGGCTGATGCGCTCGACGTCGAGTCCGCGCGCGGCCACATCGGTGGCCACCAGGATATCGATCTTGCCGTCCTTCAGATTCTGGATGGTCTTCTCGCGCTGCGCCTGCTGCACGTCGCCGTTGATGGCGGCGGCAGCGAGGCCTCGCGCCTGCAGCTTCTCGGCCAGTTCATCGGTGCCCAATTTGGTGCGCGCGAACACCAACATCGCGTCGTAGGGCTCGGCTTCCAGGATGCGGGTCAATGCGTCGAGCTTGTGCAGCCCGCTGACGAACCAGAACCGCTGGCGGATATTGGTCGCGGTGGTGGTTTTCGCGGCGATGGTGACTTCGGCCGGGTCGCGCAGATAGGTCTGGGCGATGCGGCGGATCTGGCTGGGCATGGTCGCGGAGAACAGTGCAACCTGGCGCTGTTCCGGCACTTTCTTGAGCACGGTTTCGACATCGTCGATGAAGCCCATGCGCAGCATTTCGTCGGCTTCGTCCAGCACCAGCGCTTTGAGTTCGGACAGATCCAGCGTGCCGCGATCGAGATGATCGATCACACGGCCCGGCGTGCCGACGACAACATGCACGCCGCGTTTCAGCGCCTGCAGCTGCGGGTAGTAACTCTGGCCGCCGTAGATCGGCAGCACGTGGAAGCCCGGCAATTTGTTGGCATAACGCTGGAAGGCCTCGGCGACCTGGATCGCGAGTTCGCGTGTGGGCGCCAGCACCAATACCTGCGGCTTGGTTTTCGACAGATCCAGCCGGGACAGCAGCGGCAGCGCGAACGCGGCGGTTTTGCCGGTGCCGGTCTGCGCCTGACCCAGCACATCGCGCCCGGCCATCAGCGCGGGAATGGTGGCGGCCTGGATCGGCGACGGGGTTTCGTAGCCCACCTCGATCACTGCCGCCATGACACCCTCGGCCAAGCCGAGATCGGCAAAACGCAGGGAGGGGGTTTCGGTCGACATGGGCATTCCGGACAACTGACTAAGGTCGGCCATTGTGCGCCCTGCTGCTAGGGTTGTCGCTCGAAAACAATTTCAGGGCCGTTTTCAGCCGGAAAATGGTCAGTCCGCTGACTGCAGCGCGTCCGATTCAATCGTTCTGCAGCCCGGTTCAGGCGCCAGCACCGCGCGCAGCAGAGCAGCCGCGATGACGTCGGCCTCGGCCACCCGATAGCGTTTCGGCACCAGCGGCGCGACCGCCCGCAACACGCGCATGGTGAGATGTTCCAGCGTCCGGCGCTGTTCGCGTTCGCCGCCGATGATCGACGGCCGCACCAAGGTAAGCGACGGATAGCCGAGCGCCGCAACGCCCTGCTCCGCTTCTCCCTTGCAGCGCAGATAAAAACCGCGTGCGACCGGGTCAGCGCCCAACGACGAGTTCAGGGCGAAGCTGCGCGCCCCTGCACTGCGCGCGTGCCGTGCGATCGCAAGTACGTAGTCCACATCGACCCGCTTGAACGCCTCCTGCGAACCGGCCTGACGGATAGTTGTACCCAGCGCACAGACCACTGCGTCGACCCGCCACCAGTCCGCATGCTCGGGCAGGGCATCGAAATCGACCTGCGGATTATCCAGTTTGGGATGCGGCAGCAGCGCACGGCGGCTCGGCGCGACCACCTGTACAACCCGCGGATCTGCGAGCGCCTGCGCCAGCACGTGACGGCCGACCAGACCCGTTGCCCCAGCGATCAATAGCCGCGTCATGAGGAAGGGGGCTCGGCATGCGGATGGGCCGCGTCTTGTCCCGCGTCGTGTCCCGCGTCGTGTCCCGCATCTTGTCCCGCGCCCTGTCCCGCTTCAACCAGCCGCGACAGCACCGCGCGCAGCGATTCCAGCTTCACCGGCTTGGTCAAGTAATCGTCCATGCCCGCATCCAGGCATTTACGGCGGTCGTCGGCCATCGCATGTGCGGTCAACGCCAGAATCGGCAGGCGCGGACGGTGCTCGACCGCTTCGATCTCGCGCCATTGACGTGTAGTCGCATAGCCATCCATGCCCGGCATCTGGCAGTCCATCAAAACCACGTTCCAAGCGTCACGCATCATCTTCTCCAAAGCATCGACGCCGTTGCCGATGCATTCGACCAGAGCACCATCGCGTTCGAGCATCAATTTCACCAGCGACGCGTTCAAGACATTGTCCTCTACAACCAAAATCCTCAGGCCAGCGATTGAAGCCTGTGCAACGTCAACAACCACTGCCTGTGGCGGCGTATTGGCAAGCGACACGTCGGTCGCTGCGCCCGCAGTGGAATGCAGTTCTGGCACGCGCACGCGGAAGCGGCTGCCCGCGCCCGGCGTGCTGCGCAGTTCGATGCAACCGGCCATCAGGGCGATCAGGTCGCGCGAAATATTCAAGCCCAGACCGGTGCCCGAATGCGCACGACTGGTGGAGTTGTCGCCCTGCTGGAACGCTGAAAATATCCGCAGATGATCGGCCTGAGGGATGCCGGGTCCGGTATCGATCACATCGATCAGCAGCGCCCGTCCGCTGGGCCCATCGGGCTCGAAATCGAGTTCGATACGCACATTGCCGACGTCGGTGAACTTGACCGCATTGCCGACCAGATTGACCAGAATCTGCCGTAGCCGGGCCTGATCGCCAACAAAGATCTCCGGCACCGATGCGGAACACACCGCGTCGATTCGCAGTGATTTCGACATCGCCTCCGGTTCAAACATATCCAGCACGTCTTCGGCCAATTGACGTGGCGCGAATGGCGCGACCTGCAGCGTGATCTTGCCGGCTTCGATCTGCGACAGATCCAGCACATCGCTGATCAGCGCCAACAGCGATTGCCCGGCGCGACGGATGCTGTTCGGCAGATGCCGATGCTGCGGAACATCAGGGTCTTCGGCGAGCAGTTGGCTCATTCCGATAATCACATTCAATGGCGTGCGCAGTTCATGGCTCATGTTGGCCAGGAACGTCGATTTGGCGCGATTGGCCGCATCGGCGCGATCCAGCGCATCGCCCAGCGACTGGGTCATCGCCAGCAGCGCGATACGTTGAGCGATGTTGTGCTGGATCGTGCGGCCGATCACGAACCCTTCGCGCATCAGAAACACACCGAACAGACAGGCGGCAAGCCCGGCGATCAAAAATTCAGCGCGTCCACCCACCAGAAAATAAACGGCAAACGGGCCGACGCTGGACAGCACGTACGCGGCATAGGCCGGCCACCACGCGCCGAAACTGCTGATTGCACCGGCAGGCATACCGATCAGCAGAAACGCGGTAACGAAATACAGTTCGCTGTGCCCCAACGGGAACAGCAATGTGGCTGCGGCACCCCAGACACCACCCGACAACAGTCCCACAGCGATGCACACCGTAGGCGTATTCGGCCATGCATCGCCGATATCGATAACCGAACGCTTCGCCCATGCGGCAAGCAATATGCGCAGCGTGGAGACCAGTAATACTGCGGCAGCCCAACCGATCAGCTGTTCGCGCGGATGCACATCGCGCACCGCCAATAAAAACAGCGTAGCAACGCCCATCGTCGCCAACGCTCCAGCCAGGCCCTGGCTCAGCACCAGTTGACGGCATTCGCGCGCGATCATCAGCGGAGTCTCGACGGACTCGACAGTGGCCATACTCCCCCTGCTAGTCCCGCATCATGGCGATGCGGGCAAAAATCTCCACACCGCCCCCTGGCGGCACCCGGCCACCATACCGGCACGACATCACAACCGCGAGCCGCAGCGCGCTCAGGGCCAATATCCGCGCGATGCCCGGATGATACGCCTTGCCGAAACGAGACTGCCGTCTTGATCCTTGGCGGGTCGCCACAGGTCACGGCGCATCAACTTGCAAATCCAGCCGATTCACGGCACACAGCGGGTTCCCCCGCGATATCGCCGCATGCACGCGGCCCACCGGTCGGCACGATGCGACCGGACCCATCGATATGGAGATGCCATGACCACCCGCCTGCTGCTGCCCACCGCCCTGCTGGTTTGCCTCGCCGGTTCCGCCAGCGCAGCGCCGCCCGCCGCCACGCCCACCAGCGCCAGCGCCAGCGCCAGCGCCAGCGACGACAGTCTTTCGTTCGTCACCGTCCAATATCGCGACCGCGCCCAACTGCAGTCGCTCGCTTCACGCTTCCAGCACATGATCGTCGACCGCGCCGCCAAAACCGTGCGCACCGAAGCTTCGGCGCTGGACATCGCGCAGCTGCAGCGCATGGGCCTGCGCGTGGAGATCGACCAGACATCAACCGATCGCATCCGCAGCGTCGAAACCGCGATGGCGAACAAACAGTTCGGCACCCGCAGTATTTCCGGCTATGCCTGCTACCGCACGGTGGAAGAAACCTACACCACCATCGATCAACTCGTCGCCAACAAACCCGCGCTGGCCAGCGTGTCGAATATCGGCCCCACCTGGCTGAAAACAAACAGCGCCGGCGGTTACGACATGAAGGTGTTGCGCCTGACTAACTCCGCCACCAACACACTGCGGCCGAACAAACCGCCGATGGCGATATTCGGTTCAATCCATGCACGCGAATACACGCCGGCCGAATTGCTCACCCGTTATGCCGAATGGCTGGTCAACGGTTACGGCACCGACCCGGAAGCCACGTGGCTGATGGACAACTACACGTTTTATCTGGTGCTGCAGGCCAATCCAGATGGCCGCAAAAAAGCCGAAACCGGGCTGTCCTGGCGCAAGAACGTCAACAACAGCAACGGCAGCTGCAGCGCGAACAGCGTTGGCACCGACCTCAACCGCAACTTCCCCTTCCATTGGAATACCGTGGCCGGCGGCTCCAGCGGCAACGCCTGCACCGATACGTATCGAGGCCCGGTGCCGCAGTCCGAACCGGAAACGCAGCACCTCATGAACCTCGTTGCCGGCACACCCAACGCCAGCGGCGTCTACAGCGGCGGCCTGTTCCCCGACCGTCGCGGCGACGCCAACAGCAGCGCTGCGCCCGACGATTATCAGGGCCTGTTCCTCGATATCCACAGCTACTCGCAGCTGGTGCTGTGGTCATGGGGCGACACCACCAGCCCGGCGCCGAACAGCGCTGCACTGCGCACGTTTGGGCGGCGCATGGCGTTCTTCAACAACTATCGGCCGCAGCAGTCCAACGAGCTCTACGCCACCGACGGCACTACCGACGACACCATGTACGGCCTGCTGGGTGTGCCCAGCTACACGATCGAACTCGGCGTCTCGTTCTTCGAATCCTGTTCGACATTCACGTCGTCGACATTGCCCAACAATCTGGCGACGCTGAAGTACGCCGCGCGCAATCTCACCGCACCTTATCGCTATCCATCCGGCCCCAACACGGTCAGCGTGTCCACCTCCAACGCAACCGTCGCGGCCGGCACGCCGGTGACGATCAGCGCGATCCTCGACGACAGCCAGTTCAACCAGAGCAACGGCACCGAAGCCACCCACGCCATCGCGTCGGCCAAACTCTATCTGGACGTACCGCCGTGGGAAGCCGGCGCTGTGGGCATCGCGATGACCGCCAGCGACGGCAGCTTCAACGTCACCCGCGAAACCGCCACCGCAAGCCTCGGCACGACGGGCCTGGGCATCGGCCGGCACATCGTCTATGTGCAGGGCACCGATGCTTCGGGGCTGTCGGGCTCGCCCAATGCGGTGCTGCTCAATATCACCGGCGGCGGTGGCGGCAACGTCGCCCCGGTTGCGAATTTCAGCAGCACCAGCACGGGCCTGACCGCAGCCTTCACCGACGCCTCCACCGACAGCGACGGCAGCATCGCCTCGCGCACCTGGGACTTCGGCGACGGCACCCTGTCAACAGCGATCAACCCGACCAGAACCTACTCGGCTGCCGGCACCTACAGCGTGAGCCTGACCGTGACCGACAACGGCGGCCTGACCAACACCAAAACGCAGTCGATTACCGTCGCCACCAGCGGCACCCAGACCTACACCAACGGCACCGACGTCCCGATTACCGACAACACCACGGTCAACAGCACCATTGTCGTCTCCGGCCGCAGCGGTAACGCAACCACCACAACCCCGGTCGCTGTGAATATCGTGCATACCTACAAGGGCGACCTCAAAGTCGACTTGATCGCACCCGACGGCAGCGTCTACATCCTGCACAACCGCAGCGGCGGCAGTGCCGACAACATCAATCAGACCTACTCGGTCAATCTATCGACCGAAGCCTTGAACGGCTCGTGGAAACTGCGCGTCAACGACAACGCCGCCGGCGACATCGGCCGCATCGACAGCTGGAGCATCACGTTCTGATGCGTGTGGTCCCTCCGGGGCAGCGTCTGCGGAGGGATCTTTTTTTGCTGATATAGAGGGTCCTGTTCAATATCTCTTGTCTGGAAAAATCTGTCATCCCGAACGAGGGCGAAGCCCGAGGAAGGATCTGCTTGTGGGCGGTGGTGCCACAACAGCAGGTCCCTCCGCCCGCTGCGCGGGCGTTCGGGATGACAGATCGGGGATGACAGCTATTCGTGATGACAAACAGGCATGCATCCCTATTCAGGCTCGTGTCTGATGGAACCACGACTGGTTCCAAAATTGTGTTACCCCTCGCCGACCGGCTATTCTGCCGGCTCATGACCCGCCCCACCCGCCACCGCCTGCAAGGTTTGCTGCGCAACAGTTCGCTGTTGCTGCTTCTGCTGTGCCTGGTCGGGCAGCCGGTGCTGGCGGCGTGGGGCGAAATGCACGAATTGACCGCGCATTCCAGTTCGGCGGCCACGGGCCTCGACCATCATGACACCGTGCATTCCGATATCGGCACAGATGCGGTCGAGACTGACCCATCGGGCGATCCCGCCCACGCGCTGTCCCACCACACGCACTGCTGCGGTCAGCCGCAGCTGCCGTTCGTATCGCCGCTGTCGATTGCGGTCTTTGCGCTGCCCTCGATGATGCTTTGGCCTGCCAAGCAGCGGGCCATTACCGCGTCCATTTTCGCGACGCCGTTTCGCCCTCCGATCGCGGCTTGAGGTTCGACTGGCCCACGGCCAGTGATGTCCTGAAGTGATCGACCTGAAATGATCGACCTGCCTCCACGCTGTTGAGCCCATCGGGCTGAATGTCGGGATTGCATCGGTCGTATCCGATTGATCGAATCAAATCGAATGGATCGGGCCGGCGTTGATCGGACCGAAATACCTGGAGTGTCCTCATGCGCTTGCGACTCGCGGCTTTAGCCGTGTGCGTCGCAGCCTGTACTGTGGTTTTTCCCACGGCGGCTGCCGACCCTGCTGTCACCTTGACCTTGGACGATGCGTTTGTGCGCGTCGCAGATTACCAAGGCAAATCCCACCCTGAATTGCGCCTGTTCGGTGCGCGCAGCGATGTGCTGGCCGCCGAGCGCGACCGTGCATTACTGCGTCCTGCATTGATTGCGGGCGCCAGCGTCGAAAATGCGTTCGGCTCCGGCGATTCCAGCGGCCTGCAGGGTGCGGAACTCACCCTGACCTTGGCATCCGTACTGGAGCGCGGCGGCAAGCTGGATGCGCGGCGCACGCTGGCGCAAAGCAGAATCGACGCGCTGGCGGTGGAACGCGAAACCCGCCGTCTCGATCTGCTGGCTGAAGTGGCGCGTCGCTATCTGGCCATCGTGGCCGCGCAGAAACAGCGCGAGATCGCGCAGCTGGATATCGCTCAACGGCAGCGCACGGTAGGCGGCGCGCGCCAACGCCTGCAGGCCGGCGCATCGCCCGAATCGGTGGTGCTCACCGCGCAGGCGGCCTTGGCGCGCGCGGAGCTGGATCGCGCCCGTGCTGAACAGCGATCGGTCGCGGCACGGCAGAACTTGGCAGCACTGTGGGGCGAGCGCGACCCGACCTTCAACGTCGTCACCCGCGACCCGCTGAAACTTCCCGCGATCGACGATTTTTCGGCATTGGCCGCGTTGATACAGGACACACCGGAGTTGGCCCAGTTCGCCGATGAGCAGCGGATTCGCGAAGCGCGGCTGCAGCTGGCGCGCAGCAGCGGCGCTGCGGATCTGGATTGGCAGGTGGGCGTGCGCAGGCTGCAGGCGACAGACGACTTCGGCCTCGTTGGCAGCGTGTCGATGCCGCTGGGAAGCCGCACCCGGGCACAGCCAGATGTCCGCATCGCCGAAGCCGAGTTGACTTCGCTCGAGATCGAACGCGAAGCGAAAGGCCTTGCGCTGTATTCGACTCTCGCCGAAGCGCACGGGCGCTATCGCGTGGCGCAGGTGGAGGTGCAGCGGCTGCAGGACGACGTGCTGCCGAAACTGGGCCAGGCCGAAGCCGCGGCCGAACGCGCGTATCGCGGTGGCGCCATCAGCTATCTCGAATGGGCGCAGCTGCAGTCCGAACGCACCGCCGCACGCAAACAACAGCTCGACGCCGCGCTGGACGCACAGCGCGCATTGATCGAAATCCAAAGGCTCACCGGCCAGGCGTTTGTCGCCGCTCCGGTCGCCGCCACTGCACAGGGAATCACACCATGACATTCCGTATTTTGATCGGCGCGCTGTCGTTGTCTTTTCTGCTGTCTGCCTGCGGCGGTGATCACGCTGCCGAAGACGCGCACGGCCATGAAGGCGATGCGCACGGCGAAGCGGAAGCCGAAGCACCGCGCAAGGGCGAACACGGCGGGCGCATGCTGGAGCAGGACGGCGTTTCGGTAGAGCTGGCCATCGCCGAAGACGGCACGCCGCCGAAGTACCAGGCGTGGCTGTATCGCGACGGAAAACCGCTAGCAGCGGCATCCGGCAGCGTCGAAGTGCGGCTGAAGCGGTTGGGCAATGTCGCCGAAAATCATGTGCTGAAGGCCCAAACCGACGGCAGCCTGATGGCGACCACCATCGTCGGGGAACCGCATTCGTTCGATGTCGAAGTAATGGCGAACGTCGACGGCAAGGCCGCACGCTGGACGTATCCCAGCTATGAAGGTCGCACCGAGATCGACGCAAAGATCGCGCAGGACGCCGGTATCCGGATTGCGCCAGCAGCGGCCGGCATCATCGCCGACGAGCACGAAGTGCAGGGCCTGCTGACGCCGGTTGAAGGCCGCATCGCCAAGGTAGCCGCGCGCTTCCCCGGCCCAGTGCAGCGTTTGAACCTCAACGTCGGCGATCAGGTCCGCGCAGGCCAGACGCTGGCTTTGATCGAAAGCAATCTCAGCCTCACCACCTATTCGGTGACCTCACCGATCTCCGGCGTTGTGCTTGCCCGCAATGCATCGGTGGGCATGGTCGCAACTGAAGGGATGATGCTGTTCGAAATCGCCGATCTGTCCTCACTGTGGGTGGATCTGCACATCTTCGGCGCCGATGCGCAGCACATCCAGCCGGGTGTGCCCGTGACCGTCACGCGCATGAGCGACGGCGTCACCCTGGAAACGACGCTTGAGCGCGTCTTGCCGGGCACCGCTACGGCCAGCCAGAGCACGGTGGCACGCGCCACCATTGCGAACGCAGACGGTCTGTGGCGCCCCGGCTCTGCGGTCAAGGCCAGGATCACGGTCGAACAGCAGCCGGCTGCGCTGGTGGTTCCGCTGGCTGCCCTGCAGATTTTCCGCAATTGGGACGTTGTGTTTATCCGCGTTGGCGATACCTACGAGATTCGCCCGCTTGAACTCGGCAAGCGCGATGCGACCCGCGTCGAAGTGATGTCAGGTTTGAAGGCGGGCGATCAAGTCGTCGTGGAGCAGAGTTATCTGGTGAAGGCCGACATCGAAAAGTCGGGAGCCTCGCATGACCACTGACCGCGACAGAAGTGAGAAAGGCACGCTTGATGACAGCATGCTCGACAACATCATCCGCTTCGCCATCGCACATCGTTGGCTGATGCTGGCGATGACGCTGGTGCTGGTGGCCGTGGGTGCGTGGAGTTTCACCAAACTGCCGATCGACGCAACGCCGGATATCACCAACGTCCAGGTGCAGATCAACACCGATGCAGCCGGCTATTCGCCGCTGGAGTCCGAGCAGCGGGTGACGTTCACCATCGAAACTTCGCTGGCGGGTTTGCCTGGGCTGGACTACACCCGATCTATCTCGCGCTATGGGTTGTCGCAGGTGACGGTGGTGTTCAAGGACGGCACCGATCTTTATTTCGCGCGGCAACAGGTGGCCGAACGCATCCAGCAGGTGAAGTCGCAGCTGCCAGCAGGTCTAGAGCCGCAGATGGGGCCCATCGCCACCGGCATGGGCGAAATTTTCATGTACACGGTCGATGCCAAGCCTGACGCGCGGAAGAAAGACGGCACGCCGTGGACCGCGACCGATCTGCGCACCCTGCAGGATTGGGTGATACGACCGCAGTTGCGCAATACACCCGGCGTTACCGAGGTCAACACCATCGGTGGTTTTGCGCGACAGATCCACATCACGCCCGATCCGGCGAAACTGGTCGCGTTGGGTTTCACCCTGCATGACGTGGTGGCCGCCGTCGCCGCGAATAACCAGAACGTCGGCGCCGGTTATATCGAACGCAATGGCCAGCAGTTCCTGGTGCGCGCGCCGGGTCAGGTCGCGGATCTCGATGGCATCCGCGACATCGTGCTGGACCGCCGCGACGGCGTGCCTATCCGCGTGCGCGACGTGGCGGACGTGGGCGAAGGTCCGGAGCTGCGCACTGGCGCCGCAACCCAAAATGGGCGCGAAGTGGTGTTGGGTACGGTCTTCATGCTGATCGGCGCCAACAGCCGCGAGGTGGCGCAGGCATCGGCCGCCAAACTGGCAGAAGCCAATAAAAGCCTGCCTGCAGGCGTGTCGGCGACGCCGGTGTACGACCGCACCGCACTGGTCGACCGCACCATCCAAACCGTCGCCAAAAATCTGGTCGAAGGCGCGCTGCTGGTGATCGTGGTGCTGTTCCTGCTGTTGGGAAATTTCCGCGCCGCATTGATTACTGCGGCGGTGATTCCGCTGGCCATGCTGTTCACGCTCACCGGCATGGTCCGTGGCGGTGTCTCCGGCAATCTGATGAGTCTGGGTGCGCTGGATTTCGGGCTGATCGTCGATGGCGCGGTCATCATCATCGAGAACTGCCTGCGCCGTTTCGGTGAAGCGCAACATGCATTGGGACGGGTGATGACCGACGATGAACGTCTGGACACCACCGCATCGGCGACCGCCGAAGTGATCCGGCCGAGTCTGTTCGGTCTGGGCATCATCGCAGCGGTGTACCTGCCTATCTTCGCGCTGACCGGCGTCGAGGGAAAAATGTTCCATCCGATGGCGATCACCGTGGTGCTGGCGCTCACCGGCGCGATGCTGCTGTCGTTGACCTTCGTGCCGGCGGCGATCGCGATGTTTCTCAGCGGAAAAGTCGAAGAAAAAGAAACCCGCGTCATGCGCTGGGCGCGGCAGGCCTACACGCCGGTGCTCGCTTGGGCGCTGCGAAGCCGCATGTGGGTGATGGTCGGCGCATTGGCGCTGGTGACGCTGTGCGGCCTGCTGGCCACGCGCCTGGGCTCGGAGTTCATTCCCAGCCTGGATGAAGGCGATATCGCGATGCATGCGCTGCGGATTCCCGGCACCAGTCTGGATCAGGCCATCAAGATGCAGGCGACGCTGGAAGCACGCATCAAAGAGTTTCCGGAAGTGGAGCGCGTGTTCGGCAAACTCGGCACAGCCGAAGTGGCGACCGATCCGATGCCGCCATCGGTCGCGGATACATTTCTGATGCTCAAGCCGCGCGAGCAGTGGCCGGATCCGCGCAAAACCAAAGCGCAATTGCTCGCTGAAATCGAAACCGCAGTGAAACAGCTGCCCGGCAACAACTACGAGTTCACCCAGCCGATCCAGATGCGGATGAACGAATTGATTTCGGGCGTGCGCGCCGATGTCGCCATCAAACTTTACGGCGACGATCTGGAACAGCTGGTCGAAGTGGGCGAGAAGATCGAAGCCGTCGCCAAGGCAGTGCCCGGCGCGGCGGACGTCAAGCTGGAACAGGCCACCGGCCTGCCGCTGCTCACGGTCACCACGGATCGCGAAGCACTGGTGCGCTATGGGCTGAATCCGGGCGATGTGCAGGAGACGGTGGCGACCGCGGTCGGCGGTGAAGTGGCCGGACAGTTGTTCGAGGGCGACCGTCGTTTCGATATCGTCATCCGTCTGCCCGAACGCATCCGTCAGGATCCCGCCGCGCTGCAGGATCTGCCGATTCCATTGCGCGGTGGCGGCAGCATGGATGATTCAAGCCGCGACGAATCGAGCCGCACTGCGGCGTGGCTGTCCGGCACACCGCAGACCGTGCCGCTGCGTGAAGTGGCGAAGATCGAAACCACCTTGGGTCCGAACCAGATCAATCGCGAAAACGGCAAACGCCGCGTGGTGATCACCGCCAATGTGCGCGGCCGCGATCTCGGCGGCTTCGTGTCAGAACTGCAGCAGCGGTTGGGCAGCGAAGTCGAGGTGCCGGCAGGTTACTGGATCGAATACGGCGGCACGTTCGAGCAGTTGATATCGGCAACCCGGCGTTTGTCCGTCGTCGTACCAGTGACGCTGGCGATCATCTTCGCGCTGCTGTTCTGGGCGTTCGGCTCGGCGAAGGACGCGGTGATCGTATTCACCGGCGTGCCGCTGGCGCTGACCGGCGGCGTGCTGGCGCTGGCGATGCGCGGCATCCCGCTGTCGATCTCCGCCGGCGTCGGCTTCATCGCGCTGTCGGGCGTGGCGGTGCTCAACGGACTGGTGATGATCGCGTTCATCCGCAAGCTGCGCGAACAGGGCGATCGACTCGACGACGCGATCGTCGACGGCGCACTCGGCCGCCTGCGCCCGGTGCTGATGACCGCAATGGTGGCGTCGCTGGGCTTCATCCCGATGGCGTTCAACGTCGGCGCCGGCTCCGAAGTGCAGCGGCCGCTGGCGACGGTGGTGATCGGCGGCATCGTGTCCTCGACCCTGCTCACACTCATCGTGCTGCCGGCGCTGTATCGTTGGCTGCATCGGGATACGGAAACGAAGGAACAGGTGCTGCACAGCTGACGGCCATTGCTCGCCTGACAGCCATAGCGCTCAACGCGCCGATATCTGCTCCACCACGGATATCGGCGCCGCGAATGGCGCATAAGTGAACGATCATCAATACAACCGCAGGCGACACTGACATGACCACGATCATTCTCAAAATCCTGATCACTGCGGTACTGGTGGCTGCGATCAGCGAAATCGGCAAGCGCAGCTCCTTTGCCGGCGCTTTGCTCGCATCGCTGCCGCTCACGTCGCTGCTCGCGTTGATCTGGCTGTATCGCGACACCGGCAGCGCAGTACAGACCGCGCAAATGGCCCGAGGGATCTTTTGGCTGGTGCTGCCGTCGCTGCTGTTTTTTCTGGTGTTTCCGATCTGCGTCAAAGCAGGCTGGGCTTTCTGGCCAGCCATGTTCGCGGGTATCGCCTGTACCGTGTTGGCCTACGGCGGCCTGGTTGGGATTGATCGTGGCTTCGACCTGAAGTTATTCGGTTAGCAAAGCAGTCTTGGAGCAGGATATGACCATGCGATGCACGACATCGAATACGAACACCCGCTGCTTCAATAGTGGTTGCAATGCCCGCCTGTATCACAACTTGCGCTTGCCGACTTTCTCAGCTTATCTGTTCATGGAGATGACGTTGCCGCCACGTACCCGTATCGAAATTCATGCGCTTCTGGGCGCGATCATGCTGATGGCGCTCCCCATCCTTGCTTTCGCCCACGGCGTCACCGGCAGCGATCAGGCTTTTCTCGAACAGAGCACTGGCCGACAGCTGATCGTCTTCGCTTACCTCGGCGCGAAGCACATGGTCACGGGTTATGACCATGTGCTGTTTCTGTTCGGCGTGGTGTTTTTCCTGTATCGGATGCGCGACGTGGGTATCTACGTCACGCTGTTCGCCGTGGGCCACAGCGTCACGCTGTTGGCCGGCGTGTTGGGCGGCCTGCACGTGAATGCCTATCTCGTCGACGCCATCATCGGTCTATCGGTGGTGTACAAGGCCCTCGACAATCTGGGCGCATTCAAGCGTTGGTTCGGGTTCCAGCCCAACATGAAGGCGGCCGTGCTGATCTTCGGCTTCTTTCACGGATTCGGGCTTGCCACCAAGCTGCAGGACTTCACGCTGTCCGCAGATGGGTTGGTGCCGAATATGCTTGCGTTCAACGTCGGCGTCGAACTGGGCCAACTGTTGGCCCTGGGGGGCATCCTGATCGCGATGGGCTTCTGGCGACGCAGCGCGGCATTCAACCGCCACGCCTTCGCCGCCAATACGCTGCTGATGACGGCCGGCTTCGTGCTGATCGGCTATCAACTCACCGGCTATTTCGTTTCCTGATCGAGGCATCCATGTCCATCACTGCAACGCAAACGCTTCCCACGACCCGTCGACTGTTGAAGGCAACCGCCGGCGCAGTCATTGTCGCGATCGTCATTCTGTTCACGGCTGTTTTGCCGGCGGAATACGGCATCGACCCCACCGGCATCGGTGCTCGCTTGGGGTTGGACGCACTCAGCGGAACCGCGACAGCCGTCGAATTGCCCGCACCGTCTGCGCAGCCGGCAGATTCAGCGCCCGCAGAGAACATAGCGGCGAATACAGCGCTGGCGGCCAAGGCGACGGCGGCCTTCGGCGCAAACGCCGGACAAAGTTTCGACACCAAAGCGCTCTCTTCGCGCGGTATGCCCTATCGGCGCGACACCCTCACCGTCACGCTGCCGCCCGGTAAAGGCGCCGAGGTCAAGACGCTGCTGAAATCCGGCGACGGCATGGTCTTCCACTGGAAGGCCAGCGGCGATGTCGTATTGGACATGCACGGCGAGCGCACCGGCATCAAGAACGCCTGGACCAGCTATGCAGTCGAGGGCGCGCAGCGCGAAGCCTCCGGCACGTTCGTGGCTCCATTCGACGGCAGTCATGGCTGGTATTGGCAGAATCGCGGCACCGATCCGATCACTGTCGAGATCGAGGTGTCGGGTTTTCAGGAAAAACTCTACCGGCCGTGAGACCTGCCGCCATAAGATGCAGACCGCGATTCTGGATGGGTCGCCTGGCTGCTTCGCTGATGTACGAAACCGCAATTCCACTGCAACTTCACATGACCCCACTGGAGATCGACGATGATCCTGCGTTCACTGTTTCTGTCCGCCACGCTCGCCGCATCCGGCCTGTTGGCCTTTGCGGCCAATGCACACGACCCCAGCCTGCATGAACCGCAGTACGTCGTGCCGCCGGCCAAAGCGATTCCGACCACTTGCAAGCAACTGGCCGATACCCAGCGTTATTCCAGCGATACCACCAACACCGACATCAAAGCGCTGAGGACCCGCTGCGATGCCGAGAAAGCAGCCGCTGCGCGCAAAGCCAAACCGGCCGGCGATAAAAAATAGCGCCCGCAGCGCGAATCGACCCGCACGGCCGAGATGGTCAGTCTGAGGTGGCCTGATACTTCAGGTCACTGATCGCCAGACATCCAGCTGCAATCACCTTGCGGTTTCGTCAGTCATATCCGATGAAGCAATCTGTCATCGACTGTTTTGAACAAGACTGTTTTGAATAAGACTGTTTTGAATACGACTGCATTGATTACGACAACACACAGCTTGACCCCCAAATAAACAGGCCATCCGCAGCATGATCGACAAATACACCCCGCGCCTCTCCGATCTGCATGGTTTCGCGCGGCTGGGCGTCGACGCGACCGCGGGCGTCACCGATCTCGTCGAAGCGATCCATGCCGCAATCCTCCGCAGCGATCTGACGCTTCGCAGCACGTCTCCGGAGCGCACTACCGGCATCACGCGTCTGGTCTATCGCAGTATTCGCGGCGTGACCGGGCTCACCGGCGGCATGATTGACACGGTACTCGCCCAACGCAGCATCACACACCAACGCTCATCGACACAGCGCGAGGCGATTGTCGCCGCGCTCAACGGTGTGCTGGGCGACCATCTCGCGGCTACGGCTAATCCGCTGGCGATACCGATGCGCGTGCATCACGCGGGTAAGCCGCTGACGCTGCGCACGGACGCCTTGGCCGATGCCATTCCGGACGCCGGATCGAAGCTGGTCGTACTGGTGCACGGTCTATGCATGAACGATCTGCAGTGGACGCGCGACGGCCACGACCACGGCAGGATGCTCGCAGAGACGCTGGGCTATACCCCGCTATATCTCAACTACAACACCGGCCTGTCGATTGCGAATAATGGCCGACACTTCGCCGAACAGCTCGAAACCTTGTTTGAACAGTGGCCCGCAGCCGTTGATGAAATCGCCTTGATCGGCCACAGCATGGGTGGGCTGCTTGCACGCAGCGCCTGCCAGCATGCGGAGACGCTCGGGCATACCTGGCCAAGCGCCCTACGCCATCTCGTCTGCATGGGCTCGCCGCA
Source organism: Lysobacterales bacterium (assembly GCA_031419075.1). Taxonomy (GTDB): domain Bacteria; phylum Pseudomonadota; class Gammaproteobacteria; order Xanthomonadales; family Xanthomonadaceae; genus Lysobacter_I. The sequence continues at coordinate 20,179 of JANOKD010000019.1, forward strand.
TCACGGCGCACCGCTGGAGCGCGGCGGCAACTGGATCGATCTCGTGCTTGGCGCAACCCCGTTCGCTGCACCCCTCGCACGCATCGGCAAGATCCGCAGCGCCGGCATCACCGATCTGCGTCATGGCCATGACCGCGCCGCCGTGCCGCTCCCAAAAGGCGTCCGCAGCTACGCCATCGCGGCCACCACTGGGCAACGTCGCGGCGATCTGCGCGACCGCTGGATCGGCGATGGTCTGGTGCCCGTCGCAAGCGCACTGGGGCATCATCCGGATCCTGATCGCGCGGTTGGATTCGTGAAATCGCGGCAGTGGGTCGGCTATGACATGAATCACCTGGATCTGCTCAGTCACCCGGATGTGGCCGACCGGCTGCTGCGCTGGCTGAAGCCGCGCCCGAAGCCTCCCTCAAAGCCGCGTGCGGCGCGCAAAGGCTGATTGCTGCCTTTTATGGCGCGGGTCTGAGATTATGGCGGGATGACAACTTCCACTGATTTCGCCGCACTGTCGCTCTCCCCCACCCTGCTGCAGGGCATTGACGCCCTCGGCTACACGGCGATGACGCCAGTGCAGGCGCAGGCGCTGCCGGCAATCCTCGAAGGCCGCGACGTGATCGCACAGGCGCCCACCGGCAGCGGCAAGACCGCCGCCTTCGGTCTGGGCCTGCTGCATCGGCTGGACCCCACCACCATCCGCACCCAAGCCCTGGTGCTCTGCCCTACGCGCGAACTCGCCGATCAGGTCGGCAAACAGCTGCGTAAGCTCGCAACCGGCATTCCCAACCTCAAGATCTCAATTCTCTGCGGCGGCATTCCTCTGGGTCCGCAGCTCGCATCGCTGACGCACGAGCCGCACGTCATCGTCGGCACGCCCGGCCGCATCCAGGAACTCATGCAGAAAAAAGCCCTGCAGTTGGGCGGGATAAGCACGCTGGTGCTGGACGAAGCCGACCGCATGCTCGACATGGGTTTCGAGGACGCGATCCGCGACATCGTCAAGCGCACGCCAAAACATCGTCAGAGTCTTCTGTTTTCAGCGACATTCCCCGACGCCATCCGCGCGCTGGGCAACGCAATGCTGGGCGACGCCGTGGAAATCAGCATCGACGGCGGCGCCGAACCCGACACCATCGAACAGCTGTTCTTCGAAGTCGAACAGAACCAGAAAGCGCCGCTGCTGGCTGCGCTGCTGCTGCGCTATCGGCTGGAATCCTGCGTGGTGTTCTGCAACATGCGCAAAGACACCGAAGAAGTGGTGGGCTCGCTGGCGCACTACGGTTTCACCGCGCTGGCGCTGCATGGCGACATGGAGCAGCGCGACCGCGACGAAGTGCTGGTGCGCTTCGCCAACCGCAGCTGCACCGTGCTGGTCGCCAGCGACGTGGCTGCGCGCGGACTGGATGTCGAAGATCTCAGCGCTGTGGTCAACTACGATCTGCCCACCGATGCCGACACGTATCTGCACCGCATCGGCCGCACCGGACGCGCCGGACGCAACGGACTCGCGCTTAGTCTGTGCATGCCGCATGAACTGCCGCGCAAAACCGCGATCAGCGAACGTCTGGGTAAACCGCTGCGCTGGGAACGCATGGAACCGCTGTCGGGAAGGCCGCACAACGTCACGCCCGCCGCGATGATCACCCTGCGCATCGACGCCGGCCGCACCGACAAACTGCGGCCCGGCGACATCCTCGGCGCACTCACCGGCGACGCCGGCCTCAAAGCCGACGCCATCGGCAAGATCGATGTGTACGCGACGCGTTCGTACGTCGCCATCGCACGCACACAAGCAGACACCGCCCTGTCGCGCCTGCGCAGCGGAAAAATCAAAGGCCGCAAGTTCCGCGTCAATCGCCTGTAATCCATTTACAGAAAGTAGTCTGGGCTGAAAAGCCCAGCACAACGTTGAGCGATGTCGGCTGCTGGGCTTATCAGCCCAGCCTACCCGGCGCAACGCAATCATGCGCACAGACGCATGGAAAACCAAAGTAGGCTGGGCTGAAAAGCCCAGCACAACGTCGTGCGATCTCGGCTGCTGGGCTTATCAGCCCAGCCTACTCAGCGTGAGCGCAATCATGCGCACAGATGCATAAAAAAACCAAAGTAGGCTGGGCTGACAAGCCCAGCAAAACTGCTAACGATCTCGGCTGCTGGGCTTGTCAACCCAGCCTACCTGACCGTGCCTGTCAAGCGCTGTCGATAGCTTTTTTGCATCTTGTACCGATTTAAAAACAGCGCTTGACAAATGATACTTTCCGCATCTTTTCAATGCACTTTTTACCTTTTTTTAAAGCATTTTATGCAGTCGCAGCCTGTGCGACCACGCTGCGGATAATAGGCAGCACGCAAAGACAACACCGCATCCACGACCGCCCGATTGCGTGCCGGGCGGACCTCTCGTAGATCACCGGGAAAGCGACAGGACGTCGCCTTCCGCAAGGACGCTCAGCCTTCGACGACGAACGCCACGGATGGCGTCCGTCGTCGCGGCGGACGGTGTACAGCACGCAGGCGGCGGAAGCCGAAAAGCCGCAACAGAGTAGGCAATCATTTCAAGGAGCAATATCAATGGCAAATCTCGTCCAGGAACTCAACAGTCTCGACTTCAGCGTCTACATCGGTGGCCCGCTGCAGGCTGCGGTACAGGCGCAGCATGCTGCGTCGATGTCGCAGGTCAGTTTCATCAAAGAAGTGGGCTTCGAAACCACAGGCACAGCACCCAACGAAGTAACGAAACTGCGTTATGTGGACTTCAACTACAAGAAGAAGGTGCCGAACCCCAGTTACGACAGCACTGCCACTACCGGTCCCAACAGCATTGCTTTCACCGAGTCAGCGGTCACGATCTCCGTACCGTTTCTCACCATGTTGACCATTCCGGCACTGCGCATCGAGCAGCTGACTATCGATTTCAACGCCAAACTGAACTCGACGGAGACCTCCAACGTCTCCAGCGAGTTCGCCGCCAGCGCTGAACTCGGCATCAATTACAAAATCGTCAACTTCAAGGCGTCCGCATCGTACAAGCGCACGTCGTCCAGCGGCACCAGCGTCGAGAAAACCTACAACCTTGGCGTCCGGGTCACGGCCGTCAATGACGAAATCCCGGCAGGTTTGGATCGCATCCTGACCATGCTGGAAGACAGCATCGTCAGCGCCTGATGCAACACCCGGGGCCGGCTTCACGCCGGCCCCACTTCAAACTCTCTCCAGGAAACGATAATGGCCACACTCAACGAATACCTCGGCGGCATTTTCAGCAGCATCACCGACGCGCGTGTCATGGCAGACGTACAAACCGTGCAGGTCGCCGAGCAATACGCCAAGCACGATCTGCTCAAACATTTTTCGGTGCCGCGCATGCGCATCAGCGATATCGAACTGACCATCCCGGTCGCTATTGAAAACTTGAGCGAACGCAGTATTACGCAGCTCGATCCGATCGGAAACGACGAGTTCAAACGTGTCGCGGCGCAGCAGCTTGCGCGCAATATAGGCTATAGAGAACTTCCTCCCATTCCTGCACAGCGGCTGCGTTCTGCGCTTGATGTCCGAACGACGGAAATGATCGAATATCTACGTTCGGGTGACACCAACAATGCATTCAGCAACTTCTCGAAACAAATCGTGAGCGATCTGTTCAAGATTGGCGAAGAAGCGCAGCTTCACGATGGGAAGTTCCCAGGCGAATACAGGTTCGATCAGATCTACAAAAACACGATCGAACTTTGCGCAGGAACGATCAATGGTGTCGTCGAAAAGCCTCAGCTTGACCAACTCACGGTGATCGCAGAATCCCACCGCCTGCGCGAACAGCGTCCAGAAGATCTGATCTACATCAAGCTGAAGGTCAGCGAGGACGGCATGGAATGGCAGACCATCGAAAAAAGCGACGGCGCCATCGAACGCAAACTGCTGCCGGAGTAAGCGACCATGCTCAGATCGACACTTCAACTCACACGACAACTCTCGGACGCGCTTCTGGAGATACCTTCGATCGTTCGCCAGTTCGAACGAAAATCGCCGCAAGTCATGGCACACCTCATGGCGTGGATCGGCCGTGCCGAAGATTTGCTCTCCACCCATCGCCTCGTCGAAGCGGCGGAGGTGTCAGGCCTTAAAGCGCGGATCATCGCGCCGGTCTTCGATGACGACAAACGCGGCACGCTGCGCCGGCGTCAGCAGACAGTTGCGATCAGCCTGCTGCACGAGCTGCAGGATGCGCTGCAGCGCGCGCTGCAGCCGCGCGCGCTCAAAGTCGAACAAGGCCGCAGCATGGCGCGGCAACTGCTGCAAGTCGTTGCGCAGAGCGGTGCGGTCAAGTACGACCCATCCTCAGCGTTTGAAGACATGATCGACCGCATCTGGCTGCTGTGCACACAGCACGAGCAGCTCAAACCGCTTGCCGCGCAGCTGAAAACGCTGCTGTCGACTGACGATATCCGACTGCTGCTGGCGGAAGAACTGGACCCTGCCGATTTCGTCGGTGGCTAGGGTTGGGGGTAATGCCGAATGCGGGCGGATCATCCGCCCGCGTACACTCAAGGCTCAGCCTTGCTGACACACTATCGCGCAGCGTTGACGTAGGCCTGTTCGGCAAGTGTACGCGCCTCGGCATTAGCGCGTTTATTACCTGCAACAGCTACGCTGCCACGGATAGCGCGATAACTGTCGATCCCGCGAATCTCCAGCATCTCCACCCGTTTATCACTGTTTTTGATGCGGGCGATGATGGCGAATGGGCGGCCGTCCGCAATACGCCATTCCACTTTACCGCGTTGATAATCGCTCAATGTAAGCCCCGATTCGAATACGAGTGTCTCCTGCGCATTCTCGACACTCATTACCGCGCGCTCCGCAGAAAAATAGATAAACAGCCGATAATTGCTAGCCCCGCGACAGCGCAATGCGTTGTCTTGGCCTTCGGTCAGCGTGTTCTGGTCGAAAGCCCAGCGACAGTCCTTAGCCAGATCGGTGTATTCACTTGTAAACACGGGTGTGCGGGCATCGGCAGCACTGTTGGCACTCAGCAGGAGCAGCGACAACATCGAAAAACGACGCTGTGTCAGGTTCATGAAGATCACTCGATTCTGTTGCGATTCGGAATTGGACACCAAGGCACGCGCCTGTGCAAGCGTAAAGCTTGTCGATACCGATAGATCCCGGCAATATCCAATGAGATCAAGCAACCGCTGAACTGCTCGATCAGTATTTTTTATCAGCCCTCATCGCGACGAAGCGCTACCGACACCACGGCAGCATTCAATTTCACAAGCACTTGCTCGTAGCCGGGCACTTCAAGCAGCACAGTGGGCTCAGTGACGCTTTCAAGCACCAGTTGCCCCGCACGATCAGCGGTCAACATTTTCGGCGGCACACCGCGCAGAGAGGACAGCAGATGCACGGGCGCGGATGCCAGCGGGCCATTGCCTGCAGTGATACGCAAACGCACGCGACGCCCCCCCGTTGCGTCAATACGCGTGCGGTAACGCGTAGCCGACGATACACCGCCAATCTCCACTGCCTCGCTGAGGCGCACGCTCCACGGCGATAGAACTGCAACTACCCGCACGGTTTCTGGTTGGCTCAGAGGTGTCTGATTCAATGATGTATGGTTCAAAGATGACTGATGCAGGGACACCACCAGTCCGTCTGACATCGGGCGAAAATAATCCGCCGACGTTTCACGCCATATCACCCCTTCGCGCCGCTGCAGCACGAACACCGGGAACGGATCGTCCACCCGAGGGCGGCGAGGAATGTCGATGCCCGGTGTCTCCACGATCAACCAGCGCAGCGGTTCGAGTTCTAATGTTTTCGTGATCACGCCCGCGCTCACCGGTGCATCGGCGAGATCCAGCGTCATCGGCCATCGTTCCGGCCAAGACGGCAGCGCATCGATCAAAAACGACGATGCTGCAGGCGGCGCGAAACGGATGTCGATGGACAGCGGCTGCAGCGCGTCGACGCCTACGATTCGCAGCGCACCCGATGCATCCGGCCGCAGGCTGCGTTCACCGCGCGGCGATGACCAGACCACGGACAGATCTTTCAGCGGCGTACGCGTGCCTTTTTCAAGCAGACGCAGAGCCACCGTCACGGACAGCGCGGCGCCAAGTTCGGAGGCATCGGCATCAAGATCGAGATTCACTAATCGACCCGATAACAGCGTCACCCGGCGGCGCTCGGTTTCCACGCCGTCGATCACCGCGATGACATCGATCGGCCCGGGCGGCAGCGGCGCGATGATCGTTTCCGCAGCTACCGGCAATGCGCGTTCATCGTAAGCATCAAGCACTGCAGGCGCCTCGCGCCGCATCAATGATTGCCAGGCGGCGTCCTGTGAGCCTTCGACGCGGCGGAATAGCACGCGCACACCGGCAGCCGCTTCGCGCGGCGCACGCAGTCGCAGGCCCGCCGCAGCGCGCGGTCGGATGTCCGCAGGCACGTCATCGCGGGTGAACGATGCCTCATAGAAGCGCAGCCCGTCATCCGCTCGCGCCTGCAGCACGTAACGATCCGCTGCAGGCAGTTGCATTGGCTTCACGACAACAGCGCCATCGACATCCAATGTCGCGGGCACATTCAACCATCGCTTCACCAACGCCAAGTCTTCGAAGCTGCGCGGACCCGCACCTTCACTGCCGCCGCGCAGCCATGCACGGTATGCCGCAAGTTCATCTGGCGATACGGACGCCAGACCGATCCGTACCGACGTTGGCGACGCCGAAATACCGCCATCGGGCAACAGACGCGTGCGGAATGCGGGTTTATCCTCGCCTGCAGCAGACACGCCATTTTTTGACGCGCGCGATTCGATGTCATCCTGTAATAACGCGCCCTTCAAACCGCTGTGTGTCGACCACCAATACAGGCCCAAAAAAACAACGCCCACCGCAAGGCCGGCACCAATTATACCTACGAAATGGTTACGCCGATTCGACATGCCGCCGACGGATCAATCCGTGTCCGCAGTCGAATACAGCGAGAGATAGATCGGTGCGTGGTCCGACACGCCGTTGCGGAACGCGCACATATCGGCGATGTAATCACGGCCCGAGGTTGAATACTCGGTGACATAGCTGTTCTGCATCCAGAAATGATCGTAGCGGCTGGCAAACCCGCAGCTGGCATTGATCGAGGTGAGTTCATTGACGCGATACCCCACGGCCGGCGCCAGTGCGGTGAGATTGGTCCACCACGGCGACGTCGCGTCGCGGTTGTGATCGCCCACCAGAATCACGTCCTGATCGCTGCTGCTCCCGTCCTGAATCGACTTGAATACTGTACCGATCAGCTGCACCTCAGCCTGACGTTCCGCAGTGGTGCCGAACACCGTATGCCAGTTGATGAAGCTGTAGTCCGCGCCGGTCTGGATGTGGCGGACCTTCACAATCTGCGGCTCACGCTCGAACTTGTCGCCGGTATCGGTCCACACCGTGGCCGACAGCAGCTGGACGCGATCGGTGCGGAAGAACACTGCATAGCGCTCTTTGTAGCTGCTGCGCCCAATCGCCGCAGTTATACGGTAGTCCCAGGTATAACCGCTCACTGCAGTGAGTGCGGTGGCGACGCTGGCTGCCGATTCGGCGTACATCACTTCTTGCCCGAACACCAGATCCACCCCGTTCTCAGCGCCGGCGACGCTGCCGTTGTTGTTCCAGATCTGCTGGGCATACGCATTCCAATCCTGCTGCCCACTCCAGCCGGCATGCAGCATGTTCCATGACACCACGCGGAGATACGACTGCGCCGATGCCTGCGCGCCGAAAAACAACATACATGCACCGAAGATCACGACGAGGCTGCGTTTCATGACGTTTCCATACGATGAATGAGCAACATCGCAGTATCCCGACACATTATGTCTGCAAGATGTCGACAGCGCGTCAGCCCACTGGTTTTTTTGCTGCTGGATTTCATTTTTTCTTTCGAACAGCCGCCTGAGGAGAAAAACAGCTTCAATTTCAGCAAACTGATATTTTGCAATGGAGCGGCTTCAAGACAATGCATGGCAGCACTGCCTTCAGGCTGTCATGACATGAGTATCGAATCCCGACATTGTTCGGCGCGAGCGAGACCCATCAAATGAATGTTTTCTGCCCCCTGACCACATCGCTATCCAGCAACAGAACACCACGCCAAACCCGGCGTTTCGCTTGGCTTATGCTCCTGTCAACAGCCGTATGCGCGACTGGCCACGTGCAGGCTCAACAATGGCGAACCGCAACCAACAAGGGCGGCATCCGGATGGAAACACGGACTATTGCGGGTGAGCGCTTTGATGAGTTGCGCGTCAGCACGTCGCTGAAGGCTTCACCGGAAATCATCGCCGACTACTTGTTCGGGCAATATCTGGATGAAAGGAACAAGAATATTGATCGCACATTCATCCAAAGAGGGCGAGCGCTGACTGTGTGGTCGGATGTTCTCAGAACCCCGGTCATCAGCCAGCGCTGTTATTCGATGCGCTTCGAGCGACATGCCCATGCCAATGGTGAGATCAGGGTGAAATTTTCTTCTCTGGGCTATGTCGGGAAAAAACCAACACCCGACTGCATTTCGCTGCACTCACGCGGCGAATGGGTCATGACCCCGACGGGCACCGGAACCCAGCTGACCTACGCATCCCTGACCGATGTCGGCGGCAAGGTTCCGGCCATTTTGGCGAGCCGCTCACTGTCAGCAGCGGCCATCATGAGTGTTCGCAAAGTCGTGGCAGGTGCTTCAGGCTTGCCAATACCGCGTGGTATCGGCGACTGATTTCTACACCGTTGCATCCACCTGCTCGATATCGGCTCAGGCTCACTTCCCACCAATAAATACAGCATCGTTGGCGGCATCATGGAAGCGGAAAACGTCGGACGAAAAAACGAATACCCGACGCGGCTCACCAATCCGTAGGCCGATAATCCTTCAGAAACTGCCCCCACACATGCTGCCCGGTGTTGATGCCGTCGATGATCGGGTCAACGATGCGCGCGGCGCCGTCAACGATATCCAGCGGCGGATGAAAGCGCTCTTCGATGACCTTGCGAGCGGCGAGTTCGGCGGGATCTTCATCTGTGACCCAGCCGGTGTCGACGGCGTTCATGTGGATGCCATCGTTGTGGTAATCGGCCGCGGCGGTGCGGGTCATCATGTTCAGTGCAGCCTTCGCCATATTGGTGTGCGGGTGCCGCGTGGTCTTGAACTTGCGGTAGAACTGGCCTTCGACCGCAGACACGTTGACGATGTGTTTATCGCGACTCGGTGCCTCGCCCTCGCGCGTGCGCAGCATCAGCGGCTTGAGGCGCGCGTTGATGATGAACGGTGCGATGGCGTTGACCAGCTGTACTTCCAGCAGTTCAACGGAAGGCACTTCGGCCATCAGCAGGCGCCATGAGTTGTGCGTGCGCAGATCGATCTGCTGCAGATCCTGATCCAGCCGGCCCTGCGGAAACAGATGCTGCTGCCCCACCATCTCTTCGGCCAGCAGCGGAATCTGCGACAGCTCGGCCGCACGGGTAATCCCGGCCACATCGTCGCGGTTTTCGCCGAGCGTCATCAGCGATGAGCCGTCACCGCCTTCAGGCAACATGGCATAGCGGCGCAGACCTTCATAACTGCCCAAGAGTTTGCGCAGATGTTCGGGCACGTCGTGCGTCGCGGCGGTTTCGCCGTCCATCATGTGCGCGTAGAACTCCGGCGGGCGTCGCACGGTCTGACAGGCGTTGTTGATGATGAAGTCGAGGCGATCACGGGTGGCCACCAGTTCACGACAGAAGGCTTCAACGCTGGGCGTATGGCGCAGGTCGAGGCCGAAAATTTCCAGACGGTCGGCCCATTCGCCGAAGTCGGGCTCTTCGGCATAACGTGCGGCCGAATCGCGCGGGAAGCGCGTGGTGACGATCAAACTCGCACCGGCACGCAGCAGCTTGAGTCCGGCCTGATAACCAATCTTCACCCGGCCACCGGTGAGCAGCGCGACTCTGCCGCGCAGGTCGGTGGTTTCGGTGCGCTTGGTGAAATTGAAGGCAGCGCAGGTCGGGCACAGCTGATCGTAGAAATGATGGATCAGCGAATACTTTTGCTTGCAGACATAACAATGCTGCGGCTCGATCGATTCGCGCGGCTCGGGCGCATCCGCTTGATGATCGTCGGGTGCAACAGTCTGCGGCGGAAAATAATTCGGCGTGGTGAACACCGGCCGACGACGCAGTTCGCGTATACCGGTTTCATGCAGCACCGCTTCCTCACGCGCCACCTGCTGCGCGTTGCGCGCGCGCTCGGCGGCCTTCATTTTCTGGCGTCGCAGCACCGGATCCGGGTGATAGACGCTGGCCACCGCCTGATGCAGGCGGCCACGGTCTTCGTCAGACAGGCGATCCAACAGATCACGGTCGGCCGCAATAGCGTCGAGAAATGCGATACAGGAGCAGGCGTTGGCGTCGAGCGCCTCTGCCGACAGATCGGTCACAGCATCGGCAGACACATCGCGATGCGTCGCATCGTGCAAAGAAGGTGAAGAAGCAGGCATTGCGATCCCAAGGTCCGGTACGGCCACCGGCCGCAGAGCGCGTATTGTCGCGCGGATATGCTCATTGTGCATGGGCGCTTGAAACGCGGGAACGGCATAAAGCTCAGCCGGGGCAGCGCCCGCGACATCGCTATACTCCGGCCATCAGTCCGCAAACATCATCAGGCACAGGCCTTGCTGTCGTTCATCCTTCCCGCTTACAACGAAGAACGCTATCTGCCCGCGACGCTCACCGCGCTGCGTGAAGCCTTGTCGACGATGGAGATTGCGCATGAAATCATCGTAGTGGACGACGGCTCCACCGATGCAACCGCAGATGTCGCTGCCGCGCACGGAGCGACGGTGCTGCGGGTTGAACATCGCCAGATCGCCGCCACCCGCAACGCTGGCGCGCAGCATGCACAGGGCCAGATTCTGATTTTTATCGATGCCGACACGCACGTCGACACCATCGTCCTGCGCGCAGCGCTGAATGCATTGGACACCGGCGCCATCGGCGGAGGCGCCACCGTGAGGCTGCAGGGCCATCCGGTGTGGCACGAGCGATGGACCGCCAACACGTTCACCTGGCTGCTGCGTCAATACAGGATTGCACCGGGCTGTTTCATCTTCTGCACCCGCACCGCCTTCGATGCTGCCGGTGGATTCGACGAACTTTATTTTGCCGCCGAAGACGTCGCGATCAGCCGGGCATTGGGGCGTCAGGGGCGTTTCGTGATCCTTCGCGAGACCGTCGCAACTTCCGACCGCAAACTCCGCACCTTCACGCTCAGGGACCACTTCAGCCTGCTGCTGCGCATGGCGGTACATGGCCGCAAAGTGCTGCAGTCGCGTAAGGATTTGAAGCTGTGGTATGAGGACCGCAGGAAGGATGCCTGACGCGCCCGCTGCATGAATCGACCTCCTCTCGTAGGAGGGCCTTCAGGCCCGAGCTCTTCTAAGCAGCGGATCAATCCACTACTAGATCAATCAACCGCTCAATCAATCAAATGCTCGGGGCTGAAGCCCCTCCTACGGGACGTGGGCTTGGCATTCAGACATATTCGGGCCAATGCAATAAAAAAGCGCATCACTCACGCTTTATCGCTTCGGCCGCCCCGGCACGAACCGCGGAGTGTTGAGCAGATACTCGCGATATGCCGGGCTGCGCTCCTTGAGATCCGCTTCCAGCAGCGGCACGCCGGAGACTCTGGTCAGCAGCCAAGTCATCAGCAGCGGCGAGAACACCGTCCACACGCCGCCCATGCTGGCGGATGCGATCCAGATGCCCCACCAGAACGTGGCTTCGCCGAAATAATTCGGATGCCGACTGTAGCGCCACAGACCGCGGTCCATCACCGTGCCCTCAGCGCTGCGCGTCGCCTTGAACCGCGCCATCTGCGCATCGGCGATCGTCTCGAACAACGCACCAAACGCGGCGATCGCGAAGCCCGCATACGTCAACAGGTTCGCGTCCTGCGCACCGTTCAAGATCGGCACCACCGGCATCACGATCACCGTGGCCAGACCCATTTGCAGAATGAAAATCAGGTACAGGCTCTTGAACTCGAAATTCGGCTGATTGCGCGCGCGGATCGCCTGATAGCGCCGGTCTTCACCTTTCCCGTGATTGCGGACCGTGATGTAGCCCGACAACCGCAGGCCCCACAGCAGGATCAATCCGATCAAGACGTAGGCCGCCGTCGTGTCGCTCCCCACCCGCCATGCGAACAGCACGGTGAACACGATGAAGAAGATCGACCACAGGCTGTCGACGATGCTCACATCGCGAAGCTTGATGCTCAACGCCCATACCGCGACTGCAAGCAACAGCATCACCAACAGCGGCATCCCTATTTGCGCGAGACCTTCAATATTCATCGATTCAAACTCCCAGCTTCTTGGCGATGGAGAAACTGATCAGGCACACCGATGCCGACAGCACCGTGCCCCAGGCCAGATCGACGAGGGTAATGAACAAAGGCCAATCCTTCAGCAGCGCCAGTGCGGTCAGATCGAAGGTGGCATAGGTGACGAACCCGAACGCCGCGCCCGCGAACAGCGCATGACGCCACGAGCGTTTCTCGCGCGCAGGCTCGATCACGAAGAACACCATCCCGGCGATGAAGATCATATAAAACAGAATCGCAGCCCACCAGTTCACATCGTCTTTCATCAGACCGCCGATCTGCTCCTGATAAAGACCCTGCGCCAACACGCCAAGCCACAGCATGTCGATGGCGAAGAAGACCGGCAGGGTGATGGCGAAGAGTTTGAGCCGCATTTGGTTTCTCTTAGGTTTGCCGGGTCGAACGGCGGGACAAGGCGCACGCACGAATTACCTTATACGCCAGAAATACCGCAACGGATGCAGTTCGTAGGGTGGCGGTGAGCGCAGCGAACCCCACCATCCAGGCGCATCCGTCGCGCCATACCTTGATCGATGAAGCAGCTTATAGACGGCCATTTGTGCGTCTGCTGATGGCGCAGGTGGGGTTCGCTGCGCTCACCGCCACCCTACGAAAGCATGTATCACCCCACCTTACGCGTTGCGGGCCTGATCCGCGAAACCCGCCGCGACCAGGGGCCCCGGCAGATCAAAATCAAGATCAAAGCAGTTTCGTGTGAAATTACAGATTGCCCTGTTTCTGTGCGAAATTCGTGGGGATACCTCAGGTCAGGCGCCCACCCTGCTTGCTGCGCATGGTCAATCGACCACCAGCAGATCCGTATCCATCCAGTTCTGCTTGCTGCCGGCGCCGTTGTAGAGCGGCATATGCGTTTTCGAATTCATCAAGGTGCTGAAATCGGAAGGCGCGATGAAAATCGGGGTGCAGCGTTTTTCGCTCCATGCGCATGCCGCATACGTGCCGTAATTCCACAGCGTGTCCTTGTAGGCATCGTAATCCACGCCGTGGCGGCTGCTGTTGGACACGTTCGGCCAGCCTTCGAGCTGCATGAAAGTATTCGTATGGTGGTTGGATGTTTCACCGAACAGCAGCGACAGCATCAGGGCATTGTTGCCCAATGCGGAATCGCCGGTCACGGACTGGTAGTAATAGCCGGTTCCATTCCAGCTGACCGGCGTACCGCCCGGCAGGCTGGTAGTGTAGTGGGAGTTCTCCGGGTCGTGCGATTGTACGAGCGCGCTGTCCCTGAAGGCGTTGTAGGCGTTGGTGATGGATTGATGCGTATCGTCGGATGAACTGACGAACACGTGATGCCCACCCAGGAAGAGCGACCGGAGAAACGTGGCCACGGTGGGATTGCTGCCCGTCGGCGCGCCGGCCGCATCGAAAGAACCGTAATTGAACGCACTGCCGCTGAAAAAATTCATCGCCGTATAGCCGCTATTGCTGTAAGTGGCCTTGTCGGACTTTCCCTGCATCTCTGTGTAGGTCAAGTTGGGCTGGCAATAGCGCAGCGCCTGCGATGACTTGAAATAAGTACTTGCGAAGAACGCGATCATCGTCCGGTCGTAGGGCGGGCAATTAGCTTCATCCGCCGCATTGTAGGCATCGCCCGCGGCCTTCTGCCACGCGGCCAGCCATGCATTGAGAATGGTCGCGCAGCTCGCGTCGTCGACGAACGTGTAGTACAGCGCACCGCTTTTCGCCGCCGCAACGACCGCAGACTCGCTGCGGATCTCAGGATCGAAACATGCATCGATAAACGCGGGAATATCGTTGAGATTGAGCGACGCTTTCTTGGCTGTTGTCATCGTGAAACTCCTTTGGATTGAATACCCGTTATGCAAAATAAATTACCGGCCGATAGACCCGTCACCGGAACGCCTGCGGTCGTAGGGTGGGCTCTTGGCCCACCGCTGACATCCGATGCCGAGATGCATCTCGAACGAGACGTTGCGGTTTTACGGGCGGGACTTGCAATCTCGTTGTCACGCCATGGTGGGCCAGGGCCCACCCTACTTGCTACGTGACATAGTCAACGACCATTTTTTGCGATAGACGCGCACGGATTCTTGCTTCTTCATGGCGGGTCAAGACCCGCCTTACGAAAACCCGTTTTTGTAGGGCGGGTTTTAACCCGCCTTACAGGTTACGTCACTAAAAATCGACTCGATCAACTTTTTTCTTAGAAATATAACTCGGTAGATAAATGGAGCCATAAAACGTGAGAATGTCTTCTCCAACATATTTAAGTCTTTCTGCAAGAATTTCAGAGAGATCATCTGAAACAGAGAACAATTCTTCTAATGCGCCATCACTTAGCGGGGATTTCTTTCCAAGGCTTTTGTAAAGCGTAAATATTCTGTCTTTAGGTTCCGGATGCGAATTCGACACCGAAAACACTTTTAATCCACACAGGTCTTTGACCTGATGCAAAAAATGCAAGTAGAGAAGCACAGAAAATGCTCCTTCAGCAATTTCGCGTTAGGAATTATTGTTATGCTCGATGTTCTTAAGCGCGAAGTAGTCAGCCTGATATTCCAAGTCGTGACTGTAGATTCTTAGATCTTTTAGCGGAGATGAATTATCCTCATTCGAAATTATTTCATCTGCACAATTAGGTAAAGCGAGGTGCCCACAAAGTAGATGCGCATACTCGTGTCCAAAAGTGAACTGCATCTGGGCTCTTACAAATTCTTTAAGTGCTCGCTCTAGTTCATGACCAAGGTTTCCACGCGGATCAATTTCGAAATCAAGGGATTCGGCCCCACTCATGATTCTGATCGCAATCAACAGCGCATCCGCACGATCAATCAATTCAACCCCTAACTGCGGGCCATAGAACGCGATAGTCATGAAGTAATAGAAGTACTCCAAGCTCTCCGATACGACAACTACCGCGCCTGCAAGAGAGTTAATGCACAAGGCATTGACTTCAGGCACAAAGGCTAGACCAGAAGGAATATTTCTGAGGGTCTTCGCATCTGAGCGCTTGAGATTGCGCACATAGGACTTATGATATTCGTCTTTTAAGTGGTAATAATGAGTTAGAGACCATGAACGCCCTGAGCTTTCAAATATTTTTCTCCTAGCAGTCATTACTCGCACGGCTCTTGGTGAATCACAAATTGCATTTGCTCTAACAGGCTGCTGAAATACCTAGCCCAGCAGTAAAATGAAGTTCTGATTTCGACAGGCAACCCCGATGCGCGGCGCAGATCACTTCACCGAGTCCCTGTTCATCATGCGCAAGCTTGAGGACTACGTGCCTGCGGATCACCCGCTGCGCCCGATCCGGGCGATGGTCAATGAAGCCCTGGCGCGCCTTGACCCGCTATTTCAGCAGATGTATGCCGACGATGTGCTGGGCGGCCGCCCGAGTATTGCACCGGAGAAGTTGCTGCGCGCGATGCTGTTGCAGGTGTTTCACAGCATCCGCTCGGAGCGGATGCTGATGGAGCAGATCCAGTACAACATGCTGTATCGCTGGTTTGTGGGTCTGCCGATGGATGCGGAAGTCTGGGTGCCGACAGTGTTTTCGAAGAATCGTGAACGTCTGATCAAGCACGATGCGGTGGTCGCGTTCTTCAATGAAGTGCTGGCGATTGCGGAGCGGAACCGGTGGCTGTCGGAAGAGCATTTCAGTGTGGACGGCACTTTGATTCAAGCATGGGCGGGTCACAAGAGCTTCGTTCGCAAGGACGGCAATGATGATGAGAGCGGAGATTTCCGCGGGACATCACGCAGCAATGAGACACACGCATCGACGACCGACCCGGATGCTCGTTTGTATCGCAAGGGAAAGACCGCCAGCGAGTTGCGCTACATGGGCCATATTCTGATCGAGAACCGCAACGGTCTGGTGGTGAGCGGGATGGTGACGCGAGCGGATGGTCATGCGGAGCGTGAGGCGGCGAAGGCGATGATCGGTGATGCCGTGCAGGCGGCTGCAGATGATGCGCAGCTGACGGTGGGCGCGGACAAGGGCTATGACGCGCAGGAGTTTGTGGATGCACTCACCGAGCTGAAGGTCAGTCCGCATATTGCGCAGAACACCACGGGTCGCCGCTCTGCGGTTCCGGACAGTGTGGCTGGAAGTGATGGTTATTCGATCTCGCAGCAGAAGCGCAAGCTCGTCGAGCAGCCGTTTGGCTGGGGCAAGCTGGTGGGTGGTTTGCGACAGGTGATGCTGCGTGGACTGGAGAAAGTGGATCAGGTGCTGATGCTGACGATGGCGGCTTACAACCTGACCAGGATGCGAACGCCAAGGAAATTGCGTCTGCAAACCGGATAAATAATGGAAATGCGGAAGGAATCACTCGAAAAGCGTTGGTTTCTGGCTAAAAAATGATCACTTTCGCTCTCGCGGCTGGGAATGCATGAATTCAAGCCGCGAAGTGAAGGGCGAACACTTTGAAACGGTAGGTATTTCAGCAGCCTGTTAGGGCCCATACCAAGATCATGCCACGGCAGCAAATAGGACAAGTTGAAATAGCATTTGAATTCAATCGCCACGTTGGAGGAAAATTCTTGCATGGCGGGGTTCGATTACGTTTTGATTCGATGCAGCAGTATTCATTTATGTCGCAAGCCACTTGGCCAACAACCGACAATTATGAAGATGCGATTCGCACAAGCATCGAAGAAGTACTTGCTGAAAAAATGGGCGGACTTACAAGCACTTCTGTTGTATTACTCGGGGTCACATGGGACGTTATCAGCTCCTGTGAGGCTGGCTTTAGAATGGCCGCTCGCGCAGCTACCTTGTCAGCTTTTCAAAGCGCCAATGGGCCCTAACAATTCGTTCAAGCCGACCCCGCATCGTGGCATCGGCCACGTGCCTGCGCTACGCTAGCACGTGTCCGCCGCCCCGCCACGGGGCGGCTTAACTCAGGCGTTAGGCCGCTATGGTGCATCCCGTGAGTTCATGGAAGCAATCTGGCAACATCTCGCTTTGGCGTTACACAGAGAACCAGCGAAACTATCCCGGCTGGCATCTCAATGCAGACACTAACGGCTGCGCTTCACTCATCGCTCTACTTGACGTTTTGACTAAAGATGGTCCTGATGCGTATCGCACAGTCAGGATAACTCCACCAAATCAAGCCCAACTGGCCGTTCCAAACAATCAATCAGGCCGCGCTGCATGGCAAGCGCCTGAAAATATGCGTCTATCACTTTCCCATGATGATGCTGCTTGGATTTTTCCATCGTAGTCAAACCCAGCAATCCTGGTGACTGGTTCTGATTGGCTTGCTCCACTTCGGAAAGGTATCAAAGACATTCTTCACGGCCACGGCGACTACTCGATCGGCAACAACAGCAATGACAATATTAGGCTGTGGTTTTGGTGGTAGCTGCTAGCGGCCTAACAATTCGTTCAAGCCGACCCCGCATCGTGGCGTCGGCCATGTGCTTTACGCTACGCTTGCACATGTCCGCCGCCCCGACACGGGTCGGCTTAACTCAGGCGTTAGGGCAACGCTGCAAAAGTACCAGCAGATCTGATCTTGCGGTAAATTTCATGCATGGCTAAACAGCAGACCCTCGCGATGGCAGAAGATCAAGGTTCCGGCTTCGCGCGTTACGCGAAGCCGACACGGCGGGAT
>JANOKD010000020.1:0-23139 GCA_031419075.1 Lysobacterales bacterium
CAAAAGCGCGTGAAGCCAATGTAGGGTGGCGGGGTGCGGAGCCAGCACCACCACCCCAAAAAAAACAGAGAAGAACCGAACCCCACCAGGAATTTGCGACAGTCATGCCGGGTGGGTGGGGTACGCTGCGCACACCGCCACCCTACGGTATGAAAACAGGGTTCCTTGTCAGCTCGTCATCAGCTGACTCAACTCCGCCCATGTCGGCGGTGCCGGCCACTGCGCGATCTGGTTACCGGCAAGAATGCGGCGCAGATCATGGCGGTCGAGCTGCGGCGCCAGCGCCACCAGCAGTTCAACGGTGTAATCTCGCAGCACACGCTCGCGCGGCAAGACCGCCCATGCGATGCATTCGGGAATGGAGTCCGGCGCCTGCAGTGCAACGAGATCGGCGTCGTCTCCCGGGTTGACCGCCATTTCAGCGAGCAGGCCAACGCCGATGCCGGCGCGCACATAGGTTTTGATCAAGTCTGCATCGCGTGCGGTCATCGCCAACTGCGGCTCCAGTCCGCGTTCGGCAAACGCACGGCGCAGCGACGAATCCGGGCGAATCGAAGATTCGTAGCTCACCATCGGAAACGCGGCTAGATCGGCCAGCGTCAGCCGTACACCGGTCTGTGTCAGCGGATGCGCGCGCGGCAGCAGCACCACGCGGCGCCAGCGAAACATCGGGATGGCAATACCGTCGGCGGGCGGTTCTCCTGCTGTGCTGATAAGCGCAAGATCAGCCTCCCCGCGCGCGAGTTGGGTCAGCACGTCGCTGTCGGCATTGGGCTGCAGATGGATGCTGAGCTGCGGATATGCGCGATGCACCTGTGAGATCACTGTCGGCAGGACGAAACGCGCCTGGGTGTGGGTGGTGGCGATCAACAGCTGGCCCTGTCCATCGCGGCGCTGATTGGCGGCGAAGGCGCGGATATTCGCCGCTTCGCTCAGCAATTTGCGCGCATGCACCAGCACCTGCGTGCCAGCGGGGGTCAGACCTTCCAGGCTGCGACCCTTGCGCACGAACAGCAGGAAGCCCAGTTCGTCTTCCAACTGCTTCAATTGTTTCGACAGACCGGGCTGCGTGGCGTGGACATGCTCGGCAGCCGAGGTGATGTTGAAGCCGGCATCGGCAATCGCGATGAAATAGCGCAGCTGGACCAGGGTCATGTCGGTCGTTCCGTGAGACGTGATTGCGTGAGACGTGGTTGCTGTGATGCAGGGGGCGACCTGATCGGCCACATGAACGGGCCTGTCACGCCTGACATCTCTTTATTCGGATCAAGAGATACAAATAACAGATTGCCGTTTGGAATATCCATATCCTCTTATGCCAAATAAGCATATCAGCAAGCGCCGCAATCATTTCCTGTACTTGTGTCCCGGAATTACGGTGGAACGCTCCTCTTTTCATCGACGGCAGGCCATGACCGACTCCGTCCCGCCCGCTGTTCCAGCGCTCTTTCCCGCCTTCCTGGACCTCCGCGATCGGCCCGTGCTGGTGGTGGGCGGCGGCACTGTGGCGCGACGCAAGATCGAAGCGCTGTTGCCGACCGGGGCCAAGGTGCGGGTCGGCGCGCCAGCGCTGGACGCGGATGTGGCCGAATGGGTCGCGTCCGGCCAGGTCACCCATCTCGACGGCCGCTTCGATCCGACCTGGCTCGACGACGTCTGGCTGGTGATCGCCGCCACCGATGAGCCCGAAACCAATCGCGCCGTGGCCGAAGCCGCGCTGACGCGACGGCTGTGGGCGAATGTGGTCGACGACGCGCCGTTGTGCAGCTTCCAGGTGCCGGCGCGGATCGAACGCGGCCCGCTGCAGATCGCAATCTCCAGCGGCGGCGGCGCGCCGATGCTGGCGCGGCATCTGCGCGAACGTCTGGAAACCGAACTCGACGAATCGCTCGGTACGCTCGGCAATCTGCTGGTCAAGCATCGCCGATGGGTTCGCGCGCGTGTTCCGGACACCAGCACCCGGCGACGTTTCTTCGACGCAGTGCTGCGCAGCGATATCCAGAGTCTGCTGCGCCGCGGCGATGCCGATGCGGCAGAAAGCGCACTGCTGACGATGATCGAGCGTTACGCCGATGTCCAGCCAGAGGGTCGTGTCGCACTGGTCGGCGCCGGTCCGGGCGATGCGGGTTTACTTACCCTGCGCGGTCTGCGCCTGCTCAATGAAGCAGACGTGATTCTGCACGATCGTCTGGTCAGCACCGAAGTGCTCGATCTTGCACGTCGCGATGCCGAGCGCATCGAAGTCGGCAAAGAAGCGGGCCATCACCATGTGCCGCAGGAACAGATCCACGCGTTGATGCTGGAACACGCGCGCGCCGGCAAGCGCGTGGTGCGGCTCAAGGGCGGCGACGGTTTCATTTTCGGCCGCGGCGGCGAAGAGCTGGAATTCCTGCGCGCGCACGGCATCGGTTACGAAGTGGTGCCCGGCATCACCGCGGCGCTGGCCTGCGCCGCGTATGCCGGCATTCCGCTGACCCATCGCGATCACGCGCAGTCGGTGCGCTTCGTCACCGCGCACGCGAAAGCCGAAGACGATGGTCTGGACTGGGCCGGTTTCGCACGGGAAAAGCAGACGCTCGCGTTCTACATGGGCGTGTCCGGGCTGGAGCGCGTGCGCACACGTTTGCTCGCCCACGGACGCAGCGCAACAACGCCCTGCGCACTGGTCGAAAACGGCTCGCGGCCCGAACAGCGGGTGGTGGTCGGCACACTGGACGACCTGCCCGCCCTCGCCCGCCGTCACGACATACATTCGCCAGCGCTGCTGTTCGTCGGCGAGGTTGCGGCGCTTGCAGCAAAGCTGCATTGGTTCGGTGCTGCGCCTATAGAAACAATTCTGCATATCAAACCAGATATGATCCAAGGCGTTTTGGCGGAGGCCGCATAAGCCCCCTGGCAGCACCGAACGCCGCACTCGCAGAACTTCCTCGAATTTAAGGACATCCCCGATGGCTCTCTACGACAATATTCTCGACACGATCGGCCGCACGCCGGTCGTCAAACTCCACCGCGTTGCGCCGAAGCACACCACGCTGTACGTCAAAGTGGAATCGTTTAATCCCGGCGGCTCGGTCAAGGATCGCCTCGCGCTGGCGATCGTGCTCGACGCCGAACGTCGCGGTACGCTGAAGTCCGGCCAGACGATTGTCGAAGCCACCTCGGGCAACACCGGCGTGGCGCTGGCCATGGTCGCCGCCGCGCGCGGTTATCCGTTTGTGGCGGTGATGACCGAAACCTTCTCGATCGAACGCCGCAAACTGATGCGCGCATACGGCGCCAAGGTCATTCTCACTCCGGCTGCGGAACGCGGCAGCGGCATGGTGCGCAAGGCAAAAGAACTCTCCGAACAACACGGCTGGTTTCTAGCCAATCAATTCAACAATGAAGCCAACCCGGCCTACCATCGCAACACCACCGGCCCGGAAATCCTCAGCGATTTTGCCGGTAAACGCCTCGATTACTTCGTCAGCGGCTGGGGCACCGGCGGCACCATCAGCGGCGCGGGCGACATGCTGAAACTCGCCCGCCCCGACATCAAGATTATTTCAACCGAACCCGCAGGCGCGGCGCTGCTCTCGGGCAACGAATGGAAACCGCACAAAATCCAGGGCTGGACCCCGGATTTTTTGCCCGGCGTCCTCAACCGCACCATCGCCGATGACATTATCCTGATCGACGACGTGGTCGCACGCGACACCGCACGACGGCTTGCTGCAGAAGAAGGCATCTTCGTCGGCATCTCCGCGGGCGCCACCGCAGCGGCCGCGATCAAAGCCGCTGAATCCGCGCCGGAAGGCTCAGTGCTGCTGGCGATGCTGCCCGATACCGGCGAACGCTACCTCACCACATTCCTGTTTGAAGGCGTCAGCGAAGGTTCGGACGATGAGTGGTTGGCGTCGCTGGGCTGACCCATTCAACACCAAGCGGAACCGGCGCAGGCGAAGATCAGCGTTGCTGTTGTAAACCCGCTATCGAAGCGTCTCTCGCTTGACCTGTCTGGGCGCAGTCCGCTTGTCGGATTGAGCCCAGCGGTTCTGAATTCATTATTTCATGCTAGTTTCAAGACTCACTTCAAGGAATCATTTGCGATGGAAAGCATTCTGGTAAACAGGCATAACCTGAGCGAAACGATACTCAGTGATGACAGTTTGGCGACACTTGGCGATGGTGCTGTACGTTTGAAGGTGGAGCACTTTTCACTGACTGCGAACAATGTGACCTATGCCGCGATCGGCGATCTTTTCGGCTATTGGAATTTTTTTCCGGCGGCCAACCATATGGGCATTGTGCCCACCTGGGGGCATGCCGTCGTCGAGGTATCGAATCATGCAGAGGTGGCCGTCGGCGAGCGCGTCTATGGCTTTCTGCCAATGGGCACGCATCTTGATGTACTGCCGGGCGAGATCACTGCCGGCAGCTTTATCGACATGGCGGATCACCGGCAGGCGATGAGTCCAATCTACAATCAGTACAGTCGCCTCGCCCACGACTGGGAACATGATCCGGCGCGCGAAGCTCAACGGATGATCTTCGGCCCGTTGTTCAAGACCGGCTTCCTGATCGAAGCGATGTTCCGCCGCGAGCACTGGTTCGGCGCGCAAACGCTGTTGATGACCAGCGCATCGTCGAAAACATCCATGAGTTTGGCCAGCGTTGCCAAAGACCTCTCCCCGACAATCACGCGCATCGGCCTGACATCGGCGCAACACGCTGCTTTTGTCGAAAGCACGGGCCTCTACGACCGCGTCATCGCCTACGATGATGTTGCATCGTTGCCGCAGAACAAGTCGGTATGCGTCGATTTCGCTGGCAACGCGGCGCTGTTGCACGCGATCCATGAACGCTTGGGCGATGCGCTTGCCTACAGCTGCCGGGTGGGCGCGACGCATGTCAGCGCACTCGCGGGCGACGCGAGCACCACGATGCCTGGACCTGAGCCGATCTTCTTTTTCGCGCCGGATCACGCCGCAATCACCGTGCAGGCGCTCGGTCCCAAAGCGTTTGCGGAAGCGGTCAGTGCCAGCTGGCACCGATTCCTGGATATTGTCGATCGCACTGTGACCATTGAAGAACGCTCCGGCCTCGCCGCCGCCGCCGACACTTATCTGGCCATATTGCAGGGCGTATCAGACCCCAGCGTAGCGACCATCGTCCGGCCGTGAACAGCCCGTGACACCGCGCGACAGCTTGCCGCAGAGGAAGGCATCTTGAACATAATTCAGTGGTAACGCAGCCCCCCGATTGTATGAGTAGGCTGGGCTGACAAGCCCAGCGTGCGACCTTGAAAGTGATGGTGCTGGGCTTATCAGCCCAGCTTACTTTGAGGCGCGCTCACCGTCTTCCATACACATCCTCATACCGAACAATATCGTCCTCGCCGAGATAATCGCCCGACTGCACTTCGATCAATTCCAACACCTCATCAGCCGGGTTTTCAAGCCGATGTTTGGCGCCGATCGGTATATATGTGGACTGATTCGCGAACAATTCGAATACGTCGTTGTTGCGGGTGACGCGTGCGGTGCCGCGGACAACGATCCAGTGTTCGGCGCGGCGTTCATGCGACTGCAGCGACAGCGTGGCGCCGGGTTTGACTTTGATGCGCTTGACCTGGAAACCATCGCCGACATCGACGGAATCATAGCTGCCCCAGGGGCGGTGCACTTCGCGATGCAGTGCAGCCTGCGAGCGCTGTTCGGCCTTGAGCCGCGCGACGACTTGTTTGACCTCCTGCACTTTGTCTTTGGCGACGACCAGCACTGCGTCGTCGGTTTCGACCACGATCAGATCGTCCACGCCGACCAAAGCGACGAGGCGGCGCGCGTAGGCATAGGTATTGCGACTGTCGACGGCGATCACGTCGCCGTGGTGGGCGTTGCCGTCGGCGTCCTGTTCGCTGACGTCCCACAGCGCCGACCATGAGCCGACATCGTTCCAGCCGATATCGACGGGCAGCACCATTGCTGCATCAGTCTTCTCCATCACTGCGTAGTCGATGGATTCCGACGGCGATGCGGCAAAGGCATCGCGGTCGAGACGGAGGAATTCCCGATCAGGGTCGAGATGTGCGCAGGCGGCGTGCGCGGCGGTGAGGATGTCGGGACGGTATTTGCCGAGCTCTTCCAGAAAGCGCGACGCAAGAAACAGGAACATGCCGCTGTTCCAATAATAGCCACCGTCGTCAATGTAGCGCTGCGCAGTGGTGGCGTCGGGTTTTTCCACAAAACGCAGCACCTTGCGCACGCCTTCGCCCGCATCGGCTTGGCGCGCCTCTATTTGTCTCGCGTCTATTTGGATGTAACCGAAGCCGGTTTCCGGCGCATGCGGCATGATGCCAAACGTCACCAGCGCGCCAGCTTCGGCGGCGGGCATCGCCATACGGACGGCATCGCGAAACGCGGCATCGTCGCGCACCACGTGATCGGACGGCAGCACCAGTAGCAGCGGATCGTCGCCTTCGAGTTGGGCGATGAGCGCGGCCGCGGCTATCGCGGGCGCGGTGTTGCGGCCGACGGGCTCCAGCACGATCCGCGGCGTCGGTGCGCCGATCACCCGCAGCTGTTCGGCGACCAGGAAGCGATGGTCTTCGTTCGCCACCACGATCGGCGGCCGCGACGACAGCGCCGCGACCCGGCGCCACGTGGCCTGCAGCATGGTGTCGTCGCCAACTAAGGCAAGAAACTGCTTCGGATAGGCCTCGCGCGACAGCGGCCAGAGCCGGGTTCCGGACCCGCCCGACAACAGCACCGGCTGGATTTGCGGATTCAGCTCCAGGCTCACATCCGGCTTCAGTTCAATCATCACGGGCTCCCGAAAACGATACCGGGCAGTTTACCCTGTCGACTTTACCGCCCTCGCCCGCCTCGAATGACCCACGACAGCATTGATTCCGACCATCGCGCCATCGCCCGCAGTGCCTGGGCGCGCACCGCCACCCGCGCGCCCGCGCTGGACCTCGAACGCGCTTCGATGGACGCGGGCTTCCGCAGCTATTGGCGTGGACAGGCTGCGACCGGCCCGCATGCGTCCCATCCGGTGATCGTGATGGACTCGCCGCCGGATAAAGAAGATGTCCGGCCGTGGCTGCAGATCCGCGCGCTGCTGGAAGCCGGCGGCGTGCGCGTTCCGCAGGTATTGGACAAGGATGTCGAACACGGTTTTCTGCTGCTGGAAGATCTGGGCCGCGACACCTATTTGCACGTGATCCACGCCGACAACGCCGACGCGCTGTTCGACGACGCCATGACCCAGCTGCTGAGCTTGCAGAGGATTGCGCCGCCGGACGATCTGCCCGCTTACGACGAGGCGATGCTCACGCGCGAGCTCAAGCTGTTCGACGAATGGTTTCTTGGCCGGCATCTGGGCGTGACCCTGGACTGCGACGATCTTGAGAACCTCGACCTGGTCTATCGCCAATTGATCGACACGGCGCTCGCACAGCCGCAAGTGCTGGTGCATCGCGACTTCATGCCGCGCAATCTCATGCCTGCAGCGGAGGGCCCGGCGGTGCTGGATTTTCAGGACGCGGTGCGCGGGCCGATCGCCTACGACGCGCTGAGTCTGTTCAAGGATGCGTTTCTAAGCTGGCCGCAGGACCGCGTCGACGGCTGGCTGGATCGCTATCACGCCCGCGCCGTCGCCGCAGGGCTGCCGGTGCCGACGCTGGCGCGTTTCCGTCGCGACGCCGACTGGATCGGCATCCAGCGACATCTGAAGGTGATGGGCATCTTCGCGCGGCTGCACCATCGCGACGCTAAACCGAAATATCTGGCCGACGCGCCGCGCTTCCTGGCTTATCTCGACGGCGTGCTGCCGAAATATCCCGAATTGGCGCCGCTGGGCGCCGTGTTGGATCGCTACGTGCGGCCTGCCTTGGGCTGACCTGTTGTGCGCGACGTGCCGAACGGCACAGTCCTTGCTTGGAAGTCCATGACACAGTGTCTTGGACGCTCCGAGGGGGAGAACGCGCCATGAAAGCCCTGATCTTCGCTGCAGGCTTGGGCGAGCGCATGCGGCCGCTGACCGATGCCACACCAAAGCCGCTGCTGCAGGTCGGCGGCAAGCCGCTGATCGTGTGGCATCTGCAAAAGCTGGCCGCAGCCGGCATCTGCGATGTGGTCATCAACACCAGTTGGCTGGCAAAACAGTTCCCGGACACGTTGGGCGACGGCAGCCAGTTCGGCCTGCATCTGCAATACACCTACGAAGGCCCGACCCCGCTGGAAACCGGCGGCGGCATGTGGCACGCGCTGCCGCTGCTGGGACGGGAACGGATCAGCGAAGAACCTTTCATCGCCATCAACGGCGACATCTGGACTGATTACGACTTCGCCAAACTGCCGCGCGACCCGGCCGGCGATGCGCATCTGGTCATGATCGACAACCCGGAACACAACCCGCGCGGCGATTTCACCCTGTTGCGCGACGGCCGGATGCTGAGCAGTGCGCCGTATCCCGAAGATGTGGCGGCGACGGGCGATGCAGGCACGCGCCTGACCTTCGCAGGCATCGGCGTCTATCGGCCGAGCCTGTTCGACGACTGGCGCCGCATCATCGGCACCACACCGGGTGCCCGCGACAAACAGCCACGTTTCAAGCTGGCGCCGCTGCTGCGCGCGGCAATGGGCCGCGGCGCGGTGACCGGAGAGCGACATCCGTCACATTGGACGGATGTCGGGACGCCGGACCGTCTCGAAAATTTGAACAAGCTCATCACCCTGAACAAATAATTGACAATCCCGATGTTCGTTCTGGGTAACGTCCAGTCGGGATTAACGCACAAGCAGCGCACGTGAACCGCGCCCTCAAACCAGCCCAAGGAGATCACAGGCATGCCCGGCGAAGACAGGAAACCCAAGCCCGCCACAGAAGAGCAGATGCAGGCCTACGACCGCGCCATCGCGCAGCTGGCGACGACCCAGGTGCCGGTGCTGCATGCGGACCCGCGCGACCGGGTGTTCTACGCGCTGTTTGACGGCACCTCCAACGATGCCGACAACAAGCCCGAAAAAATCAGCAATGTCGGCAAGCTGCGCGAGCAGTTCAAGGAGGTGGAACAGCGCAACAGCAGCGACGGCACCATTGCCTACAGTTATCTGGCCGGCCCCGGTACGCAGCAGGGGCAGCCGCTGTACAAGCTTTACGACAACGCCACCGGCGCCAGCTACGGCGATCGCCTGGGGACGATGTACGACAAGTTGGCTGAACAGACCAAGCAGTGGAAAAGCGAATACCCCTTCGGCGATGGCACGCCCGAAACCGAGATGCGGGTGCGCGTGGTGTCGTTGGGCTTCAGCCGCGGCGCCGAACAGGCCGCCGGCTTTTCGCGCCTGGTCGACGGAGAAGGCATCAAGGACAAAGATGGCACCATGCTTGTGGCGCCAGGCAAGACCGCACAGGCCGTGGGTCTCTACGACCCGGTTGGCACCGGCGAGCCCTACAACAACGACCGTCGCATGCCGCATTCGGTACTGTCGGGCTTCCAGATCACCGCCGAAAGCGAGCTGCGCGGCAAATTTCCCGTGTCGAACATCATCGCTCCCGGCGTTTCGGGCGACGGCAGCCTGTCGGGCGTGCGCGTTCCCGGCGCGCACGGCGATGTCGGCGGCGGCCCGCGCGAGAATGGGCTGTCGAACCGCGCCGGCAATCTGATGATCGACTATCTGAACTCGATGCATCGCGAACCGGTGTTCGAGAAAATGCCGGAATCGCTGCGGCCGGAATTGAATGTGGTGCATCGCCCGGACAACGCTACGCTGTGGCGGGTCGACGAATTCTTCAATGGCCACGGCCCGCGCGATACCGCGAAGGGCAATCAGCTGGATGTCGCGCCGCCGGGTTTTCATCCACCACCACCGGGGGGACGCACCAACGCGACCGAAGCACAGCGTGTGCTGGACGATGTCGCCGAAACCCGGCGGCTGCCGCAGAGTGCGGACACCATGCTGGCCGACAGCGTCGACCGCTGGCAGTTCGTGAAGGTCGCGCTGCAGCCTTCGCATGCGGACCATCCGGACCATAAACGCTACATGGAAAGCAGCAGCGCAGTCGACATGGCATTCCGCAACGTCCCTGAGAAGGACCGTCCTTCTGCCGAAAAACTCGACCAGATCGCCGCCAACGTCACCTTGGTGACCAAAGCCAATCACATGGAGAAGGTGGATATTGGCGTGCTGGCGTCAGACAAGAGCGCTGTTTACGCGGTCCAGGGCAGGAGCCACGATGTGTATGACCCGACCAATCACAATCTGCGCGTCGGCTTGGGCGATCAGGAACTGAAACCGACCATGCAGGCGTTTCGTCAGGCCGAACAGCTGCCACAGCCGCAGCAGCAGCAGGCGATCGCGCCGCAACAGCAGCAGCTCGCGCGGGACGAACCGCAGCAGGGCCATGCAGCGCCGGTCCTCACCCGCCACAACACCTGAGGCGGCGACGCAGCGGCCCGGCCGGCGACATCCGGCCGATCACCCAAACCCGGCGCATCGCACTCGCCGGGCTTGGTCTGATGTCAGCCCAGCACGCTGCGCAAGAACGGCACCGTCAACCGACGCTGCGCCGCGAGCGATTCGCGGTCGAGATGATCCAGCAGCGCGGTCAGGCTGACCAGATCACGATCAACGCGCCTGAGCAGCCAATCAAGCGCCGCGTCGTCCATCTGCAGACCGCGACGCTGCGCGCGCAGGCGCAGCACATCGGCGCGGCCAGCGTCGTCCAGCGGCTCCAGCGCGATGCGCGCGCTTTGCGACAGCCGCGAGCGTAGATCCGGCAACGTCAGATCAAGACCATCGGGCATCGTCCGCGCTGCGTACAGCAGGCTTCGGCCAGCGTCGCGGGCGCGGTTATGCGCATCGAACAGGGCAATTTCGTCCTCGCGGTCTCCGGCTATGATCTCCAGCCCATCAAGGGCCACAAGATCGGCGTGCTCGAACGCATCCAGCGCATCACGCAGCCGGCCAGCGGCTGCGGCCAACGGCAGATACGCGGTGCGACGGCCGGCGGCTTCGGCCTCGGCGCAGGTGGCCAGCAGCAGATGACTTTTGCCTGTCGCAGCAGGGCCAGAGATATAAACGCTGCCGGCGATGCCCTCGCCTTGCGCCAGCGCACTCAGCTGTGCGCGCGCGCCGTCGGGTGCGGCGACGAAGGTCTCGAAACGCTGGTCGGGTGGAAACCGCAGTGCCAGCGGCAGCTGTGCCGCCGACGCGGACGGCGGACATTCGTTCACGTGACGTCCGTCGGCTCCGCCGCATCGGCATCGCGAACGTGGTGAGCCGTTGCGATCTCGATCTTCGGCGCGTCGGGCGCATCGCCCAGATAGAACCGGCTGGCGGCATAGCCCGTGTGAAGATGACGGATCAGCACATTGGCGACCGACGCTACCGGCAGCGCAAGCAGCATGCCGAGAAAACCGAACAGGGTGCCGCCAGTCATCACCGAGAACACCACCGTGACCGGACTGAGGCCAACGCGGTCTCCCACCAGTTTGGGGGTCAGCACGTAGCTTTCGAGTATCTGGCCGATGCCCCAGACCGCGAGCACGCCAACCAGATGCTGCCAGTCGCCGAACTGCATCAGCGCCGCGACGCTGCCGCCCAGAAGCACGGTGGTCGGGCCGATGTAGGGAATAAACGTGAGGATGCCGGCAATCACGCCGATCAGCACACCCACCTCCAGACCCACACCCCATAGGCCGACGGCGTAGAACACGCCCATCGCCATCATCACGAGGAACTGTCCGCGCAGAAAACTGCCGAGCACCGCGTCGGATTCTTTGGCAAGCTGTGAGATGAGGTCGACTCGGTTACGCGGCACAAGACCGCCGACGCGCGTCACCAGCGCGTTCCAGTCGCGCAGAAAGAAGAACGTGATAAACGGAATCAGCACCACGTTCGCAACCCAGCCCAGCACCGTAAATCCGGATTGGGTGACCACGCCCAGCACCTGTGTGGCCATTCCGCTGGCGCCCTGCCAGTTGCGCTTGAGCAGATCCAGCAGATAGTCCGGATCGAGCCAAGTAACGACGTTCAGGCCGGTTTTGGCCTGCAGCCAAGGCAAGCCGGTGCGGACCACCCACTCCATGTATTCCGGTACAGACTTCGCAAGCACCAGCACCTGGCTCTGGATCAGCGGCACCAGAATCAATACCAATGTCACCACCACCAGCACCATCAGCGTGAACACCAATGCGACCGCGCTGTTGCGCGACAGGCCGCGCCGCTGCAGCCGATCAACCACCGGGTCGCCCAGCCACGCCAACAGGGCCGAAGCCGCGAACGGCGTCAGCACCGGCGTCAACACCCAGATCAGCGCACCCACGCCCAACAGCAGCAGCGCCCACTGCAGGCGCCGGAAGAACTTGGCAATGTCGTTGATCGCGTCCGGGTTGATCGCACGGTGATTGATCGCATCACGGCTGATCGCATCGTGCCGTTCGTTGCCAAGCTTGAGCGAATCGTCGTTCATCAAGAGGCTCTCAACGCAGGTCGAACGTCGGCAGGTCACTGCCTTCGCTGCTGTCGCTGCCAACCAACAGGCCGCGGCTGCCGATCATCTTGCGGAACCCGGGCAGACCGCTGATCAGATCCAGCTCCAGCAACAGGCCGTCGGGGCCGGCGCTGATCGGGCGCACCTTGCGAACAACCGAAATCTCCTGCAGGTGACCCATCAGACGGATGTAGTCGTCGGCGCTGTCGATCCCGGTGAAGCGGATCCGGTATGCACCTGCCGGGCCTGAAGCGCCGCTGCTGCGGGCGTAACGTCGGATCAACGCGTCGGCGGTGCCGTCGGCACCGGCGGACATCGCTGCCCGCGCATCGTTGTTCTCGGTGGACCATTTCGACAGCACGCGACCGCTGTCGACGAACACCCAATCGGCCTTCCAGCCGCTGCCTTTGCGGTAGAGCTTGCCGATCAGCTGCATCGGCGGGCTGTAGCGGGCGGACGTGCGTGCAATCGCGCCGGTGTCGCCGCGCCAGATCGCGCCGACCGCGGCCTGTTCGGCGGCATTGCCCGAGGGCAAACCGAGGCGGTAGCCGCGCTCAATCGCGCGATCCAGCACCGCTCGCGCGGCGTTGCTCTGGCCCACCGATACGAGGCGCGGGCCTTTGCCGTCATCGATCGCCAGCCACAGCACCGGCTTGGGCCGCGGCTGCGGCCAGATCGGCAGACCCAGCGCGCCGATGATGCCGTCAACCTTGGCGCGGTCGAAGCGGACCACCAGCATGCTTTTGAAGGTGGGCGCGCCGGTCGAGGACACGCCCTGATCCTGGCGATAGTCGTAGCTGGCGACGTAATCCTTGGCGCGGCGCAGCTCCTGACCGACGCCCGGGCGCCCGGTGGCGCTGCGGTCGCCGCTGATTTTCGCCAATACCTGCGCCAACGCACGGGCAAGACCGTTGTTGCGCTCGGTGTCGGTCTGATTGTTGACCGGAACCTCAGCCTCGTAGATGCCGCTGGCCGCGGCGCGGTCGCCTTCGACCCGCTGCGCATACGCCACCGGCACGACCATCGCGATAGCCAAGCCAAGGCTCAGGATCATGCCGATTCCGCGGCGCGCACCCGCCACCCAACGCACCGACCATTCATTCAACTGCCGCATTTTCACTTCCCGCTTATGGCTATCGGCGGAAATGGTGCCACAAGTCGCCCGCCCCACTACAATTTCGCCTTTCCAGCGCCCCGCGAGCCGCCGTGACCCAGCCCCAGACACCGAACGCCAGCCCCGGAATGACCTATCGCGACGCGGGTGTCGATATCGACGCGGGCAACGAACTGGTCGAACGCATCAAACCGCTGGTCAAACGCAGCTTCCGCCCCGAGGTGATGGGGGGGCTGGGCGGTTTCGGCGCGATGTTCGACCTGTCCGGCAAGTACAAAGAGCCGGTGCTGGTCTCCGGCACAGACGGCGTGGGCACCAAGCTGAAACTGGCGCAGCAGCTCAACCGCCACGACACCATCGGCATCGACCTGGTCGCGATGTGCGTCAACGATGTGCTGGTGCAGGGCGCGGAACCGCTTTTTTTCCTCGATTATTTCGCCACCGGCAAACTCGATATCGAGACCACCGTGGCCGTGGTCGGCGGCATCGCCAAGGGCTGCGAACTGTCCGGCTGCGCGCTGATCGGCGGCGAAACCGCGGAAATGCCCGACATGTATCCGCCGGGCGAATACGACCTTGCCGGCTTCTGCGTCGCTGGCGTCGAAAAATCCAAGATTCTGGACGGCGCCAGGGTGCGTGAGGGCGACGTGGTGATCGGCATCGCCTCCAGCGGCCCGCATTCCAACGGCTATTCGCTGATCCGCAAAATCTACGACCGCGCCGGACGCCCCGCCGATCTCGACCTCGGCGGAGTGACGCTGATCGACGCGCTGATGGCGCCAACGCGGCTGTACGTCAAGCCGATTCTGGAGCTGTTGGCCGGCGCGCACGGCGGCGACATCCATGCGATGGCGCACATCACCGGCGGCGGCTTGACCGAAAACATCATCCGCGTGGTGCCCGACGGCCTCGGTCTGAACATCGACGTGTCTTCGTGGACCCTGCCGCCGGTGTTCGCATGGCTGCAGCGCGAGGGCAACGTGCCGCGCGAAGAGATGTGGCGCACATTTAACTGCGGCATCGGCTTCGTATTGATCGCCCCGCAGACCGCTGCAGCGGCGCTGGGAAGCGAACTCGACCGTCTTGCGCTGCCGCACTGGCGCATCGGTGAAGTCACCGCAGCCGGCGACGGCGAACGGGTGCGGATCGGTTGAGCCAGCCTGCGTTGTTGCCCACACCACTGAGGCGTATTCTCCGGCCATGAGTATTCCGGTCGAAAAAATCGCCGAAATGGCCCTGGCGCTGTCGAGCGATGCGCGTGCGTTACTCGCGGACCGTCTGGTCGAAAGTCTGGATCCGCTGACTGATGACGATGTCCGCGCATCCTGGGTCAGCGAAGCGGAGCGGCGCCTTCAGGAACTGCGTTCTGGCAGCGTCGCACCGATTCCTGGCGCTGAAGCACTCGCCCGGGTACGCAGCCTTACCAAATGATGCTGCTGATGTTTCATCCGGAAGCGCTTGCCGAATTTGAGGCCGGTGTCCGTCATTACGAGCTGCAGCAACAGGGTCTTGGTGAACGCTTCATCGCCAGCGTTGAAACGGCTTTGGACAACGTCATCAGCGCACCGATGCGCTGGCCAGAACTGACAACAGGCGTGCATCGACATCTTGCCCGGGTTTTTCCTTATGCGGTTCTGTATGCCGTCGAAGCCGATCGGGTATTCATACTCGCAATCATGCATTGCCATCGAACACCGGGCTACTGGCGTGATCGTGCGAAACAGCCGCGATGAGCGCCGCAAAAAAAATTGCATTCGCAGTCACCCTGATTATTGTCGCAGCGACCTGGATCGCACCGCTGTGGCCGTTGGAACAGGCATTGCACAGTTCGCTCACTGTCGTCGGCTTGGTCTGGCTGCTGATTCACCTTCGGCGCTGGTCAATGCGCGACGGCGATTTCATCGCGATCTGCGCGTTCATCGTCGTGCATTCGCTCGCCGCGCGCTGGCTGTATTCAAACGTGCCGTATGACGCCTGGCTGCGCGCCGCGTTCGACTGGTCGCCACAGGCAGCGTTTGGCTGGCAGCGCAACCATTTCGACCGGCTCATCCACTTGCTGTTCGGGCTGTGTTTCGCGCCGATGCTGGCTGCACACGCACGTCAACGCTGGCCTGTCACCGTGGCGCAGGGATTCGCACTGGCAATACTGTCGATCATGGCGGTGAGCCTGATCTACGAATGGCTGGAATGGGCCATCGCACTTCTGCTGTCGCCCGATCAGGCCGAAGCCTACAACGGCCAACAGGGCGACATCTGGGATGCGCATATGGACATGCTGCTGGCCACAGCCGGCGCCATTGCCAGCGGGCCTTGGCTTGATCGCAACACGCCAAAGCTGCGCACAACGACGACACCGCACGATGCCTGACGCCTACCGCATCGCCATCCTCGCTTCCGGCGCAGGCACCAACCTGCAGGCCTTGATCGATGCCATCGCCTGCGGCGAACTCTCCGCAGAGATCGTAGGTGTGTTCTCCGATCAACCGAAATGCGAAGCACTGCAGCGCGCTCGTGATGCCGGCATTCCGGCGACCGCGGTATCGCCGAAGCCTTATCCAACGCGTGCTGCCTTCGACGCCGCATTCTTCGGCCTCGTGGATGCCGCAAGGCCGGACCTGATCGTCTGCGCCGGCTATATGCGGCTGATCTCGGCCGCGCAGGTCGAGGCGCGATCACATCGGATCATCAATCTGCATCCCTCGCTGCTGCCGGCGTTCAAGGGCCTGCACACGCATCAACAGGCGCTGGATGCGGGCGTGCATGAACACGGCGCCAGCATGCACGTGGTGACTGCCGACCTGGACGGCGGCCCGGTCATCGCCCAGGCGCAGGTGCCAGTGCTGGCTGATGACACGGCCGAAACCCTCGCGGCGCGGGTGCGTGAGCAGGAACATCCGCTGCTGGTCGAGGTGGTGCGGCTGCTCAGCGAAGGCCGGCTGAGGCTGTGCGATGGCCATGTCCACCTGAACGACGAGACGTTGAATGCGCCGCTTCAGCTGCGGGCCAACCGTCGGCTCGCATGATGCGCCCCGTCATGCGCCCACTTTCCGCCCTCACTGCTCTGCTGCTGTTCTGTGCGCTGCCCCAAGGCCGTGCGCAGGAGATCATGGCACCGTCCGTACTCGACATGCCCTCGCCGGTGCTGGAACCTTTCCTCGCCAGCTACGAGGCGCAGTACCGCGGTAAACCGGCCGGCAGCGCGACCATACGGGTCATCCACGAGGGTGGATCGCAGTGGCGCGTTGATCTTGGCATCAATGGCAGCCGCGGCATGGCCGGAGTGATCGGCTTGAATCTGCAGCAGAGCACCGCGTTTGACGTGATCGAAGAGGTCTACCGTCCGCTGGGTCAGAGCACTGTCCGCAAGGGCCTGTTTCTGGGCCGCAAAACGGTCGGCACCTACGACTGGGGCAAGGCCAGCGCGCGCTGGCAGGGCGACCTCAAACCAAAACATCGGCAACCTGTCGCCCTGCAGCCGGGCGACATGAGCGGCCTGCTGATCAATCTTGCGATTGTCCGGGATGCCCGCCCCGGCGCCATCCTGCGCTATCGTTTCGTTGAAGGCGGCCGCGTTCGCGACCACGTCTATCAGGTCGCGGCAGATACGGAGACGGTGACGCAGGGCGAACTTAGTTACTCGACCCTGCGCGTGGCGCGTACCAACGGCGGCAACGACGACACGGTCGTGTGGGTCGCGCAAGGCGTACCGAGCCCGGTCCGTATCCTGCAGCGGGAAAACGGCGAAGATGCCGTTGATCTGCGTCTGATCGAATACAAGTAATGCAACTACAAGTAATGCAACCTCAAGGAACATCATGACTCACGCACGCGCCACCACCTTCGTCCGCAGCCTGTTGGTTTCCGCGACACTGGTCGCCTCCACGCTGGCCGCTCCGGCACGTGCGCTCGAGCCGTTCGCCGCCGATTACGAAGCCAATTACATGGGGCTGTCGGCAACTGGCCGGATGACCATCGAACCGCAGGGCGGCAATCAGTGGAAATACACGCTGAAAATCGCCAATCAGGTGGCGCAGCTGTCGCAGACCACGGTGTTCGAAGACCGTAACGGTCAATGGCGTCCGCTGTCGGGCACCGACGCTTCGCTGCTGCTGGTCAAGAAAATTCGCCGCAATGCGGTCTATGACTGGGCCAAAAACGAAGCGCGCTGGAGCGGCGACGTGAAACCCGAGCGGGCGGGCCCGGTGCCGCTGCAAGCCGGTGATGTCGACGGCCTGCTCATGAATCTCGCCATCGCCCGCGATGCAAGCGCCGGCAAACCGTTGAGCTATCGCATGGTCGACGAGGGTCGCGCAAAACCAATGAACTTCACTGTTGCCGGCAAGGAAACGATGACCATTGGCGGCAAACCACGCCAGGCCACCAAACTGGTCAGCACCAACGGCAGCAAACAGATGCTGATCTGGGTAGTCGAAGGCATCGCGCTGCCGGCGCGCATCCTGCAGCGCAAGGACGGCAAGGATGATATCGATCTGAAAATCGTGTCGGTGCGTTGATCGAACGAATATCGCACAGCAGATCTGACGGTAGAGCGGGCTGACCAGCCATTCGGCTGTTAAAAACCAGCCCGCCGAATGTTTTGCCGAAATGTTCAGCGGGCTAAAGCCCGCTCTACCCGTTTGTTCTACCAGCGAAGATCAATCGATGCGCTTGATCTTCGCGCCCAGCGCCGAGAGCTTCGCTTCGATGCGTTCGTAGCCGCGGTCGAGGTGGTAGATGCGGTCGATGATCGTATCCCCGTCCGCCACCAGACCGGCCAGAATCAGCGACGCAGACGCGCGCAGATCGGTCGCCATTACCGGCGCGCCGCTCAACTTCGGCAGGCCGCGCACGATCGCAGTGTGGCCCTCGATGCGGATATCCGCACCCAAGCGGTGCAGTTCCTGCACATGCATGAAGCGATTCTCGAAAATCGTTTCGCTGATGACGCTCACGCCGTCCGCCACGCAGTTCAAGGCCATGAACTGTGCCTGCATATCGGTCGGAAACCCCGGGTGCGGCGCAGTGGAAAGATTCACCGCTTTCGGCCGTTTGCCGTGCATATCGAGGGTGATGCTGTCGGCGTCGACTGAAATCTCGGCGCCGGCCTCGGTGAGTTTGTCGATCACCGCGTCCAGCGTGTCCGGGCGCGCGGCGCGGCATACGATACGGCCGCCGGTCATCGCGGCGGCAACCAGAAAAGTGCCGGTTTCGATGCGATCCGCAACCACGTTGTGACGGCCGCCGTGCAGACGTTCGACGCCGTGTACGGTGATGCGATTACTGCCGGCGCCTTCGATCTTCGCGCCCATCGCGATCAGGCAGTCGGCCAGATCGACGATCTCCGGCTCCATCGCGGCGTTTTCCAGCACGCTCACGCCATCGGCGAGCGTCGCGGCCATCAGCACGTTTTCCGTCGCGCCTACGCTGACCATATCGAATACGACGCGGCCGCCGCGCAGACGCTCCGCTTTCGCCTTGATGAATCCATGATCGACGCTGATGTCGGCGCCCAGCGCCTGCATGCCCTTGATGTGCTGATCGACCGGACGCGAACCGATCGCGCAGCCGCCGGGCAGCGATACTTCCGCTGCGCCATAGCGCGCCAGCAGCGGCCCCAGCACCAGCACCGACGCGCGCATGGTCTTCACCAGTTCGTACGGCGCGATGTGGCTGTTGACGGTGCGCGCATCGACGCGGACATGGCCGCTGTCGATATCGTGTTCGACGCTGGCGCCCAGTTCGCGCAACAGCTTGATCGTGGTCACCACGTCGTGCAGATGCGGCACGTTGCCGATGTCGACCGGCCCGTCGGCCAGCAAGGTCGCGCAGAGAATCGGCAATACCGCGTTTTTCGCGCCGGAAATGCGAACTTCGCCCTGGAGCGGCACGCCGCCGGTGACTACGATTTTTTGCATGGTTGTCTTTGATCTGGAAACGGCTGTGGGAGCGGTGGCTTTCAACAGCCGGAGGCTGGTCAAGCCGCGAATGAGAGCCCTGCAGATCGCGGCTTCCGCCGCTCCCACAGCCGCTCCTACAAGATCGATCAGGCGGCTTCTTCGGGCGTCAGCGTCTTCAATGCCAGCGCATGGATCGCGCCGCCCATGAGTTCGCCAAGCGTGGCGTACACCATGCGGTGGCGTGTCACTTGCGACTTGCCGCGGAAAGCTTCATGGATCACGCGGGCTTCAAAATGCACACCGTCATCACCCTCCACATGCACTTGGGCGCCGGGCAGGCCCTGTTCGATCAACTGGCGGATGGTGTCGGGGGTCATCGGGAGGTCAGGATCCTGTGCAGCGCGATGCTGCGTTCATGGGCGGTGCGGGCAATCCCGGGGTCGGGTGCGTAGAATTGCGCGCTTAGCGTAACGGAAAGCCGTCTGGGCCCCAATGGCGAACGCCCCACTCCAACAGACTTCAGTTCAACCTGCGTCCCCCGATGCCTTCAGCGACGCCGCTTTGGCCGACAGTGGCCGCCGGGTGTTCGCATTGGAGCGCGATGGGCTGGTGGCGGTGGCCGCGCGGATCGACGGACAGTTCTCTGCTGCCTGCCGAACCCTGCTGGCCTGTCAGGGCCGGGTGGTCTGCATCGGCATGGGCAAATCCGGGCATATCGCGCGCAAAATCGCCGCGACCCTTGCATCCACCGGAACCCCCGCGTTTTATGTGCATCCAGGCGAAGCGGGCCACGGCGATCTGGGCATGATCACCGATCGCGACGTGGTGCTGGCGCTGTCTTACTCCGGCGAATCCGACGAAATCCTGACCCTGCTGCCGGTGCTCAAGCGCCAGGGCAACCGGCTGATCGCGATGACCGGGCGCGCGCAGTCGACGATGGCGATCGAGGCCGACATTCATCTCGACGTGAGCGTACCGGCCGAAGCCTGTCCCTTGGCGCTGGCGCCGACCTCAAGTACCACCGCCTCACTGGCGATGGGCGATGCGCTTGCGGTGGCGCTGCTGGAGGCGCGCGGCTTCACCTCCGAAGACTTTGCGCGCTCGCATCCGGCCGGTGCACTTGGCCGACGCCTGCTGCTGCATATCGCCGATGTGATGCACAGCGGCGACGACGTGCCGCGCATTGGCGCCGACGCCACGCTCAGCGATGCGCTGCTGGAAATGAGCCGCAAGCGACTGGGCATGACCGCTGTCGTCGATAGCGACGGCCGCCTGCTGGGGCTGTACACCGACGGCGATCTGCGCCGCTCATTGGCCGACCCGTCGACCAATGTCCATCAGACCCGCATCGACAGGTTGATGACCCGCA
Source organism: Lysobacterales bacterium (assembly GCA_031419075.1). Classification (GTDB taxonomy): domain Bacteria; phylum Pseudomonadota; class Gammaproteobacteria; order Xanthomonadales; family Xanthomonadaceae; genus Lysobacter_I. The sequence continues at coordinate 20,861 of JANOKD010000020.1, forward strand.
CCCCGGTCACCATCGACGCCGACGCGCTCGCGGTCGAAGCCGCGCAGCTGATGGAAACGCACAAGATCAACGCGCTGCTGGTGATCGACAGCGAACGCCGCGTGGTTGGCGCGCTCAATATCCACGACCTGCTGCGGGCGCGGGTCGTCTGATGACCTCTGGTCACATCGAACACATGACGCTGAGCGTGCGCGCCGCCAAAGACAGCATGCTGATGACGCGCGCCGGCAACATCCGTCTGGCCTGCTTCGATGTTGACGGCACGCTGACCGACGGCCGCCTGTTTTTCGACAGCGAAGGCCGTGAAATCAAGGCATTTCACGTCCATGACGGCCAGGGTTTAGTACTGCTGCGTGAGGTCGGGATCACCGTCGCGCTGATTACCGCGCGCAACAGCGAAGTCGCGCGCCGTCGCGCCGAAGATCTGGGCGTGCTTGCTTACATCGGCGTGAAAGACAAGCTCGCCTGCGTGCGCGCACTGTGCGCCGAACTGGGCATCGGTCTGGATGCGGTCTGCTTCATGGGCGACGACCTGCCCGACCTGCCGGCCATGCGCGCAGTGGGGCTGTCGATCGCACCCGCCAATGCCCACGCATTCACCGCCGCGCAGGCCGAGCTGCGCACCCACGCCAACGCCGGCGCCGGCGCCGCGCGCGAACTGTGCGACCTGCTGATCGCGGCTCAGGGCGGGTTCGACGATCCGATGCCTGTCGGACCCACCGGAGCGCTGGCATGAGCTGGCGCAGCATTCTGATTCTTCTGTTGCTGGCCGGCGCACTGCTCAGCGGCTGGGCAGTGTGGAAACACCGTGGCCCGGCAGCGCAGACCGCGACCACCAGCAACCGCCCGGATTATGTATTGCGCAATTTCGAGCTGACTGCACTGAACGGCGAAGGCAGGGAATCGTTCACCCTGCGTGCGCCCAGTCTGGAGCGCCGCCCGAACGACGACAGCATGTCGTTGACGACGCCGGTCTTCCAGGTGCCGGACGGCACCGGCAAATATTGGGACATCCGCGCGAAACAGGGCTGGGTCAGCGCCGACCAGAATGAAATCCGCCTCATTGGCGAAGTGAAAGCCAACAGTCCGGCCGACGATCTGCGCCCGATCACCATGAATACCGAACGCTTGAACGTCTTTCCCGGCCAGAGCCGCGCCAGCACTGACGCCGTGGTGACCATCGTTCAGCCCGGCTCTATACTCCGTGGACGCGGTTTTGCGGTGTCCACGACCACCAAACGCTATGTATTCCGCTCCGAGGTCAGATCCCGCTATGTCACTGTCCGCCGCTGATTCCAAGCCCGCCCGTCGCAGGCCGCTGCCGATGCTGGCGCTGTTCGCGGCCGCGGTTATCACCACACTGCCAGCGCTCGCGCGCGACTCGGATCGTAATCAGCCGATGGATATCGAGTCAGACCGTCAGGAAGGCACGCTCAACGGCAACAGCATCAACACGCTGTCGGGCAATGTCGTCATCAAGCAGGGCACGCTGGATATCCGCGCCGCCAAGGCCGACATCCACCAAAGCGGTGGCGAAGTGGTGCGCGCGGTGCTTACCGGCAGTCAGGCCGTGCTGAAGCAGCAGATGGAAGACGGCTCGCCGATGACCGCCAAAGCCGACCGTATCGACTACAACATGAGTACCGATGTGGTGGTGCTGACCGGCAACTACACCGTCACCACGCCGCGCGGCAGCACCAGCGGCCAGCGCCTGAACTACGACCTCAAAACCGGCCGTCTGGAAAGCGGTGGCGAAGCCGGCGGTCGCGTGAAAATGACCATCCAACCCAAATCCACGCGCGCGCCGGCACCGGCAGCACCGGGCAAACCCTGATGCTGGTCGCCGAGGGGCTGCGCAAGCGCTACAAGTCGCGCGAGGTGGTGCGCGATTTCGGGCTGACCCTCGATGCAGGCGAAGTGGTCGGCCTGCTCGGCCCCAATGGCGCCGGCAAGACCACCTGTTTCTACATGATTGTCGGTCTGGTGCCGGCCGACGCGGGCCGGATTGTGCTGGATGGCCACGACATCACCGGCGAACCGATGTATGCCCGCGCCAAGCGCGGCGTCGGCTATCTGCCGCAGGAGCCTTCGGTCTTCCGCAAGCTCAGCGTCGCCGACAACCTCCGCCTGGTGCTTGAACTGCGCCCGGACCTGAACCGCGCCGGGCGCGAGCGTGAGCTCACCAACCTGCTGGACGAACTGCAGGTGTCGCACGTGTCCGAACAGAGCGGCGCCAGCCTCTCCGGCGGAGAGCGGCGCCGGGTCGAGATCGCCCGCGC
>JANOKD010000021.1:0-50101 GCA_031419075.1 Lysobacterales bacterium
TGCTGTGGGGGTTTTTGCTGCTGGGTGCGGTGATCGTCGGCGGTTTTGCGATGAGTCTGCTGCGGACCAAGAAGGTGGATGGCTGATTGGGTGAGCGATAAGGAATGATGTTCGGTCATCGCCGTAGGCCAGCCACATCCAATACTGTCCTCCCGAATCCCGGCTTCATCGGGTGAGGGATCTGTTTTTGCTTGATCGAATGAAAAAGACAAGCAGATCCCTCCGTCCGCTGCGCGGCCGTTCGGGATGACAAAAAGTGTGCTGCGCGGCCGCTCGGGGTGACAAAGGTGTGCTACGCGGCCGCTCGGCATGACAGGGTGTGCTGCACGGGCGTTCGGGATGACAGAGAAAAATTGGCGCGGTCGTGGGTCGTTCGGAGGACAGCTATTTTCCGCCCACCATTGCCCGCCAACGGGCGAGCCCCGACAATGCGCCTCTGCTTTCAAGGGAGTTGCCGCATGTCCATGACCCGCATGACCGATCTCGACCTCGCCGGCAAGCGCGTGTTGATCCGTCAAGATTTAAACGTCCCCATCGCCGACGGCAAAGTCACGTCCGATCAGCGCATCGTCGCTTCGTTGCCCACGCTGAAGCTCGCGCTGGAGCGCGGCGCAGCGGTGATGGTGATGTCGCATCTGGGCCGGCCGACGGAAGGCGTGTGGAGCGAGGCCGATTCGCTGGCGCCGGTGGCGAAGCGGTTGGGCGAACTGCTCGGGCGCGAGGTGCCGCTGGTGAAGGATTGGGTGGGCGGCGTTGACGTGGCGCCCGGTCAGCTGGTGCTGCTCGAAAACTGCCGCATGAATATCGGCGAGGGCAAGGACGACGAAACCTTATCGAAGCAATACGCCGCGCTGTGCGATGTGTTCGTGATGGATGCGTTCGGCACCGCGCATCGCGCGCAGGCGTCCACGCACGGCGTCATCAAATTCGCGAAACAGGCCGCAGGCGGCCCGCTGCTGATGGCCGAACTCGATGCGCTTGCGAAGGCGCTGGAACACCCCGCCCGGCCGCTGCTCGCCATCGTCGCCGGCAGCAAGGTCAGCACCAAGCTTGCGCTGCTGTCGTCGCTGGTGTCGAACGTCGATCAGCTGATTGTCGGCGGCGGCATCGCCAATACTTTTATCGCTGCGATGGGTTACGGCGTCGGCAAATCGTTGGTGGAAATGGATCTGCTCGATACTGCACGTCAGATCATCGCCGACGCCAAAGCGCGCGGCGCCGATATCCCAATTCCCAGCGATGTCGTGGTCGCCGCTGCATTCAAAGCCGATGCACCGGCCACGGTCAAAGCCGTCGATGCAGTGACTGAGGACGACATGATTCTCGATATCGGCCCAGACACCGCCGCGCGCTATGCCGTGCTGATCAAAAGCGCCGGCACCGTGGTCTGGAACGGCCCGGTCGGCGTGTTCGAGTTCGATGCGTTCGGCAAGGGCACCGAAACCCTGGCCCGCGCGATCGCCGACAGCGCTGCGTTCTCCATCGCCGGCGGCGGCGACACGCTTGCGGCTGTGGACAAATACGGCATCCAGAATGAAGTTTCGTATATCTCCACCGGCGGCGGTGCGTTCCTGGAATTCCTTGAAGGCAAGACCCTGCCCGCGGTGGCGGCGCTGCAGGCGCGAGCAGACTGAAGCCGTGCACGCGCTGGCAGTCCGCGGATCGTGAACGACGCGCTTCGTGACTTGCGTAACAACGGCTTCACCTCGTCCGGCCTAAGCTTGTTTTGCAGCCAATTGGCTGCATACGCAACAGGAGTGCAGACACATGAAGATGCAACGCAAACTCGCGCTATCGCTGATGGTCTCGTTGGCGTTCATGTCCGCGACCGCCATCGCCGCCGGCTGCCTGCAGGGCACGTGGCATTATCTCGACGCAAGCGGGCGCGTGGTCGGCGAACAGACCGTCGGCTGCGGCGAGCTGGACGGCAGCTGGGGCACTGTTACCGCCAGGACCACGTTCACGCAGGGCTGTGCAAGCAGTTTCTGAGTTGATCACGTCACCATGAAATCGACGAAGGCCCGGGATCTCCCGGGCCTTCGCATGCGGTCACTGCACGCGAATGCTCCGCCGATATGTGCTCCGCCCATCAATCACTTCTCAAGTTGAATACACGCATTGAAAACGATTTTCTTCGACCTCGACGGCACCCTGATCGACTCCGCCGTCGGCATCACCCGCTGCGTCGCGTATTCGCTTGAGCGCATGGGCCATCCCGGGCTGCCGCAGCAGACACTGCGCAGCTGGATCGGCCCTGCGCTGCGCGTCAGCTATGGCCAGCTGTTCAATAACCCGACTGATGTCGAACGCGCGGTCGAGCTGTATCGCGAGCGTTTCGAGATCGAAGGCTGGCGCGAACACGACATTTACCCGGACATCGGCGAAGCAGTGACGCAATTGCATGACGCCGGCCATCGGCTTGCCGTCGTCACCGCCAAGAACGAACCCCACGCGCGCAAGATCGTGACGACGCTGCCGTTCGGTCACCGCTTCGAGGACATCATCGGCGCAACGCCGGATGGCCGCATCAGCCACAAGCCCGAACTGATCGCCGAAGCTTTGACGCGCCTGAGTCTGCGCGCCGAACACTGCGTGATGATCGGCGACCGGCATATGGATATCGAAGGCGCCGCCCACCACCGCATGCGCGGTATTGGCGTGCTCTGGGGTTTCGGCAGCGAGGACGAATTACGTGATGCCGGTGCGTACGCATTGGTACGGACACCGGACGCACTGTCGGCGCTGCTGCTCGGGGTTTGAAGGACGACCGCATGCTGTGATCGTTTGCAGCGCCGGCGCGCCCGTGATCGTCGCGCCGTCGTGATAGCGTTGCCGGAGCCCAGCTCCGACGACAGCAGACATGACCGAACAGCGCCGCCGCACCAAAATCCTCGCCACCCTCGGCCCCGCCACCGATGCCCCGGGCGTCCTTGATGCGCTGCTGCGTGCCGGTGTCGACGTGGTCCGGCTCAATTTTTCGCACGGGGATCCATCCGAGCAGATCGCCCGCGCTGAAGCGGTGCGCGCAGCGGCCGCGCGTGTCGGCACCGAGGTCGGCATCCTCGCCGACCTGCCCGGCCCGAAGATCCGCATCGAGAAATTCGCGAACAATAAAATCCAGCTGCGCGCTGGCGAGCGCTTCGATCTGATCGCCAGCGACGACGCGCCCTTGGGCGATCAGCATCAGGTCGGCGTGAGCTATCACGGCCTGCCCGGCGATGTGGTTCCCGGCGACACGCTGTTGCTGGATGACGGCGTGGTGCAGCTGCAGGTCACTGCGATCGAAGGCCAGCGCATCATCACTACGGTGCTCAATGATAGCGAGTTGTCGAATCGCAAAGGCCTTAACAAACTCGGCGGCGGTCTGTCGCTGGGCGCGCTGACCGAGCGTGATTGTGAGTTGATCGCAGTCGCTGCAGAACTCAACGCCGACTTCATCGCCGTAAGTTTTTGCCGCAATGCTGGCGACATGAACGAAGCGCGCCGCATCGCGCGCGCCGCCGGCAGCGCCGCCGCGCTGGTCGCGAAGATCGAACGCGCCGAAGCCATCGAAAATCTGGTCGAGATCGTCGACGCCAGCGACGTGGTCATGGTGGCCCGAGGCGACTTGGGCGTGGAAATCGGCGACGCCGAATTGCCCGGCCTGCAGAAAAAAATCATCCGCGTTGCATTGGAACGCGACAAGGTGGTGATTACCGCCACCCAGATGCTGCAATCGATGGTCAGCAGCCCGATTCCCACGCGCGCTGAAGTGCTGGACGTCGCCAACGCGGTCATCGACGGCACCGACGCGGTCATGCTGTCGCAGGAAAGCGCCGCCGGCATGTATCCGGTCAAAGCGGTGGAAGCGCTGGTGCGCATCTGTCTGGGCGCCGAACGTCAGTTCGAACACGACACCGATTTCGAAGCCGCCCCGCGCAACCTGCAGCGCGCCGACCAGGCCATCGCGATGACTGCAATGTTCCTCACCGAACACATCGGCGTCGGCGCGATTGTCGCCATGACCGAATCCGGCGGCACCGCGCGCTTCCTCTCGCGCTTCCGCGGCAAGGCCCCGATCTTCGCCTTCGCCCGCGACGGCGGGGCTCGCCGTCGCATGGCGATGATGCGCGATGTGTTCCCGATGGACTACGACAGCCGCGGCCAGACCCCGCGCCAGGCCGCACGCGGCAGCATCCGCAAACTGGTCGAAGCCAACCTGCTCAAAACCGGCGACCGCGTGGTGTTCACCAGCGGCGAGCACATGGAAACACATGGCGCGACCAATACCCTGCGGCTGCTGCAGGTGGGTGAGGATGGAATGGCGGAGGGATTGGGGGAGTTGTAAGCCCAACCGGGATTGTCCCGGCTTTCGAAGAAGCCTTTGTTTCAGCAAGGCAGCGCAGCAAGCACATCCGTCGCCATGCAAGGCGGCACCCGCGAAACGGATGCCGCCGGGATGCACAAACGATGACAGTCGCGATATATCGACTCCACCGGTGAGTCGAAACCGGCCTGTCATCGCAGCAATGATCATTGCCCCGCGCCCTGTCACCTGCCGTGGATCTGATCGATACCGTCGATTCAAGCGGCTCCACCCACATCGACCATTTCGAAACTCGGCACCATCGTGGAGTTTCGTTCACGGCAAGCGCAGGCATGCCATTGCGCAATGCATCATGCGGATCGTGCGAATTGCGACTTCTTGCGGTCTCGCAGCGTTTGCAGTCTGATGCTGCCGTACCCCGACTCAGTGAGTCGGGCCGTAGCAAATCAAACCTGAAAGCGGCGCGCCATGTCCAAAGAATCAAATACTGCCGGGAACGCGAGTGCGCGTTCGGATCAGACGATGTCGCGACCTATGCTGTTACTCGGCCAAGCAGTGGGACATACGCGATGGGTCGTACTGATCGCGGTGATCGCGGTGTTGCTGGTCTCGCTGTCGCTGTTCGTGTTGGGTGCGATCGAGGCAGGCACCGCAGTCTGGCAAGCTTGGGCGATCACGCTGCGAGACGGGCATCCGCCGGATTTGTCCGCACACTTTCTCGAAATCGTCGGCGTGATGCTTGAGGCCGTGGTTTTTTTCCTGATCGGCGCCGGCTTGTTCAGCCTGTTCATTTCACCTTTGAATCTGGCGGTCGCACTGGGAGTGGAAACACTCAACGATCTTGAAGAACGCGTGATAGGCGTCGTGGTGTCCGTTCTGGCGGTTACTTTTCTGGAACATTTCGTCCGCTGGGAGAAACCGCTTGAAACGCTGCAGTTCGGGGGTGCCTTGTCGCTGACGGTGATCGCGCTGGTGCTGTTTCAACGCTACAGCCACCGCGCCAAAGAGGATCAGAAGGCGCACATGCCCGATACCCAGGCGCGTTCGCGCAAAGAGATGTTCGAGGAATCCAAGGAAAGTCATGTCATCCACCCAGATGAAGTCAGCGGCCAGTCCACCCAGCATCAAGACTGAGATGCGTGCTTTGCATCGTTGAAACAGGCCGTCGCCGGCGAAATAGCACCTCGACAGCAGATGTCGCAACGCATTTGGCGCACTCGCGGGTCTGACCGACGCTTATTTGAACTATGCAAAAAAAAACCTCTTGGGTAATCTGTGCGGATGAGCATGACTAGATTTTCATCCGTACCGATCGTCGTGCTGGCCATCGCGATGTTGCCTGCAGCCGCACACGCCTGGGGGCCGAAAGGACATCGCCTGGCCGCAGCGCTCGCTCACAGCGAACTCTCCCCGCAGGCCCGTGCCGAAGTCGCGCGGCTGCTGCGCGGCGAAGCTGAGCCAACGCTGGCCGGTGTTTCCAACTGGGCCGACGAACTGCGCGAACACGACCCCGATCTTGGCAAGCGGTCCGCGCGCTGGCATTACGTCAACTTGGCCGAAGACGGCTGCACGTATTCGCCACCGAAGCATTGCCCAGATGGCGACTGCGTGATTGAAGCGATCGTGCGTCAACGGGCGCTGCTTGCCGATCGCGCACAGCCCGACGCGGTGCGCGCGCAGGCACTGAAGTTTCTGGTGCATTTCGTCGGCGACGCGCATCAGCCGCTGCACGCCGGCTACGCGCGGGACCGCGGCGGCAATACGATCCAGATCCAGCTCGATGGCCAAGGCAGCAATCTGCACAGGCTGTGGGACAGCGAGGTGATCGCCTCCGCGAACAGAAGTGAACGTCGTTATTTGCCCTATCTGCAGCGCATGCCGCTGCCGCGTGAGGCGCGCACCGGTATCAACGACCCCGCCGCATGGGCCAAAGCCTCCTGCCACATCGTGCTGCGCGACGGTTTCTACCCGCAGAAGCCGAAGATCCAGCCGGCGTATTTCACACAATGGCGGCCGATTGCCGAAATCCAGCTGCGCACTGCGGGTCATCGCCTTGCGAGGCTGCTCAATGACGCGCTGACATCCGGAGCCGGCACGCCTTGAGCGACGAAACGCTTTTACTCGCCGCGCTGTTTCTGCTCGTCGCGACGCTTTATTCCTCCGTCGGCCACGCCGGCGCCAGCGGTTATCTGGCGGCGATGGCGTTGATCGGGCTGGCGCCGGAGCAGATGCGGCCCACCGCGCTGGCGCTGAATCTGCTGGTCGGCGGCATCGGCCTGTATCGCTTTTGGCGCGGCGGCTTCGTGCGCTGGCGCAATATTCTGCCGTTCGTGCTGGCATCGGCACCGGCCGCTTATTTCGCAGCGCAGATCAAGCTGCCAAAAGACAGCTACTCGATGCTGCTGGCTGGCGTTTTGCTGATCGCGGCCGTGGGCGTGTTCCGCTCGGCGTCACGCGCAGAAGCCGACGACCTGCAGGCCAGTGGACAGCAGGTGCCGTGGCTGCTCGGGCTGCTCATCGGCGGCGCCATCGGCACGCTGTCCGGCCTCACCGGCACCGGCGGCGCGATCTTCCTGACGCCGCTGCTGCTGTTCGCGCACTGGATGCCCACCCGCGAGGCCAGCGGCACATCGGTGGCGTTCGTATGGATCAATTCACTGACCGCACTGGCCGGCTTGCTGCAGTCCGAACAGACCCTGCCGACGATGCTGCCGCTGTGGTTGGGTGCGGTGGCGGTGGGCGCGCTGATCGGCACGCAGTTGGGCCTGCGCTGGCTGCCGGTGCGCTGGCTGCGGATCGCGTTGGGCTTCGTGCTGCTGATCGCGGCGGGAAAATTATTGCTTTAACTGCAGGTTTTTGATGCCATCGAAGCACCCGAAGGAAATCCGCGCGATGATGCGGGCATGACAGACACCCATGTACCCCAGCCTCACCGCCTCGACCATCTCGATGACGCTGTCGAAACGCTGCTCGCCAGCATCGACGGCCCGCTGCGCATTGCCGCACCGCTGGGCATCGGCAAGCCGCATCGATTGCTGAATGCGCTGTACGCGCGGATTGAAAAAGACCCGTCGCGCGAACTGCATCTGTACACCGCGCTGTCGCTGGATCCGCCCGCGCCCGCGAACGATCTGCAGCGTCGATTCCTCGCGCCGTTCGTGACCCGCCACTTCGGCGACGATTTCCCGCGTCTGGCTTATGTGCAGGCGCAGAAACGCGACGCGCTGCCGGCGCATATCGTGATCGAAGAGTTTTATCTGCAGTCCGGCGCGCTGCTGCGCTCGCGTCAGGCGCAGTCGCGTTATGCCAGCCTCAACTACACCCATGTCGCGCGCGCCGTCGCCGAACGCGGCGTCAACTGTCTGGTGCAGAAAGTCGCCAGCAGCGCCGACGGATCGCGACTGTCGCTGTCGTCCAACACCGATCTGACCTTCGATGCGATCGACGCGATTCTGGCGCGCGGTTTGCCGCGGCCGCTGATGGTGGCTGAAGTGGATCCAGAGCTGCCGTGGCTGGACAACGGCGCCGCGGTCGATGCGGATTTCTTCGACATCGTGCTGACCCCGCCGGGGCCGTATCCGAAACTGTTCGCGCTGCCGCGTCAGCCGGTGGCCGACGCCGAATACGCGATCGGTTTCTACGCCAGCGCGCTGGTGCGCGACGGCGGCACGCTGCAAATCGGCATCGGCGCATTGGCCGATGCGCTGTGTCACGCCTTGGTGCTGCGTCACACCGACAACGCCGCGTATCGGCGCGTGCTGCAGGCACTGGATCCGGAGATCGAGCGCAACCCGGCGGTGATCGCCAGCGGCGGACTTGAGCCATTCACGCACGGCCTGTACGGCTGCAGCGAAATGATCAACGAAGGCTTCCGCAAACTGGTGCAGACCGGCGTGCTGCGACGGAAAGTAGTGGACGACGAAGCGTTGATGCGACGAATCAACGATGGCAGCGCCAGTGATGGCGATCGCGAAGCGCTGGAACGCGACGGCGAATTCCTGCACGGCGCGTTCTATCTGGGCTCGCACGAATTCTACGACTGGCTGCGCAATCTCGACGATGCAGGTCAGCGCGGCATCGGCATGCGCCGGGTCAGCGAAGTCAATGAACTCTACGGCGGCCGCGAAGCGCTGGAGCGCGTGCAGCGGCATCACGCGCGGTTCTTCAACACCTGCATGATGGCGACCGCATTGGGCGCCGCGGTCTCGGATGGCTTGGCGGATGGCCGCGTGGTGTCGGGCGTCGGCGGCCAGTACAACTTCGTCGCAATGGCGCATGCGCTGCCTGAGGCGCGTTCGGTCCTCATGCTGCGCGCCACCCGCGAAGAACCGGGCAAGCCCGCGATTTCCAGTCTCGTCTGGAACTACGGACACACCACCATCCCGCGACATCTGCGCGATATCTACGTCAGCGAATACGGCATCGCAGATGTCCGCGGCGACTGCGACGAAGATTGCATACAAGCGATGGTCGCGATCACCGACAGCCGCTTCCAGCACGCACTGCTGAGCACCGCCAACCTCACCGGCAAGCTTTACGATGATCCGGTAAAGTTCAGGGTGTCCGGCCGCAACACCCCACAACGCCTGCAGTCCGAATTGGCGTCGTTACGCCGCGACGGCACCCTGCCAGATTATCCGCTCGGCAGCGATTTCACGTTGGTTGAACAGCGGCTGGTGAAAGCGTTGACCTGGCTGAAGGCGAATACCGCGACGCATGCCAGCAAGGTGGCGACGATTTCGAAAGCATTGCTCGCGCCGCGGGCAACGACAGCGGAGGATCTTGAAGCTATCGCCAGGATGGGTTACGCAACGCCATCGGGCATCGGTGAAACGCTGTACGCGAAACTGTTGGCGTTGGCGCTTCTGAAAACCGCGCACTGACTTCAAGGCCACAGGATGCGCTCAAGGCACGCCATTTCTGGCGAGTATCATTGCCCACATCGCGAACCGATCATCCGGTGCACCTGAGCACACCGGATGTGTCTTTCAGACGCAACATCGGGCGCGCTCAGGCGTGCCGCCCTGCCGATCATGTTGCCCCATGAGAATCGCCCTTTCCGGGCGTTGCCGGAAAGGGCGAAAAGAACAACGAATGCCAGCGGCTTACTTCACCCGCACCAGATAACGCAGCGTGTTGGTCAGCCCCATGAACATCGTGCTGTTCGCGGGAAGGTTGATCCACAGATTGACGTTGTTGAAATCCTCGTCGTCCTGATACACGCGCCCGGACTGCAATGCGTAGCCTGCCGGCATGTACTGCGACGCGAAAATACCGTATTTCATGCCCAGATTCGGGAATGCACTCATTGTGCCAGTGCTGGTGTTGCCGCCGCGGAAATGGCAGGTGAAGGTCAACCAGTTACGACCAGCCACATTGACACTGGGAAACACGGTGCCGGTCGAATAGTTATTGTTGGAGCCGCCCTGATTGTCGTGGAAGCGCCCGGCGCGGGTGGCGCCCGGTGGGCAGAACACGCCCATGTTCTGCACGGCGTAGTTGTAGTCGGCACCGGTCTGCGGCAACGGCTGGAACTGCATCGACGACGCGTAATCCAGGCGGCAATAGCGCCAGATGGTGTCCGTCGTGGAACTGGTCGCACCGATCCAGCCGCCACGGCCGTTGATGTTGTTGCGATTCTCGTCGTCCATCGCCATCACAACTAATTGCGAAGGTGCCGGGCAGGCTTTGACCTCCGGAATCACACCGATGTTGTAGGCGACGTTTTCCAGCCAGACCCACCACTTGCCATCACCGAGCCGAGTGGTTGCATCGGCACCAACCGCGACAAAATTGCCTGTGGTGCTGTCCGGCGCACACGGACCGTTGATGCCGATCGCATTGCAATACAGCGAGGCCATGATCTCGCCTTCCTCCGCGATCACCTGGGTGGTGTCGACAAGGGCGCTGTCGGGATAACGGGCGTCGAAATCCTGCATGTAGCTGATGTACAGCTTCACGGCATCGGGCAGATTGGCTTCGGCGAGCTGCTGCTTCTGTTCGTCCAGCGGGGTGGCATTCTCCGAGCCTTCAGCGAAAACGGCTCCGGGCAGAACCAGTGCGAGGGCGCAGGCGAGCAGCGGGATACGGCAGGGAGTGGACTTGGTATGCATGACGGAATCTCCTGGATGACAAGGTGCTTCTTGTGGCGCCCGCTGGCTGGGGCGTACCGCCCGGAAGCCATTCGGGCGGATGACGGCGACCCGTCGCGCAGGCGCAGCGGGCCATCGACCGTGCGTGGGCACGGACTAAGACGGATCGGAGAAGCGGCGACGCTTCGGCGTCGGCGCTGGTGACTAGCCGGTGTCGGTGGCCGGGCTGCGGTCCGGAGACGTGCGACAGCAGGGGCAGACAAGCGTGATCGGGAGCATGGCGACTGACCTGGATCAGGCCGCGACAGCGCGGCGATGGATCGACCTTAGGCCTGGGTTCCAGCGCGTGGACAGGGCAAGCCCGGGTTGAAATTCGAGCCACTCACGCTGGCAGCCATGAAAATCAATGTGTTATCGGAATTGTTTGCCCGGGATAAGCCCGGGGAATCGATGGCGTCCGGCGTCGGTGGGTCTCTAGACTGGCCGCACTCGACCCACCAGTGCGCATCGTTGCGCACCGCTCAGCCCAGGAGAATCGACATGCGTCAATCCATCTTCTTGTCCGCCATCACCACCATCCTTACCCTCACCATCAGCGGGACAGTGCACTCGCACGACGACATGCCACCGACGTGGTGCTCGGCGCCCGGGTCAACGCCGCTGATCACCGCCCAGTACAGCTTCACCCCACAGGCCCTGCAGCAGTTCAAGGACATGATCGTCGCCCAGGCCCAAACCCAGAAGGTGTGCCCTGCGGATATTCTCGGGATCGTGGTGCCCCTGACACCGGACTCGACCTGCGGCATCGTCGATGATTGGTTCTATGCCGATCAACGGGCGCTGCGCTACTGCAGCAACCTGCTGCCGAACGCATCGCCAGCGGAGAAACCGCTGTCGTTCGTGGGCGGCCCGAGCGATTTCAACAACCAGCTCCAACATCACAACATGTATCGCTTCAGCGACGGCAATCTCAATGGTGTGTGCTCGATCTGCACCACACCCAGCGGGCCAAAGCCGCCGGCGGGTTCGAACTGAATCCCGCACAGGTGTGAAGAGTGGACAGTTGGCGGATGTGCAGTCGGCCATGCGTCTGCCCGCGAAAGCCGGTGGAGGCATCTGCTGCGGTGATGACGCGATAACACCAAAGCAGATCCTGCTCAGGCTGTGCGCTCGTCGGGGCTGACAGGTGTTCGCGATACCGGCGTGACAGCTGTTTTCAGACCAGAGGGCTGCGCCGGGTGAAGGACAATACGGCATCGACCCGATGTTGCAGGGCATCGCGCACGGAGACCTCAAGGCGGCATTCGCCCAATACGAAGTAAGCCGTGCGCACGACATCGCGCCAACGCGGGTTCTGCGGCAGACGCGCGACATTGAGATAGCGTTCCATCGCGCGCGTCCGCAGCCGACCATCGTCGATATACACCCGCCAGAGTTTGCTGCGCTCGGCCAGTTCGATCCGGTTCTGGCCACTGCCACGTTCCCAGGTATCGATCGTGGTCAACATCAGATCGACCAGCGCATGGCGGAACTCCGTACGGGCATCGCCGGCAGCCGAAATGGCGACTCGACGCGTCCCGCCATCTTCGACGGGCGGTACAACCGTCGACGACTGCCCAAGCTGCAGCAACACCAGGCCGTCGCCATGCTCCCATTGACCCAACTCACCGCGGAGTGCAGGGCGCGATTCGCCTGCTTGCAGGGTGATCGTCTGCCGGCTGCTGTCTTCCATGCGTTCCAGCGCCAGCGCCAGCGCGTCGCCATCGGTCGCACCCAACAGTGACGGCAGACCCGCGCCGACCAGAGCTCCCGGCGCGACGGTCAACAGACCGCAGGCGGCGCGATTGGCGGCAAGCACCTGGCCTTCGGTATCGAGCAGACACACCGCGTCTTCACGGCTGTCGAGCAGCGTCTGCAGCAGGCTGCGATCTTCGGCCAGGGCTTCGGCTTCCCGCCGATAATGCGCGAGTGCTTCTTCGTGACGCGACTCCTGTGCCGCTGCGGCAAGACGGTGACGATGCTGACGCCGCTGCAGCAACAACCACAGACCAAGGACGGCCGCCAACGCCGACACTGCCAACGCCCACAACAACAGCGTGCGCTGCCGCAAGGTGGCGGCACGTTGCTGATTCTGATGCTCCAACGCAGCGATGGTGCGGTCGCGTTCGGCGGTTTCGAAACGCGACCGCAACCAGCCGAGCTGACGGTCATAGCGCGCCTTCGCCAGCGTGCGCTCGGCCTCGCGCGCGCGCCTGAACGTAGCGAGCGCACCCACCGCATCGGCATCGGCTTCTTGGGCAACCGCCAGTTCCTCCAGCAGCAGGACACGGTCGGCATCGGCCTCAGGCAACTCCGCCAATGCAGCCTCCAAACGCGCCTTCGCGGCTTGCGGTCGCCCACGCAGGCGATCGACCCGCGCTGCCTGTAATTGCAGCGCGGCCGGCACGGTCAAGTGGTGGGCTTCAGCCAGGGCCAGTCCAGTGGCGCTGAATTCGGCCGCTGCTGGCATCTCCCCGCGGCTGAGCGCCATGCGCGTCAGCCAGGCATGCACGCGCACCTGATAAGGCAGCTGACCCGCACTGCGGTAGTCGGCCAGCGCCTGTTGCAGCCAGGCCTGTGCCTGCGCCGGATCGCCGTTGTCGAGCGCCAGCATGGCCATGCTCTCCAATACATGCGCGGCCTCAACGACATTGCCTGCCTTGCGCAATGCGCTGGCGGCGTCGCGGTAGTGGTGTTCGGCCTCTTCCGACTCGCCAAGATCGCGATAGATGTCGGCAATGTTGTTGGACACCGCACCGGTATCGCCACCATCGGCGCGCAGCATGTCGAGACTGCGCGTCGACGCCCGCAGCGCGCCCGGAAAATCGCCCAGCCGACGCAGGGCACTGCCCACATTCTTCAGATCCTTGGCGATGGCTGTACGGTCGCCCTGTTGCGTCGCCATGTGCAGGGCGCATTCGAAACCGTCCAGCGCGACATCGATGCGCTCCTCGCGATACGCCAACAAACTACGGCGTCGCACCGCCTGATAGCGCAACGGCCAGTCGCCTGCCGGATGCGCGGCGGCGATCACCGCATCGGCGCAGTCCAAAGCCTCCGATGCCCGCTGCGGACGGCCAGCGTCGGCTGCCGCACTGGCAATTTCGAACAGAGATCCGACCTGTGTCGCGGTGTCGCGCTGCGTACCTGCGCTGGAGCGCAACACAGCACGGGTGCAGACCACCGGGTCCGGCAATGCCTGCGCCGGGCGTTGCAATGTGGAGCAGGCCGCAGGCCGCGCCGCGAACACCGTCGGCATGACCCAAGGCAACGCTGTTGCCAACAGCCATCCCAACGCATGACTTCGCTCCATCGCGCTTCCGATACTGACCGGCGCCGCCCCATTGGCGGCACTTCTGGCCGACTACGATAGAACAGATGTGCAGGCAGAAACATTCGGCCGCGTGGTGCCCGGTGTGGGCGGCCAGTACAACTTCGTCGCAATGGCGCATGCGCTGAACGAGGCGCGCTCGGTATTGATGCTGCGTGCGACCCGGTGTGTGCGGCGACTGCGCTGAGGATTGCATCGAGGCGATGGCTGCGATCACCGACAGCCGCTTCCAACACGCGTTGCTGAGCACCGCCAATCTCACCGGCAAACTTTACGATGCTCCGATCAAATTCAGACTGTCCGGCCGCAACACTCCGGACCGTCTGCAGTCCGCGTTGGCGCCATTACGTCGCGACGGCACCCTGCCCGATTACCCACTGGGAAGCGATTTCACGCCGGTCGAATACCGACTTTTCAAAGCATTGAGTTTGCTGAAAGCGAATAGCGCGACCGGTGGGACGAAGCTGAAAACGATCGCACGGGCGTTGATGCGCGCGCGTCGTCGACGGAAGATCTCGAAGCGATGGCGCGAATGGGTTACGCAGACCCATCAGGGCTTGGCAAAACGCTGTACTCGAACTTAGTGGCGTTGGTGCTGCGGAAGACTGCGGGCTGAATCGACGCACTTATCGAATCATTCACTTGGATGGCTAACACAACTTTCCGCACAACTCTTTCGCCTTGGCTGCGGCATCGTCATCGTTGATCGCGGTGACCGTGATCTCCGGACCGCCGGACTTCTTGCAGCCGCAATCGAATACGTAATCGAAGAGATCAGGGTTTTTCAATGATGGGGCCTTGGACTTGTATTTGATTTTTCCCAGCGTCAAAAACCAGTACTGGACCCAGGCAACGGCGCTGCATTTCTGGCAAAACACGTCAATGATCAGCGCGAAAACCCAAAGAACGATGCCAACGACCAAGGTAACGACTGTGCAGACGATCGTGGAGACAATCGTCGTGACCGTCTTCGTGACCCAGACAATGACCTTGATGAGGACTATGACCGCCTTGCATATCTAGTTAAGCGGCCACGGCCATTTCGAGCATTGTGTCTGCTGCTGCGATATCCAGTTCTCCACAGGTTCCGATATGTTTTCGGTCGCCCAACTCGTCACGGTATGACAGATCTGCGGCATGTTGCTCTCCCTTCGTTGTGGTTTTCAAGGCAATCTCTGTTCGGGCATCGGCATGCTGAGCACACCAGTGCGATGCTCGGGTGCAGCACCATGCTTCGATGGAAAGACATGGACCGGAAATAAAACGGGCATCGTCGCAATGACGACGCCCGCCTTCATCGCATGACGAATCAGATGTCCTGGCCTTTGCCCGGGCTGACCAGCTCCTTCGTGCACTGCCCTTCCAACACGGCATTGACGAACATGCCGGTAGGGCCGCTGATGTTGGTGACATCCACATTCAGTGTGTACAGGCCCGGCGCGACCGTGACCGGCCAAGCTGCGAAGTTGTTGAGCTGGTTCGAGGGCGTGAAACAGTAGCCGCCCGCTGCCGTGCACTGCACCGGGCCGCCGCCGCTGGGACCGGTCAACCAGACCTTGATGTAGTTGTCGCCCGCCGCGGACAGGCCCTTGAAGACGATGGTTTGCGGGATCGTGCATTTCTCGACCTTGAACTGCAGGGTGTAGTGATAGGTCGTGTTGTTTCCGCCGTTCGCGGCAGCGTTGATCGACACCCACTTGGCGCTGCCGGGCGGGGCCCAGGCTGCATTCGGCTGCGTCACCGCGACGGCAGGCTGGCCATTGACCAGCCACGGGTTGCCCGGAATGGTGCTCAGATCCAGTTTGTTCTGTCCGCCAAGGCAGCGGCAGCAGCCCAGCGTTGGGATCTTCTTATCCGAAGAAGGCGGCACGCCGATGGCGCGCGGCTGGGCCTGTATGGCTTCCTGCGCCTGCACCTGCGGCGCGGCGCTCGCCGCAAAACCCGCAATGAGGCCGAATGCGGCCACGAACGCGGCGCGACGAATCGACATGGTCGGGGCGGTGGATACGAAAGACCTGGACTGCATTGTCATCACGACTTCTCCTGACGGTACCGCGATTGCGGCGATGGGTAGGCCGGATCGGGCGGCGAGGCGCGGCCCGATCCGGTGACGTCACCGTAGGCTTCGGGTTCGTCGGGGGTAAGGATCGAGCCGGGAACAAATGGGTAACGGCCCGGAACGAATCGATGACTCGCTGTGCGCAGGCCGCATGCGCCTGAGTGGCGGCACCATGTGCATCGACGTGCATGGACGCCCGATGCAATCGCATCAATGGCTTGCGCGGCTTCATGCCCGTTTTGTTCCCGGCAAGACGCTGGCTGTTCTCTGTGAAGCGCGCCTAGACTGGGTGCTCTCGCACAACAGGAATCCCGCCGATGGTTAGTCCCTTCCGTTACATTTTTTCGCTGGCACTGATGCTTGGCATCGCCACGCCCGCATGGGCCGACAGCCCGGTCGAGCCCGCCTCATGCCAGGCCATTGGCGCCAAGCGCATCGTCGTGGGCAGGTTCGTGCTCAAGGCCGTCGATGTGAATGCATTCAAACAAGCGTACAGTTTTCCCACGCACCCCCCCGGGGCCAAGACCAATCCCAATGCCAGAACCGCATACAGAAGGGCGACATTGGCAGAGCTGGTCACCACGATCAGAAAAATGCTAGGCAACAGCACACAGAGAGTCGGGCTGCCGAATAACGAGAACCACAACCCGCCGTGGTGCGGCATTGTCGACGACTGGCAGTATGCGGCGCTGGCGGCTTACCAGCAGTGCAACAACAGCATGGGCGCGAGCTATGGAAACGCCTATTTCAAGGCCGACGACAGCTACGGCGCATTCAACGACACGCAGAATCATCACGCGCTGTATAAACAGGTAGTCAACACGAGCCACGGCACGGGCGACATCATCCTCGAAGGCGATTGCTATGTCTGTTCGACCAAGAGATCGGTCGACACGGCGACGACGATCCCAAGAAGCCAGATCAAGGTGCCGATGCCCGTGAAAGAAGACAAAACGACCTCACCCCGACGCTGATTGCAAAGCGCCGGGCTTCGCCGCGCACGCTGTCCGGTGCATGTGTCTTCATGCAGATCCGGTTTCCTAGGATTTCACACCAGCGCATTGCGCCGTGTGTATGCGAGCACTGCATCCACCCGGCGCTGTAATTCATCGCGCGCCGGCGGGTCGAGCTGGCACTGGCCCATCACGTAATACGCCGAGCGCAGCACATCGCGCCAGCGCGGGTTCTGCGGCAGTTTCGAGAGGCTGAGATAACGCTCCATCGCCCGTGCGCGAAGGCGGCCGTCGTCGATGTTGATGCTCCAGATCCGGCTGCGCTCGGCCAGTTCTATGCGGTTGCTGCCCGTACTGCGCTCCCAGGCTTCGATCGCCGCCAGCATCAGCTCGACCAGCACACGGCGGAAACCGGCGCGCGCATCCGCATCATCGGCCAAAGGCGTGTTGATTGCCGTGGAAGCGGTTTCGTCCGGAGGCCCGCCTTCCATAGCCACGGTTGGAACATCGCTGGCCTCGGCGATCGCAGCGGGATCGGCCGTGCGCGCTTCCAGCAGCATCACCACCAGCCCATCGCCCTGCTCCCATTGCGATAGCTGGGCGCTCAGTGCAGGCCGGCCATTGCTGGCGGCGAACGTCAGCGTCTGCGCCGATGCATCCTCCATGCGTTCAAGCGCAGCTGCCAACGCAGCGGCATCTTCGGCGGACAGTACGTCCGACAGCGCACTGCCGGCAAGCGTTTCGCGGCCGGAACCGAGCAACGGCCTGGCCGCACGGTTGACCGCAAGCACTTGACCGTCGGCGTCCAGCAGGCACAGCGCTTCGTTACGACTGTCCAGCAGCACCTGCAGCAGATCGCGATCGCCGCTGAGCGCATCGGCATCGCGCTGGTAGCGCGCGAGCATTTCTTCGTAGCGCACACGGTTCGCCGCCTCGGTCAGGCGCGCGCGCTGCTGTCGGCGCAGGAACAGCAGCGATACGCCAAGCAATGCGGACAGCGCCGATACCACGATCAGCCACAGCACCAGAGTCCGCTGACGCAACGCAGCGATGGTGCGATCGCGCTCCGCGGTTTCGAAGCGCGTGCGCAGTTTGCCCAGTTCGCTGCTGTTCTGCTCGCGCACATCGCGCAGTTGCAGATCGTGCGCCTGCCGCAGCATATCCAGCGCACCGCTGTATTGCCCGCCCTGCTCATAGGTTTTCGCCATTTCGCCCAGCAATGCCGCGCGATTGGCTTTGCTTTCCGGCCCTTGCTCAAGCGCTGCGCGCAACGTGAGCAGCGCAGGCTCGATGCGCCCGCTGATGCGGTCGGCGCGCGCCGATTCCAATCTGAACTCGTCGTGGATGGGAAGCTGGTGCGCGTCGGCCAACGCCAGACCGTCGGCACTGTATCGCCTCGCGCGTTCGACATCGCCTTCAGCGATGGCCGCGCGGATCAGCAGCGTGTAGATCCGCAGCTGATACTCCCGATTTCCCGATTTCCGATAGGTCTGCAGCTGGGCTTCAAGCCCACGGATCGCAGCGCCGCTGTCCCCACGCTTCAAGGCCAGCAGGTTGAGGCTGTCGCGCACATGCGTTTCTTCGACGACATTGTTCTGTCGACGGAAGACTTCCATCGCCTCGCGATAATAGTCTTCCGCCTGCTGCAGTTCGCCGATATCGCGATAGATATCGGCAACATTATTGAGCACAGCGCCAGTGGCGGGGTCGCCATCTTCCCGCTGCATCCGCAGGCTTCGCTCAAGCGCGAGCAGCGCATCGTTGTACTTGCCGAGCCGCCGCAGGGCGCTGCCCTTGTTTTTCAGCTGTTTGGCGATCGCCGCGCGATCCTTGCGCTCTTCGGCGATCTTCAGCGCGCATTCGAAGTGGCCGAGCGCTTCTGGAATGCGTTCCTGTCGATAGGCGAGTACGCCGCGTCTCCGAATCCACTCGTAGCGCCGCGACTCATCGCGACTGTCGACAAGCTGTGCCGCTGCGCACCCGAGCGCGTCGCTGGCCTCTTTGAAACGGCCGGCTTTGATATCAGTGTCGGCAAGCGCGTACAACGCGTCGGCTGACGCTGACGCGTAGCGATCATTGCAAATGCCCGGATCCGTCAACGTGTACGCATCGATCGCCGCACAGCGCGGCGCGGACGCTGCAGTCGCAGCCGCAGTCGTGCAGAGGCAGAACACCACCGCTGACATCAAACCCCGGCACGCCTGGAATACAGACCTGCAAAACTGACTCAAGCATCGCCCCCTGCAGCCCAACCGTCTCGCGCTCTCTCGTGGATTCATGCTAACACTTCAGTCAGTGTTTCCCGGCCCAGAGCAAGGCGCGCATTGGCTACCGATGGTATGCACATTGACGAACCAATAGGGCGCATTGCTTTCGCGATGTCCTGTCGCCTGGCATTGCGCCGACGCGCTGTTCGACTGTGAGAATAGTGAAGTGCGCAGACTGCCCACAGCTTCCGGCCTGAGATGGCTTGCACTCCACTTCCTGCCTTAACCGCCCTGCATCGATACTGCGGTGGCGTCGCCCGATTCACTCGCAGAGCGCGATTCGATTTGAGCAGAATCGCCCGCACGAACGGACATGTGGTGCGCTGACCGTGGCCTGCGCGCCGTTTGAGCAAACATCTGTCATCGGGCGATGCCATTCAATCATTCGCCCGCTCCAGCTTCAGCGCCAGCGTAAAGCGCGGCAGATAACAGTTACGATTCGGCGGACGCCCCGCATGCAGCAGCTCGCCGTCGAAGATCGCGAGCCGACCCGGCCGCGGCGTGACCGCTGCGCGCACGTCGCGGGTGTCGTCGTAGAACATCGTCTCGCCGCCCCACTCGTGGTCCCAGTGATCGCAGATGTACCACAGCGCGGTGAGTTCGCCGGCGCCCGGGTGGGCGTCGGTGTGACTGAACAGCATGTCGCCGTAGTGCGCGACATTCACGTAGCTGCGATACGCGCGGTAGCGCTGAGTGGGCGCGAACTCGTCCAGCGCTGCCATTGTCGGCGCGAAGAACGGCATCGTCGGCAGCGCGTCCAAGGCAATCTCGGTTGCCCAGTGGCGATGTTCGGCGGTGTCGGGGCGTGCGATTTCGGTGCGGGTGAAACCGGCGCGGTTCAACACCGAGAACAGTTTCAGCAGCTCCGGTTCGGGCATCAGGCCGTCATACACCGCAAGGCGACGCCCTTGGATATCGGTGCGGTAAGTGGGTCCGATCACATCGATACGCTCCCTGTCGGAATATGCCGGGCGATGTCGATCAGAGCGCGCGCGCCGCCGCGACCGCTGCGTCGACGGTGATGCCGAAATGCGGATACAGCTGTTCCGCAGGTGCGGATGCGCCGTAGGTATCGATACCGATCACTTCACCGTCCAGACCGACATATTTGCGCCAGAAATCGCGCACGCCGGCTTCGATCGCGATGCGCTTGCGGCAGACGTTCGGCAGCACCGCTTCGCGATACGCCGCGTCCTGGCGATCGAACACATCGGTCGAGGGCATCGACACCACACGCGCGCCGTCGCCGAGCTGCGCGGCGGCCTGCATCGCGAGGCCGACTTCGGAGCCGGTCGCGATCAGAATATATTCCGGTGCGCCGACGCTGTCTTTGAGCACGTAGCCGCCGCGGCGGATGTCGGCAACCTGCGCATCCGAGCGCAATTGATGCGGCAGATTCTGGCGCGAGAACACCAGACACGACGGGCCATCGGCGCGCTCGATCGCTGCATGCCACGCCACCGCGGATTCGACCGCGTCGCAGGGGCGCCACACGTCGTTCTGCGGGATGTAGCGCAGCGACGCGAGATGTTCGACCGGCTGATGGGTCGGGCCGTCTTCACCAAGGCCGATGGAGTCGTGGGTGTAGACATGGATGACGCGTGCGCCCATCAGCGCGCTCATCCGCACCGCGTTGCGGGCGTAGTCGCTGAACACCAGAAAGGTCGCGTCGTACGGCAGGAAACCGCCGTGCAGGGCGAGGCCGTTGCTGATCGCGGTCATCGCGAATTCGCGCACGCCGAAATAAATATAGTTGGCGTCGGGGTCGCTGCTTGCGACCGATTTGCTGCCTTTCCACAACGTCAGATTGGAGTGCGCAAGATCGGCGGAGCCGCCGACCAGTTCAGGCAGATGCGGCGCAAAAGTTTCAATCGCCATCTGCGAAGCCTTGCGCGATGCGACCACCGGGCCTTCGGCCTGCAGTTTCGCGATGTAAGCATCGGCAATGTCAGCGAACTGCGCAGGCAGGTCGCCGCGCATGCGTCGGGTGAGTTCTTCGGCCAACTCGGGATACTGCGCAGCGTAGCGGTCGAAAAGTCCGTTCCAGCGATGCTCGCGTGCGGTGCCGGCGGTGTTCGCCAACCAACCGTCGCGGATGTGTTGCGGGATCTCGAACGGTGCGTGTTCCCAGTGCAGCGCGGCGCGGGTGGCGATGACTTCGTCTTTGCCCAGCGGCGCACCGTGCGACGATTCCTTGCCGGCCTTCGCGGGCGAACCAAATCCAATGGTGGTGCGGCAGCAGAGCAGCACCGGTTTATCGGACGACCGCATCGCGGTGTCGATGGCGGTTTTGATTTCAACCGGATCGTGGCCATCGATATTACGCACCACGTTCCAACCGTACGCTTCGAAACGCGCCGGGGTGTCGTCGGTGAACCAGCCCTGCACCTGACCGTCGATGGAGATGTTGTTGTCGTCCCAGAACGCGACCAGTTTGTTCAAGCCCCAGGTGCCGGCCAGCGAAGCGGCTTCGTGCGAGATGCCTTCCATCAGACAGCCGTCGCCCATGAACACCCAGGTGCGGTGATCGACCACCGTCATTTCAGGACGATTGAAGCGCTGCGCCAGCAGTTTTTCGGCCAGCGCGAAGCCCACCGCGTTGGCGAAGCCCTGCCCCAGCGGGCCGGTGGTGGTTTCGACGCCGGGCGTCATGTGGTTTTCGGGGTGGCCGGCGGTTTTCGAACCCAGCTGGCGGAAGTTCTTCAGCTCACCCAGCGGCAGGTCGTAGCCGGCGAGATGCAGCAGCGCGTAGTGCAGCATCGAGCCGTGGCCGTTGGAGAGCACGAACCGGTCGCGGTTGGACCAGCCCGGATTGGCCGGGTTGTGCTGCAGATAATCGTTCCACAGCACCTCGGCGATATCGGCCATGCCCATCGGCATGCCGGGGTGGCCGGAGTTGGCGGCCTGCACCGCATCGATGGCGAGGAAACGGATGGCGTTGGCAAGATCGCGGCGGCTGGGCGTCGTCATGGGTGCGGATGTGTTCGGCGGCGCCCGGCGGGCTGCGGGCCGCGCATTGTCCCATCCGGGAGGCTGCGATGTCTCGCCGACGTCGACCGTAGCCGACGGCATGCCCCGCCGGCAGGAAGGCCGGCGAGGTCATGCAATACAAGTCTTATTTCTTACGCGCCGAGTCGATTACCGCGCACATTGAGGTCATCTGATACTCCGTGCCGGTCGGGAAACTGGGCGGAGTGGTCTTGGTGACCGAGATCTTGACGTCCTTGCCCTCTTGCTCGATCACCACGTTCCACGGCAGGGCGGCCTTGGCGCCGCCAAGATCCACGCCGCCGTTGGATTGGTCGAATGAGATCGCACCGACTTTTTCGTCGCTGGAGACCACGCGCAGACCCGATTTGGTGCCGTCCATGTAAATGCGCTTGAACGCCGCAGACACGGTCACGCCTGGGACGACATCCCACGTGGTGAAGGTGCGCCCGGTCATGAATTTACCTTGCTGCTTGAAATTGGTCTTGCAGCCCGGATCTGCGGCGACGGCCGTACCGGCCATTGCCAACAGCATCGTCATCGCTATTACTTTCCGCATGTTTCGTTCTCCGTGATCGCGCCACGCCCGGGATAGGCGGATATCGCAGGGATTCTGCCAGTGGCTGGAAGCGGCCACAAGCCGAGCGTTGTTTCCGGTGCGCCCCGTAGCCGCGGTGGTTGCCGCAACTGCGACTGCAATCACGACTCGCGCGGTGCGTCTGACTCGCCGCGCGACACCATCGCGGCGATACCGAGGTCTCCGGTGACGTTGACGGTGGTCCGGCACATGTCGAGGAAGTGGTTGACCCCGAGCACCAAGCCGATGCCTTCGGGCGGTATGCCGACCATTGCGCAGATCAATGCGATCACCGGCAGCGACCCCGACGGCACGCCCGCAGTGCCGATGCCGCCGAGAATGCACACGAACATCACCGTAACCTGCTGCCCCAGCGACAGGTCGATACCGAAATATTGCGCGAGGAACAGCACCGTCACGCCTTCAAACAGTGCGGTGCCGTTCTGGTTGGCGGTGGCGCCGACGGTCAGCACGAAGCGCGACACCTGCTTGGGCAGTTTCAGTTTTTCGTCGGCCACCCGCAGCGCGGTGGGCAGCGTGGCGTTGCTGGAGGCGGTGGAAAACGCCATCAGCATCGCTTCCTGCACATCGCGAAAAAAGCCCAGCGGCGAGCGTTTTGCGATCAGCCAGACCGCCAGCGAATACACCACGAACTGATGCAGCGCCAGCGCCAGCACCACCACCAGCACGAACGCGCCGAGCCGTACCAGCAGGTCCCAGCCGAATTGCGCCACGAGATTGAACATCAGGCAGAAGACTGCATACGGCGCGAGCTTGATGACCAGACCGATCAGCGTCATCGAGACATCGAACAGACCTTCGATGGCGCGCTTGAGCGTGGTGGCCGCTTCGCTGCGGGTCAGCACCAGTCCGATGCCCAACATCAGCGCGAAGAACATCACCGCGAGGATGGTGTTATCGGCTGCGGCTTTGACCACGTTGTCGGGCACTATTGCGATCAGCATATCCAAGCCCTTGGGCTGACCGGCGCTGTCGCTGACGATCGTCTTCGCGCGTTCGGCGCCCTCGCTCATCATGTTCAGCGCTTCGGCGCTGTCCACGCCGACGCCGGGCTTCAGCCAGTTCACCAGCACCAGACCGATCAGCACCGCTATCGCGGACAGCACCGTGGTGTAGGCCAAGGTGCGCCAGCCGATGCGGCCCAGCGCGCGCACGTCGCCCATCTCGCCGATGCCAACCACCAGCGCCGAGAACAGCAGCGGAATGACCAACATGAAAATCAGGCGCAGAAAGATGGTCGAAAACGGCACAGTGCCGTACTCGATGAAAGCGCTCACCCAAGGCGCGTCCGCACCGACGAAACGGTAGACCAGCAGACCCAGCAAGATGCCCGCAGCGAAGCCGATCGCGATTTTCCAGTGCATCTGCAGGCGTGGCGGCGCGGCGGTTTCGGTGCTCATGGCGGTTCCCGCTGAAGTTGAATAGAGGATATCAGGCGTCGCAAGCGCGGCTCCGGATGGTTAAGTTGCGCCATCAGCGCTGCGGATACAGCGGCGGCAGCAGCGCGGGTTCGGCGCTCACGGTGGACGTGCGCCAACGCGGGCCAGACGCGAACGCCGCGCGCAGTGCCGCAAGAGTCGCCACGTTGTCGCCATCGCCCCAGCGAGCGCGCTGCAGCGCATCGACCGCCGCACGCTGGGCAGGATCAGCCAATCGGGCACGGACGGCATCCAGGTCGGACGCCACGGGCGTCGACATGGCGCACAGCGTGCGCGCGATGTCGCCGACATTCCCGCGGGCCAGCGCCAGGGTCAAAGTCTGCGCATCTGCGCGCGACGGCGGTGCCTGGACCTGAGCAGGCGGCGCCGAAGCCGGCGCAACCACCGAGGCGGACTTGCCTCGCGTGGCCCACAATCGCCACGCAAACGCCAATGCGCCCACCCACAGCAGCAGCAGCGCAAGACCTGCCCATATCCAGCGCCCGCTTGGAATCCAGCCGCGCCATCCGCGTGAAGCCTCGCTCGCAGTGCGGTCAGCGCCCTGCACGTCCGGCGGCGCGGCAGTGCCCGCTGCACCCGGCGCGACACGCACGATCAGATCAGGCAGCGACGCAACGCGGGCGATGCCGGCCTGCGTGTCCCACCAGTCGATGCGCGGCGCGACGATGCGCAGCGTGCCGTCGCGCGTGGGCAGGATCGAGAAGCGGCGGACGATGTTGGCCTGCGGGCGGCTCTGCTGGAAACGATCATCCACCTGCGGCGGTTCGGCGAATACCTGCGCATCCTTGCCGGCCTGCAGCGTCAGCGCCGGCAGCTGCGCCGCGATCGCCCCGTCCGCCACGATTTCGACAACCACGCTTGCGCTCTCGCCCACGCGCATCGACTGCGGTGCTTCGAGATAGCGCATGCGCAGACCGCCCAGCGGCAGCCACGGCTGCACGGCGGCGGCCGGAATCGGTTTGACCCGCATCGTGATCGGATCGCTGCCCAGACGGAGCTCCGGGCGACTGTTGTCGAAGATGCTGTCGAATAATCCGAGACTTCGCCCCACAAACTTTGCGCCCGGCACCGTGAGCGCGCCGCTGCGCTCCGGAATGAGCAGATAGCGCCGTTCGACAACGGTGTAGTCCTGATCGCCGATCCGCGCCTTCGTATTCAGGTCGTCGCCGACCTTCTGCAAATTCGCGCCCTTCGGCAGATCCTGGTCAAGGCGCCCGTCGACCATCGAGCCCGCCAGGTAATACAGCCGCAGCGTATAGCCCACGGTTTGCTGCACATAAGGCGTCTGGGTGTCAGCTCGGGTTTCGATGAAGATCGGCCGCCCCTGCGCTGCAGCCACAGGCGGCGGTTCGGGAACGTCCTGTGGATAGCGCGGCGGCAGCACGGTCAGCCGCAGCGGCGCGGTGGCATCCCGGCCGGACCACAGCGACCCGATCTCGATCTGACCCTCGCGCAGCGGCGCCAGCGTTACTCGCATCGTGAGCAGCGCGGTCAACGCACCGTTGGACCAGGCGACCTGATTCTCCACTTGCTGATCGACGACGCGGAAATCACGGCTTAAATCCGCCACGTTAGGCAAGCCAGGCGTGCGCGTGATGTCCATCTCGATGCTGAGCGTGACGGTCTCGTCCAGCGCGATGCGATCGCGGTCCAGCCAAGCGCGGGGCTGCGCCGACGCGGGCAGCGCCAACAGCGCCGCGCACAGCGCGCAGAGCAGCACCAATACATACCTCAGGATCGCGATCACGCCGCTGCGCCGCATCAGCGATCGTCCTCGCGGCTGCGACGCCGCTGTTCGAGCTTGAACTTGGCCCGCAGCAGCCCGCCCGGCTCATCCGGAACGCGCCGCAGCCACGCTTCATTGGCGATCCGGCGCTCGCGATCAACCGCGCTTTCGTTTGGCGAAACCTCGTCTGCCGCTGCTTTGGGCAACGGTGTTGGGGGCATGCTCTTCGACGCCGGCTTCGCCTGTGCACCCCGCATCCGCTCACGCTGCGCGGCGTCGGCCTCCCGCTGTGCCAGCTCCTGCGCCTTGCGATCGGCAGGGTCGGGCTTGGGCGGCGGGCTGTCCTGCGGCTGCGGATTCTGCGCCGCGTTCTGCTGCGGGTTTTGCTTCGGATTTTGAGGCTTGTTGTCCTGAGGCTTGCCCTGAGGCTTGTCCTGAGGCTTGTCCTGAGGCTTGTCCTGAGGCTTGTCCTGAGGCTTGTCCTGAGGCTTGCCCTGAGGCTTGTCCTGAGGCTTGCCCTGAGGCTTGTCCTGAGGCTTGTCCTGAGGCTTGTCCTGAGGCTTGTCTTGGGGCTTGTCCTGGGGTTTCTGCTGAGGATCCTGGGGCGGCGGTTTGCGCTTGCGCGCGGCGTCGACGCGACGCCGGTTCTCCACCGCATCGGGCATCGCGGGCTGCAGCGTGAGTGCGCGGTCGTATTCGGCGATGGCCTCGTCGTAGCGCCCCTGCTGCGCCAAAGCATTGCCGCGGTTGTAGGCGGCATCGGCGCCGGGCAGATCGCGCAGCGCCGCTTCGGCACCGGGGTAATCCTTGTTGCGATACGCCTCCACGCCGCGCTGCATCTGCGCATGCTGGCGCTGATCCTCGCGCTGCCACAGGCTATCTGCGGCAAGCGCCGGCTGCAGCGGCAGATACAGCGCCAACAGCGCGACCGCCAGCACTCCGCGACGGAACGCAAGCAGCGCCAGCAACAGCAGCGCAGGCAGCAGCCAGAAGCCTTCGTCCAGCGGCGCGATACCGCGCTTGCCCTGCGCCGCAGCAGCGTCGATGCGATCCGCCTGCAGCACGCCCAACATGCGCAGGTCCGCATCGTCGGCCGCGACCATCACGTAACTGCCGCCGCCCGCAGCGGCAAGCTTGCGCAGCGCACCGGCGTCCAGACGCGCCGCGCCAACGCCGCCTTTTCCATCGCGATAGGCGCCGCCGGCCGGGGTGCCAAGTCCCAGCACCGACACGCGATAGCCGGCCTTGCGCGCGTCGATCGCCGCGGATCCCGCAGCGCCGCCGGCGCGGTCGGTCATCAGCAGAATATCGCCGCGCCCGAAACCGGCGCGTTTGAGCAGGCGGGCCGACTCCTCGATCGCGCGATCAGCGCGGCTGCCGTCGCGCGGCATGACGTCGGGCGCCAGCGCATCGAGAAACAGCGCAATGTTGCCGGCGTCATCGGTCAGCGGCGCCACCGTGTAGGCGTCATCAGCGAATGCGACCAGCCCGATCTGTCCGCCGCCGCGGGTGCGCAGGATGGTGTCGATCTTGGCGCGCGCCTGCAGCAGGCGCGACGGCTGCACATCGGCGGTCAGACTCGCGTACGACAGATCGACCGCGATCACCAGCGGATTGCGGTCCTGCCAGACCGGCTGCGGCAGGGTGCGCCAGCTCGGTCCCGCCATCGCCACGGTGGCCAGCACGCAGGCCAGCACCGGCGCCGCATGCCGCCAACCGCCCTGCACCGCCTGGCGGCCCTGCATCAAATGCAACAGCAGATGCGCGTCCACCACGTCGCGCCATACGTTGCGGCGCAGACGCAAACGGCGCAGCCACCACAGCAGCGGCGGAATCGCCAACAGTCCGAGCAGCCACAGCGGGCGCAGGAAATGAAAATCGGCGGCCGCGACGCGCAACAGATCGGCCGCCGCAAGATCGACGCTCATCGCAGCGTCTCCCGCCGTTGCCACAGCACCAGCAGCGCGCACAGCAGCGACAGCGCGAGCGGCCACGGGTAGCGTTCGATCCGCGGACGCAGCCGCTGCCCTGGGCGCTTCACCGGCTCCAGCCGATCGATCTCGACATAGATCCCGGCCAGCTGATCGACATCGCGGGCGACGAAAGCGCGACCGCCGGTGAGCTGGGCGATGCGCTGCAGCCCGGCTTCATCGGTGATCTGATCGCTGCTGACGCGCTTGATCGGAATGCCGAACACCGACAAGCCCGCGCCATAGCCGCCGAACGCGATGGTGTGGATGCGCACGCCGGCATCGCGTGCCAACGCGGCGGCTTTTTCCGGATCAAGCGCACCGGCAGTGTTGAGACCATCGGTGAGCAGGATCAACACCCGCTGTTCGGCCGGCTGCGACTGCAGGCGCTTGGTCGCAAGGCCAATGGCGTCGCCGATCGCGGTTTCGTTGCCGGCCAGACCGGTGACGGTGCCGTCGAGCTGTTCGCGCACGGTGTCGAGGTCGCGCGTGAGCGGGGTGAGCGCATAGGCGCGCCGACCGAACACGATCAGGCCGACACGGTCGCCGCTGCGCCGTTCGAGAAATTCGATGATGACCGCTTTGGCCGCGACCAATCGCGTCACTACGCGTCCGCCCAGCTCGATGTCGCGCTCGTCCATGCTGCCGGAAAGATCGACGGCAAGCATCAGATCCCGCGCGGACTGCGGGGGCTGCACCACATCGCCCAATTGCTGCGGGCGGGCCGCGGCCACGCACAGCAGCGCCCACGCCAACCACGGCAGCACGCCCACCCCGCGCGACCGCGCAAGGCCAATCTGTCCGCCGATCGCGCTGAGTCGCTCGCCGTAGGGCACGCGCAGCGCAGGCGCCGCGGTGGACGCCGCCGGCCAGAAACGGCGTACCAGCCACGGCAGCGGCAGCGCGGCCAGCCACCAGGGCCATGCAAAGATCGATCGCAGGAATTCGAGCACGGTATCGATCATGTCCGGCGCTTCGACCACGGCCAGCGTCGCGCCGCCCCGTGGGTCATCAGTTCGACGAATCGTGTGCGCACGATGCCGCGCAGTGCTTCGAATTCCTGCGCACTCACGTCTCGCCGGAAACCGCCTTCCAGCAGCGTGCGTCCGGCGCCAGCGGCAAAGACCGGGACGCGCTGGCCCGCATCCAGAAAACGCAGCCACTCATCGCCGCTGATGCGGTCGGCCTGTGGATCGCGCCGGCGTGCGGCGCGACGCAACAGTTCCGACATCGCGGCAATCCCCGCCGATGCACCACTGACGCCATTGAGCGTGTCATCGAACAGCGTTTCGATCACCGCACGACGGCGACGCACGCGTCGACGCCACAGCCACCACCCGATCGCGATCAGCGCGAGCACTCCCAACACCATCCACCAACCAAGCGGCGGCGGCCACCAGCCGGGCGCGGGCGGCAGATGGACATCCTGCAGCGCCAGCGGTTCGGGAGCCGGAGCTTGCGCACCAAGCGGCGCGACTTGAAGAAGCAGCGCAGGCCAGCTCATGCAGCGCGTGTCCCCGCAAACAGGTCCAGCCAGCTTTCGCTGGGCGCGTCGGTGGACAGCGCACGCGCACGGATCCCGCTGCGCGCGAGGATCGCCAGGGCCTCGTCCAGCGGTGCGGCGAACGCGGTCTGCCAGCGCTGTCGCTGCGCGGCGCCGGACAGATCCAGTTCGATGCGCTGGGTCGACGACGATGCGGTACTGGATGATGGCGGGCTGGATGACGACGTGGCGGACGACTTTGGGCTGTTCGAGGCGACGTTGCGCTGGATGAAAAACGGCAGCGTGGCGCGCGGCGGCTCGCGTTCCAGCGGGTCGGTCATCAACAGCACGATCACTTCGCGGTGCTGCACCAGCATCGGCCAACGCGACGCCGGCAGTGCGATCACGCTCATTGGATCGGCCAACACCACCAGGCGCGAGCCGGGACGCAGCAGCCGATCGGCGTGATCCAGCGCCACCGCAAGGCCGGCATCGTGTTCCGGCGGCTGCGCGTACCAGCGCACCATCGCGTCGAGCACGCGCAACGCACCGCGGCTGCCGGATGCCGGCGCGATCGGCGGTTCGCGCACGCTGCCGCGCAGTGCGCCGATCCGATCACCGTCGCGCACCGCCGCCCACGCCGCGATCGCACCCGCGCGCGCGGCCTGCACCGACTTGAAGCGCGTGCGCGTGCCGAAATACAGCGCCGGCGCGGTATCGGCGACGATCAGCGTCAACCGTTCGCGCTCGGCCTGAAACAATTTGGTGTGCGGCCGCCCGGTGCGCGCGGTCAATCGCCAGTCGATGTGGCGCGCGTCGTCGCCGTTGGCGTATTCGCGCGACTCGGCGTATTCCATACCGCGGCCGCGCATCGGCGAAGGGGCCGGCCCGCTCAGCCCGTGACGCCCGCGTTTCGGCGGCCGCCGGCCCATCACGGCGCGACGCAGCGCGACAAGTTCGTCCAGGCTCGGAGTGATGCCTTCAGTCATGGTGCGCGGTCCAGGCCGGGCTCAGGGCAACGGCACCTTGTCGAGCAGCGCCCTGACCAGCCGCTCGCCGTCCCAACCTTCGGCGACCGCTTCGTAGCTCGGCAGGACGCGATGGCGCAGCACGTCCAGCGCGACCGCGCGCACGTCGTCGGGGGTCACGAAGTCTCGTCCCGCCAGCCAGGCCCGCGCGCGTGAGCAGCGTTCAAGCGCGATCGAACCGCGCGGGCTCGCGCCCCAGCCGATGCGTCGCGCCAACGCCGGGTCGTAGCGGGTCGCGTCGCGGGAGGCGAGCACAATTTCGATCAGATAACGCTCCAGCGACGGCGCCATGTGCAGATCCAGCACCGCCATGCGCGCAGCGAACACATCGGCCTGCGACATCCGCAGCGGCGGCACCGCCGCGGCGCGCGCAGCGCCCAGCTCGCCGCGCATATGCTCGTCGCGGGCGCGTTCGCGCACCAGCCGCAGAATCTCGCCTTCCATGGCGGCTTCCGGATAACCGATGCGCACGTACATCAGAAAACGGTCGAGCTGCGCTTCCGGTAACGGGAAAGTGCCCTCCTGTTCGATCGGATTCTGCGTCGCCATCACCAGAAACAGTCGCGGCAGCGGATAGGTTTGCCGGCCGACAGTCACCTGGCGTTCGCCCATCGCTTCGAGCAGCGCCGACTGCACCTTGGCCGGCGCGCGGTTGATCTCATCGGCGAGCAGCACCGAGTGGAAAATCGGCCCGGGCTGGAACTCGAAATGCCCGTCCTGCGGGCGCCAGACTTCGGTGCCGGTCAGATCGGACGGCAGCAGATCCGGAGTGAACTGCACGCGGGCAAAATCGGCTTCAAGCCGGCCGGCGAGCGCACGGATCGCGGTGGTCTTGGCAAGCCCGGGCGCGCCCTCCACCAGCAAGTGGCCATCGGCAAGCAGTGCGATCAGCAGTCGCTCGACCAGTGCGGACTGACCAACGATTTCGGCGGACAACTGCTCACGCAGTTGGGTGAACATGGCGTGCAGCCGGGAAGGGGCAGCGGGGGTATCCATCTCGGACATACATCCATCAGCTGGCTAATTCGACCCGCAGTTTGACCGATCCAGGCTGGAAATGTTCACAGCTGCGCCGGCTTGCGCCTGAAACGCAAACGGAGGGCCGAGGCCCCCCGTTTGGGTCATTCGATGGACTCAAACCCCGTCGGGTCAGAGCCGCGGAGAAGCGCCCATGACTTTCGGGGTGACGAAAATCAACAGTTCCGCTTTGCCTTTGCTGCGACCCTTTTTCTTGAACAGATTGCCAAGGATCGGCAGATCGGCCAGGAACGGCACCTTCGAGGCTTGGCTGCGGTCGGAGAACTCGTACACACCGCCGATCACCACCGTATTGCCGTCATCCACCAGCACCGCGGTGTTCACTTCGCGCTTGGAGATCAGCGGCACCGAACCGCTTGCGGTGTCGATGAAGTCTTCCAGCTCGTCCTTTTTCACGGCCAGATTCAAAAACACCCGGCCGTCATCGGTGATGGTCGGCGTCACTTTCAGCTCAAGCACCACTTCTTTAAAGTTTACGGTCTGGGTGACGGTGCCGCCGGACAGCTGGGTAGTGACATAGCCGATTTCACGACCCTGTTTGATCACCGCTTCGCGCTGGTTGCTGGTGACGACGCGCGGGTTGGAGATGACTTCGCCGCGACCCTCTTCCTGCATCGCCGACAGTTCCAGATCGAGCTTGTAGCCGGCATTCAGAATACTGAAAGCCAGTGACGCCGGATTGGAGCTGATCAGGCCACCCGCCAAAACACCCAGGTCAACATTATTGCCGCCGCTGACTGTGTAGGCACCGCGCTGAGGCTGAGGGCCGACGCGACCGCCATCAATCCATGTGTTCAATGCGGTATTGAAGGCATTGTCGACATTGCTAATCGAGTTGCGCGTCGCAGTGGTGTTGCCAATCGAATTGCCGAACGTGACGTTATCTTTATAGCCGTTGATGCCGAACTTCGCGCCCAGCTCGCGGGCGAAGTCTTCGGTGGCGATCACGATCTTGGCTTCGATCAACACCTGGTCCACCGGCTTGTCCAGCTGGGAGACGAGACGTCGGATTTCGGACACGCGTGCCGGAATATCGATCACCAGTAAGGTGTTGGTACGGCGGTCGAAGCTGATGCTGCCGCGCGGGGAGAGGAAACCGCGGCTCTGCTGGCTACCGCCACCACCGCCACCGCTGCCGCCTTGGGCACCACCACCGGACTGATTGCCTTTGCTCTCGTCGGTCAGCAGCTTGGCGATGTCCTCGGCGTTGCCGTAGCTCACCACGATGTATTCAGTCACGGTCTCGACGCGGTTTTCAATCGCGATGCGGGCGTCTTCCTTGTCCTGCTCGAACTTGGCGATCTCGGACTGCGGAGCGACCCACACCACGTTGCCGCTGCGGCGTTTATCCAGCGCCTTGGCCTGCAGCACGATATCAAGCGCCTGATCCCACGGCACGTTGATGAGCCGCAGCGTCACGCTGCCCTGCACGGTGTCGCTGGCGACGATGTTGAGGTTCGATTCTTCCGCGATCAACTGCAGCACCGTGCGCACCGGCACGTCCTGGAAGTTGAACGTCACCGGACGTCCGCTGAAGGGGCGCGCCGCAGTGGCGGCCTTCTGCGCCGCACCGGCAACCGCGGAAGCACTGCCGACCGCACGCGACGATGTGGCCGCGCGAGGCACCAGTTCGATGATGTAGTCACGCCCGGTCTGGTAGGCCAATGGCTCGAACGCGCCCTTGGCGCTCAGCACCACCTGTGCCTTGTCCCCGCTGCCGCTGGCCTGAATCTGCTGTACCGGCGTGGCGAAGTCGGTGACATTCAGCATCCGCTGCAGATGCGCGGGCATCGTGGCGTTGCCGATATCGACGACCACACCGGCATCGCTGGCACGCATGTCGGGCATGGCGCCATCTTTGTCGAAGTGCAGCGTCAACTTGCCCGAGCCGCCATCGCCCCGTTTGAAGTCGATGCTGGTAATGGCTGCTGCAGCGCTGACCGGAGAGGTCTGCTGGACAACATCCATCGCAGGTGCGGTTGAGCCTGGCGGAGCCGCGTTGACGACGCTGAGCGCCGACAGCAGACCGGCAGCCAAACCACACATGGCAGCTTTCATTGGCATTTTGCGACGGCCCTGCAGCTGGCTATGCGCTTTGAGTACGATCATTTCGCTATCCCCTCGTCTTATTCGTCATCGAGCGAAACCGTCGCCGGCCGCTCAAGCCAACCGCCTGCACCATCGGGAACCAGTTCGACAAGTTCGATACGATCTTCGAACACGCCGGTCACTCGACCATCGGCCTGGCCCATGTAATCGCCCGGACGCACACGGTAGGTCACCTTCTCAGGCACCATCACCAGCGCGATCAGCGCCCCGCCTTTACCGAGGGTCCCGACCATGTCGAGACTGTCGAGCGGAAATTGTTCCAGCACCTGCTTGCGTCGATTCGCTTCAGGGCGAGGCCCTGAAGCGGATGATCCCGCGGCGAACGCAGCGCTGAACGGATCGCGCAGCGACTGCGCAGAGTATTCAAATGTCTCGAACTGCTGCATCACTGGCAGCGGATCGAGCGCCGGCGCGGGCCGCGCCTTGACCTCGGCAACCCACTCCTCAAGATTAGGAGCATCACCTGGGGTGCTGGTGATCGAGCGGCCGCACCCGGACAATGCGGCCAGCAGCGCAACGGCCAACAGCGGACGCATCGTCAGCGAGCGGATTGATGGAAGTCTGCGCATCATCAGCTGCCTCCTTGCGGGGCGGGGGCCGGGGCCGGCGCGGGAACTGCGGCGGGCGCAGGCGCGGCGGCGGGCGTTGTAACCGGTGCAGCAGCGGTGGCGCCGCCGGCAGCGGGCGTCGCGGAAGTCGTTTCTTCCTCGTCGCGATAACGGTAGGTTTTGACCGTGCCCTTGAGCTCAAGGGTCGAATTGGGGCCAATACCGACCGGCTTGGTCTTGTCCGCGCCAGCATCGACGCGGGGCGTGAGCTCGATGTTGTGCATGGTCATGATCACCACGCGCGGCAGCGAGGCCACACCGCTGACGAAGGCGCCGAACTGGTGGTAGCTGCCCACCATCTTCAGCTCGATCGGCTTCTCGGCGTAGAACTCCAGTGCGGTCTCTTCGCCGGGCTGGAACAGCTCGTTGGTGATACCGGTGGCGAGTGCGGTCTGCGAGATGTCCACGATCAGGTCGGGCATTTCGGTTTTGCTGGGCAATTGACGCAACATCTGCTGCAGCTGCTGCTCCATCTGCGCCAACTGCTGTTTCAGCGGCTCCAGATTCGCGGCCTGACCCTGCAGTTTCGCGAAATCATCACGCTTGGTGACTTCCTCGGCTTCGAACGATTCAAGCTGCGCGCTCTTGGGCCGGGTCAGAAAATTCCATAACAGGAACAGGATCAACAGCCCTAGCGCGAGGCAAAAACCGATCTGCCACTGCCGTGGCCATGAGCCGGCGTTGTTGAAGTCGAGTTCCTTGAGCGACATTTTCTTTTTCACGACGCGGATCCTCCCGACGGCTGGGCTGGTGCTGGCGTGGGAGTAGCCGACGAAGCGCCGGGAGCGGCAGGCGCCGCGGGCGTTGTTGGCGCGGAAGTGGCGGGTGCAGCAACGTCTGCAGGCTGTGCCGGGCTGAGCGGCTGCAGCGTAGCCGGTGCTGCTGCTGCGGCGGGATCGGTCGCGGCCGTATCTTCTTCGCCTTCTTTCTTGGCGTTGGGATTGGCCAGCGTCACGGCAAGACTGAAGGTGTAAGGCAGGCCCTTGTCGTCGCCTTCGGCCTGAATCACCGACAGCTCTGGCTTGGTCATCCAGCCGGACGTCTCGAAGTTGCGCATGTAGGTGCTGACGCGCGCGTTGGACTGCGAACGCCCCTCAAGCGTCAGCTTGTCGCCTTCCTGTTTGATCGAGGTGAGGATCACGCCATCGGGAATGGTGCGCACCAGGGAGTCGAACAGATGGACCATCTGTGAGCGGTTGGCCTGCAGCTCTTCGATGACCATCTTGCGGTTGAGCAGCTTGTTCTTCTTTTCTTCCAGCGCCTGGATCTCGGTGATCTTGGCCTGGACCGCCACGATTTCCTGATCGAGAAACGCATTGCGCGCCTGCTGACCGGAAATCTGCGCGTTGTAATAGGTATTGATCAGGAACCACACCGCAAGGCCGGCGAACGCAGACAGCGCCAACATCATGAAAAACTGCTTTTTGCGCTCTTTTTGGCGCTCTGCGCGCCACGGAAGTAGATTGATCCGTGCCATCAGTCGAAGCTCCTCAGAGCAAGGCCGCAGGCGATCATCAGCGCTGGCGCGTCCTGCGCAAGCGCGTGTGCCTGCACGCGTGGGCCAAGGGTCATCTGGGCCAGAGGATTGGCGACGACCGTCTGCACGCCGAGCTGTTCCTCGACCATCGGCGCGATGCCGGCGATCGAAGCGCAGCCGCCCGCGAGCACGATCTGGTCAACGCGATTGTATTCGCTGCCGGCGTAGAAGAACTGGAGCAGGCGGCCAATCTGCTGGGCCATCGCCTCTTTGAACGGCTCCAGCACCTCGATCTCGTAGCTCTCGGGCAGCCCGCCCTGACGCTTGGCGAGGCCGGCCTCTTCGTAGCTCAGGCCGTAGCGACGCATCACCTCATCGGTGAGCTGCTTGCCGCCGAACACCTGTTCGCGGCTGTAGATATTGCGACCGTTGCGCAGAATGCTGAGCGTGGTCATGGTCGCGCCGACATCGACCAGCGCGACGATACCGTCGTGCGGGATGTTCAGCGTACCGGCGATCAGGGCATACGCGTTCTCGATCGCAAACGCTTCGACATCCATGATCCGCGCGGTCAGGCCACCGACCTCCAGTGCCGAGGCGCGCATCTCGACGTTCTCCGAACGCGAGGCCGCCAACAGCACCTGGACCATCTCCGGGTTGCCGGGCATGGCGCCCAGCACCTCGAAGTCGAGATTCACTTCCTCGATCGGATAAGGAATGTAGTTGACCGCTTCGAGCTCGATCTGGGACTCCATATCGTCCTCGTCGAGCTCGGCGGGCATCGGGATGATCTTGGTGATCACCGCCGAGCCGGCCACCGCGGCCGCGGCGTGTTTGGCCTTGCTGCCGGAGCGGTTGAGGGCGCGACGAATGGCTTCGCCCACCGCCTCGACCTCGACGATGTTCTTCTCGGCCACGGCGTTCGGCGGCAATGGCTCGACCGCGTAATGTTCCACCCGATAGCGGTCGCCAGCCCGAGACAGCTGCAGGAGCTTGACGGCAGTCGAGCTAATGTCGACGCCCACCAAAGGTGACTGATTTTTTGCTAGCAGTCCCACTTTTTCCCCATCCCACGCGCGCTTACGCGCGTTACGTGTCCCAATACATTAAATAACGGACTTTCAACTTTTAGGCAACTCCCCCGTGCAGCTGATCTTTCCCATAGTGACCTCTGTCACGACCTGAAGCCATCGGCGGCCTGCCTGGATCGCCTCAGACCCGGCCCCAGAATCGGCCTTTCGGCCTGTCTGCGACCGGCTCCGCCGTGCCGGTGGTCGGTCCCCTATAATCCGGCACCGTCATCTGTACACCTTTCGCTGCCAGGATTCCTCCAACCATGTCCCGTATTCGTCGACTCCTGCGCTGGGCGCTGATGCTGTCATTCCTCGGCCTGCTGGTGGGAGGCATCGGTTTTGGACTTCTCTATATAAGCGTGTCGTCCAAACTGCCGGACGTCCAGACCCTGCGCACCATCGAGCTGCAGGAGCCACTCTATGTCTACGCGCGCGACGGCCGGCTGATCGGCCTGTTCGGCGAGACCCGGCGCTACCCGATACAGATCGAAAAGGTGCCGAAGCGTCTCAAGGAAGCCTTCATCGCGATCGAAGACGCCCGCTTCTATGAACACAACGGCGTCGATTACAAGGGCGTCGCCCGCGCGATCTGGCTGTTGGCCACCACCGACGCCGACCGGGTCCCCGGCGGTTCGACCATCACCCAGCAGGTTGCGCGCCAGTTTTTTCTGAGCTCCGAATACAAGTACAAGCGCAAATTCGCCGAGATGCTGCTGGCGATGAAGATGGAAAAAGAACTGAGCAAGGACGAGATCTTCGAGCTTTACCTGAACAAGAGTTTTTTCGGCAACCGCGCCTACGGCGTGGCCGCGGCGTCGGAGTTCTACTACGGCAAGCCGCTGGACCAGCTCACGCTGGACGAAATGGCGTCGCTCGCGGCCATTCCAAAATTCCCGTCCAGCGGCAATCCGCTCAACAACCCGACGCGCGCCAAGATCCGCCGCGATTATGTGGTGCAGCGCATGCGCGAGCTCAACATGATCTCGGTCGCTGAAGAGCAGGCTGCGCAGGCAGCGGCGATGCACGCCACCCCGCACGAGCGTCCAATCGAGGTGTCGGCGCCTTATATCGGCGAAATGGTCCGCCAGGAAATGATCGCCCGCTACGGCGAGGAAGCGCTGACCAAGGGCTACCACGTCACAACCACTATCGACCCCGTGCTGCAGGCCGCCGCAGACAAGTCGGTCCGCGACGGTCTGGGCAGCTACGACCGCCGTCACGGCTGGAACCCCAGAGTGCTGCAGCGCATCGAGCAGCTGCCCGCTAGCGAAGACGCGGCCACCGCCGCCGTGCGGCTGCGCGCTTTTCCGGCCCGCGGCGAGCTGCTGGCAGCGCTGGTGCTGGGCACAAGCGGAAACAGCGCCCAAGCGGTGTTGGCCGATGGCACCGTGCTCGATCTCGGCCCCGACACCTCGCGCTGGACCGGCAAATCGCCGGCGGCGCTGCTGAAGCGCGGCGACGTGGCCCGGGTGCGCAGGATCGTGCCCGAAGCCAAGGCCGCCGCAAGCCCCGCCGCCAGTCCCACCAAACCAGGCGAAACCGCCTCGGCCCCGGCACCCGTGCCCACTGGACCGGTGACGTACCGACTTGAACAACTGCCGCGCGCCGAATCGGCGCTGGTCTCGCTGGACGCCGACACCGGCGCCCTGCGTGCACTCGTCGGCGGCTACAGCTTCGCCGGCAACAAGTTCAACAACGCGATTCAAGCGCGCCGCCAGCCGGGCTCGTCGTTCAAGCCCTTCATCTATGCCGCTGCGTTCGAACGCGGCTACAACCCGGCGTCGATTGTGCTCGACGCCCCGGTGGTGTTCCGCATGCGTGCGGGCAAGTTCTGGCGTCCGCAGAACGACGGGGGCGGCTTTGCCGGCCCGGTGCGAGTGCGCGAAGCGCTG
This sequence comes from Lysobacterales bacterium, assembly GCA_031419075.1. GTDB lineage: Bacteria > Pseudomonadota > Gammaproteobacteria > Xanthomonadales > Xanthomonadaceae > Lysobacter_I. Next base: position 38,477 of record JANOKD010000021.1, read on the forward strand.
GTGCGGTCGCGCAATCTGGTCTCGGTGCGCATGCTCGACGCGATCGGCGTGGAATATGCGCGGAAATACATCACCCAGTTCGGTTTCCGCGAAGAAGAGCTGCCGCCGAACCTGTCGATCTCGCTGGGCACGCCTTCACTCACCCCCTTGTCTGTCGCCCGCGGCTACGCGGCCTTCGCCAACGGCGGTTTCCGCATCACGCCGTGGTTCATTGATGAGGTGAAGGACCGCGACGGCAAGGTCATTCATCAGGAAACACCGGCTGTGGCCTGCCGCAGCTGCGGCAACGGGCGCCCCGGCCAACCCGCTACCCCTGTATCCAGCGTCGTCGACGGCTTCGATCTGGGGCCGGCCGGCAGCGCCAAACCTGCCGCCGCCGCCAAGCCTGACGTGAAAGGCACCGCGAAGGTAGAGCCGCCGAAAACCCTGCCCGCGAACGCCGTGCTCGCTCCGCGCGCCATTGACGAACGCATCGCCTATCAGATCACCTCGATGATGCGCGACGTCGTGCTGCGCGGCACCGCCACCGACGCCAAGCGCCTCGGCCGTGAAGACATCGGCGGCAAAACCGGCTCCACCAACAACCATCGCGACGCCTGGTTCTCCGGCACCGGCGGCAACCTCATCACCACGGTCTGGGTGGGCAAGAGCGACAACACCACGTTGGGTTATCGCGAATACGGCGGCAAAGCGGCGCTGCCGATCTGGATCGACTATATGAAGGTGGCGCTGAAGGATGTGCCGATCGCCGCCAACGACCCGCCCGACGGCATGGTCAAAGTGGCCGTGACCGCCAGCGGCCAACTGCTGCCGACCACGGGCAGCGGCGGCATCACCGAATACGTGAAAGTCGAAGATCTGGAAAAGATGGAAACCTACGTCGACTACGGCAGCGACGACGCGCTGCCCAGCGAAGATTCGTTCGATATTTTCTAACCTCTCTCCCTTCTCCCCGTTGTGCGGGGAGAAGGTGCCCGAAGGGCGGATGAGGGGCCGCCGGCATCCAATCCACCCATACTTCCTTTACAGTCATCCCCTGGCCCCGCCGGGACGCTGCCCATGCATCACGCACACCAGCACGCCGAGACCAAAACCCGCGAACGCCGTCATCGCATCGCGCATGAGGCCGCACGGCTCATCGCGGAAAGCGGCATCCGCGACTTTCATCAAGCGAAACGCAAGGCCGCGCAGCGCTTGGGTATCCACGACGACGCATCGCTGCCGAGCAATCGTGAGATCGAAGAAGCGCTGCGCGAATATCAGCGCTTGTTTCAGGGCGACGCGCAGCTGAGCGCACTGCGCCAGCGTCGCGAAGCCGCGCTGCGTGCGCTGGAGTTCTTCGCAGCGTTCGACGCCCGCCTGGTCGGCCCAGTGCTGGACGGCACCGCAGATGCCAATGCACCCGTGCAGCTGCAGCTCTACACCGATGATGCCGAAGCCGTGCCGCGCTTCCTCAACGACCACCGCATCCCCGCCGAAACCCGCAGCCGCCGCGTCCGCCTCGACCGCGAACGCACGCTCGACTGCCCGGCCTGGCTGTTCTGCGCCGAAGACCTCAGCTTCGATATCACGGTGTTGCCGCACGATGCGCTGCGCCAGGCACCGCTGTCTAACATCGACGAGAAGCCGATGCGAAGGGCGTCGATGGCGCAGCTGCGGGCGTTGTTGGTGGAGGGGGATGTCGCGCGCTACTAGAAGGATCGAATCCAGTAACATCGCGCCACGCCATACATGACCGAACCGCATGCGCTATCAAGGACGTATCAGCAGCTGGAATGACGATAAAGGCTTTGGCTTTGTGATGCCGAGCGGAGGTGGCGACAAGGCTTTCGTCCATATCAATGCGTTCGCAAGGACATCACGTCGCCCGCTCGACGGCGACCTCATCACCTACACGCTGAATCGCGACGCACGTGGGAGATGGCAGGCCAGCGCGATCCGTTTCGCCGGCGAACAGAAGCCTGTGGACAACCGCGCGACACCCGGCTGGCTGGGGCCCGTGTTCGCGCTGATTTTCGCGGCTGCGCTCATTGGTGCGGCGCTGATCGGGCAGTTGACGATGACCTTCGTTGCAGCCTATTCGGTGATGAGCATCATCGCCTTCATTGCATACGGCCTGGACAAATCAGCGGCGACTGCAGGACGGCAGCGCACCCCGGAAGCGACACTCCATTTTCTCGGGCTGCTCGGCGGCTGGCCTGGCGCACTCTTGGCACAGCGCGTATTTCGCCACAAATCGCGTAAGCGCGAGTTTCAAACGACCTACTGGGGAACAGTTGCGATCAATGTTGCCGTGCTGATACTGCTCGGCAGCGGGATGGTGCGCGGGATGCTCGCTGGCTCTTGATAGCGCGTAGGGCGGGGCGAGCGCAGCGAAACTACATCTTCAATGAAGCACCGATGCTTCAATGTTTGCATCGTTGGTATGCACGCAAGCGATTTTGCCTACTTCTATCGCCGCTGTGACGCGCTAATGGTGGGGTTCGCTGCGCTCACCCCACCCTACGTCACCGGATTGCGGGTTACGACGCGAAACTGTCCGTCGCCCGCACCAGCGCATCGACGTTCTCAGGCTCGTGGGCCGAATGGCCCGACGCTGGCGAGATATGCAGCTGCGCTTTCGGCCACGCTTTGTGCAAGTCCCATGCGTTCTGGATCGGGCAGACCACGTCGTAACGACCGTGGACGATCACGCCGGGAATGTCGGCGATTTTGTGCGCATCGCGCAGCAGTTGGTCTTCCACTTCAAAAAAGCCGCCGTTGACGAAGTAATGATTTTCGATGCGCGCAAACGCCAGCGCGAATGCCGCGTCTTCGTGGCCTTTCACGAAATCATCGTCGACGTGCAGGAAGCTGGTCGCGCCTTCCCATACGCTCCATGCGCGCGCGGCGGCGAGGCGGGTGGCTTCGTCGTCGCTGGTGAGGCGGCGATGGAATGCGGAGATCAGGTCATGGCGTTCGACCAACGGAATCGCGGCGAGGTAGTGGTCCCACGCATCGGGAAACAGCCGGGAGGCGCCTTCCTGATAGAACCACTCCAGTTCCCAGCGACGCAGCATGAAAATACCGCGCAGCACCAGCTCGCTGACGCGCGCAGGATGGGTTTCGGCATAGGCCAATGCGAGCGTGGAGCCCCACGAACCGCCGAACACCTGCCAGCGTTCGATGCCGAGTTTTTTGCGCAACATTTCGATATCGGCGACCAGCGACCAGGTGGTGTTGCCGACCAGATCCGCGTGCGGCGTCGAGCGTCCGCTGCCGCGCTGATCGAACAAAATGATGCGGTACTTCGAGGCATCGTGAAAACGGCGCATCTTCGGGCTGCAGCCGGCGCCGGGCCCGCCGTGCAGCATCACCACCGGCTTGCCGTGCGGATTGCCGCACTGTTCGTAGTACAGCGTGTGGCGATCGTCGACCTGCAGGGTGCCGCTGTCGAAAGGTTCGATGTCGGGATAAAACGTGCGCATACAGATACCTGGTTTGATTCGGGAGCAATGGATATGAACACATGCAGCAGAGCGACCGTAAGCGGTGAAGTCTAGCGCAAGCTTCAGCGCAGCCCGCGGCCTGAGGACACACGCTCACGGTCTTCCAGATCGCGATGGGTCTGGACATCGTCGAACCCGGCACTTTGCAGCAGTGCGCGCACCGCGTTGCCCTGATCCCAGCCGTGTTCCAGCAGCAGCCAGCCGCCCGTGTGCAGATGCGCAGGCGCATCGCGAACAATGGTGCGGATCGCGTCCAGACCATCGCGCCCCGACGACAGCGCCGGTTCGGGCTCGTAGCGCAGCGCATCCAGATGCGCATCACCGACCGCGATGTACGGCGGATTGCTGGCGATCAGATCGAAGCGTTCGCCGGCCAGCGGCTGCAGCCAATCGCCGTGGCGGAATTCGACATTATTCAAATGCAGTGCGTGCGCGTTGGCGCGAGCGACCGCAAGCGCGCCTTCACTCACATCGACCGCTATGACCTGCGCCTGCGGGCGCTCATGCGCCAGCGCCAGCGCAATCGCGCCGCTGCCGGTGCCGAGGTCGGCGATGCGCAGACCGGGCGCGGTTCCGACACGCTCCAGGGCCAGCTCGACCAGCCGTTCAGTTTCCGGGCGCGGAATCAGCGTGTGCGGCGAGACCATCAGATCGAAGCTCCAAAACCCGCGTCGGCCGGTAAGGTATGCCACAGGTTCACCCTGAGCGCGGCGCGCCAGCAGGGTTTCGAAGCGATGCAGCGCGCTGTGGTCGATGGCCTCATCGCCATGCGCGAACAGCCAGGCCGGTGTGCACTGCAGCGCATGGGCCAGCAGCGCGCGCGCATCAGCGCTGTCGATCCGTTCAGTCGCGCCGCGCAGCACTGCATCCATCGAAGGACGTGAGGTCGTAGTCATAGTGGTTATCGTAGCCGCTCGCGTGGAGACGTTTCCCATCCCTCCGCGACTCAGGATTTCCATGCCCCGCACATTCCCTTTCGCCGCGCTGACGGCCGCATGGCTCGCAGCGCTGCTGGCCGGCTGCCAAAGCGTCGCTTTCGGCATCGCCAACACCGGCATGTCCGCACCGGTCGCCAGCGTCGTTTACGACTCGCAGCACAGTCTCGCGCTGGATGTTTATCGGCCCATCGGCCCCACAACCGGCAAGGTGCCGGTGGTGGTGTTTCTGTACGGCGGCAATTGGAAGACCGGCGAACGCGCGCAGTATCGTTTCGTCGGGCGGCGGCTGGCGCAGCAGGGCGTGCTGGCGATCGTCGCCGACTACCGCACCTTCCCGCGCACGACCTTTCCGGGCTTCGTGGAGGACGGCGCAGGCGCGGTGGCCTGGGCGCAGCGACACGCGGACGAGTACGGCGGAGATCCGCAGCGTCTGTTCGTCGCCGGGCATTCCGCCGGCGCGCAGATCGCGGCGCTGATCGGCACCGACCCCCGCTATCTCGCGGCCCACGGCATGCAGCCGCGCGACCTGGCCGGGGTGATTGGTCTGTCCGGGCCCTATGATTTCGAGATCACAGGCTATGAAGACGTGTTCGGCCCCGAAGCACAGTGGCCGCGGGCGCAGGCGGTGAATTTTGTCGATGGCAACGAGCCGCCGTTCCTGCTGGTGCACGGCACCGGCGACACCGTGGTGGAGGCCAAGGACAGCCAGGAACTGGCCGACAAGCTGCGCGCGGCCGGGGGCGAAGCGACGCTGCTGTGGCTGCCGGAAGCCGGGCATCTCGCCCCGCTGGTGGGGATCCGCGCGCCGGGCCGGCAGCCCACGCTCATCCCGGCGATCCGCAGCTTTGTGACGATGCCAGCAAGCCAGTGAGCCCACTGGCAGCGCAAGCACCGAGCAAGAAGGCTTTGCGGAGCAGGTTGTTTCCCGCACAGGAGCCTTCTTGGATTTTTGTTTGATAGTTTTTAACTATCATAAACATCGAATCAATTGATTTGATCGATTATATGGCTTGGCCTACCCTGTTCATCGCTGTGATCGACCCCATCTGTAATCGACACCGTCTTTAATCAACACCGTCTTCATTCAACCCCACCCCCAAGGAAACATGATGTCGCTGATCAATACCCAGATCAAACCGTTCAAGACCACCGCTTTCCACGCCGGTGAATTCGTCGAAATCACCGAAGCCAGCCTGAAGGGCAAGTGGTCGGTGCTGATCTTCATGCCGGCTGCGTTCACCTTCAACTGCCCGACCGAAGTGGAAGACGCCGCCAACAATTACGCCGAGTTCCAGAAGGCCGGCGCCGAGGTTTATATCGTCACTACCGATACGCATTTCTCGCACAAGGTGTGGCACGAAACCTCCCCGGCGGTCGGCAAGGCCCAGTTCCCGCTGGTCGGCGATCCCACCCATCAGCTGACCCGCGCGTTCGGCGTGCATATCGAAGAAGAGGGTCTGGCGCTGCGCGGCACCTTCATCATCAATCCCGATGGCGTCATCAAGACCCTTGAAATCCACGACAACGCCATCGCCCGCGACGTGTCCGAAACCCTGCGCAAGCTCAAGGCCGCGCAGTTCGTCGCCGCCAATCCAGGCCAGGTCTGCCCGGCGAAATGGAAGGAAGGCGCCGAAACGCTGAAGCCGTCCTTGGACCTCGTCGGCAAGATCTGATCATCAAGCACTGCATCTTTCGTTTTACCCGCAGCAACCTCCGTGTCACCCGCCGACGAAGCACGATGCTTCGTCGGCGGTTCTTACAACAACACGCACGGGCCACGTCGCCCGCACTTCGTTTGCAGCAGCGGCTTGTACCGCTCCGGACTGCACCCACCGGCCTCCCTCCCCCGGCATGCGTCTGCCGGCGCAGGACGCTGCTGCAAACGTCGTTTCCCATCACACTCACTCACGCAAGGAACCGGTTGTGCTCGATTCCGATCTGAAAACCCAGCTCCAGTCTTATCTGCAGAAGTTGATCCGCCCGGTGACGATCACTGCGGCGCTCGACGACAGTGCGAAATCTCTTGAACTGCGCGAGCTGCTGGTCGAACTGACCCAGCTGTCCGGCCAGGTTTCGCTGCAAGAAGCGCGTGACCCCGGCCACCGGGTGCCGTCGTTCGCGCTGAGCAGCCCGGGCCACGACATCTCGGTGCGCTTTGCCGGCATCCCGATGGGCCACGAATTCACCTCGCTGGTGCTGGCGCTGCTGCAGGTGGGCGGGCATCCATCGAAGCTGGCCGTGGACGTAATCGAACAGGTGCGCGCGCTGGATGGCGACTATCGTTTTGAAACCTATTTTTCGCTCAGCTGCCAGAACTGCCCCGACGTGGTGCAGGCGCTCAACCTGATGGCCGTGCTCAATCCGCGGATCAAGCATGTCGCGATCGACGGCGCGCTGTTTCAGGGCGAAGTCGACACGCGCCAGGTGATGTCGGTGCCGACGATCTTTCTCAACGGCGAGACGTTCGGCGCAGGACGCATGAGCGTGGAGGAAATCATCGCCAAGCTCGACACCGGCATGGGCGCGCGCGAAGCGGCGAAGATCGATGCGAAAGCAGCCTTCGATATGCTGGTGGTCGGCGGCGGCCCGGCCGGCGCCGCGGCCGCGATCTACGCCGCGCGCAAAGGCATCCGCACCGGTATCGCCGCCGAGCGTTTCGGCGGTCAGGTGATGGATACGATGGCGATCGAAAACTTCGTCTCGGTGCCTGAAACCGACGGTCCGAAACTGGCGGCGGCGATGGAGCGCCACGTGCGCGACTACGACGTGGACATCATGCATCTGCAGCGCGCGGAACAGCTGCTGCCTGCGGGCGACGACGGCCTGATCGAAGTGAAACTCGCCAGCGGTGCGTCGCTGAAGTCCAAATCGGTGATTCTGGCCACCGGCGCACGCTGGCGGCAGATGAACGTGCCGGGCGAAGACACCTACCGCAACAAGGGCGTGGCCTACTGCCCGCACTGCGACGGCCCGCTGTACAAAGGCAAGCGCGTGGCGGTGATCGGCGGCGGCAACTCGGGTGCGGAAGCGGCGATCGACCTCGCGGGTATCGTCGCCCACGTCACCTTGGTGGAATTCGACGGCAAACTGCGCGCCGACGAAGTGCTGCAGCGCAAGCTGCGCAGTCTGGCGAACGTGGACATCATCGTGTCCGCACAGACCAGCGAAGTGCTGGGCGACGGCCAGAAAGTCACTGCGCTGACCTATCTCGACCGCGCGACGCAGACCGCACACACGCTTGTCTTGGACGGGGTGTTCGTACAGATCGGTCTGTTGCCCAACACCGAATGGCTCAAAGGCATATTGGAGCTCTCACCCCGCGGTGAAATCATCATCGACGAACGTGGCCAGACCTCGATGCCCGGCGTATTCGCTGCCGGCGATGCCACCACTGTGCCGTACAAGCAGATAGTAATCGCGATGAGCGAGGGCTCGAAAGCGGCGCTCGGCGCATTCGATCATCTGATCCGCAGCTCTGCGCCAGCGGCAGCGACGTCAACGTCGACCGTGGCGGCCGAAGCGGCCTGAGAGCCTGTTCAACATCTCTGATGTTGGTAAAGGCCTCTCATCCCGAACGAGGGCGAAGCCCGAGGAGGGATCTGCTTGCAGTCGGTGCGCCGTAACCGCAGATCCCTCCGCCCGCTTCGCGGGTTTTCGGGATGACAGATGGTTGATCCGCTTGCGATTGAGGAACCTGTTGAACTGGCATCAAGAGCACTTCTGCGCACCCCCATTCGTACTCGCACGTAGGTTTGCAGGCATCGCAGTCCGCGATGCCTGTCAGAAATAACAGGTTTGCCGATACGGAAATCATCGGTATTACTGTGGCTTGGCGGTTGTTTCACGAGAATGATCTTCAAAACACATTGCTCTCATCGCATTGTTGGCATTCAATCCGCTGTAATCCGCATCCGGGAACGAGACGCGATGAAGTCACCGTCATGAACCTGCGCGACCTCAAGTACCTGGTGGCACTCGCCGAGCACAAGCATTTTGGCCGTGCGGCGGCGGCGTGCTTCATCAGTCAACCCACCCTGTCGACCCAGATCAAGAAGTTGGAGGATGAGCTTGGTGTGTCGCTGGTCGAGCGCGCCCCGCGCCACGTGATGCTCACCCCAGCCGGTCGCGAAGCCGCCGAGCGCGCGCGCAGGATCATCGCGGATGTCGAGGAAATGCGCGAAGCCGCCCGCCGCAGCCAGAATCCGGAAGCGGGCACGGTGCGGCTGGGCATCTTCCCCACGCTTGGGCCGTATCTGCTGCCGCACGTGGTGTCGCGCGTACGCGAGCGCTTCCAGCAGCTGGAACTGCTGCTGATCGAAGAGAAAACCGAGGTCATCCTGCGTCAGCTGCGCGACGGCAAACTCGACGCGGGCATCCTCGCGCTGCCGCTGCAGGACGACCAGCTGCATATCGAATTCCTGTTCGAAGAACCCTTCATGCTGGCGGTGCCGCAGGCGCATGCGCTGGCATCGAGCAAACCGCTGACGATGCGGGATCTCGCGAATGAAAGTCTGCTGTTGCTCGAAGACGGGCACTGTTTGCGCGATCAGGCGCTGGACGTGTGCCATCTCGCCGGGGCCGGCGAGAAAACCGGCTTCCGCGCGACCTCGCTGGAAACCCTGCGCCAGATGGTAGCCGCGAATGTCGGCATTACGCTGCTGCCGGTGCTGGCGGTCAAGCCGCCGGTGGCCGCGTCGCAGGACATCCGCCTGCTGTCGTTCCGCGCACCTGCGCCCAGCCGCCAGATCGCGATGGTGTGGCGACGCAGCTCGGCGATGTCGGATTTTTTGAGCAAACTGGCTGCGGTCTTTGGCGACTTGCCCGCCGGTCTGCTCACCACCGACGACGTGCCCACGCACGGCGGTGGGCAGCGTATTCGCCGCTAAGTTGTCATCCTGAGTCAAAGGCGATGACCTGTTTATCATCGGCTCAAAAGCCATTGCACGCACGGACTGACGGAAAAACCCATCGTTCTGCATTTAGTTTTACTCGCTGTCGCGAGCGAGTCACTTTTCTTTGCTTGTGCACTGCGCCGCATTGCGGCGCGAACGGCGAAGCCGGCCCGAAGGGTGAGCGCCAAAGGCGCGAATCAAGAAAAGATAACCAAAAGAAAGCACACCCCGTCGTCGCGCCCGGCGCTTTGCGCCGGGTTCGCAGGATTCGCGGGGTTTTTCGACAGTACATCCATGTACTGGTCGAAAAACGCGCGGCGTCCTGCCGCGCGCCCTGTGGGCCTGATCCGCGAACCCCGCCGCTTACAGGGGCCCCGGCAGATCAAGATCAACAGCGGCTTCGGCAATATCTGGACATGCTGATTAGCGTTTTTTCTACGCGAAACTTGTGGGGAGACGTCGTTCTTCATGATGCACATACCTACATACCAATTCCTGTTGCCTCGCAGCATTCGCGATGTCTGTCAAAATCACCGCAACCATCGATCACCGTTTGCGATTGCGCGGGCGTATGCTCGGAGCCTGTCGCTTGCGGTACTCCATCAGCAAACAGGCTGAACACCATGCCATTAAAAGGCTCGAAGACCGAAGAAAACCTGCGCTCCGCCTTCGCCAGCGAATCCCAGGCCAATCGCCGCTATCTGTATTTCGCACAGAAAGCCGACGTTGAAGGCTATTCGGATGTGGCCGCGATCTTCCGCTCCACAGCCGAAGGCGAGACCGGCCATGCGTTCGGCCATCTGGAATATCTCGAACAGTGCGACGATCCGGCCAGCGGTCTGCCGTTCGGCGACACCGTCGAGAATCTGAAGTCTGCGATCGCCAGCGAAGCCAACGAGCACGCCGGCATGTATCCGGCGATGGCCAAAGCCGCTCGCGAGGAAGGCTTCGACGAGATCGCAGACTGGTTCGAAACCCTGGCGAAAGCCGAGCGCTCGCACGCCAACCGCTTTCAAAAAGCACTGAGTGAACTCGAACCCGGCGCCTGATTCAAAAAACAGATCCCTCACCCCGATGAGGCAGGGGTTCGGGATGACAGTTTTACCCACATCGGGTCGCATTCTTTTTGCCGCCAAAAACAACAGCTAAACTGCGGCCAAGTGAAGTTCTGGAATTAACGATGCTCCGCTGGCTCCTGATCTTCGTCGTCATTGCCGCCACGGCCTGGTGGCTGGCATCGCCGCCATCGCCTACCGCCTCTTCTGCAGCGTTTACCGCCGCGAACGGGCAGCCCGTATTGGGCTGCGTACCGCCGGCGCGGCTGGCTGCCAACGACGGTGCAGTGCAAAGCGATGCGCCCGGCAGCATGACGCCGTTCCAACTGTCGAACGCGATCGCGAAGCCGCTGGCGGGCTTCAGCGTTGCCGCGCGTGTGCTGTCGCGCGAAGACTACGACAATGGCCGCGAAGCCGATTTCTCGCCGGTGGATCTTGCGCTGGGCTGGGGCCCGATGCGTGACGACGCAGTGCTGTCGCAGCTCGATATCTCGCAGTCGGGACGCTTTTATCGATATCGCTGGAGCGGTCAGGCGCCGATCCCGCCGAACGATATCGTGCGCAGCAGCGCCAATATGCACATGGTGCCGTCCAACTCGGCGATCGCCGCAGCGCTGGATGCCGTGAAAGCCGGCGACCGCGTACGCATCGACGGCTGGCTGGTGCAGATCGACACCCCGGATGGCTGGCGCTGGCGCAGTTCGCTCACGCGCGAGGACTCGGGCGCGGGTGCCTGTGAAGTGATCTATGTGTGCGGCGTCTCGCGACGATGACCCGCGGGCCTGCTGTATTCCCAGCGTGACTTCTTGTCGAACAATCAGTTCAGTGATGAACACATAGGACCACGTCCAGTGATTGTCGATGTTGGTCGTCATCGATGTTGCTGGTCATCCCCGCGAACGTGTGTACACCACAGCCCGCCAGCGCCCAAAATCAATCGTCACAGTCCGGTCGGACAACTCACGCCGGTGCCGCTCAAGCCGCAATAGCCGTTCGGGTGCTTCGACAGATATTGCTGGTGCTCTTCTTCGGCGTAATAAAACACCGGTGCGGGATACAGGATTTCGGTGGTGATGGCGCCATGCCCGGCCGCATTGAGCCGCGTCTGATAGGCATCGCGGCTGGCGATGGCAGCGGCGTACTGCGCTTCGGTATCGCAATAGATCGCGGAACGATATTGGGTGCCGGCGTCGTTGCCCTGACGCATGCCTTGGGTGGGGTCGTGACTTTCCCAGAAGGTCTTCAACAAGCC
>JANOKD010000022.1:0-38710 GCA_031419075.1 Lysobacterales bacterium
GAAAACCGGGTTCCATAGGAGGAAACGAGCGAAAGTCGGCATTTATCTGGCGAAGTTTCGTGATTTTTTGATTTGAAGCCGATGCGGCGAGATCCGTCGGCACGCGCAGTAGATTCCGCTGGCTTGATCAGCGTTGCCTTAATGATTGCTCAGCCCCGGCCGCAACCTGTGAATTTTTTCGATATATGAGCTCAATTTCGAGGCGAATACGGTCATCTTCGCCACGCCACTCAATCTCTTCCGCCAGCACATCGACATCTTGCTGCTCCACGCGATCTTGTGGCCCCCAAAGCCGCAAATCTCGCAACAGAGAAAAGACATTGCGCCAGCCAGTGAACCCGGTGCCTAGCGGCTCATTCCTACACCATGTGCGCCACAGTGATTCGATTGATCGCAAAGCTGCCAAGTCTGGTACGAGCAGATAGGCCGTCGGAGACTTGTCTTCGTCTGTTTCAAGCGCTTCTTCGTCAATCAGTTCAAGACCGACGATGTTGTTGATCGCCGTAATGAAAGAAAAAACCGGTCCCCGCACTTCGAACACCAGTAAACGCTCAGGAGCGAGCGCAGATGGATCCATCCGCAAACTCAGGCCTTCGGGATCTCGCCCAAGCACTTCTCGTAGCCGGTCAAACTTCGGCGTAAACCTCGCTTCCTGCTGAGCTTGCGGAAACGAATTAGGTTTCGGTGGAACCTTTTTGCTTCCGACGCGACGGACTGGCTGTAGTACGGGAATTACCCGGAGCAGCGGTTTGTTCGGGTCGCTCGCCATCTACAGCCTCCGGCCGGACACGCGAGCACCATAGTTCCAGCTCTTTCTTGAGCGCTTCATCAATCCTTACTCCCCCTAGCCCTAGAATTTGTCGTCTTCTAACGTTCTGACAAAAATCAACCACTTCTGAGTAATTCAGCAAGCCAAGCTTGCTTGACAGCATACCGAGGGACATGGACGGCGCATCGGGCCAGCGCGAAATGAGCCGATCCAGCAGTACTTCTACACTCCTTCGATCGGGTGCCGGGAACGATAACCGCATTTGGAAGCGTCGCCATACTGCACGATCTAACAGCTCGGCGTGATTGGTCGCAGTAATGACGATGACATAGCTGGGAAGTTGATCCAGCTGCATCAATAGAAACGACACCACACGCTTGATCTCACCGGTTTCATGCGTATCGCCACGCTCTTTACCAATCGCATCGAACTCGTCAAAGAAAAGCACGCATGGCTGCGTTCTAACGTAATCGAAGAGCTTGCGCAGCCGGGCATTGGTTTCCCCAAGATAGCTACCAATCAATGCGTCATAACGAACCACAAAAAATGGCAAAGCAAGTGCCTCTGCAATCGCTTCTGCAAACGATGTCTTGCCGTTGCCAGGAGGGCCGGACAACAGCACCCGATGCCGTGGCTCGTAGCCGTGTGCGCGCAGAACATCAGCTCGCGCATGCTCCTCGATCAACTGCTTGCCGCTCTCGCTCACAGGCAGCGTCAAAAGCAGCTGATCGAGACGAACCTGAGGCTCGATTGCGATAATGGCCTCGCGGCCTTGCTGGGTAACGCTGCGATCAGAAGCGGATAAGAGACTATTGGATGTCACCGTTATGTTAGAAATTGCACGCTGCAGACGATCCGCAAGGATGTGATGGTTTTTGGCGCGTTCATCTGCAGCCAAGGCTTCTGCAGTCGAGCGCACAGTCGCCTGATCTCCGCTAGACGCGGCGCGAACGAGGGAAATGAGAAGATCACTGCGGGCCATGATATGTGCGCTCGAGAGAGTTTTGCGGTTGGGCGCTGTCAGGATGGTAACGCCCAGAAATCGGTTTGTCCTGTCCCGTCGTGTCAATACCCTGTCTTAGCCGGATCGCATGGGCTGCGACTGCGGGACTTCGGGCCCAGACACACGGTTGCTTTGCCACATCACGGACTTAGACGCCAGTCTGCCGCTGACCGGACGACGGGAGGACAATCGTCATCCGCTCCCCGCCTCACGAAGTCCCGATGCCCAACACCGCAGCACCGTCCTCCGACACTCTCGCCGGCCTAGCCTCACCTACGCGTTCAGCCGCCAGCATCGCGACCGTCATCGCCCAGACCATCGCCGATGAAATCGCCGCCAAACCCGCGCAGGTGCGCGCAGCGGTGGAGCTGCTGGACGGCGGCGCAACCGTGCCGTTCATCGCGCGCTACCGCAAGGAAGTGACCGAAGGTCTGGACGACACGCAGCTGCGTGATCTGGAATCGCGGCTGTCGTATCTGCGCGAGATGGAGGAGCGCCGTGATGCGATCCTCGCGTCCATCGCTGAACAGGGAAAGCTGACCAAGGCGTTGATGGACGACGTGCTGGTCGCCGACAGCAAATCGCGGCTGGAAGATCTGTATCTGCCCTACAAACAGAAACGCCGCACGCGAGCGCAGATCGCGCGCGAAGCCGGGCTGGAGCCGCTGGCCGACGCGTTGGTGGCCGATCCGTCGGTCGCACCGGAAGAACGCGCCAAACCGTTCATTGATGCCGACAAGGGCGTGGCCGACGTCGCGGCCGCACTGGACGGCGCGCGCGCGATCCTGATCGAGCGCTTCGGCGAAGACGCGGCACTGGTCGGCGAACTGCGTACCTGGCTGCAGGCCAAAGGCGTGCTGCGCGCGAAAGTCGTCGCCGGAAAAGAGCATGACGGCGCGAAATTTCGCGACTATTTCGATCACAGCGAATCGCTGGCGAATATTCCATCGCACCGGATGCTGGCGCTGCTGCGCGGGCGTCGCGAGGACATGCTGTCGGTGGATCTGGAACCGACGATCGATGTCGAACAGGGCAATGCCTACGCCGAAGGTCGCGTCGCTATCGCCGCCGGCATCGCCGCGCAGGGGCGCCCCGCCGACAAGTGGTTGATCGATACGTGCCGATTGGCGTGGCGCGCGCGGTTGCTGACCACGCTGTCGCTCGACCTGATCGGCACTGCACGCGAAAAGGCTGAAAACGAGGCGATTTCCGTGTTCGGCGACAACCTCAAAGACCTTCTGCTGGCTGCACCGGCCGGGCCGCGCGCCGTGTTGGGTCTCGATCCCGGGCTGCGCACCGGCGTGAAGGTCGCGGTCGTCGATGCCACCGGCAAACTGGTCGCCACCGACACCATTTATCCGCACGAGCCGAAACGGCAGTGGGACGCTTCACTCGCGGTGCTGAAGCGGATGTGCGCGGAACACAAGGTCGAACTCATCGCAATCGGCAACGGCACCGCATCGCGCGAGACCGACAAACTGGCTGGCGAATTGATCGCCAAGCATCCCGAACTCAAGCTCGCCAAGGTTGTGGTGAGCGAAGCCGGCGCATCGGTGTACTCGGCCTCGGAGCGCGCGGCGCGCGAGTTTCCCAATCTCGATGTCAGCCTGCGCGGTGCGGTGTCCATTGCGCGCCGTCTGCAGGATCCGCTGGCGGAGCTGGTAAAGATCGAACCCAAGGCCATCGGCGTCGGCCAGTACCAGCACGACGTGAATCCGTACGCGATGGCGCGCGCGCTGGATGCCCGCGTCGAAGACTGCGTGAACGCGGTCGGCGTGTACGTCAACACGGCGTCGTCGGCGCTGCTGGCGCGCGTCGCTGGACTCAGCGCCGCGGTAGCCGAAAACATCGTCGTCTATCGCGATGAACACGGCGCATTCGCATCGCGCCGCGCGCTGCTGAAAGTGCCGCGCCTCGGCGAGAAGACCTACGAACAGTGCGCGGGCTTCCTGCGTATCGCCGACGGCGATCAGCCGCTGGACGCTTCGGCCGTGCATCCGGAAGCGTACCCGGTGGTCGAGCGCATCGTGAAAGCCTGCGGCCGGCCTATCGCACAATTGATCGGCGACACCGCAACGCTGCGTGGGCTGAAACTGGAGCAGTTCACCGATGAGCGCTTCGGCCTGCCCACGGTGCGCGACATCGTCGGTGAGCTGGAAAAACCCGGCCGCGACCCGCGACCCGCGTTCAAGGCCGCACGCTTCGCCGATGGCGTCGAAAAACTGTCAGACCTGCATCCGGGTATGGTGCTGGAAGGCGTGGTGACCAACGTCGCCGCCTTCGGCGCCTTCGTCGATGTCGGCGTGCACCAGGACGGCCTTGTCCATATTTCGGCGCTGTCCGACACCTTCGTCAAAGATCCGCGCAGCGTGGTCAAGGTGGGCGATGTGATTAAAGTGAAAGTGATGGAAGTGGATGCGCCGCGCAAACGCATCGCCCTGACCTGCCGCCTCGACGATGTGCCTGGTGAGGCGCGCGGCGGCAAACGTGAAGAGCGTCCCGCCGGTGGTGGCCAACGCAGCACTGAGCGCACTGCTCCGCAGAAGCCCAATCCAAAGCCCAAGCCCAACACTGCACCAGCGCCCGCAAACACCGCGATGGCAGATGCACTGCGCGCGTTGAAGCGCTGATGTCGGCACAGAAGCCTGCGGATCCGCTGCAGGCCCGGCCTTACAATCCCGCCATGCCGAACAGCGCCGCCATTCCCGCAGAGCAACTCCGCCTCTCCGCAACCCGACAGCAGCGCTGTACGGAAGCATAACGTGGTGAGACGCTTGATTCAGCCTGAGTGATTTGCTGCTCGATTCGGGTCGGTCAGAATTCAATTTTGGTGGGCGTTTCGAGAGCCTCAGCCCATGAAGCAGCGGATTCCATCAAGCCGCGCAGCCGTGCCTTAGGTGGCATTCCAATCAAATGCGTCGGCTTGATATTCAATCATCGCTCGACACGCCTCGACCATACCCGACATGGCATTGACCTCTTCGGCACGAGAGGTGTAACGGAACGGCAAGCTGAACTCTACCCAATGTGCGACATCGCACCGATTTCCATGCCCTGATGCGTGCAGGCTGTGGTTCCTAGTGGATAAGCAACGAAACGATACTGAATATTCAATCAGCCGGCTAGCCATGTTGAAGTCGTAGCAGTCGCTGTTTTTATGTTTTTTTGTAGCGGTTTGGTCGTTGTGGTCGCCATCGCAACGGTATAGAGACGCGCATCTGAGCACCGCCGTTCAGGCAACGGGAAACGATCAAATCACGACAGGAAAAGGAACAGTTTCTGAATATCGCATAAGAGGCTGGCATGTATCGACGGCAATAGATCTCATGCAAGCAGCAGCATCACTGATGCTCGAACAGCGCGCATGCATCGGAATAGATCGGGCGGTCCGCAATTGCATCGCGTAGCCATCAGCTGCTGCCTCCTTCCGGCCCGACAACCAACCAATCTGATCTTTGAGTGAGCTGCTCTGCTCTCATCATCTGACGGCAGAAGGCAACCATGATGAATCCCGGAAGCTTGATCAAGCATTTGTCCAAGATCGCGGCAATCGTCAGCAATGACCGGCTGGGCCAACCGCCGCCTGCCAACCATCCTGAGGAGCCGACCACACTTCCCACCGAGCTGTTCAGCGCCGAACATATGGAGGACCACGGACGGGCACTTGCCAACGCGCACGTGCTGAGTCACAGCCGAAACCGCGACCGCCTGCTTGAGCGGCTGAATGACAACGTCCATGTGCTGAACAGCACCTCCGACCTGTTGACTGCCGCAGCGAAGGAAAAACTTCAAATCGCGCCGGCAGGAGAATGGCTGCTTGACAACTTCTATCTGATCGAAGAACAGATCCGAACCGCCAGGCAGCACCTGCCGCGTGGTTACAGCCGCGAATTACCGCAACTGGCGCAGGGGCCCTCTCGATTCTTGCCACGCGTCTACGACCTCGCTCTAGAGACCATTTCGCACAGTGACGGCCGGGTCAACATCGAGACGCTGAGCCGCTTCGTGGCCGCGTACCAGTCGATCACACAGCTCAGCTTGGGTGAACTGTGGGCAATTCCCATCATGCTTCGGCTGGCCCTGATTGAGAACCTGCGCCGGGTCAGCGCCCGCCTCAGCAACGCGCGCCGGCATCTGAACCTCGCACAGGATTGGGCGAACCGGATGATGGCGGTCGCCGAGGCCGATCCAACGAGCCTGATTCTGGTGATCGCCGACATGGCGCGTTCGCATCCGCCGATGACCAGCCCGTTCGTCGCCGAACTGGCGCGACGCCTGCAGGGACATGGCCCGGCTCTGGCGCTGCCGCTGACATGGATCGAACAAAGGCTTGGCGAATCGCATCAAACGATCGAACAGATGGTGTTGTCGGAGAACCGCCAACAAGCTTCTGACCAGATTTCGATCAGCAACAGCATCGGCGGGCTGCGTTCACTGGGCGCCATCGATTGGCGCGATTTTGTCGAAGCGATGAGCATGGTCGAGCGTACCCTTCGGCAGGACCCCGGCGGTGTCTATGCGGCCATGGATTTCGCCACGCGCGACCGCTATCGCCATGTCGTTGCGCGGGTTGCCAAGCGCAGCCACCGGCCCGAAGCCGACGTCGCTGCAGCGGCAATCGCGTTGTCGCAGGAGCACGCCGGCGCGGCGTCCGCAACGGCACACAGCAGCCACGTGGGCTACTACCTGATTGATCGCGGCTTGGCGCAGCTGGAAGCCAAGGTCGTGACGAAGCGCAGGTCGCTGACCTCCGCATTGCGTCGCGGAGTGGCAAGTGCGGCGCTGTGTTTGCAACTCGGCACCTTGCTGGTGATCACGCTGCTGATCAGCGCCGCACTGGCCCAGCTGCTTCGCGACGCGGGCGTGGCTGGCTGGGCTTTGTTTGCCATGACCGGACTCGCACTGCTCGCAGCGAGTCAGCTTGCGAGCGCGCTGACCAATTGGTTGGCCACCCTGCTCACTACGCCGCAGTTGCTGCCGCGTCTGGACTTCTCCCGCGGACTTCCCGAGCACTGCCGCACCCTGGTGGTCGTGCCCACTCTGATCACCAGTCTGGCTGGCATCGATGACCTGATCGAGGCGCTGCACGTACGCTTTCTGGGTAATCGCGACGCACATCTGCACTTCGCGCTGTTGACCGATTTCGCCGACGCGGCGGCCGAGTCCATGCCGGAAGACGCTGGCCTGTTGCAGCACGCGCAAGCCGCGATCGCTGCATTGAACGCGGCCTATCCGAACCAGGGCCCGGAGCTTTTTTTCCTGCTGCATCGGCCGCGTCGCTGGAACAGCGTTGATCGGGTCTGGATGGGATTCGAGCGCAAGCGCGGCAAACTGGGTGAGCTCAATGCGCTCTTACGCGGCACGGGTGCAGAGCGCTTCGCCCTGATTGTCGGCGACATCGCCGCGCTGATCCGGATCCGCTACGTGATCACGCTGGACACCGACACCCGGATGCCACGGGATGCGGCGCGTCAGTTTGTCGGCACGATGGCGCATCCACTCAATCAGCCGCGTTTCGATGCGCGCATGCAAAGGGTCACGGCCGGATACGGCATCCTGCAGCCGCGGATGGCGGCCAGCATGTCCGGGACGAGCCAATCCCGCTACGCGCAGTTGTTCGGCAGTGAACCGGGGATCGATCCCTACACGCGTTCGGCTTCCGACGTGTATCAGGACGTGTTTGCCGAGGGCTCATTCATCGGTAAGGGCATCTACGATATCGATGCTTTCGAAAGCGCAATGAAGGGACGCTTTCCTGAGAATCGGATTCTCAGCCACGACCTGCTGGAAGGCTGCCACGCACGCTCGGGGCTGCTGAGCGACGTGTATCTGTATGAAGACTATCCGGCACGCTACGACGCGGATGTCTCCCGTCAGCAGCGCTGGATTCGCGGCGACTGGCAGATAGCGGGATGGCTGTTGCCCAAGGTGCGGAACGAACAGGGCAGCAGTGTGCGTAATCCGATCTCGCTGCTGTCGCGCTGGAAAATCTTCGACAACCTGCGCCGCAGCCTCGTCGCACCGGCGCTTGTTCTGCTGCTGCTTGGCGGCTGGTGGCTGCTGGCACACCCGTGGCGATGGACCGCTTGCGTGCTCGGTATCGTCCTGCTGCCGCCGCTGTTGGCAACGCTGGAAACGCTGTGCCGCTGGCCGACCGGAGTCAAGCTGCGGCCGCATCTCAGCATGGTGCTGCGTGCGGCCGGACTACAGTTCACGCAGGCCGGATTTCGTGTCGCCAGCCTGCCATTCGAGGCCTTGTGCAATGTCGACGCGATCCTGCGCTCGCATTGGCGCTTGTTGGCATCACACCGGAAACTGCTGGAATGGCGCGTGGCGGCTTCTGTTGGCAGCGACATTGAGGGATTGCCGGGGCTGCGGTCCAGCTTACGTCTGATGTGGATCGCACCGGTGCTTGCGCTGGCTTCGGCGCTGAGCTTGGCCATCGCTCGTCCCGCCGCGTTGGCTCCGGCCGGCTTGATTCTGTTGCTGTGGCTGCTGGCTCCGGCGATCGCCTGGTGGTTGAGTCAACCCGTCATCGATCGCGCGGCGCAGCTGGATGCCCAGGCAGTCCTCTTCATGCGTCGGATCGCGCGAAAGACCTGGGGGTTTTTCGAATGTTTCGTTGGTGCCAGCGACCACTGGCTGCCGCCCGACAACTTCCAGGAAGATCCCGGCCCGACGATCGCCCATCGCACGTCACCGACCAATATCGGCCTGGCCCTGCTTGCCAACCTCTCCGCCCACGACTTCGGCTATATCAGCACTCGGGTGCTGATGGCGCGCACGGCAAATTGCTTCCGCACGTTGGCCACACTGGAACGCTATCAAGGCCATTTTTTCAACTGGTACGACACACAAACCCTGCAGCCGCTGCCGCCGCGCTATGTGTCCGCGGTCGACAGCGGCAATCTCGCAGGCCACCTGCTGACGTTGAGTGCGGGCTTGAATGCCCTGCCCGACCAGCCGGTCGTCGGCCCTCGCGTGCTCTCCGGCCTGGCCGATGCGCTGTCGCTGCTGGATGACGTGCTGGAGCCGGACAGCGCTGATCGCGTCATTCTGGGGCGACTGCAGTGCGCGCTCGATGCCGCCATGGCCGCGCCACCGGTGACACCGGCGGCATGGTTCGCACTGCTGGAAACGCTGGCGAATGAGGCGGACTTGCTCGATACAGGCGATGCCGGCTCCGCGAATGGGACCGCAAGCGGCTGGGCCCTTGCGGCACAGCGTCAATGCCTCGATGCACTGGACGAACTGCGCGATCTGCTGCCGTGGCTGGCATCGCCCGCAGCGCCGGACGGGCTCACCGACATCCCGCTGTTCAGCGCAATGCCCTCGCTACGATCACTGCAACATGACAGCGCAGCGTGGCTGTCGCAGATTGAGGTCGCGCCGCAGCCTCCAGGAACGGCGGAACAGCGCGACTGGCTGAGCGAACAGCGCCGGTTGCTGGCGCTCGGCGCTGAGCGTGCAGCAGCGCGGATCGATGAAACGGATCGTCTGGTTCGGCAGTCCGCCGAACTGGCCGGACTGGACTACGCATTTCTGTACGACAGTGAGCGTCATCTGCTCGCGATCGGCTACAACGTCGACGAGTTCCGACGCGACACCAGTTTTTATGATCTGTTGGCCTCAGAAGCGCGGCTGTGCAGCTTCGTCGCCATCGCACAAGGCAAACTGCCTCAGGAGAGCTGGTTTGCCTTGGGGCGCCTGCAGACCACGACCAGCAAGGGTCCGGTGCTGATGTCGTGGAGCGGCTCGATGTTCGAATACTTGATGCCGCTGCTGGTGATGCCAAGCTACCCCGGCACCCTGCTCGATCAGACTGCCCGCGCCGCAGTGGCGCTGCAGATCGCCTACGGCACGCAGCGGGCGCTGCCTTGGGGCGTTTCGGAATCCGGCTATAACGCGGCCGATGCCAATCTGAACTACCAATACCACGCCTTCGGCACACCCGGTCTCGGCTTCCAGCGCGGTCTGGGGAAGGATTCCGTGGTTGCGCCTTACGCCTCGGCACTGGCCTTGATGGTGGCGCCCGAAGCGGCCTGCGCCAATCTTCAGCGGCTGGCCACGATTGGCCTGGAAGGGCCGTTCGGCTTCTACGAAGCCATCGATTTCACACCCTCGCGGCTGCGGCGTGGTCAGTCCGGCGCCATCGTGCGTTCCTATATGGCGCATCACCAGGGCATGGTGATGCTGTCGCTCGCGCAGGTTCTGCTGGGCCCAAACATGCAGAAGCATTTCGCATCGGTGCCCGAATTCCAGGCCACGCTGCTGCTGCTGCAGGAACGCGTTCCAAAGAACTCGGTGTTTCGCTCGCGGCAGTCTGCGGACTACGAAGGAAATGGATTTTTTGATGCTTCCGCGTCATCGCCGCACGCGCCGATGGGCGCCAACACACCGAACCCAGAAGTTCAGCTGCTCTCCAATGGGCGTTACCACGTCATGTTGACCAATGCCGGGGGCGGCTACAGCCGCTGGAACAACCTCGCACTCACCCGCTGGCGTG
Source organism: Lysobacterales bacterium (assembly GCA_031419075.1). Taxonomy (GTDB): domain Bacteria; phylum Pseudomonadota; class Gammaproteobacteria; order Xanthomonadales; family Xanthomonadaceae; genus Lysobacter_I. The sequence continues at coordinate 10,279 of JANOKD010000022.1, forward strand.
AAGACAGCACGTGCGACCACTGGGGCAATTTCATCTATCTGCGCGACATCGAAGCCGGTGAATTCTGGTCCGCCACGCACCAACCGACCGTGACCGGAGCGCAGTCCTGCGAGGCGGTTTTTTCGGAAGGTCGTGCCGAGTACCGGCGTCGCGATCTGGATATCGAAACCCACTGCGACATCGTCATTTCGCCCGAGGACGACATCGAAGTGCGCCGTCTGCGGGTCAGCAACCGCTCGAACCGGCGGCGCACAATCGAGCTCACCAGCTATGCCGAGGTGGTCCTCACCACGGCAGCGGCTGACGACATGCACCCGAGTTTCAACAAGCTGTTCGTGCAGACGGAGATCATTGCCAATCGCCGCGCCATCCTGTGCACACGGCGCCCGCGCTCAGCCGGTGAACGCACACCTTGGATGTTTCATCTGCTGGCCACCAACGGCCATGCCGTCGAGGCGATCTCGTTCGAAACCGACCGCATGCGTTTCATCGGCCGCGGCCGCAGCCTGCGCGCGCCGCGCGCAATGGTCGAGTCCACAGCCCTGTCCGGCAGCGCCGGCGCGGTGCTCGATCCGATCGTCGCGATCCGTTGCCGGATCACGCTTGAGGCCGAACAGTCCGCCAGCTTCGATTTTGTGTTCGGGGCAGCCGAAGAGCGTGATTCCGCGCTGCAACTGATCGACAAGTATCAGGATCGCCTGTTGGCCGATCGGGCCATCGACCTCGCATACACCCACAGCGACGTCACCCTGCGCCAGATCAACGCCAGCGAGGCAGATGCGCAGATCTACCGGCGACTGGCCGGGTCAGTGCTGTATGCAAACGCCTTGCTTCGCGCCGGACCGGGCGTCTTGATGCAGAACAGGCGCGGACAGTCGGGACTATGGGGCTACGCGATTTCCGGTGATCTGCCGATCGTATTGCTGAAGATTGCCGACGCCACCCACATCGAGCTGGCACGCCAGCTGATCCAGTGCCACGCCTACTGGCGGCTGAAGGGCCTCGCAGTGGATCTTGTGGTGTGGAACGAGGAACACATTGGTTACAGGCAGCGCCTGCAGGAACAGATCATCGGCCTGATCGCGACCGGCACAGCGGCAAATGCCATCGACAGGCCGGGCGGCATTTTCGTTCGCTACGCCGAACAAATCTCGAATGAAGACCGGATCCTGCTGCAGGCGGTGGCGCGGGTGGTCATCGACGCTGGCCGTGGCACCCTGGTCGAGCAGGCCAATCGCAAGAGTCCAGCCGTGCAAAACGTCGCGCCGCTGCTCGCCACCTCAAGTCACCAGCCCGCATCGTCAACGTCACCAGAGCCCCCGCTACCGGGATTGATCCTCGGCAACCCCTTGGGCGGATTCACCGCCGATGGCTGCGAGTACGTCATACAAACGACCCACACGCAGCCCACGCCATTGCCCTGGGTAAACGTGCTGGCCAACCCCTGCTTTGGCACGGTGATCACCGAGAGCGGACAGGCCTACACCTTCGGTGAGAACGCCCACGAGTTTCGCCTCACGCCATGGAGTGACGATCCGGTCGGCGCAACCGGTGGTGAGGCGATCTATCTGCGCGATGAGGAGAGCGGACACTACTGGTCGCCAACGCCGCATCCCTGCGGCGGCGCGAATGCCTATCTCACGCGGCACGGATTCGGCTACAGCGTGTTCGAACACACCTCCGACGGCATCCGTTCCGAACTCTGGGTGTATGTCGACCTGAGCGATGCGGTCAAATACTCGGTGCTCAAACTCCACAACGCTTCGGGCCGGCGACGCCGCCTTTCGGCCACCGGCTACGTCGAGTGGGTGTTGGGCGACTTGCGCGCGAAAACCGCGATGCATGTCGTCACCGAAGTGGACGCGCAAAGTGGTGCGTTGTTCGCATGCAATGCATACAACACCGAGTTCGCGCAGCAGGTTGCCTTTCTTGATGTGCATGACGACAACCGCAGTGTCACCGGCGACCGCGGCGAATTCCTCGGCCGCAATGGCAGCCTGGCCAGACCTGCGGCCCTGAAAAGAGCGCGTCTTTCCGGCAAGGTCGGCGCAGCGCTGGACCCCTGCGGTGCGGTCCAGACCCTGTTCGAGCTGGCCGATGGTCAGAGTCGCGAAATCATCTTCAGGCTTGGCGTGGGTCGCGATCTGGAACACACCCGCGAGTTGGCTGTGCGGCTGCGCGGTGCCGGCTCAGCGCGCAGCGCGCTGGAACGGGTGCGGGCGCACTGGAAGCACACGCTCGGCGCGGTCCAGGTGCATACGCCCGATGCGGCAGTGAATGTGCTGGCCAACAGTTGGCTGCCGTATCAGACACTCGCCTGCCGGATCTGGGCACGCAGCGGTTACTCGCAGTCCGGTGGTGCCTATGGCTATCGCGACCAGCTGCAGGACGCCATGGCCCTGGTCCATGCCGAGCCACGCCTGTTGCGCGAACAACTCCTGCGCTGCGCGGCCCGCCAGTTCGTCGAAGGCGATGTGCAGCACTGGTGGCATCCGCCCGCAGGACGCGGCGTGCGCACGCGCTGCTCCGACGACTATCTGTGGCTGCCACTTGCGATGGCGCGCTACCTGCTGGTCAGCGCCGATGACGGCGTGCTGGACGAAGTCACGCCATACCTGCAGGGCCGCGCATTGAATGCAGATGAGGAGTCGTATTACGACCAGCCTCAGCCGTCGACGCAGTCAGCGACCCTCTACCAGCACGGCGTACGGGCGATCGAGCGTGGCTTGAATTTCGGCGCGCACGGGCTGCCGCTGATGGGATCCGGGGACTGGAATGACGGCATGAGTGAGGTCGGCATTGAGGGCAAGGGCGAAAGCGTGTGGCTGGGATTCTTCCTGTTCAAAGTCCTGACCGGCTTCGCACCGATCGCACAAGCGCGAGGCGATGCGCCGTTTGCCGAGCGATGCCTCGCGGCCGCTGAACAGTTGAAACGGAAACTGCACGAACACGCCTGGGACGGCGCCTGGTATTTGCGCGCCTGGTACGACGACGGCACACCGCTGGGCGCTTCGGCCAATCCCGAATGCAGGATTGATGCGATCGCACAGAGCTGGTCGGTACTTTCCGGCGGCGGTGACCTTGAGCGCTCTGTCCACGCCATGAATGCGGTGGATGAACATCTGGTTCGTCGCGATCACGGGCTGGTGCAGTTGCTCGATCCCCCGTTCGACGGCGCTGCAAACAATCCCGGTTATATCCAGGGGTATGTGCCGGGCGTACGCGAGAATGGCGGACAATACACGCACGCGGCGGTGTGGTCGGCAATGGCCTTTGCACAACTGGGCGATACGCAGCGCGCCTGGGAGTTGCTCACCCTGATCAACCCGATTGAGCACGGCCGCAGCGCAGCGGCGGTGGCTACTTACAAGGTAGAGCCGTATATCGTCGCTGCGGATGTCTACGCAGTGGCACCGCATACGGGTCGTGGCGGCTGGACCTGGTATACCGGTTCGGCCGGTTGGATGTACCGATTGATCGTCGAGTCACTGCTCGGCCTGCAGCGGCAGGGCTCACGGCTGCTGATTTCGCCGTGCATTCCACGCCACTGGAAAACCTATTCAATCGACTATCGATACAGCGCGAACTACTACCACATCGTTGTGGTGCAGACAGGCGTCGGTAAATCCAATCCGAGCATCAGCGTCTATCTTGACGGCGTGGTGCAGGACGACTCGAGCGTCGCGCTGATCGATGATCATCAGGATCACAGCGTCGACGTTCACATCGACTATGCCGGAACGGACACCGGACCGGATACTCCGCCAGCGACCATCGGCAACCCCCTGTAACCAGTGCGCAGACGACAGTCGCCGCTTGCCTACAGGATTTTCGATTCGATTGCCGACAATGGCCTCATGCCTGTGTGCCGAGAAAGACCCCTTCTCCCGTCTGCGGGAGAAGGTGGCCGAAGGCCGGATGAGGGAATTTTTTCAGCAACCTGCTAGACGAATCGCTTGGCATAGCTCTTCACCACCGATGCATAGCACTCGCAGGACGCTTCCTCCAGGCCGCGGCGGTTGAGGATGCTGATTTCGCCTCGCACATAGCGGATCAGCTTTTTCTTCTGCAGCGCCCCCGCAGCGATGGTGATCGCGCTGCGCTGCACACCGAGCATATCGGCGATGAATTGATGGGTCAGATGAAAATGATCGGCATGCGCACGGTCGTGCGTCATCAGCAGCCAGCGCGCCAACCGGGGCCCGACCTCATGGAAGTAAGTGCAGGCGGCGTTTTGCGACAGCTGTGTCATCACCACGTAGACATAGCGGCCGAGCGCCCGACTCAGATGGGGGCTGTCGGTCAATTCACGCTGGAACTTCTGCGCCGACATCCGCCAGGCACTGCCGGCGCCCTGCACGATGGCGCGCAGCGGCACTGCGGGCACTCCCAGAATCATGGTCGCTCCGAGCATGCCTTCATTGCCGATCAAGCACATTTCCAGCGACGCATGGCCACGCACCGCTTCCACCAGCGAGATGAACCCGTTGAGAGGAAAATAAACGTCGCGATAAGGCCGATCCGGCTCGCACAGAATGGTCCCGAAGACCAGATCGACCGGTTCACAGCCCGCCAGCACCCGTTCGCGTTCGCGGCGCGGCAGGCTTGCGATCAAGCGGTTGGAGACTGGTGCTGGGGTTGCGGCCGCCACGAACGCTCACTGCTGCACTGCATACGCCGGAAGTGGCACAGGAGGGTGCTTGGCCATTCCCGTTTTTATAGTGTGCAGGACAACAGCAGGCTTCTCTGTTCGCTGAAGCACTGACGGCAGCCGTGCCATCGCCAATATTGCGCGCGCCATTTTTCCATTGATCCGGCCAAGAGAAGTTTGAACTCTGCATGCGTTCGCAGGAGGGCCTTCAGGCCGCTGGAGCCTACCGAAGTCACCAATACAGCGGCCTGGTTTTCAACAGCCGAATGGCTGGTCAGGCCGCTCTACCGATGATCAAGCGTGAGTAAGCGGCTCCCCATCGCGTATTGCCGAGATTTCGAACAGGCTTCAACGCTTGCACGCTTGGCGCTTGCAAGCTTGGCGCATCGTCGATCAATTGGCGTTCGACGGCAAGTAAGGCAGCAGCCGATCTGTTTCCTTCTTGACTACGGCATAGCACTCGCAGCACAACGCTTCGAGTTTTGGCCGGTCCAGTACCGTGATGTGCCCACGGGCGTACTTAATCGCCCCAGCACGCTCAAGCTTGCCGGCAGCGTTGGTGACACCTTCACGCCGCACACCCAGCATGTTGGCAATCAGCTCCTGAGTCATCACAAGACGATTACTGGGCAGCCGATCCAAGGACAGCAGCAACCATCGGCACAGCTGCTGGTCGATCGAGTGGTGTCGATTGCATACCGCGGTCTGCGACATCTGGGTGATCAGGGACTGGGTGTAACGCAGCATCAGCAGCAGCAAATCTCCATGCCGATTGAACTCATCCTTGAGCCGTTGACCCAGCAGCCGATACGCGGAACCCGCACTTTGCACGATCGCACGGCTCGGCGTGCTTTCGCCGCCCATGAACAAGGCAACGCCGATGAGGCCCTCGTTTCCCACCACCGATATTTCCGCCGATGCACCATTCTCCATCACATAGAGCAGTGAGACGATGGAATCGGTCGGAAAATACACGTGGCGCAAAGCATCCCCTGACTCATACAGAACCTTGCCCAACGGCAAGGGAACAAGTTCGATATGAGGAAACAGACGTTCCTGCACCGCGTGCGGCAAGGCAGCAAGAAGATGGTTCTGAGTCGGCTCAATGATGTTGGACATGGCAGAGACCGTTAATGCGAACGTAAAAATAAGGGGGATCTATTTTCGAAAACGGACAACACAGTCCATACGCGCTATGCACGGTAACGCACATATTGAGCCCGGTCTCTTTTTTAGTTAATAACAGTCAGTTGACACGGCAGCTGGTATGCGGACCCCGCACTTTGCACGATCGCCCGGCTCGGCGTGCTTTCACCGCCCATGAACAAAGCAACGCCGATGAGGCCCTCGTTTCCCACCACCGATATTTCCACCGATGCGCCATTCTCCATCACGTAGAGCAGTGAGACGATGGAATCGGTCGGAAAATACACGTGACGCAAAGCATCCCCGGACTCATACAGAACCTTGCCCAACGGCAAGAAAACAATTTCGATATGAGGAAACAGACGTTCCTGCACCGCGTGCGGCAGGGCAGCAAGAAGATGGTTCTGAGTCGGTTCGATGATGTTGGGCATGGCAGGGACGGTTGATGCGAACGTAAAAAAAGGGGCTCGATTTTCGAAAACGGACAATACAGGCCCAACGCGCCATGCGCGGTAAGGTACATATTGCGCCCGGTCTTTTTTTAGTTAACAACAGTCACACGATGCTCACAGCATAAGCATCGGCACCCATCGACACCGCATGTGCGCTGCCGCAATGAAAATATCGGGGTAGTGCATTGAGACTTTGGTGAAAAGCGAATCGCGGCCGACCACTGGCGCGACAACATCATTTCCTCGACCAACGCGGTCGAATCGACATCACCGTGGACGACATCTTCACCGCGCAGACAATAGCCGCACGCATTGCCCGGCTCACCGGCCTGAAGGCGGAAAGCTGGATGGAGACCAACGGCCAACTGATGAACGCCCTGCGCTCGCAGAGTCTGTCCACGCAGATGATCAGCGCCTTCGTGGCGCTGAGCGTGGCGCTTGGCATCGCCAGCGTGCTGTCGGTGAGCGTCGTGCAGCGCACGCGCGCGATCAGCATCCTGCGGGCGATGGGCACCACACGACGGCAGATGTTGTGGGTATTCCTCGTGCAGGGCGCGCTGTTCGGCCTGGCGGGTTCGCTGTTGGGCGGCGTGGCGGGCTACGGCAAAGTTACAACGTGGGCAAGCCGACCGAAGTGGAAGTGCTGCACGGACTGGACCTGCGGCTGCAGCGCCGCGACTTCACCGCGCTGGTCGGCGCCTCGGGCTCGGGCAAGAGCACGCTGTTGAACCTGATCGGCCTGCTGGACAGCCCCGCCGACGGCGAACTGTTTCTGCTTGGAGAGGCCACCCGGGACATGGACGACGCCCGGCGTACGGCGCTGCGCGGCAGCGCGATCGGCTTCGTGTTCCAGTTCCATCACCTGATCCAGGCCTTCACCGCGCTGGAGAACGTGCTGATGCCGCTGATGGTGAACACCAGTAAACCGAAGCGCGACCAGCTCGACCGCGGCCGCGGGCTGTTGGCCCAAGTGGGGCTGGAGGGGCTTGAAGATCGCAAGCCCGATCAGCTCTCCGGTGGCCAGCAGCAGCGCGTCGCGGTGGCCCGCGCGCTGGTCACCCGGCCGGCGCTGCTGCTGGCCGACGAGCCCACCGGCAACCTCGACACCAAATCCGCCGCCGAAGTGTTCGCGCTGTTCCGCACATTCAACCTGGAATTCGGCAGCGCCGTACTGCTGATCACCCACGACCCGCGTTTGTCCGATCAGTGCGACCGGACAGTGACGCTGGTGGATGGCAGTATCGAAAGCGACACCGTGAAGGCCGCGCAGGCGAGCTGAGGCTGTCGCGTGTCAGGAGGTGTTCGGCAGCACACAGACGCCTCGTCGATTGACGCGCACGATGCATCGTGAAGTGAGCAACTCCGCTCCCCGCCGGGTCGCGGGCATCCATCGCAGGCCACCCCATGAAAACCGCTATTCTGTCTCCCCCACGCCTTGCCCTCGCTCAGATGAGCGTCTCCGCGGCGCCACAGCCTGACGCTTCGCACCATTCCACAACACCGCACGCGGTCGATGCGGCAACTACGACCGTAGCCGGGCCCGGTGCGGTGTACACCTGCCCCATGCACCCCGAAATCAGACAGGACCATCCGGGCAACTGCCCGAAGTGCGGCATGACGCTGGAGCTGGCGGTGCCCACGTTGGACGAGGGCGAGAACCGGGAACTCATCGACTTCCAGCGGCGCTTCTACTGGACGCTGCCGCTGACCATAGCGGTCTTCGTGCTGGCGATGTTCGGGCATCGCTTCGCGCTGTTCGACAGGGGTACGCAGGACTGGATCGAACTGGCGATCAGCCTGCCCGTGGTGCTGTGGGCGGGTTGGCCATTCTTCGTGCGCGGCGCGCAGTCCATTGTCCATCGAAGCCCGAATATGTGGACCCTGATCGGCCTGGGCACCGGCTCGGCCTTCGTTTACAGCGTCGTCGCCACGGTCGCGCCACAGGTGTTTCCGGCCTCGTTCGTTTCGATGGGTCACGTCGCGGTCTACTTCGAGGCCGCAGCCGTGATCGTGTCGCTGACGCTGCTCGGGCAGGTGTTCGAAGGCAAGGCGCGATCGCAGACCTCGGCAGCTATCAAGTCCCTGCTCGGCCTCGCGCCGAAGACCGCACGCCGCTTGGCCGACGACGGCACCGAGCAGGACGTTCCATTGGCCGACGTCCATGTCGGTGACAAGCTGCGTGTGCGACCGGGCGAGAAGGTGCCCGTGGACGGGGTGGTGATCGAAGGCGACAGCGCGGTCGACGAATCGATGCTGACCGGCGAACCCATGCCGGTGGGCAAATCTGCGGGCGACACGCTCATCGGCGCCACGCTCAACACCAGCGGTGCGCTGGTGATGCGCGCCGACAAGGTGGGTGCGCAGACCGTGCTGGCAGGCATCGTGCAGATGGTGGCGCAGGCCCAGCGCTCGCGCGCGCCGATGCAGCGCATGGCCGATCAGGTGGCCGGTTATTTTGTCGTCAGCGTCGTTGCCATCGCGGTGATGACCTTCTTCGCCTGGGGATTCTTCGGGCCCTCATCGACCGGTGGCTCGCCAATCAGTGGATCGGGCTGGGCCTATGGGCTGATCAATGCGGTCGCGGTGCTCATCGTGGCCTGCCCCTGCGCGCTGGGGCTGGCCACGCCGATGTCGATCATGGTCGCTACCGGCAAGGCAGCCACCCAGGGCGTGCTGTTCCGCGACGCTGCGGCGATCGAGAACTTGCGCAAAGTGGATACGCTGATCGTCGACAAGACCGGCACGCTGACCGAAGGCAAGCCGCGCTTCGACCGCGCCTTGGCCAGCCCGGGATTCACCGAAGACGACGTGTTGCGGCTGGCGGCCAGTCTCGACCAGGGCAGCGAGCATCCACTGGCGCAGACCATCGTGGCGGCGGCACGTGAGCGCAAGCTCACGCTCGATAAAGCCGAAGGCTTCGAGTCGAGCACCGGCATCGGCGTACGCGGCACCGTTGGCGGGAAAGCACTGGCGCTGGGCAACACCGCGCTGATGGAACAGGTGGGCGTGGCCGTCGACACGCTCAAGGCGCAGGCCGAGGCGCTGCGTGCCGAGGGTGCCAGCGTGATGGCACTGGCCGTGGATGGCCAACTGGCGGGCCTGCTGGCGGTGTCCGACCCGGTCAAGGCCACCACTGCTGAAGCGCTCGCCGCACTCAAAGCATCCGGGCTGCGCGTGATCATGGCCACCGGCGACGGCCTGACCACGGCGCAGGCCATCGCCTCACGGCTGGGCATCGACGAAGTGCATGGTGGGGTCAAGCCTGCCGACAAGCTGGCGCTGGTGACACAGCTGCAGCGCGAGGGCCGCATCGTGGCGATGGCCGGCGACGGCATCAACGATGCGCCGGCACTGGCCAAGGCCGATGTCGGCGTTGCGATGGGCACCGGCACCGACGTGGCCATGAACAGCGCGCAGGTGACGCTGATCAAAGGGGATCTGCGCGGCATCGCCCAGGCCCGCATCCTCTCGGACCAGACGGTGGTGAACATGAAGCAGAATCTCGCCTTCGCGTTCGTCTACAACGCGATGGGCATCCCGGTGGCGGCGGGCGTGTTGTACCCACTCACGGGCTGGCTGTTGTCGCCGATGATTGCGGCTTTGGCGATGAGCCTGAGTTCGGTATCGGTGATCGGCAACGCGCTGCGGCTTCGACATGCCGGCGCGAAGACGGTCAAGTCGACCGTGCGATGACCGCTGCAGTTCACGTGCTCTGCCTGAACAGCGGTTCGTCGTCGCTCAAGTTCGGCTTTTACGAGGTGTGGCCGAAACAAACACAGCCTCAACAAACACGATGCCTGATCAGCGGTGAGGCGCAGCGCATCGGCCAGCGCAACGGACTATTTCTCGCACTGGACCCAACCGGCAATGTGCTGTGTCGAGACTCGGGGCAGGTCGCCTCTGCGCAGGAAGTCGTTGCGCGCATCCGCCGGCTGCTGATCAAAACCGGGTTGCCCGCGCCACAGGCCGTCGGCCACCGGGTCGTGCACGGCGGACCGATGCTGCGCCAACACTGTCGCATCGACGCTGTGGTGCTGAAACAGCTGCAGGCGGCCGAGGCGTTCGCACCGCTGCATACACCGGCGACGTTGGCACTCATCGACTGCGCGCGAGCACAGTTCCCCGATGCGTCCCAGGTAGCCTGTTTCGATACCGCGTTTCACGCCCGTATGCCACCGCACGCGAGCACGCTGCCGCTGCCGGCGGATGTGCGCGCGCTGGGCATCCAGCGCTACGGCTTTCACGGCCTGTCCTGCGAGTCGATCGTGCAGCAATTGTCCGATGCGCGACCAAGCAGACTCCTGATTGCCCATCTGGGCAACGGTGCCAGCGTCACTGCCGTCAAGGACGGCGTATCGATCGACACCAGCATGGGCCTGACGCCAAGCGGCGGCCTGATCATGGGCACGCGCAGCGGCGATCTCGACCCCGGCGTGCTGATTTACCTTGCGCGCCTGAAAGGCTTCGATGCCGCGAGTCTGGAAGACCTGGTCGATCATCGCAGCGGCATGGCCGGCATCTCCGGTCTGGACGGCGACATGCGCGCGCTGCACGCCGCCGCAGCGTCGAACCCGGACGCCGCGCTGGCCATCCGCATGTTCTGCTACGCCGTGCGCAAGCAGCTGGCCGCGATGTGGGCGGCGCTGGATGGCGTGGACGCGATCGTCTTCACCGGCGGCATCGGCGAGCACGACGCCGCCGTGCGGGCCGAAGTCTGCGCCGGGCTGTCGTCGCTGGGTGTGCGGCTCGATGAAGCGCGCCACCGTGCATTGGCCAATCCGATCAGCAGCGCAGACTCGCGTTGTCAATTGCACGTGCTGCCGTCGCTGGAAGACGAACAGATTGCCCGGCATACCGGGGCACTGGTCGGCAGCGCTTGAGCAAGGGTTTTGAATGATCGATCCGGCGTGATCGCGTCGTGTATGGCAGCGCACAGACCGTGGCTGCCGTTGACGCCTACGCTGAATTCACGATAGCGATTTCGCTCATGATTTGACGGCTCCGTAGTGTCTTCCGCGCCGACAACATCGCCGTATGTCCAGGCTGAATTGTTCTCCGTGTGCAGTCTGACCTCGGTCTCACTGATGCCGGCTTGGTGAGTATGATTTTCCGGCAACCGCCGGCCAAAGGCATCGGACATTGCACTGATGATCACGCGTAGACAGTTTGTTGCTTCGATGCCGTGGCTGGTGGCCGGTCCGTTGGCTCTCCCCGGCTGTTCCCAGGAGTCTGCCGACGACGACTACGAAGCGGTCTCCAGAAACACTTGGCGGTTGGGTGACGTCGCGGATGTCAGCGGTGCCGCGCTTGGGAGCGAACTGATTCGCTGCGCGACGTTGGCCCCATCCAGCCACAACACACAGTGCTGGAAGTTCGCGCTTGAAGACAAGGCCATCACGATCCTGGCTGATCTGTCCCGCCGCTGTCCCGCCGTTGATCCGGATGACCACCACGTCTTTGTTTCGCTGGGCTGCGCTGCCGAGAACCTCGTTCAAGCTGCGCTGGCCCACGGGCTGTGGGCCGAGCCCCGATTCGACGCCGCCACAGAGGCCATCAGCGTGCCGCTGACGCCGACGCAAGCCCAGTCCTCTCCCCTATTTAAGGCCATCGCTGCGCGGCAATGCACGCGGGGCGACTACGACGGCAAGCCGCTGTCCAACGAAGAGCTGCGCCTGCTTGAGCGCGCAGGCACGTCCAGCGGTGTGCGCATGCTGTTATTGACCGAACGCAATGCGATGGAGCGTGCGCTCGACTATGTGGCGCAGGGCAACACCGCGCAGATGGCCGACCCGGCCTTCATCAAGGAGCTCAAGAGCTGGATCCGCTTCAACGGCGCTGATGCGGTGCGCACCCGGGACGGCCTGTTCAGCGTGGCCTCGGGCAATCCGGCCATCCCTACTTGGCTTGGGGATCTTGCATTCGGCTGGTTGTTCAGCACGAAAGATGAGAACGAGAAATACGCACGACAGATTCGCAGTTCTGCAGGCATCGCCGTCTTCGTCGGCCTGAGTGCCGACAAGGCGCACTGGGTGGAGGTAGGCCGCTGCTACGAGCGGTTCGCGCTGCAGGCGACGGCGCTCGGCATCCGCAATGCATTCTTGAACCAGCCGGTGGAAGTGGCTTCGGTGCGATCGCCGTTTGCCGATGCCCTGGGCCTCGACGGTCAGCGGCCTGACCTGGTGCTGCGCTTCGGGCGGGGCCCGACCTTGCCGCGATCGCTGCGCCGTCCTGTGCAGGCCGTGATGGTTGGATCGACATCGCGTGAATCACAGGCGCTGCAATGACCTTGCTGCTGTGGCTGACGTTGGTGGTTGGCGTGCTGGCTGTCATCGCCATCGGATTGAAGGTGGTCGGCGCCATACGCTGGGACGCGCTGATTCGCACGCATACCACGCAGCTCGAATCGGGCCGCGTTCACGCGAACAGCCGGTCAGCGTCCCCCGTACGCTTTGACGCGCGCGAACTGGAAGGTCTGCCCGCGCCCGTGCAACGCTACTTCCGCGCAGCACTGACCGACGGACAGCCGATCATTGGCGCGGCCACTATCGAGATGACCGGCACGATCAACCTGTCGGCAGTCGATGCGCAATGGAAGTCCTTCGCATCGCATCAGCACGTGGTCACCCGCAGGCCGGGTTTCCTGTGGGATGCCAAGGTAAAGATGATTCCCGGTGTGCACGCACGCGTGGTGGACAGCTACATCGCAGGCGAAGGCCGGCTGATCGCCAAGCTGCTCGGTCTGTTCACGGTGGCCGACGCACGCGGCGGCGGCGAGATCGCTCGCGGCGAGTTCATGCGGTGGTTTGCCGAAGCCGCTTGGTACCCCACCGCGCTGCTGCCCAGTCAGGGCGTGCGCTGGGAGGCGATCGATGATGCTTCCGCCAACGCCACCATCGTCGATGGCCCGATCACCTTGACCATGCTGTTCCGGTTCAACGAAGCCGGCTTGATTGCATCGGTGCGCGCCGAGTCGCGGGGCGCAGGCATCGGCAAGGACGGGGTCATGCTGATGCTGCCTTGGGACTGCGGCTTGTCCGACTACCAGCCGCAGGACGGCATGCTGATTCCGATGGCCGGTGAAGCCGCGTGGGTGCGGCCCGACGGGCGCAAGCCGTATTTTCACGGCGCAGTGACTGCGCTCACCTATGAGTTCTCGCAGTGACCGCCCGCAGTGCGCTTGCAGTCGCTGGTTGGACGGGCCTGATTCTCGGCATCACGGCATGTTGGATCGGGTGGCGTTTCGATACAGACATCGAGCATGCCCGAGACCGCATCGCGCACGGCAGCGCTGTGATCGCCACGCGCTGCGGCCCGATCGAGTACCAGGAGACTGGAACAGGCGTACCGCTGCTGGCGGTTCACGGCAGCGGCGGCGGTTACGATCAGGGAATGGCTTTTGCCGGCGCGCTGGCCCAGCGCGGTATCCGGGTGATCGCCATGTCCCGCTTCGGCTATCTGCGCACACCGATGCCTGCCGACGCATCGGCGGCCGCGCAGGCCGATGCCCACGTGTGCCTGCTGGATGCGCTGGGGATTACACGGGCGGCCGTGGTGGGCGGCTCGGCAGGTGCGCCATCGGCACTGCAGATGGCGATCCGCCACCCCGACCGCGTCAGCGCGCTGGTGCTGCTGGTGCCGCTGGCGTACAAGCCGCCCACGCAGGCTGACTCGGCACCACCGCTGCCGCCGTGGGTCGAGCGCACGATGATGCGGCTGATCGGATCGGACTTCCTGTTCTGGGCGGCGCTTCACGTAGCGCGCGATCCATTGATCAAGGTCGTGTTGGCGACACCGCCCGAGTTGCTCGACCCGGCCAGCGCATCCGAGCAAGCGCGTGTGAATGCGATGCTCGACAACATCCTGCCGGTCTCTGCGCGGGCGGAAGGCCTGCGAAGCGATACCGCCGCGGGCAAGCACCTCGCGCCAGCCGCGTTGGCGTCCATCCGTGCGCCCACGCTGGTCATCAGTGCGCGCGACGATCGCTACGGCACGTATGCCAGCGCCGAGTACACCGCGAGCCGGATCGCCGGCGCAAGGTTCGTCGGCTTCGATGAAGGCGGACACACTTGGGTTGGGCATGACGACGAAGTGATGTCGGAAATAATCACGCTGCTGACCCGCCGGCCCGACTGATTTCAACGCAAGGCAACGCCGCTGCGGGACTTCATCGTCATGGGCTGGTGCTGCGGTGTGCACGTGGACACGCGCGCGTCAGATAAGGCGTTCGGCTGCCGGGTTGTGGCTGACATTGCCGGGCGGCGCCGACTGCCCGCCGCGCCGCCGAAGCCACTTGATGCCCTCGAACCACACCACGCTCAGCACGCCGAGTCCGCACGCAGCGGCCAGTTCGTGCGCCGGCAGCGGTGCGAATCGCAGTACACCGACGGCCCATGGGATGTAGAGCGCCGCCAGCAGCAGCGCAAACGCCAGGCCGACGACCACCCACAGCGTCCTGTTCGGCGTGCGCAGCGTCGCCCACAGCGATCGGGTGGCCGAGCGGTTGGACAGAATCAGCGCCAGGTTGCCCGTCACCATGGTGGCGAACGCAAATGCGCGGGCTTCAGGCTCGGGGATGCGCGGGCTTGCCCAGGCAAACGCAGCCATCGCCACGGCGAGCACGCCCAAGCCCTGCAGCAAGGCCAGCCAAAGCGTGGCGCCGCCGAACAGCGGCGCGTCGGCATCGCGCGGCGGACGCTGCATCACGTCGCTTTCGGCCGGTTCGTTCTCGAACGCGATCGAGCAGGCCGGGTCGATGATGAGTTCGAGCAGGGCGATGTGCATCGGGTACAGCAGCGCTGGCCAGCCCAACAGCACCGGCAGCATCGCCATGCCGGCGATCGGCACGTGCACCGCCAGGATGTACGACATCGCCTTGCGCAGGTTGTCGAAAATCCGGCGGCCCAGGCGCACGGCCGCCACGATAGCGGCGAAGTTGTCGTCGATCAGCACCAGCGAGGCCGACTCGCGGGCGACGTCCGTGCCACGGGTGCCCATGGCCACGCCCACGTGCGCCGCGCGCAGCGCCGGGGCGTCGTTCACGCCATCGCCAGTCATCGCGACGATGTCGCCCCTGGCCTTCAGCGCCTGCACGATGCGCAGCTTCTGTTCGGGCGCGATACGGGCGCAGATGCTGACGGTGGCCATGCGCTTGCGCAGCGCTTCGTCGCTCAGTGTGGCGATCTCATCGCCCGTCAGCACATCACTGTCGCGTTCACTTTCGCGATCAGCCAATCCCGCCTGCTGCGCAATGGCACGCGCCGTGGCCGGGTAGTCGCCGGTGATCATGACCACCCGGATGCCGGCCGCGCGGCACTCGGCAATGGCCTTTGGCACTTCGGGGCGGACCGGGTCGGCCAGACCGAGCAGCCCGATGAATGTGAAGTCGAAGTCGTGTTCGCTCGCGGGCAAGTGCTGGCCCGCGAAAGACCCGCGCGCTACTGCCAGCACGCGTAATCCCTGCGCGGCCAGAGCGTCGACTGCGCTGCCGATATGGGCCTTGTGCGCATCGTCCAGATGGCACAAATCGATCACCGCTTCCGGCGCACCCTTGGCGGCCACCGTCTGGACGCCCTCGCCCGACGACCCCGCCCACACATGCGACATCGCCCGCAGCGCGGGGCTGAGCGCGTAGGTCTGCACCAGCCGCCAGTCGCGGTGAAGGTGTTCGGTGTCGGCAAGGAAGCGCTCGCCGAGCTGATGGAAGGCCTTTTCCATTGGGTCGAAGGGATCGACCACGCTGGCCAGGATCGCCACCTCCACCAGGGTGTGGAAGGCCTCGGGCAGCGCCCCGTCGGTCACCGCGTCCAGTGAAAGACGATCCTCGAGTTCGGCGCCGCCTGCGATCAGATGGGTCACCGTCATGCGGTTCTCGGTCAGCGTGCCGGTCTTGTCGCTGCACAACACCGTGGTGGCGCCCAAGGTCTCGATGGCGTTGATGCGGCGGGTGAGCACGCCTTCTTTGGACAGCCGGCGTGCGCCGAGGGCCGGGAACACGGTCAGCACCACCGGGTATTCCTCGGGCAGCATGGCCATAGCCAAGGCGATGCCGGCCAGCAGGGCCTGCAGCCAGTCGCCCCTGATCAGCCCGTGCACAACGACCAGCGTCAGGCTGAGCACCAGCGCAAGCAGGGCCAGGTTGCGCACCAGCCGGGCGGTCTGCTTCTTCAGCGGCGACGGTTCGTTTTCCACCGTGCCCAGCGCCGTGCCGATGCGGCCGATCTCGCTGCGCTCGCCGGTGGCGGTCACCTGTGCCAGCGCATGCCCCTGCACCATCAAGGTGCCGGCGTAGACCACCGCCAGTTCGTCGCCGCCGGGCACAACGCGCGCGGTGCCAGGCGTCGCCGCAGCAGCCAGTTCATCGGGCAGCGCCACCCGCTTGCCGACAGGAACAGCCTCGCCGGTCAGCAACGACTCGTCCACCCGAACGCCGTCGGCCGTTACAAGCAGGGCATCGGCCGGAACGCGGTCGCCCTCGCTGAGCTTCAGCAGATCACCGCGCACCAGATCGCGACCAGCGATGCGCTGGGGCTGGCCGTCGCGGATGACCAGCGCGCGCGGGCTGGTGAGGTCGCGCAGGGCTTCGATGGCGCGCTCGGTCTTGCCTTCCTGGTACAGGGTCAGCGCCATGGTGACGACCACGAAGCCAAACAGCGTCAATCCCTCCTGCAGGTCGCCGAACACCATGTACAGGGTTGCTGCCGCAAGCAGCAGCAGGAACATCGGCTCGCGCACGGTCTCGACGGCGATCGACAGCAAGGAGCGCCGCTGTCCGCCGGGTAAGGCATTGGGGCCGTCCGCTGCCAAGCGCTGGGCGGCCTGGGCGGCGGACAATCCGGATGCAGCATCCAGCACAGCGCCGGCGACAGCGGGCGTGACCGCAATCGGGCTGATGTGCGCGCTCATTCGGGAGCGCTTGTGCGCCGGTTGTCCGGTTGTCGGCGGGCTACTGCACGTCGGTTGGCCGCGTCGAAACCGGAGTGCGCTGCAGCCGCCTGATGCACCTGGTCGCTGGCCGGCGTGCACAGGAATTTGATGCAACGCTGATCGAGGTCTTGATCCGATGCTTGCGTCACGGGCGCTCCTCCCGCCATTGGCGGTACTGCTGGATGAGTGCGTTGGTCGAGCTGTCGTGCGCCAGCGGGGCATTGTCGGCACTGGCCAGTTCGGCGGCCGTCTGTTCGGCCAGCACCTTGCCGAGCTCCACACCCCACTGATCGAAGGCATCGATGCCCCAGATCACGCCTTGCGTGAACACACTGTGTTCGTACAGCGCCACCAGTGCGCCCAGCGCGTGCGGCGTCAGCCGGCGCGCCAGCAGCGTGTTGCTGGGGCGGTTGCCTTCCAGCACGCGGTGCGGCTCCAGCGCTTCAGGCACGCCCTCGGCGCGGACCTCATCCGCCGTCTTGCCGAAGGCCAATGCTTCGGCCTGCGCGAACAGGTTCGCCATCAGCAGGTCGTGCTGGCGGTTGTTGTTGTTGTCGTTGCCGCCATCGGGCCCCATCGCACTAAAGCCCTGCGCGAAGCCGATGAAGTCGCAGGGCACCAACCGCGTGCCCTGATGCAGCAGTTGGTAGAACGAATGCTGGCCGTTGGTGCCCGGCTCACCCCAGACGATCGATGAGGTTTCGCAGCCCACGGGCTGCCCGTCGCGCGTGACGTGCTTGCCGTTGCTTTCCATCGTCAACTGCTGCAAGTAAGCCGGAAAGCGCGACAGCGATTGCGCGTAAGGCAGCACGGCCTGCGTGGCGGCGCCGAGGAAGTTGTTGTTCCACACCGCCAACAAGCCCATCAGGGCCGGCATGTTGCGGTCGACAGGTGCGTGACGGAAATGGTCGTCCATCGCCCGCATGCCCGCCAGCAGGTCGTGGAAGTGCACCGGACCGATGGCGATCATGGTCGACAGACCGATGGCCGACGCCATCGAATAGCGGCCGCCGACCCAGTCCCACAGCGGGAACGTCTGCTCGGTTGCGATGCCGAAGGCGGCAGTCGCTTCGGCATTCGTCGAGACAGCGACGAAGTGACGCGCCACTGCGGCGTCATCACGCAGCTGGTGCAGGCACCAGGCGCGCGCAGTCCGCGCATTGGTCAAGGTCTCCAGCGTGCTGAAACTCTTGGAGCAGATGACGAACAGTGTCTCGGCGGCGTCCAGACCACGCGTGGCTTCGGCCAGCGCGGTGCCGTCGATATTCGAGACGAAACGCAGATCCAGATCGCGCTGGCTGTAGTGTTTCAGCGCCTCGTACGCCATCACCGGGCCGAGGTCGGAGCCACCGATGCCGATATTGATCACGTGGCGGATCGGCCGGTCTGTGTGACCACGCCAGAGACCGCTGCGGATCTGCTCGCTGAAGGTGGCCATCCGCGCCAGCACCGCATGCACTTCGCTGACGACATCGATACCGTCCACCCACACGCGCTCCTCTGGCGGTGCACGCAGGGCCGTGTGCAGCACCGCGCGGTGCTCGGTCGTGTTGATCACCTCGCCGGCGAACATCGCGGCGATGCGCGCGTGCAGGCCGCAGTCGCGTGCCAGCGTAGCCAGCAGCGCGATGGTCTCGTCGTCGATGCGGTTCTTCGAATAATCCAGGTAGAGCCCGGCGGCGCTGAGCGTCAAGCGCGCGCCGCGCTCCGGGTCGGCGGCAAACAGCTCACGCAGCGGCGTCCCGCCGACATGCGCATGGTGCGCCGCCAGCGCCTGCCATGCGTGCTGCGTATTGACGGTTTGCATGCAACTCATATCGCAAGTAATCGCACGCCCCGTCGCTCAAGCCGGTGCCGGGAAGTGGCCCGTGCGCACCAGCTTCTTGTTGACGAACTCCTGGATGCCCATGTTGCCGAGCTCTCGTCCGTAGCCCGAATTCTTGACGCCGCCGAACGGCAGTTCGGCATCGGCCCAGTTGATGTTGTTGACGAACATCATTCCTGTCTCGATCTGGCTTGCCACGCGCCTGCCGCGCGCCTCGTCCTTCGTCCATACCGAGCCGCCGAGGCCGAAATCGGAGTCGTTCGCCAGCGCGATGGCCGCCGCCTCGTCCTTGACCCGGAAGAACGACACCACCGGGCCGAAGAATTCGTCGCGGAAGGCCGGGTTGCCGGGAGCAATGTCGGTGAGGATCGTGGTCTGCATGAACGACCCTGGACGGTCGATGCGCTTGCCGCCCATCAGCAGTGTGGCGCCGCCCTGTACGGCGGCATCCACTTGCGCCAGCAGCTGCACCAGCGCCGCTTCGGTCGACAGCGGGCCGTGCGTGGTCGTCTCGTCCATCGGGTCGCCCGGTTTCAGGGCTTCCAGCGCGGTGGTGAATTTGGCGAGGAACTCGTCTGCGATCGATTCCTGCACGATAAAGCGCTTGGCCGCGCAGCAGGTCTGCCCAGCGTTGTACATGCGGCCCCACACGGCCCAAGGGATGGTGTTGTCCACGTCAGCGTCGTCGAGCACGATAAAGGCATCGCTGCCGCCAAGCTCCATCGACGATTTTTTCAGATTCTGACCCGCGCGCGCCGCGACCACGCGACCGGCTGCGACGCTGCCGGTCAGGGCCACGCCCTTGATGCGCGGATCGTCGATGACGCGGTCGCACTGTTCGTGCGAAATCAACAGATTGGTGTAGGCACCGACCGGCGCGCCGGCATCGAGCAGCAGCTTCTCGAAGGCGATGGCGCATTGCGGCACACAGCCCGCATGTTTGACCACCAGCACATTGCCGGCCATCAGCTGCGGGCCGGCGACACGCGCCAGCTGGTAATACGGAAAATTCCAGGGCTGTACGCAGAACAGCACGCCGATAGGCGAGCTTTCCATGTGCGCCTCACCTTCCTTGGGATGCAGTTTGGTGGGCGCCAGGAAGGCCTCTGCGTGCTCGGCATAGTAGGCGAGGATATCGCCGCTGAACGTGACCTCGCCGCGCGCTTCGTCGATGCGCTTGCCCATCTCAAGCGTCTCCAGCTTGGCGAAGTCATCCACGTGGGCGTGCAGCAGCGTCGCCGCTTTATTGAGGATGACCGCACGCTCGGCAAAGCTCTTTTTCTTCCAGCTCTGAAAGCAGTGCTCGGCCGCGGCGAGTGACTTTTCGAGCTGCGTGTTGTCCATCTCCTCGAAACTCTTGAGTACCTTGCCGGTGTTGGGATTTACGCTTTGATAAGCCATGGTCATGTCGCCCTTGAAGTGCGGTATGTCAGAGCGCCGGCGGCATGCCGGCAAGTCAGTCTTCAAGCCTTGATAAGTACCTTGAGCGCGTGCGTTTCTGCCGCGTTCGCAAAGGTGTCGTAAGCGTCGAGGATGTCGTCGAGCTTGAAGCGGTGGGTGATCAGCGGCTTCGGGTCCAACTTGTGTGCGCACAGCGTCTTCAGCAGCATCGGCGTGCTCACGGTGTCCACCAGCCGCGTGGTGATGCTGATGTTGCGGTCCCACAACTTTTCGAGATGCAGATCGACCTTGACGCCATGCACGCCGATGTTGGCGAGGGTGCCGCCGGCGGCGAGGATCTGCTGACACAGCTCGAACGTAGCGGGCACGCCGACGGCCTCAATGGCAGTATCGACACCGAGCCCCGACGTCAGCTTCATCACCGCGTCGACCGCTTTGCCGTCGCTGCTGTTGATCGTGGCTGTCGCACCGAAGCGCTTGGCCACCGCCAGACGGCCATCATCGAGATCGATCATGATGATCTGAGCGGGCGAATAGAACTGCGCCGTCAGCAGCGCCGCCAAACCGATCGGCCCCGAGCCGACGATGGCCACGGTCGCGCCGGGCTGCACGCGGCCATTCAGCACGCCGCACTCCAGCCCGGTGGGCAGGATGTCGCTGAGCATCACCAGCGCCTCTTCGTCGGCGCCGCCCGGGATCGCATACAGGCTCATGTCCGCATGCGGGATACGTACGAATTCGGCCTGGGTACCGTCGATGCTGTTGCCCAGGATCCAGCCGCCAGTGCTGCAGTGCGAGTACATCTGGCGCCGGCAGTTGACGCATTTTCCGCAGGCGCTCACGCACGAGATCAGCACCGGGTCGCCGACCTTGAAGGCGGTGACGGCCGAGCCCACCGCATCGACGATGCCCACGCCTTCGTGGCCGAGAATGCGACCGGGTGTGCAGGTCGGCACATCGCCCTTCAGGATGTGCAGGTCGGTGCCGCAGATCGTGGTTCGCGTCACCTTCACGATGGCGTCGGTGGGTGCGGTGATGACCGGCTTGGGTCGATCCTCCAGCGCTTTCTTGTGCGGGCCGAGATAAACAAGTGCTTTCATGCCGAATCTCCTGTTGAGGCTGGCAGTGCGGGATAGTCGGTGTAGCCCTTCGCACCGGGCACGTAAAAGGTCGCCATGTCCGGGGTATTGAGCGGCGCGTCCTTGCGCATCCGCGCCACCAGATCGGGGTTGGCCAGGAACGGTCGGCCGAAGGCGACCAGGTCGCCGCGCTGGTCGAGCAAGGCCTGCTCGGCACTCGCGTGATCGAAGCCACCGGACAGGATGAACAGTCCATCGAAGCCCGCCCGCAGCTTGAGCTTGAAGTCGGCGGGAACCGGCGGCGCGCCCATGGTCGAGTGATCGACCAGATGGAGATAGAGCAGACCCAGCGACGAGAGTGCCTTGGCCAGCGCCAGGTATTGCGCCTGCACCTCGGGGAACTCACCCGTGCCGTTGAACACGCCGTAAGGCGAGAGCCGGATGCCGACCCGGTCACGGCCGATGGCCGAAACCGTGGCCCGCGCGATCTCCAGCGCCAAGCGGTTGCGGCCTTCGATGCTGCCGGCGTAACCGTCGGTGCGCAGGTTGACCAGCGGATTCAAGAACTGCTCGATCAGATAACCGTTGGCGCCGTGCAGTTCGACACCGTCGAAGCCCGCGTCCAGCGCGAGCTTCGCAGCAGCCACATATTCACTCACAGCGTGCGCGATGTCGGCCTCGGTCATCGTGCGCGGCGGGCTGTGCGGCTGCATGCCCAGACTGTCGGTGAACATCTCGCCCGGGCAGACTGCGATGCTTGGCCCGAGCACCTCGGCACCCGCCGGCAGGTTCGCGACATGCGCCACCCGGCCGCAATGCATCAGCTGCACGAAAATCTTGCCGCCCTGCGCGTGCACGGCGGCCGTCGTGGCCTTCCAGGCAGCCACCTGCTCAGCGCTGTAAAGCCCGGGAATGCGCGGGTAGCCCAAGCCATTGGGACTGGGCGAAGTGCCCTCCGTGATGATCATTCCCGCCGTCGCACGTTGTCCGTAGTAAGTGGCCATCAGCGCATTTGGCGTGTGCTCGGGTGTCGCACGGCTGCGGGTCAATGGCGCCATCACCATGCGATTAGCGAGTTGCAGCGAGCGGGCAGCGAATGTGTCGAAAAGCATCGGAAGGATTCCTGGAGTGGCTCAACCGCGCTGCGCAACACCGACCTGCAGCGTGCAAGGTCTGGAAGCCGCAGCCTGCGCGCTGGGGCGTATCAGGTCTGTTCGATAGGGCACAAACGCCGCGTGACGAATGTAAAGAGGCATCGCCATGGAACGGCTGTCGCTGGTGTGCGACAGCCGCCTGGGTCGTCTCAGGTCATGTCAAGGTGCGCCACTCGATCACCGCCTTCGGCGCGCGCCCGTAACCCTGTGCGGGCGCGCATGCCGACTGCATTCAGTTCGGTAGAATCACCTTCAGGATTTTGCCTGTGAATTGTCCGGAGCGATGGCCATTGATAACGACGAACAAGGTGCCATCGGGCCTTAACGTCATCGAGGTCGGGAAGTTCAACCCGGTGATGAGCTCCTCAGTCAGCAGAACGCTTGGACCTCCTGAACTGCCGTTTTGATTGAGCGTCAGGCGTTTTAGTTTTCCGGTGTTGGGAACGAACGCCGCGCCGTTGACGGTAGTCGTTTCCAGGACAAGCAACCGGCCCTGCGAATCGAACAATATCGATTCCACGCCGGACAGGTTGTCGGCGAACCTTTTCGTGTCTCCATTCTGCTGGATGCGCCAGACTTTTGCTTCACCCGCGTGCAGAGGAATGCGGCCCAGCGTGCCCACATGAAAGGCCGAATTGCGAAAGGCGACCGTGGTGGGAATCGGATGCGAAGCAACCTGCGTCAAGTCCTTGACTCGCCGAATGGCGCCTGTGGCTGGATCAACTTCTTCCAATACACCATGGTTGGCCTCGATCAAGTACAGCTTGCCATTTGCCTCAATCATGGCATTCCATGTGCCCACTGGATCAAGGTCCTTGTCAGGAGGCCCCTTGACTGGGTTCTGGATCATGTAATTGCCAAGATCATTGATAAGCTGCCAAGCGCCGTTTGGCTGGACGCGAATCACTCCCAAGGGGTTATTGGCATGACCGTGCGCGCATCCCCCTCCTTGGGAAAGTGCGTAAAGCTGGCTACCGACAAAAGCGACATCAGCGATACCGTAAGTCGTATTGCCATCAGCGCCAATCGACGACGGTATCCCGTCGGCAACGATTGAGACCTGACCGGTGGGGCTGACTTTTGAAATGCGGGAATTGAAACCACCTGTGACAGGACCCGGTGGCGCCGCTTGCTCGCACAGACCCGCAGTTGAAAGAGTCCCGCCATGGCCCGCTTCCGATACATAAAGGAACCCATCCGGCCCAAATTTGATTCCGCGAGGGTCATCGAATCCGGACGCAAACACGGTGATATTGCCGATAGGAATTTGTGCGTTGACGCCGGGTACGAGGGCCAGCGATAGCATGCAGCCCAGTATCCCAAAGCGATCGCCGATTCTTGCTTTCAGTGTATTTGGTTTTCGTTGCATGGTGTTCTCCTGTGGACTGGCAGTCCATCATTTGAAATTTGCAAGTAAGAGCCGCAGTCTTGCAATTTTTGAAAGATGCGGGATTCGTTGTTGGCCGGGTCCGTAAATTATCGGGCCCGGTCTATCGATCATCTTTGCGGCTGGGGAAATAAGCGCATAAAAACTGGCTGCAGCTAGCCGATTAGAACTTGCCGTTGTCGTTCTTCCAGTCAGAACGCGGTGGGATCGTTTCAATCGTGTCCCAATGCTCGGCAATCTTGCCGTTTTCAACCCGGAACATGTCATAGAACGATGTCGTCTGACCTGCAAAACTGCCTTCGCTTACCGCCAAGACGAAATTGCCTTCGCCAAGCAGTTGATGAGTTCGGTCGTATTTCATGGTGACACCCTGCTTTGCCATGGCCTGCATCGCTGTGCCGAGACCGGACAGACCATCGCCGATTTGCGGGTTGTGCTGTATGTACTTGTCGCCATCAAAGTAGCCGGCCAATTTGTCCATCCGGCCATTGACCAGAATGTCATCGACAAACTTGCGCACCAGCTCCTTGTTGGCCTAGGTCTTGTCCAGGTCCTGGGCGGTGGTCGGCCCGTCGATCATGGTGCGCATGCTTTGATTGGGAGCATTTGGCGTCTGCTGCAGATTGTCCCAGTGCTCAACGATTTTCCCGTCTTCAAAGCGAAAAATATCAAAGCCGATCTTCGGACCGAAGAAGTTGTAGTCGGTGTGGGCGAACACATAGTCGCCTTCTTGAAAAACCCGCACCGTACTGACTTTGGCACTGCCTTTCGGCAATTGCTGCAAGGCCGTCCCAAAGCCCGTCAATCCATCGCCTATTGCCAGGTTGTGCTGAATATATTTATTTGAATTGATATAGCCAATTGGCTTGGTATCGCCAGTCTCGACGCTCTTGAGTAAATCAACGACTTGTTGCTTATGATCGGATGACATTTTTTTCTCCTGTTTAGCGGTTGTGGTGCCGTTACATGACGCGAGCGCAAACACCGCAATCGTCAAGCCGATAAAGAAAATGAATTTGGGTGCGTGGGAATTCATAATTAGTACTCGGTAAGAAAACGATGCAATTGGTGTGCTTTCAGAACGGCTGATAAAAGCGCCAAACTGTCGGCCAGAGCGTTGAAAAATGCTGCTCGTTTATTTCTAGGTCATGCGTTCCATTGTGCGCAGCAGCTGACAACATGCCCTGCCATAGGCACGGTGTCGTCCGTTACCTCGACGCCACCTTGCTCAGCTTGTACGGGGAGGTCCCATGACTGACGCCATCACGTCATACTGGAGTCTGGAGTCGTTCTTCGTGGCGCTTCTTTCGGACTATCTGAGCAACTTTGACTATCTATCTTTGACCGGGATGTGTTCTGTTCGCTAACGCACCCAGTGCTGTAGGAACTTTCCATCGCCTCACTTTGCATTCAGGCGGTCAATTTGCAATGTCGGGCTTGGTCTTTCGGAGCCCCATGACTCGAAGCGACACGAGTCAGCATGACGGCCTGCTGCCGGAGCGGCTGGTGTGTTGCTTACCGCACCGACCACGATGAGCGCTTCGCCTAATTTCGACCCTACGGTCCACCGCGTTCCCGGGTCATTGAAGAACGAGCGCTGCGATTCAACAAACCGATTCACGATCAATATCCACACGGCAGCACGCCGAGCGGCCAGATTTCAATCATGGATACCGGCACATTGATGGATGACAGCCTTCACAAATGCGCGCAGCACAGATGACTGTTTACAAATCGATGGGTATCACACAGCTGATGCCACGATGACACCCCGCGACAACTCGCCGCATGCGCAGTTCAACGCATGAGTCAAAGTGCTGAAGTAGCGCCCACACGATCCAACCTACGAGACGATCGAAATGCCACAAGACAACACTATCAATCGCCGCATCGTTCTGGACGCCAGGCCGAACGGCGCCCCAACCGCCGCGGATTTCAGGATCAAGTCCGAGCCGGTACCGAAGCCCGAGAGCGGCCAAGTCCTGCTGCGCACGCTTTACCTGTCGCTGGATCCCTACATGCGCGGGCGCATGAGCGATGGCCCGTCATACGCTGCGCCGGTCGCGATCGGCGACGTGATGGTCGGCAGTACGGTGTCGCGCGTCGAGGTGTCGCGTCATGACGATTTCAAGGCCGGCGATCTGGTGCTGGCCGCCGCAGGCTGGCAGGACTATGCGCTGTCCGACGGCAAGGGTCTGATGCCGCTTTCTCCCGAAGACACTCACCCGTCGCGCGCGCTGGGCGTGCTGGGAATGCCGGGGTTTACCGCGTATATGGGGCTGCTGGACATCGGCCGTCCGGTGGCCGGCGAAACCGTCGTCGTTGCCGCTGCCAGCGGTGCGGTCGGCTCGGTGGTGGGCCAGATCGCCAAGATCAAAGGCTGCACCGTGGTCGGTATCGCAGGTGGCAAGGACAAGTGCCGGTACGTGATCGACGAACTGGGCTTCGACTTCTGCATTGATCACCACGCGGACGACCTGCCCGGTCACCTGGCAGCCGCATGTGCGAAGGGCATCGATGTGTACTTCGAGAATGTCGGCGGCGCGGTGTTCGATGCCGTACTGCCGCTGCTGAATACCAAGGCCCGCATCCCGGTGTGCGGGCTGATTGCCGGATACAACGCCACCGAATTGCCGCCAGGCCCGGACAGACTCGGTCTGCTGGCGGGCACGCTGCTGCGCAAACGCATCAAAATGCAGGGCTTCATCATCTTCGACGACTACGGACCGCGCTGGAGCGAGTTTGCTGACTCGATGGGCACATGGGTGCGCGACGACAAGGTCAAGGTCCGCGAAGACATCGTCTTCGGCCTGGAGAAGGCGCCGGAAGCCTTCATCGGCCTGCTTGAGGGCAAGAACTTCGGCAAATTGGTCGTTCAATTAACGCACGAGTGAACCACACTCTCTCACTCAGACGAACTGCGGTGAACATTTTGGTGGTCCTCACCCCGTTGCAGGCTATCGGTCCCCAACTGCAACCGCGCGTTCTGGCCGTTTTGATTACCTTCATCCCGGCGGAGCCGGTGCCGCGCTTTTCTCGTGGATGCGCGTGAGCAAAGCGTGCCACGAGGTTGCGAAAGCATCGACGCCTTCGCGCTGCAAGCGCGCGGCCAGCGCGTCATCGTCCACGCCTTCGCGCCTGAGCTCACCGATCACGGCCTCTGCGTAGCCGCCGTCGGCCGCCAACGTGTGCTCAACCTTGCCGTGATCGGCAAAGGCCAACAGCGTCTTTTCGGGCAGCGTGTTGATCGTGCCGGGGGCTGCAAGGGCCTGCACGTACAGCGTGTCGGGCGCCGCTGGGTCCTTGGTGCCGGTGCTCGCCCACAGCAGGCGCTGGGTTCGCGCGCCGGCGGCGGCCAGGCGCCCCCAGCGCTCCGAGGCCAGCAATTCGCAGTGCGCCTTATAAGTGCGCATGGCGATGGCGATGCCCAGACGATTGTGCAAAGGCGAAGCGATGTCCTGCTTCACCGCCACGTCCCAGCGGCTGACGAAAAGCGACAACACCGACGCCACGTTCGGGTCAAGGCCGGACGCGAGCCGGCGCTCAATGCCACGCATGTAAGCCTCGGCTGCGGCCAGCACATGCTCGCGCGAGAACAGCAGCGTGACGTTGACCGGCACGCCTTGGAAGATGACCTCCTCGATGGCTTCGACGCCTTCAGGAGTGCCCGGAATCTTGATGAACACGTTCGCCCTGCAGGCCTTCGCGTACAGCCGCTTCGCCGCCAGGATGGTGTGCGCCGCATTGCCGGCAAGCAGCGGTGAAACCTCAAGCGAGACCCAGCCGTCCACGCCGTGGCTGGCGTCGAATATTGGCCGGAACAGATCGGCTGCGTCGGTCAGATCTTCGAGGGCGAGTTCGAAGAACAGGTCCTCGCACGACAGACCGGCATCGGCAAGTACGCGGATGCTGGCGTCGTAGCTGTCGCCGCTGCTAATGGCCTGTTCGAAAATCGTCGGGTTCGACGTCAGGCCGGTCACTGACAACTCGCGGATGTAGCGTGCCAGCGCGCCGCTGCGCAGCAGGGTGCGCGTGATGTTGTCGAGCCAGAGGCTCTGGCCGAGTTGATGCAGGGCTTGGGTCGCGTTGTTCATAGGGCGATTGTTCGTCGGTGCCGCAGCAGCGAGACTCACTCTGCGGTGGCACAACCACGCCGTCTGTGCGCTGCCGTACTCACGCGCAATCCGGACGAGCAACCGCAACGAGCCTGCGCGCTGATGTGCGGCGGCGAACAGAGTCAATGCCTGTCCGGGCCTACTGTGCGTCGATGAGTCTTAGGGCAACGCTGATCAAGCCAGCGGAATCTACTGCGCGTGCCGACGGATCTCGCCGCATCGGCTTCAAATCAAAAAATCACGAAACTTCGCCAGATAAATGCCGACTTTCGCTCGTTTCCTCCTATGGAACCCGGTTT
>JANOKD010000023.1:0-71585 GCA_031419075.1 Lysobacterales bacterium
CCGCGGTGTCCTTGTAGGGGTCGCCCACCGTGTCGCCGGTCACCGCGGCCTTGTGCGCCTCGCTGCCCTTGCCGCCGTGGTGGCCGTCCTCGATGTACTTCTTCGCGTTGTCCCAGGCTCCGCCACCGGTACACATCGAGATCGCGACGAACAGGCCGGTCACGATGGTTCCCATCAACAGGCCACCGAGTGCGGCCGGGCCGAGCAGCAGGCCGACCACGATCGGCACGACCACCGGCAGCAGGCTGGGGATCACCATTTCCTTGATGGCTGCGGTGGTCAGCATGTCGACGGCGCGGCCATATTCCGGCTTCGCCGTGCCTTCCATGATGCCCTTGATGTCGCGGAACTGGCGCCGCACCTCGACCACCACCGCACCGGCTGCCCGGCCGACGGCTTCCATCGCCATTGCGCCGAACAGATACGGAATCAGGCCGCCGATGAACAGGCCGACGATCACCTTCGGATCGCTCAAATCGAAGGTCACGTGCATGCCGCGACCCTCGAGCGAATGGGTGTAGTCGGCAAACAGCACCAGCGCGGCCAAGCCGGCCGAACCGATGGCATAACCCTTGGTGACCGCCTTGGTGGTGTTGCCTACAGCGTCCAGCGGATCAGTCACGGCGCGCACTTCCGGCGGAAGTTCGGCCATTTCGGCGATACCGCCGGCGTTGTCGGTGATCGGGCCGTAGGCGTCCAGCGCCACGATCATGCCGGCCATCGACAGCATGGCGGTGGCGGCGATCGCGATGCCGTACAGACCGCCAAGCGCATGCGCGCCCCAGATCGAGGCGCAGACCGCGATAACCGGCAGCGCGGTGGATTTCATCGATACCCCAAGCCCGGCGATGATGTTGGTGCCGTGGCCGGTGGTGGACGCCGCAGCGACGTGCTGCACCGGCTTGTACTGCGTTCCGGTGTAGTACTCGGTGATCCACACGATCACGCCGGTCAGCACCAGGCCGATCAGCGCACAGTAAAAGAGATTCATCGCGCCGTAGCTGTTGTCGCCCATCAGCTGCATGGTGATCGGGTAAAACGCGATGGCCGCCAGCACGGCGGAGACAATCACGCCCTTGTACAGCGCGCCCATGATCGAGCCGCCTTCCTTCACCTTGACGAAGAATGCGCCGATGATCGAAGCGATGATCGACACGCCGCCCATGACCAGCGGGTAGAGGACAGCGTTCTTGCCGGCTTCGGCCATCATCATGCCGCCCAGCAGCATGGTCGCGATGACCGTGACCGCATAGGTTTCGAACAGATCGGCCGCCATACCGGCGCAGTCGCCGACATTGTCGCCCACGTTGTCCGCAATCACCGCGGGGTTGCGCGGGTCGTCTTCGGGGATGCCGGCTTCGACCTTGCCCACCAAGTCCGCGCCGACGTCGGCGCCCTTGGTGAAGATGCCGCCGCCCAGACGCGCAAAGATCGAGATCAGCGACGAACCGAAGGCCAGACCGACCAGCGCATGCAGCGCGGCGTCGCCGGTGATGCCCATGTACTTGGTCAGGATCAGGTAGTAACCAGCGACGCCCAGCAGGCCCAGACCGACCACCAGCATGCCGGTGATCGCGCCGCCTCTGAAGGCCACGTCCATTGCCGGGCCGATGCCGCGGCGGGCGGCCTCGGCGGTGCGCACGTTTGCGCGCACCGACACGTTCATGCCGATATAACCGGCCGCGCCCGAGAGCACCGCGCCGATCAGAAAGCCGACCGCGGTCGGCCAATTCAGGAAGAAGCCGACCAGCACGAACAGCACCGCACCGGCGACGCCGATGGTGGCGTACTGGCGGTTGAGGTAAGCGCGTGCGCCTTCCTGGATGGCGCCGGCGATTTCCTGCATGCGCGCATTGCCGGCGGGCTGGCGATTGATCCAGCGCGCCGAAATGATCCCGTACAGAATTGCCACCACCGCGCAGCCCAGCGCGATCGTCAGTCCATATTGCTCAAGCATGAAACCCTCCCCAGAGTCGTAAAGGATGTGCCAATGAAAAAACAGGAAACAGGACAATCAAACGCAGTGGGCATGCGGCCCTTGACCCATGCAACCGCCCGACTATGGCATAGGGTCCGCCTCCGATGGAACTGAGAAGGTGGCTGACCGCGTGATTTCCGTGAGGACTGAAGGCGAAAGGCCGCCGATGTTGCGTCGCAGCATTTCTGTGGGCCAGCCTGAACGAATGATTGTGCGTCTCAGTCGTTGTCCTGCCACTCGCCGAAAATGACGCACATAGTGGTTTTATCCAGGGCGGTCGCAATCGCTCAGGCCCTTATCTACGGATCTGATTGATGGGAAATCAGATACTCCATTAAAGTTGATTCAACAGCATCATGCGGCGAGCCATGTATCAGGCCATGTCCTACCCGCCACCGCCGGTAAACTGGCATTTAGCGCCCGCGCGCTGTTGTGCAGACGCAACCGGAGCTCACCCGGCATTTGGGTTTCGCTTTTTCCTGCATGCAGTCGGGATGCGTTTGGATTCATTTTGCGGCGAAGGTGTTGCGGCAGATCGCGCAATTGTTTCATAGCCAGCATCCTCACCGCCTCTCGCGCCCTCTGGTGATCGAAACTCACCGGGATGTCCCGGTCGATGCCCAGCCATCCGCAGAGTTCGCTAAAACCTGACTCTGGTGCCGCGTAAAATTCTTCGAAAATCAAAACGCGGACCTGATGCTCCGGGAAAAAAGAGCGCCATCTCATCAGTGGTTTGGTGATGTCCAGCAAGTGTAGATAATGGAGTCCAAATGGGAAATATGTCGTTTCGAAATGGGCCTCGCCCGTGCGAAAAATCGCTGTCTCAGCGTTGGTGTCCCCTTCGTTTCCAGTCCGCAGGTATAGGTCATAAAGACTGATCAGCATGTCCACCGGGTTTCTCAACACCAGAACGATGCGGGCATCCGGGTGCGCTTTCGAAATCAGTGCCGGCGCCTCATGACTATAGAGATACCAGACCGAAGCTTCGGCACGGTAGCGTTGATCATCCGCAGCGGAAAAAAGCCGATGATAATCGTAAGGATCGGAAAGTGTATGCGGCTGAGTGGGCAGATCGGGAGCATAAAAATGCGGTTCTTTCAACACGCAGGTATAGACATCCGGATGTTGCTTCAGCGCAGCGAAAAGCGATGTGGTGCCGCATCTTGGCGCACCGATGATGAAAAGATTCGGTGCATTCACCACGGGAAAATAGCCCTGTCTTTATAGAATTTTCCGGTCTCGCCGCCGCCCTCCAGCGCCAGCCATAGAATGGTGTCTGCGCCATCTTCCGGAGAACGCGGTGCTGCGACGCCGCCGAGCTTCGTTCTGACCCAGCCGGGGGTCATGCAATTGACGCGGATATGGCTGTCGGCAAGTTCGATGGCCATCGCTTGGGTCAGCACGTTCAATGCTGATTTCGAACTCCGGTAGGCCAGATTATTGCCCTCGATCTTGGTGGAACTACCGTGTCCGCTGGACACGTTGATGATGTGCGCCTGTGCACGCCCCCGCATCAGCGGCAATGCGTGTTGACTCAGGCGCCAAGGCCCGAAAAAATTGACGTCGAACGTGGTCCGCGCCTGCGTCATGCTTTCTTCGCTGGGCTTGTCGCGGACGCCAACGGACACCCCTGCATTGTTGACGAGCAAATCAAGATGCCCGGATACACTGGCGATGGTGTGGATCACTGCAGCGATCGAGGGTTCAGAACAGACATCCAGCTGGATCGGCGTCACGCCCGTCAGTCGACGCCGTTCGACCGCCGCCATTCCTTCGGCCAGATCACGGCACCCCATGTACACATGCACCCCGCGTCGGGCGAACCCTTCACAGACAGCAAGCCCGATGCCCCGATTGCCGCCGCTGACGAGGGCGACCCGATCATCGTCGACTGCGTGGTTCATGGCGCCTCCACACGATATTCCGGAAAACGGTTGAACAGGAATGTCTCCTTGTGCATCACAAAATCGCTCAACTGGCGGTGATAGTAGTCGCGTGCATGCTGGCGAGCCCTGGCTTCGTGCGCCTGCTCCGGCATCACCCGGTGGTGCGCACGAACCTTGTGCAGCAATTCCGCCTCCACGCCAAAGCGCTGCAAAACGTCGGCGAGATCGCGGTTGAGCGTCTCGGTGCGCAGGAATTCCACCGGATATTCAAAGTGATCCAGATGCCCCCGCTGGATATCATGCTCGGTAATGCTTGCGAACGCACGCTGCGGGTCCCGACAGAAGAAACGGATGAATTGCTCGGAGTGCCATCCAAGCGCGAGATCCGGCGGCAATTTTGGAGCGTCATAACCGTTGGCAGCGCCGCGGTGCACGTTGATGAAATACCGGTTCGCGATTATCACGAAATCATCGAAGTCGATCTGCGGATACGAGGGGAACTGTTGCAAGACCAGCGATGGATCGCAGTATTCCTGCGGGTGCGTTTTCCACCAGCCGTAGTGGTACTGGGAGACATATCGGTCGAAAGGCGAACGGATTACCGAAAGTATCGGCTTCCCGCGCTCGCTCATGGGTATTTCATCGCAGGTGGCGTGTTTTCGCCCGGTTTCCACGGCGCGCGCCCCATAGACGAGCCGCAGCATCTCGGTGATGAAGGTTCCGCCCGTCTTTGGCATGTGAATGAAGACGAAATCTGGAGTAATCAACATCGCAATCAAGCCCGGATCGGTCTGGCATCGCCAGAGAGCGTGCGTCTCAAACCTGCACCGAGATAACGGCCGCAATAGTCACCGTAGATAACGCCCTCGTCGGTGAGACGCAGGTGATCGTCGCTGAGGTCAATCAATCCCTCGCGGCTCAGGTGGGCTAGATCCTCGGCCAACATCAGCTCAAGGCGCATTCCATGCCGGCGTCTGTATTCGCCAAGATCGATCACCGTCGTTTTCAGACCCATGACCAGGTCACGCAGCATGTGGTCGGCACTGCTGATCTCCAGTACCCGCTGTGTGGGGCTGAGTCCGCTCTCTACTCGCTCCAAATAGGCGTCTATTTCGCTCAGATTCTGCCGGGAATACCCATCGATTGTCCCGAATGCCGATGCGCCAAAACCATACATGTCCTCACCGCGCCAGCGACTGATGATGTGGTGCTGCGGATATTTACCATCGCGAGTGAAGGTGAAATAGGTGGATGGCAGATAGCCGCTGTCGCGAAGACGCGCGAGGCCCCAACGGGCGAATGCGATCTCCTGATCCGCCCCGGGCAGTGAGAGTTTGCCTTGGCGGATATCGTTCATGTAATGCGCGTTCGAGTACAGCTCCAGTTTGTACACGGTGACCGCGTGTACTCCCAGAGCAATGGCCCGATTGATTGAGTGTTGCCAACTTTCCGTCGTTTCGCCTTCGAGGCCCGAAAGCAGATCGATGTTGACTACCGCACCGGTCTTGAGTGCGCGCTCGATCGCTTTGGAATTCTTTTCGTCAGTATCGTGCCGGCCGGTCAATGCCACGACACGGTCGTCGAACGATTGAATACCAAAGCTGATGCGATTGACGCCTAGATCTGCCAGTCCGTCGATCATGCGGTTGTTGAGTGTGATCGGTTCGATTTCAAAGACGAACTCCGGGTCGTCCAGCCGGAAGCACTGTTCGATCGTCCTTTTGATTCGCGCCAATTGTTCCGGTTGGATAACACTGGGGGTACCACCGCCAAAGTAGATCGACTTTACTGTACGGCCACGGAGTCTGTGCGTATCTGCGACCTGCTCTATTTCACGGCACAAAGCATTGACGTAACGCTCGCGAACCGCATGCGAAGATTCGGACAGGATCTCGATTTTGAAAAAACAGTAACGGCAACGCTGTAGGCAGAACGGAATATGAAAATAAAGATGCAGGGGCTTTTCGGCTGATAGATCGTGTTCGCTCGCGGATTTCCAATAGCGCTGAGGCGGCCAAGCCACCACGAAACCGTCGCGGTTTGGGGCCTCGTTGCGATAATCCGCCGTGGCTTCTGGGCTCTGGGGGGCGGTGTCGCCGACAAGCGCGATCTTGAGGTTTTTCATGACGCTTCCACTTCAGATCTGTGATCGGTCGACCGCTTCTGAACAAGGGAGACAACGCTGCCCATTGATTTGAATGTCGCTGTATCCAGGTCTTCGTCCAAGATCCGGATCGCGAACTTGTGTTCAAGATGATCAATGAATTCAGCCATGCTGATGGAGTCCAGTGCCAGTCCATCTTCCAGGAACGAGGCATCGTCTCCAATCTGTTCGTAACTGACGTTGAGATCCAGATCTTCGGCGATAATCTGCTTCAAAGTCTTGATGATCTGCGGTTTATTCATGGCAATAATCCTTGATGATGGTATTTCTGTCGGGTTTTCCGCTAACCAGGCAAGGCAATTCCGAAACAAGCGTATAGCGGTCCGGTCGCGCGAAGACCGGTAACGTCGTTGACGCGAACTGCTTCAGCGCTTCAACGGTCAATGTGGCCGTCGATGGCTTGATCACCAGTGCGATGGCCTTGCCAGCTGCGTTCTCGTTTTCGAGTACGATCGCCACCGCCAGTTCGACGCCTGGCCAGCCCATGACGGTGCGCTCAAGCTCCGCCAGAACCATCAGCTTGCCTGCGCGATTCAGGCTGAGATCCGCTCGGCCTTGTATCGTGAATATGACGCCCTCGGTGAAGGTCGCAATATCACGCGTATCCCACTCGGACGACATGGCGAAAAGCGTTCCATGCTGGGCGATATGCGTCGCAGCATGTGGATGGGCCACGATCAGATTGCTTTGTTCGATGCTTCTGTCGGCGGGGAATACATGTACACCTTCCAGCGGATGCAATGCCTGCTGGATATTGGGCTCAGATATGGCCACCACGCCCAATTCGGAGCTGCCGTACAGATCGAAGACCTGATTGAAAACCAGCTTGGCCTGCGCATGCAAAATCGCCGGAATGCCGTCGCCTGCCAGCACGATGCCGCGGCATGTTTTCAGCGATTCACTTTTTCGCTGCAACAACGCGCGCAGAAGATGCGGCGTTGAAAAGACCAATGTCGGCTCGAACGCACGCAGCGCATCGTTGAAGCTGAGCAAATTGGACTTGGGCAACAAATAAACCCGTGCGCTGGCAAGCAGCGCCGGGATCAGCGCCGCACCAAGGCCGTACATGTGGTGCAAGGGAACGGTGATCAGTACCCGGTCATCTGCAGTGAGCTTCAACCGGCGCATCACCATCGCACCGGTCGCGAGAAGGTCGCGATGGCAGTGCCAAATCACTTTCGGTGCGCCGAGTGTTCCCGATGACAGCACCGCCAATCCGTCAGGCCATTCCGCATTCTCAACAGATGAAGATTTGATTTCCCAAAGTGCGTCCGCTTCTTTATCCACACTGCTTGCGGAAATATGCGCATCGCATAGGGCAGGCGGCGTTATGTCGCCAGGGCATAGCAGTGCCGAATGTTGATCGACGATTGCAGTCAGCAGCAACGACAGCATGTCGATATCCCCAATCCCCAGCAGTGCGGGGAACTGGTACCCCCGCTGTGATTGCCATCTTGCGCGTCCGCGGACCAGCAAGGCTTTCACCGTTGCGCTTTCACCGCCGATCTGAACCAGGCTGTCGCTGTTGATGAGGGCTTCGGCCCAATGTTCTAACGACTGCGGGTCGACTCTCCTCGTGTTCATTGCGCGCGTTCCAGGGATTCGTTGTTGACAAGTTCGCGGATTTCAGCGCAGTGGACACCTTTGAATTTCAATGCGAAATGTCGCGAGATCGCCCAGTCCAGGTTTGTGTGAAGACTGGGTGGGGCATGCACGCGCACGGTTTCGATATCGTTTTTTTTGAGCAGACCGCAATTGCCCGGATCAAGCAATTTGCCGATGCCTTCTTTGCGAGCGATGAGTGTTTGCTGCTGCCGGGCGTCGAGGAAAGACAACTGGACGGCGGACTCTGCGACAAGAATGATGTTCCGCGCGTGGCGCACGTACAGTCGGGAAAGGCGGCGCAGAATATCCCCCTTGTCGGGGAGCTTCTCGACATACTGATGCAGTACTTCGACTTCGACCGTCATTCCGGAGATGGCCTGCAGAAAGAACGTCGTTGAACCTTGCAACGCCAGATATTCGGTGAGCCGCTCGGAAAAAGCGGTTTCAGCCATAAAATCGGGAGATTTCGATGCTGCGTGATCGGCGGCCGCAAAAACGGTCCGGACAGCCAGTAAAGAGGGGGACTGAGCATCCATTTGCGAAAAATCATTCCTTTGGCCGCGATCACGGATGGCCGGATCGTAGGTTCGGCTGTGAGGGTCCATCAACGGACCAGCATGCCTGTATGCTTCCTTTGCCGCGCTGTGGAAGGGCGTGCCTGACTATATGCGGAACTGACTCCAAAATACAATCAGTCTGAAGTATGAATGTCTTATTTCATTGGCCACAAACCCAGGCCGACGAGTGCGAAGACAAAGCCCAGCATCGGCGCATACGCCAGCCGCAGCGGCGCGTTGGACGACCCATGACAAACAGCGACAGAATTAGCCCAGTAGTCCTGATGACGCACACGCCCCGCATTAGCGGGGGCGTGTGGTATGGTTTTCATCATGCAATGTTCTTGAGGTCGGGGAACGCCGGTCTGACCCTATGTTTTTCTTTTGCTTTTTCACAGTTACCGTGACTGTTGGCCAAGCGCTGCTTCGATAGGCGCCGAGAACACCCAGGCGGTCTGGCGGCATGGCTTGGCATTGGGGTCGTAGCCGCCGATGTACAGCATCGTCGGATCGAAGGGTGACACGGCGATGCTGCGGGCGGCGACCAGTTCCTGTATGGGCTGCAAGTCCTGGGATTCGATGCGGCGAAGCTCATAACGCTGTCCGTCCGGGTGGCGGATCAGATACCACGCATCGCGTACCCATGCGTCCGCTGGATGTGTGTCGAGTTGGGTGCTGTAGGTAGCGCTCAGTCCCGTGAACAGCAAAGTCCGGCCAGTGTCCGGATCGGTCACGGGAGTGAAGTCGTCGTATGCGACCACGCCGTAGGTAGGGCGCTGGCCCCAGCGCTCGCCGAGGAAATCGAGCACCTCCATTTCCAATGTTTCTCGGAAATCGTCCTCGGGATCGATGCGCACTATACGGCAGCGATCTCCTTCCAAAGCCGCCAGCAGTACTTGGCCAGAGCCCGAGGGCCGGGGGATAGCCGTGAGCCCGCGCAACCCGCTGCTGGGTACGATCAGCGGAACGGGGATCGTATAGACCTTCTCCCATTGCGGTCTGTGTCCGTCGACGCGTCGATAGATGTCTGGCTTGATGCTGACGTACAGCCGGCCGTTGCATTCGGTAAAAGACATGGGGCGGCGTGTATAGCCAGTCATTTCTGCGGTGTCATCCCAGCTGATTTTCCCCAGCATTTCCGGATCACAAGTGCCGCTGAATATACCGAGGGGCGACGTGCCAGCGAAGACGCGCTCCAGGCCGGTCACCTTGTCACGATAAACGAAGAAGCTGCGGATGCTGGCCACTCCGGAACCACTGCCCAGGTGCGTACGTGTGCATGTCCCGGTGTCGTCGTCCAGGCTATCCACATAGACGGTGCCTCGGCTGTCCGAAGGCGCAGCGAGCAGCAGCGATATGGGCGCCTCAAGTTTTCGCCCGCGACCGTCTTCGGTGAAGGTCACTGATTCAAGCGTCACCCGCCAATGTGCGCGCTCATAGCCCTGAAACAGCCGCCAGCTACCTTCCGGTTGGTCCAGCACAATGATCTGTGCCCCTGTCGACGGATCTTGCGGCAGATACGCATTCAGCTTGTATGACAACGAGCAGTAGAGTCGCCCCCGATGGGGCACCAGGTGCAGTGCTTCGGTGCCGCCGAGAAGTTGATGATCGTCATCGTACATTCCTGCCTGAAATACACGACGAAATGAGCTTGGCGCTGCTGTGGTCACGACGTCCATATCTGTCTCTCAGTTGAAGAAAGAATCGAGTGTATCGATGGAGGCCTGCTGCCGGGCATGCGTATAGAGGAGGCGCTTGAACGTCTCTAGATCTTCGCCGTCCGCGCCGAAATGGTTGGGGACCCATCGATGGATACGTGCACCCATTCCCTGAATATCGTGATCGGCGTAGTGCTCCAGGTGTTCAAGGACATTGGTCGTGGCGGAATAGCCCCGGCAGAGAAATTGGAGGATGCGAAAGGTGGTCCGGAAGCTGGTGTCCAGTACGCGGCGATGGGTGATGAGCCGAAGCGCTTTGGTGCGCAGGTCCCCGATGCCGCAGTCAAGAGGGTCGATGAGTGATTGTTCGCGACAGTCGTAGTAGAGCGCATTGACCGAGAAATCGCGCATCAGTGCATCCTCGATCAGGTCAGTCCGTGCAATGAAAGTGGTGCTCCACATATCATCGTTCCGGATATCCTTCCAACTGCGCAGGATGTTGATATCTACCCCTCCCGAGGCCGCATCTCCCCAGCGCAACGTGCCGAAGCGCTCATTGCACATGCGCACCGTGTCGATACCGCTATAGGCATTGCGCAACAGCCGGTGCGCGCCCTCTATGGGACGATCCAGGCACAGGTCGATGTCCTTGCTCGGCTGGTCGGTCAGCCAGTCCCTTGGCGCGCCTCCGGCAATGAAAACGCGTATGCCTGCGTCTTGGAATAGCCAGATCACATCGCACACACGCACCTCTTGCGTGTCATCCCGATAAATCGGCTGTTTCATAGCAGCCTCAAGCCTGCTCGGCCAGTTATCGATTAGCTTCATGTCGCGATATACCCGGTCCTTGGTTACAGATCATTTGCAGCCTCCGCTGTACTTGTCCTTTTGCGAAACGCTCATGATTTAGTGCCGACACCGCGTTCGAGCAAAATGAACGCGAGCATAAATAAACCCACAGCAAGAGTCAGCATCACCGTAAAAGCGATGCCAACATTAGGGTCGCCGACACCAAGTACACCATAACGAAATGCGCCGATCATGTGCAGGATCGGGTTGATTCGCGATATGTCCTGCCAGGGTTCGCTCAGCATGTCAACCGGATAGAACACGCCTCCGAGATAAGCAAGCGGAGTCAGTACATAGGTCGATACATATGCGATATCGTCGAGCGTCTTCGCATACAGCGCATTAATAAATCCTATAAGAGAAAAAATCGTGGCGCCTAACAATGCCGATAGAAAGGCGATCATTGGGTGCGCGATATGCAGCGAAGTAAAAAACAGCGAAATCAATAATACAATTATACTCACCACAAATCCGCGTAACACCGAGCCAATGATATAGCCGATGAGAATCGCCCAGTTCGGCATTGGCGACACCAGCATCTCCTCCACCGCGCGATTGAATCTGATGAAAAAGAACGAGCTGGAGGTGTTGCCGTAGCTGTTGGTGATAATGCTCATCATCACCAATCCAGGCACGATGTATTGTATGTATGTTAATCCGCCATCGAAGGTTCCGATGCGATCTCCGATCAATTTGCCGAAAATAACGAAATACAGCAGCATTGTGATCGCGGGTGGAATCAGTGTTTGTATCCAGAGACGCATCATGCGGACGATCTCGCGTCGTACGACAGTGTGCAGTGCAATCAGATTGGCAGATGCACTCATACTTTGTCAGCGCTGTTGTTGTTGTGTGCGAGCGTCGGAGCAGCGTTTTCAGCCATGCCATGAATCGTAGTCCACGCATTTGCCCGCGCAGTGATAAGAACGACGAGGACTTTCTTGAATACGCTGTATTCCAACCAACTCTGACCGGGCACGGCCGCCAACTCGCGCTTCAGGTCCACATAGCGTTGCTGTTCTTCCGGGAATGCCCGCAGGAAGTCGCGGAAGTTCTTGACGTCAGCGAACCTCTGGCTATCGGCGGGGCAGATATGAGCGACGAACGAACTGGCTCCGTCTCCTTCGATCCGCCAAAACCAAGAAAAACTCGGGTCGATAGGGCTTTCGCCGTAGGCTTGGTATCCGAGTCCCGCCAGAGCCTGGGCTTGGCGATCAATCGAAAGCGGTGCGCGCATCGCCACGGCGATATCCAGGATGTTTTTGCTGGAAAGATTCGGTATGGATGTGCTGCCGATATGCTCGACGCCGATCACGTCCTCTCCGGGCAATGCCGCCTGCAGCCGCCGTTTTTCGCTTTCAAATGCTTGTGGCCAGCTCGGGTCATACTTGCTCTGTATGTTCAGGTCCAGCTTGGGCAGTCGCACGCGTGAGTAACGGCGCACGAATTGTTCGATGGTCTCGCCACCCAATGCATCCGGGCCCACCTGCTCTTTTAGTCGCCTGATGATGCGCGCCAGTTGGAGGGCACCGACGATCTGCCCGGCAGGCGTGCTCATGGCGTTGCGCTCCGGCACCAGTTTGCGAGACCCTTGCCAAGCAGATGGCTCAAATGCTTGATATCAGGCACCATATCTGCGGCAAGCAGCGCCCGCAATCGCGTCGACATCGGGGTACAGTGCGGATTACGATGGGTGCGGTGGAGCTTGAGTTTTCCGCTGGTGCCTGCAGTGGCCGCACGCATGTGACGCGATACTACAGGCCGGATGAGGCGCTTGGCCTTCTCGCCAGCAAGCCAGCGCGTAGCGGCGTGAGTGCAGACGTATTCCACGGTCATCAGTTGCCCAAGCCGTCGCTGATCGCCAAGAGATTGAAGTTGACGGCTGCGGCGGACGCGTCCAAATGCGAAACGGGTGATTGCGGGGTCATCCTGATCCTCGACACGACAACTGATGTACTAGCGAGCACAATAACATAGCCGTTGTCCTGCCAGGCTTGCATCGTGGCTGGCGATATAGGATTGTGATGGTGCTCTCCGCACCGTCATCGAACGAGGCTCACGAAGCCGCCGCAAACCGAAGCCGAGCATGGTGCATCAATCTTAGAGATGTCTCGCCGAAAGAGATTGGCTTGATGTCACTGGGTGATATCGCTTCGCGCTGGCCAGAAACTGGACCAAGCTTTTCCTCAACATGCCGGAACTCTATGGGGTCACGGGGTTGCACCGCCGCTCAGGCACTTATTTTTACGGATGAGATTGATGAGTGACGGATGAGATTAATGAGTGTCAGGAAAAATTTTCGGAATGAGATTGTTGAACATGGGCGATTCCAGGCATTGATGTGAGCTATCTAATGCAGTGGCGTTGTGCAGCGCTTATTCCGGCTGGACGATATGCCGGTTCGCCTTGATCGCTTTGGCAGCGGCCAGAATCACTTCATGCGGCACCCGCACCCGATAATCCGGATGTACATACGAAAACTGCAGGATGCCGGCCTCATCGACCATGTACACGCTGGGCACCGGCAGCACATGGTGTTTCTCGCCGGAATACTGTTCGAGGTCGATGTTGTAGCCGGCCAGTGTTTTCAGCATTGCCGCATCCGCTTGGTAGCCGATCCCGAAAGCGCGCATCGCTGCTGCATCGCGGTCCGACAGCAGTCGATAGCCGATGCTTTCTCTGCCCAGGGTTCTTTTCAATAAAGCCGGTTGATCCGGGCTGATTGCGATCAGTTGAAATTCCAGTGCCTCTAGGTCTTTTTGGATCAGACGCAGGCCGCTGAGCTGGGTCATGCAAAACGGG
Organism: Lysobacterales bacterium; assembly: GCA_031419075.1. Lineage (GTDB taxonomy): Bacteria > Pseudomonadota > Gammaproteobacteria > Xanthomonadales > Xanthomonadaceae > Lysobacter_I. Next base: position 13,500 of record JANOKD010000023.1, read on the forward strand.
CACCAGCCGCCGCGATAGAACACCAGCACCGCGGGTTTGCCGCCGACAGCTGCTTTCAGACTGATGGGCGCGTCTTCCAGCGTGTGCAGCGTCACATCCGGCAGCGCGTTGCCGAGCATCAGCGGCGTGACGGCTTTGTCTGACTGCGGCCACGCCGGCGCGGTCTGTGGTTTGTTTTTGGCGCTTGCGTCCGGCGCCGCTGCGGCCTGGGTCTCCGGCTTTGCTGTGTCGTTGCAGGCGGACAGGATCAGGCAGAGTGTCGACACGAGGATCGCGGTGAGCGCTAAGCGGGCCATGATGGTGTTTCCTTTAGAAAGTGCGAGATGTGCTGACCAACGGGGCGATCAGAGGCCAAATAGGCGTGCGTGAGAGCCTGTTCAAAATGTCCCTCAACTGCAAACAGACAATCCATCTGTCATCCCGAACGCCCGCGCAGCGGGTGGACGGACCTGCTGTTATGACACCACGAGCACAAACAGATCCCTCCTCTGGCTTCGCCCTCGTTCGGGATGACATATCTTTCCAGATCATACATTTTGAACAGGTTCTGAGAGGGTGTGGTTGTGCAGGTAGTCTCTGTTCAGCCGCTTCAGGGCAGGGTAGCAGCCCAATCCGCCGAAACGCACATCAGCGCCCGGCCTTCACGCCTCTGAAATCAGGAATTCTGCGATATGCGGCTTTTACGCTTCTCGATGCTCATTCCGCTCTGTGCGCTTTCTGTTTGCACGCTGTCCATGAGCGCTCAAGCCGCCGGTCCGCAGCCTGAAATCCAGCGCGCATCCTTTCCTGCGCAGGCGCCCGGCAAGGTTCATACCATTCGCATCATTCCCGAAGTCTGCGCGTATCTGCAGGGCAGTTTCACCGCAGCAATCGCCACCAATACCGCCGCAGACCGGGCCACGCCTTATCGCTACGGCGCTGCGCGCACCGGAAAGCGCTGTCAGCCCCGCGCGCGGTTGGTCGATCCGGTGAAAGCCAGTCCTTCGATCGAAGCCGGCTGGATTCTCAACGACCTTATCCGCATTCCCAATGCCGCCTGCCCGGCGCAGCAGGCGGTGATCCGCGTGTGGCGCAAGCCGGCAAACAATGCACCACAGCTTGACGGCGAAGGCCGGCCGCGGATTTATCTCGAGGACGCCAAACGCCAGGCCGCTGCGGGCAAGATCGCGCCGCTTCCGCAGTACGCTGCCGTGCTGGTGATAGAAGGTCGTGGCTGCCCTTGATCGCGGCAGCGCTTAATGCCGGCTGTTCTTGATACCGTACGACTTGATGCAAACGTGCTGTTGCGAACCGCACTCAGCCGCGCAGCGGTACGCCGACACTGCGCAGGAAGGCTTCGACTTCGCGGGTGTAGTCGTTGTCCTCGCCAAGATCGCGGTTGATTTCCATGTGCGAAAGCGGTTTGGCAAGTAACTGCGTGCGGGTGCCGAAACGCGCCGCCTTGTCGAGAAAACTGCGGTTGGCCGAACAGGAATCGGCGCGACCTCTGGCGCAGACCGACAGCAGCGGAGCAGTCTTTGCATTGATCTGAGCAAGCGGTGAGGCGGCGCGCCAATAGGCGGGGTCGTCACCGAATGCCGCCTGCAGCAGCGGCGGATTGCGGCCCTGCATCGTCGTCTCGGTATCGATCGCGCCACCATCCAGCAGTACGCTGGCACGCCACGGTGCTACGTCGAACTGTTCGACCATCGTCGGCGATGCCGCAAGCAGGCCGACGAGGTGCGCGCCTGCGGAGTGCCCCATCAACACGAAACCGTTGGGGTCTCCGCCGAGTGCCGCGACGGTGGCCTGCGCCTTTGCCACCGCACGCGCGATGTCGCGTGCCTGCTCGATCGGATCGTTGTCGGGCAGCATTCGATAATTCGTTGAAATTACAATCACGCCGGCGGCGGTCCAGCGTTTCTGTTTGGCTTCGATCAAGCCGCGCATCGCTTTGTCGCCGCGCCGCCAACCGCCGCCGTGCACGTAGAAAATCGTCGCCGCACCTGTTGGTCGCGATGGCAGATACAGATCGAAACGCTGCGCCGGATCCGGCCCGTATGTGATCTCACGCATCGCGGCGGCATCGGAAGCCATCGGCTGTGCGGCGGCGGGCGCCGGTTCGCGGAACGCAGCGCCAAGCGCCACAAGCACCACGAACGCAAGCCCGGGCCAAGGATGTTTGCGGCGCACGGTCGTGTTCATGGTTTCTGAGCCTGTTTGCGGCGATGCGTGCGCATCCACTCGCGGCGTTGTTCCGGAGTCATCGCCTTCAATTGTTCGCGCAATGCAGCGCGCTGCTCTTGCGGTAAATCCTGGCCCAGATCGAACTTGGCGCGCGCTTGTTTGCGCTGCTCAGGCGACATCTGTTCCCAGCGACGCTGTCCTTTCTGCGCACGCTTGCGCTGCTCCGGGGTCATCCGCTGCCAGCGTTCGGCGTGCTGCAGCATGCGCGTGCGCTGTTGTGGCTCGGCGTTCCAGCGCTCGCGTACGACATCGACCAATGCCTCGCGCTGCGCCGGCGACAGACGCTCCCATTCGGGCGGCTGCGGGATGGCCTGCGACGGCCTTGTATCAGGCGGTGCCTGCGCCGACGCACTGCCAGCGAAAGCGAGGCCAACGGAGGCGGCGCCCGCAACAGCAAGCAGCGTCGTGCGCAGCGCAGTGAGACAAAAGTGCGAGCGGTTCATAGCGACTCCGGCATGTCGGCCTGCGCCTCTTCAGAGGCCAGCCACAGATAAAAATCAGGATTTTCTTCCAGCGCATCGAAACCAATGGCCTCATTCGCAGTATCGAATTCCGCGGCCAGCAGATCCGCAGGCAGCGTGCCGTCTTCAACGAAAACAGTATCGACATCTGTCTCGGGCGCATTGCGACTGGCGATCACGCGCGGCGTCTCCACTTGCGGATCTGGCGTGAGCAGCGGCGTCGTGATGTCTGGGGCTGTATCGATGCCAGGCCCCGGGTCGGTCGCCGGGACCGTGACCACCGGTTCGGGCGTCTTCGGCAGGCCGTCAGGATCATTGCCGCGCAGCACGAACAGCCCAATCGCCAGGGTCAATGCAGCGGCGCTGCCCAGTGCCAACATCGGCCATACGCGCAGACCAGCCGTGCGCGTGTTGTGCGTCAAAGCGGCGCGACGTCGCTGTGCCAGCTGTGCCTGCACCCGAGGCGAGAGCCGGTCCAGCGAGGCTACATGCGCGCTACGTGCGGCCTCGTCCAGCGCGGTGTGTGAGTTTTGGTGCGGGTTGTCCGAAGTCATCGGAAATCCTCCAGCTGTTGTTGCAATGTGTTGCGGGCTCGCGAGAGATGGGTTTTCACCGATCCTTCGCTGCAGCCCATGATCTGCGCGGTGGTGGCGACATCGCAGTCTTCCAGCACGCGCAGGGTGAAGGCCTCGCGTTGGCGCGCAGGCAGCGCGCGCAGCGCGGTGGCCACGGATTGATAGGCCTCGCGGTTGTCGTACATCCGCGACGGACCGGGCGCATCGTCGGGCGCCTGTTCGATCCAGTCGATCATGTCGTCGTCCACGGTCTTGCTGCTTGGCGCCATCAGCCAGCGCATCCGGAACAGGCTGCGCCGCTGCATATCGATGATCCGGCTGCGCAAAATGCTCCAGAACAGCGGGGTCCACTCCGCCGCCGGCCGCTCGCGATACCCGATCATCCGGATCATCGTGTCCTGCACCGCGTCCAGCGCGTCCTCGCGGTGCCGCAGCCCCAGTTCGGCGAATCGGAACGCGCGCGCCGAAATGCCCTCAAGAAAGGTATCGAGAGAACAGTCCTCGGCCGCCACCGGGGAGGGGACGGCCGAGGAAACGCGCGTGGAGGTGTCATCGGAGCTCACGCGCGCAAGCTTAAAGCCGGGGAGGTCATCGGGGGTGCTGCCGTCGGCCACAGCGGTGGTCAATCAGTGCCTGCCGTCCCAGCGGTCGCGCTCGACGGGGTCGGCCGCTCGGCCAAAACCTGCGGCCACGCCGGGAAGAGCAGGATGGTGAAGGTCAATGAGCGGCATGGGGCTGTCCTTCTGAGAGGGAGGCGGGGAATGTCTGCAGACCTGCGGGGAAGGAAACGCCCTCAGCGCCCATCGGTTGACAGCCCCGGGTCGGAATCTCCGTTTTTCGGCCTTCAAACGCTGAGTCGAGATGACAAGAGCGCCCCTCATCCGCCCTTCGGGCACCTTCTCCCCGCAAAGCGGAGAGAAGGGATGCGCCGTGCTCTCTGTGAGCTTGGCGTCTGGCAATGGGGGACAGGTTCAATTTGCTGACGACTTCGAGCCATCTGCCTCAGCCTGCCCATCACCCGCTGGTTTGTCCCGACGCCGCGGTTATGATGCGGACAGACCCTGGGGAGAACGGCAATGGCGGATGGTTTCGTAGCGCTTTACATATTCATGCTTGCGGCGATTGCCGGGCACGTCATCATTTCGCGGGTGCCGGTGATCCTGCACACCCCGCTGATGTCGGGCAGCAACTTCATCCACGGCATCGTCCTGATCGGCGCGATGGTGGTGCTGGGCCACGCCGACACCACGGTCGAAAAGGCCATCGGCTTCATCGCCGTGCTGCTGGGCGCCGGCAACGCCGCCGGCGGCTATGTCGTCACCGAGCGCATGCTCGATATGTTCAAGTCGTCCAAGAAGCCCGACGCCAAATCCAGCGGCAAGCCGGGAGACAAGGCATGAACTTCACCACCGAAGACGTGCTGTCGCTGCTGGTCAAGACCAGCTACCTCGTCGCCGCCACACTATTCCTGCTTGGCCTGCAGCGCATGGCCTCGCCGAAAACCGCCCGCAGCGGCATCCAGTGGGCCGGCGTGGGCATGCTCATCGCCACCGTCGCCACCCTCTTCCTGCCCGGCCTGCACAACATCGGCCTGATCGTCGCCGGCATCGTCATCGGCACCGCCGCCAACTGGTACTGGGGCAAGAAAGTCGCGCTCACCGACATGCCGCAGATGGTTGCCCTGTTCAACGGCATGGGCGGCGGGTCGGCTGCAGCCATCGGTGCGGTCGAATTGTTCAAGTATTCCGCCGAAGGCCGCGCGCCCAACGTCTGGACCCTCGCACTGGCAGTGATAGGCGCGCTGATCGGCGCGGTCTCGCTCACCGGCTCCGTCATCGCCTGGGCCAAACTCGACGGACGCATGGACAAGCGCTACACCTTCCCGGGCCAGCAGGTCGTCAATGCGCTGGTCGGCATCGCCGCAGTGGTGCTGGGCGCGATGGCGCTGCACACCTTGGAAGTGCCCTACATCGTCGCCTTCTTCATCGCCGCGCTGGCGCTGGGCGTGCTGATGACACTGCCCATCGGCGGCGCCGATATGCCGGTGGTCATCTCGCTGTACAACGCCTTCACTGGCCTCGCGGTCGCGTTCGAAGGCTACGTGCTGGGCAACGAAGCCCTGATCATCGCCGGCATGATGGTCGGCGCTGCCGGCATCCTGCTCACGCGGCTGATGGCCAAGGCCATGAACCGCTCGATCAACTCGGTGCTGTTCTCCAACTTCGGCGCCACCGGCGAAGCAGCGGCCATCGAAGGCGCACAGAAACCCATCGACGCCAGCGACGTGGCCGCGATGATGGCCTTCGCCGAACGCGTGGTGATCGTCCCCGGCTACGGCCTCGCGGTCGCGCAGGCCCAGCACAAGATCTGGGAACTCAGCCAGCGCCTGATCGAACGCGGCGTGAAAGTGAAATTTGCGATTCATCCGGTTGCCGGTCGTATGCCTGGGCACATGAATGTGCTGCTGGCCGAGGCTGGCGTGCCTTATGACTTGATCGTGGATATGGAGGACATCAACCCCGAGTTCGCCAACACCGATGTGTCGCTGGTGATCGGCGCGAACGATGTGGTGAATCCGGTTGCGAAGACCGATCCGGCTTCCCCGATTTACGGCATGCCGATTCTGGACGTGGTGAATTCGAAGAACACCATCGTGATCAAACGCGGCAAGGGCACGGGGTTCGCGGGCATCGAGAATGCGCTGTTTTATGCGGACAACACGCGGATGCTGTATGGGGATGGGGCGGAGATGGCTAGTGCGTTGGTGAGTGAGCTTAAGGCGTTGGATGGGGGGCATTGATTTTGTGAACTGGGTCATGGGCCCGGCTGTTTCAGACACCAAGAAGCTGGGTCGGTGACTGAACCTAAGGACTAGGGAGACATAATGAGTCTTTTTTTTATCAGCTATACAAAGTCTGATCAGGTGTGGGCTGAATGGATTTCATGGCAACTTGAAAAAGCTGGGCATTCCACCATTGTTCAGTCTTGGGATTTTGAGCCTGGTGCTAATTTTGTTATGGAAATGCAAAATGCCAGCAAAAATAGTGATGCGACAATAGCTGTGCTTTCGAAGGACTACTTAGAAAAAACATTTCCCTCGTCAGAGTGGGCTGCTGCTTTTGTGCAAGATCCGTCTGGTATTGGGAAGAAGCTAATACCGGTTCGAATTTCAGACGTAAAGCCAAATGGTTTGCTTGCGTCAATTGTTTATATTGATCTCTTCAAAGCCGCAGACGAAGAATCTGCGGTCAGCATTTTGATAAATGGCGTTACTGCAGGCAGGAAAAAGCCAAAAAACGCGCCTCCTTTTCCGGTTGAGTCTCGCTTGAATCCTATCGTTAGCCCTCCATTCCCAATAAGTTCTCTAAAAAATGAGAAAAAGCCTACTGTTACTTCTCAAAGGAAGAAGGTTGAAATACGAATCAATAGGAGGTTTGAGGAATTTTCAGCTACAGAACAAGAAAAGCTATTGAGTGCATTACAGGTTTTGCTCAGCATGGACGAGGATATCAAAATAGTTAAAATTGCTAAAGGAAGTGTCCTCTTGACTGTGGATATTCCAGAAAAAGAGGCGCTCAAGCTTGTAATCTTTTACTTCATAAAAAAGCTTGATGATCTAAATGTTACTAATGTTGTAATAAATGGGGTGCCAATTAGTACGCTGGATGAGGCGCTGGCTATGCGTTTGGATCTAGAGCTAGATCAACCTAAGTCCGGGCGCCCCGAAACTGGTGTTGTTATTTTTGAAAATGTGAAAGCAGGCTATGGGATTCTTGAAAGAGACTTGGGCGGCTATCTCAAATTCAAAGCTAGCCCCGATCAGTTGCCCATCCGTGTTGGGGAAAAGAAAACACTAAGCGAATATTGGGCAGAGAGAAATCTCAACCCGCAAGGCAGGTAGGACCGTAGGGTAGCAAGTAGGGTGGGGTAAGCGAAGCGCAACCCCACCATCGAACAATCGAACAATGGCAGCGTCTGATGTCTATGTGATCAGGCGCGCCGCAATGGTGGGGTTCGCTGCGCTCACCACCACCCTACGGTTCCGGTTGAGGAAAACTGGGACAACCACAATCTGAAGTGCAGAGCGTGTGGGCGGACTCAAGCCCACCGGGTAGAAGCGGCGCTGCGCCGGGACTATGATGCGTGACAACCGGGCTTTCGCGCCTGCATCAGGAGATCATCATGTCGGACGAAGCAACGACCATCACCCCTTTGCATCCAGGCCGCCTGACGGTCTGCACCTACGGCGGATTCGCGCCGGTCTGTTTCAAGAACGCGGCCGGCGAACTCGTTGGTCTGGACTTGGCGTTCCTGGCTCGCTTCGCCAAGAGCGAGGGGCTTGCGCTCGACATCATCGATCGCATGTTCGATGGCATCTGGTCGCTGCCGGGCATGGACGCATGCGACATCGCCGCGGCCGGCATCACCAGGCTCGATTCGCGGTACGTGGGCGAGGGCGCTTCCTGGAGCGACGCTTATTTTCGGGTCAATCGGTCGCTGCTGGTCCGAACTGCCGAGCAACTGGTGTTTGATGATCATGCTTCGCTCGTCGGCAAGAAGATCGTCGTGACCCGCGGTTCGACCGCAGATATCGATGCGCAGACGCGCTACCCCGACTGCACGCTCCACTACGTCGATGAGGTCGCCATGGGCCAGTACCACCCGCAGGAGTACGTCGTCAAGACGCTGCTTGCGGAACGCGAGGTCGATGCCTTCGGAGAGGGCGACATCAGCAATCAATACCTCCGCGACATCTACGCAAAAGATGTCGAAGGCGGTCTGGTGTTGGCGGACATCCACCCGATCGACGGTCCGGACGAAACCCAGAACTTCGTCGTTCGCAACGCCAGCTCGGGTCTGTTGGCCCGCTTGAACGCATTCATCGCCGCGAACAAAGGCTCCTATGTACCGAACCCGTAAGGCGGCTGAGTACAAAGCTGGAAAGGACAAGACTGGGACACCCACAATCGGCGAATAGCAAGTAGGGTGGGGTAAGCGAAGCGCAACCCCACCGTCGAACAGTTGAACAATGGCCGCGTCTGATGTCTATCTGATCAGCGAGTAGGGTGGGGTGAGCGCAGCGATGCCCACCCGAACAACCCGGTATCGCTTGGTTGTCTTTGAATCTGCTACGTCATGATGGTGGGCATCGCTGCGCTTACTCCACCCTACGATCTGATGATTTTCAATATGCCTGTCTGCGCCAGACGATGCTGTGACAGGCCGGTTTGACTTTGACGTCATGGCCTATATTTTTGCACTGGAAGGGCTGGCTTATTGTCGCGGCAAGGATCGTTTTATGAGCCGCTTTTTCCAGTTTTCGTCCGATGGCGTCCACACACCATCAAGTGTCGCGCTTTGCGCGATAGCAATGGGAGCTTATCTCGATGGTGCGAGGCGCACACGCTATTCCTGATCTACGCCATCTGACGATAGTGGCCTTGTTCGTTGTTGCGTTCACGGCTTGCGTCAGCGTCGGCAAGCTTCCTTCTGCCGACAGCACATCGCGTGCGACCAAAACTTCTCCACAGGAGCCTTCCATGACAAGTGTTGCTCAGCCTTTGGACGCCGAGGACATCGGTCGTCGCATGCTGAAGCTCATCGACAGCATACGCAGCGCTCAGGACATCGTTCCAGAGCATATTCAGCAGACAACCGGACTGAAGGTTGACATCTGGTCGGCAGACCAGAGCAAGTACGGCCTCAGCGGTAAGCTGACCGATGCCTGGTATTACGGTCTGCGTTCGATGCCTCCGGCTGCGCCGGGCGCGAAGCCGAATAGCCTGCTGTTCTCTTTCAGCGATCAGAATGGTGGCGACGCCGATCCCACGCCGGTCTGTGGACTGACTTTTCAAGATTACAGTCACGCGCTCAGCAAAGCGGGTTTCACCGAGAAGCCTATCGAGGGCATTCGTGGTGTGGATTCGTGGCGCTTCACCCGTGGAGATGTGTCGGTCTCGGCATATGTGTTCGGGGACGGTGATCCGGCGGCGCCGGGCGCCTGCGTGTCTCAGCTCATCATCAGCGCTCGCGCATAAACAGGGATGCCACCATGACGCCTGAGCAACGCGCTGAGAATCTCGAAAGGATGCTGGTTGAGTTCGAGACCGCAAATCCAGCAGGTGGGCGCAATCTGCGGCTGTGATCGGCGGTGAGGGCGAGCTTGGAAATGCCGCTGCGAAACTCGCTTGGCTGCCGGGGACACAGGACAATTCCAACGCACTGAGCGCAACATCGCAGCGCATGCACGATTTGCTGCAAGACCCGCAGAAGCTTGCCTTGGCTAACCCGGATACCCGACAAGGCATGGTTCAGGGCAGCGTTGAACAGGAAGCTATCGGTCCGCGTCGTTGAACGCCGGAATGTCGATGCCGTAAACCCATAGGCAGTTTGCAGCCCGCCCTACGACGATCCGCGCTGCGATCCCGGCCCGTGTGGGGAGCGAGTAGGGTGGCGGCGAAAACAGTGGTCAGGCATAGACATCCTCTGGTGGTGTCTCTAAACGCAGAAAAAAATCACCCTTACCCAATTGCCAGCGTTTAGTATTCGCAGGCTCTCTTTATTCAAGGACAACCTGATGCCGTCGTTACCCATCACTTCACCAGGTCAGCTTGATCAGCCCAATCTAGCGCAAAGCACGCCATCCAATGATCCGCAAACGCTCGGTTTGGAGCGCGCGTCGACCATCAAGCAGCCTATCTCCGACAATCCAGAGCATCCGGTCAATTCCCGGGATGCCAGTGTCTATTACTCACGCACTGGAAATCTGATAGGGCTTACGCCTGAAAAGCAGGCGGATGCCTTGGCCGACACCATGCGCAGCCTCGGGCCGGGCAAGACGCTTCTGATCGAAACGACTGGTCCACTCGGCGGCTCGTATGTGGATGAGCTGCGCAAATCGCTTCCAGAAGCGCTCAAGATGGTGCCGGCTTCGGAGCGTCCCGAGATCCGCTTCTTCGTGTCTGACGGGCGCCCGGTGCTGGCCAATCCTGCACGTCCGGACGCAGAGCACAATCCGTTCGCGGATTACCTGCAGGGGCTCAACAAGGAAAGGCCCGGCAGTGGGCTGGTCTATCTGGACAGATCGCTGCCTCAGGTCGATCGCGGCATTCCGAACTGGGGAAATCCGCAAGTAGTCGATTATTTTATCAAGGAGCGCATCGAACCCACCATTGCGCTGGCGAAAGAGCTTGGCATCAAGTCGGTGGTGGTCGACGATCACATCGGTGTCCCGCCCGACAACCCGAGCAGGGACATATTTCCGATGTCCGCTTTCAAGAAAGCGAATGGGCTGGCCGAAAATTCAAGCTCGGATCGTCAAGTTCAGAACATCATTACCGGTGCCTACAGTAGGGCGCTCACCAAGATCAATGATGCTGGATTGGATGCGGGGCTGTCGTCTGCGGCAGATCCTGCCGGCTCGCTGCGATTCGGTATCGACATGGCGAAGCTCGCTCCGCTCACCAACACGATCGAGATACAGGGATATCGGCCGGAAATTGCGCAGCTCCAGTCCGTGACCAACAAGCTGTACGACAATATCCGCGATAACTTCGATCAATACAAAGACGTCAAAGAAATCAAGATCGCGCTGACGACCCGCGCAAATGGGGTGGATCTGACCGAATCGAAACTGATTGGCCAGCAGAATGTCATCGAGGCCTTCCAGGAAAATATCAACAAGCTGTACCGGAAGAACGGCGCTGAGCCGCCTGATGTCAGCACGTCGCTCTGGGCGCATCAGCATTTCTACAAGTAATACGTAGGGTGGCGGTAAGCGCAGCGAACCCCACCATGAAAAACGTGTGTCTCTGTATCTGATATCTCGTGATGGCGGGGTTCGCTGCGCTCACCGCCACCCCACGGGTCTGGGTGCGGACATTGATCGCATGCGATGCGGCTTGAATCATCGGGGTTGATTGAAGATGGATGCGCTTGAAGCCATACGCCGGCGGCCCGGAATGTACATCGGCGATCTCTGGGACGGCTCGGGTCTGGCTCACATGTTGTGGGAAGTGGTCGCGAATGCGCTGGATGAGCATTTGGCGGGGCACTGCAGCCGCATCGCGATCGAGGTCGCGGAGGACGGTGCGATCAGCGTCGAAGACGACGGTCGCGGTATTCGTCTGGATGTGATCGACGATGTGTCTTTTGCCGAGAAGGCGCTGACCTCGTTTCATGCGGGCCCGACGCTCGATGGTCATGCGCCTCATGAACACATCGGTACGCGCGGCGTAGGCCTATTTGCGGTTTGTGCGCTATCGGCGTGGCTTGCGTTGGAGGTTTGTCGGGACGGCCGACGCTATGGCCAGCGATTCGAGCGAGGTCTTGCGGTGTCGAAGCTGCGCGAGATCGATGTGACCGATACCACCGGCACCCGCATCGTATTCGCACCCGACCCTGAGATATTCCCGGTGACATGGCTGGATACGACGCCCGTGTTGGCGCGACTCAAGGAGATGTCATATCTGTTCCCGCGATTGACCCTGAGTTTCAAAGACCGGCGCGAGCATCGGTTTCACGCACCCGACGGGCTTGTATCGTATGTGCAGGCGTCCAAGATGTCTTGTGGCGATGAGCCGCTTGCCGAGACGTTCGTCTGCGCATCCTCCGCCGATTCGATCATCGTCGAAGCAGCTGCGGTATGGGGCACATCCCCGGGCACGTCGCTGGAGAGTTTCGCGAATGTAATGCGAACCACGGATGGCGGAACGCATGTGGACGGGTTGTTGCGCGGTTTGGTCTCAGGCACCAGACAGGCGCTGCCCCATGTCTGTCGCGGACTGCGCCGTAAACACATTGAGCGCGTTCTGAAGTGTGGCCTGAACGCAGTGGTCTGCGTGCGCCTTCATGACCCGGAATATGGCCGGCCGACCCGAGACCGTCTGTCGAGTCCGCATGTGTCAGCTGTAGTCGACCACTGTATCGCAGGCCCGTTTGCGACGTATCTGGCGTCAGCGCCAGCGTTGTCAGCGCACATTGCCGACAAGCTGCGTCGTAATGAGAAATGAACCGGCCCCGCGCATCTCGGTGAAGCACAGGGCGGGTTCTGGATCTTTGGCGCGATGATCAGGGGGCCATGCAACCATTCATGCCATAGCAGTTTTCGCGTTGCTCCCAGCACACGTCGACATTCGTACCGCTGCGGACGCATTGGCGGAACTGAAGTTCGCAGAACGCGCAGCCGTCCTGTGAGCTGGCGATGGGCGACGCCACAAGCAGCAGCAGTGTTGAGAAAAACAGTGTCTTCCGAAGGGTTTTCATGATTCGCATCCTTGATGATTAAGTGATCCCCTGCCGGAGCAGTATAGTGCGGTCGTCCGGGCAAACGAAACGCTTGCTGGACGATTTTTTGGCTGTGTGATTCGATACTCGGGGATCTTCCGACGCGATGTCCACGTTTCTGTCCGTGATAACGGTGTGCTGATGTCGTCATTGCGCTTATTGATGCTGACCACGCTCGCGATGCTCGCCTTCGCCGGCAATTCGCTGCTGTGCCGTGCGGCGTTGGACCACACGCGCATTGATGCCGCCAGCTTCACCACGATTCGTCTGTTGTCGGGTGCGTTAATTCTGTGGATGATTGTGGGGCTGCGTGGCCAGGCGCGTGCGGGTTCGGGGGACTGGCTTTCGGCATTCTCGCTGTTCGCGTATGCCGCTGGATTTTCGTTCGCGTATGTCAGTCTGCCTGCCGCAACGGGCGCATTGCTGCTGTTCGGCGCAGTGCAGGCAACGATGATCGGTCATGGTTTGTGGGGTGGAGAGCGTTTATTGCCGCTGCAGTGGATCGGTCTGATGCTGGCGCTGTGCGGTCTGGTGCTGCTGCTGTTGCCGGGGCTGGCCGCGCCGTCGCTGCATTCGGCGGGCCTGATGCTGTGCGCCGGTATCGCCTGGGGCGTGTATTCGCTGCGCGGAAAAGGAGCAGGCAATCCGATCAGCGTCACCGCCGGAAATTTTCTCCGCGCGGTTCCGTTCTCGTTGGCCTTGAGCCTATTGATGTTGAGTCGAACAATGTTGGATGTCAGTGGTATCGGCTACGCTGTGGCCTCGGGTGCGCTGACGTCGGGGCTTGGCTACGCGATCTGGTACACGGCGTTGCCGGCGCTGAAATCGACGCATGCGGCGACGGTGCAGTTGAGCGTGCCGCTGATCGCCGCCTTCGGCGCGGTGCTGTTGCTGGATGAAGCGATGACGCCGCGATTGCTGTTGGCGTCGGTGGCGATTGTGGGCGGCATTGCGCTGGTGGTCCTGCGCAGGTCGTCTTCTGAATGAACCCACCTCATGATTTTCAAGTGATGCATCATGTCCGCTCGGCTGGCAGCCTTGCATTTTGAGATGAACGCATGAACCGGGCACTGCAGCGTTTTCTGGCGATCCGCGATTACCTCACCGACGACTTCCTGGGTGGTCCCAAGGTCGTCACCTTTGCGTGGGCGATCAATCTGCAGAAGGGCGGCACGCTGTTTTTCGTATTCGCCTTGATGGCGATTTACGATGTGTGGACGCCAACCGCATGGATATATCTCGGTCTGCACGGCAGCTATGGCCTGATCTGGCTGTTGAAAGAATCGATTTTTCCAGACCCGGGCTGGCAGAAGAAGATTACGGTCGGCGGTGCGCTCAACGCGTGGCTGTTCGTGCTTGGGCCGTACTGGATCGCGCCCTGGCTGATCGTCACGCAGCGCATCGAGCAGCCGCCGGTGGTGCTCGGTGCAGCCATCATCCTTTATGCGCTTGGCGTGGCGCTGATGGTGGGTGCGGATGCGCAGAAATTTTTCGTGCTGCGTGCGCGCCGCGGACTGATTGTCGACGGCTTCTTCGCGCGGACGCGCAATCCGAATTACCTCGGCGAGATGATGATCTACGCGAGTTTTGCCGTCGTCGCGGGGCATTGGCTGCCGTGGCTGGTGCTGGCGTGGGTGTGGCTGGGTGTGTTTCTGCCGAACATGCTGCGCAAGGATGCGCGGATGGCGCGTTATCCGGAATGGGCGGCGTATCGGGCGCGAACGGGATTGCTGTTGCCGCGTTTCGGCTTGCGGTGAAACAACCGCCCAGCTCTTCCGTAAATCGACATCAAGCAGAACTTCATGTGCAGATCAGGCGGCTAGAACGACACGCCGCAGCGGAAGACCTTCAATCAATCAACTCAGCGCCCCAGCCACAGCGCGACGATCACTGCGACCGCATACCACGCCAGTTCGGCCGGCTGATTGGCCAGGCCGAACAGGGTCTGGGCGTGATCGCTGCCGAGACGCTGCACTGAATCGACCAGTCTCAGCCCCATCGGCCCGCCCATCTGGGTTGCGGCGATGGTCCAGTTGGCGAGCAGGATCGTTGCGAGGGTGGCGACAACATTGATGGCCGCGCGCGGCAGCCCGGATGCGGCCCGCCCGAGCCGCAACAGCAGGGCGATATCGGCGGCGGTCAGCACCGCCATCCACGCGCACTGGCGGTCGACAATCAGCGCCAGCAGGGTCCAGACAGCACTCATGCCGCAAACACCGAGGACAGCAAGGATGAGCGGTGCGATCACGCGTTTGCGCGGTGTAGTGAGTGCAGTGTTTGTAGTTGTCATGCGCACAGAGTAACGGAGCGCGGCACATTCGCGTATCCGGCGAAGGTCATGCGCTGATCGTGGAGCTCAGATCCACAAAACAGACAACGCCCGGCCGCGCATGCACGGCCGGGCGTTGGTGTTTTTTGCATGATCGATCAAAACTTCGCGCGCAGCGTTACGCCGTAGCTGCGATCGGCTCCGGCGATGACGGTTGGAATGCCGAACAACAGACCGGTGTTGCCGGCATCGGTGAGATATTGCTTATCGGCAAGATTATTGCCCCACAGCGCGACTTCCCACTGTGCGTTAAACCGCCAGCCGGCGCGCAGATTGACCAAGCCGTAGCCGTCCTGCTCGATGCCCGGCTGGTTTTCGTCTTCAAAATACACTTGGCTGCGCCAGCTGTAGTTTGGACGCAGGTACAGGCTGCTGCCGCCCGACAGCGGAATATTCCAGTCGAGGCCCAGCGAGACCGACTGCTTCGGCGTCATCCGGAAGCGGTTGCCGGCGAGCGCCTGATAGCTGCCGTCGTCGCCGAAGGCGTTGAAGCCGCCGTCGATGTAGCCGTAGTTCAGCCAGCCGTTGAGGTTGTCGCTGAAGCGTCCGGAGAGCGAGGCCTCGAAGCCCAGCGCATGTGCCCTGCCGGCGTTGGTGGTGACGAAGAACGGCGGCGGCGTGGCGTTCTGCACCGATGCCTGGAAGTTGTTGTAGTCGTAGTAAAACAGCGAGAGATCGTAGATGAAGCGACCGTCTGCAGTGGCGCCCTTCATGCCCAGCTCGTAACTCCAGACAATTTCGGCGTCGACTTCATCGGTCCCGAGGTCGCTGACGTTGATCATGTTCGGGCGGCGGCCGCGCGAGACGCTGGCATAGGTATTGATGTTGTCGCTGAGTGTGTAACCCAGCACTGCACGACCAACCCATGAGTTGAAGCTGTCGCTGGCGCTTAGCCTGCCGGCGGTGGCCGGGAACAGCAGGTTGGTGCAGGCCACCAGCGGATTGCTGCATGCCGGCGTGCCGCGGCCGGAGAGCAGAAAGCCGAGGCTGGATGCATTGCCTGGATCGGCGCGATATCCGTATTCGACGCTTTCGTGCGAGCCACGCACGCCCAAGGTCAAAGACCAGGCGTCGTTGAACCGCCAGGTGCCGTCGGCGAAGAGTTCAAACGCACGGATGTCGACATCGTTGCCGAAGGTTTCGCGGTGGTCGGGATTCAGCAGAAGCGGCAGGAAACCGGCTGGATTTGTAGGCGATGGCGGCACCACGCCCGGTGCGGGCAGCCATGTGGCTGTGCGCGAGATGTTCGGCGTTGCGTTGGGGTTGAGCACCGACAGCACCGGGTAATAAAAATTTGCCAGTCCGCTGCCGAGCAGGCCGGCAAGGTTGGTGTTGATCGTCGGCGACAGCAGCGCATACAGCTGGCGTTCGTCGGCTTGGTAATCGAGGTCGCGCTTCGATGTTTCGTCGAAGAACGAACCGCCTGCGAAACCGGTGAACTTGCCGCCGTTGTCATAGTTGAAGCGCAATTCCTGACTGAATTGGCGGCCATTGGTGCGTTCGTCGAATTCGATTAGATCCGCCTGCGAGCCGTCGGCATCGAACTTGTCGACGCCGTCGTAACGGCGCCAGCCGGTGATGGTCGACAGCGACCATGTGTCGTTGATCGTGAAGTCGCCGAGCATGGTGGCGCCGTAGACTTCACGGTCGGTGCCGAGGTCATTGCCGCGCTGCGAACTGGCGGTGTAGGGGTCAAGGCTGCCCTGTGCGTTGGGAATGACCTGGCTGCGGAAACCGGTGCCCGGCGGCGTGTCTTTCTGATAGTTGAGGAGCAGATCAATGCCGCTGCTTTCGCCGATATCGACGTGCAGCGCGCCGCGCAGCGCGCGCGAATCCTTGCCCTGCAGCGTGCCGCCATCCAGGTTCTCGATGTAGCCATCGCGGGTTTCGTAAAAGGCGGCGACGCGGCCCTGCACGTTCTCGCCGAGATCGGTGTTGTAAAACCCGGTGAACTTGCGCTGGTCATCACTGCCCAAGCCCAACTCGAAGCCGCCGGCAGTGCCGCTGCGCGCTTTGTTCTGGATGAAGTGCAGTGCACCGATTTCCGCGGCGCGGCCGAACAGTGTCCCCTGCGGTCCGCGCAGCACTTCCACGCGCTCGATGTCGAATATTTCGACGGATGAGCCGCGTGCACGGCTGATCGATACGCCGTCCTGGAACAGCGAAATGCGCGGTTCCTGTGTGGGGTCATCGAGATCGGCGGTGATGCCGCGGATCGAGATGCTGGGGTTGCTCACGCTTTGTGTCTGCACTTCCAGACCGGGCACCAGGGTGCCGAGGTCGCCGTAATCGCTGATGCCCTGCTGCTGCAGGAAATCACCGGAGTAGGCGCTGATCGACAGCGGTACATCCTGGATCTGCTGTTCGCGCTTCTGCGCAGTGACGGTGATGCGGTCCAATTCGTCGGCACCGTTTGCGGCGCTGTCCTGGGCTTGGGCGGGCAGGGCGACAGCCCCGGTGAGGGCGACAGCGAGTGCTACAGACAGGCTGCGACGGCGCATCGGCGGCAACGTGAGGGTTTTGTGGAACATGGGGCAGGCTCTCCATGAGGAATCTAAAGGTGCGACGCCGGACGGCCATCGACCCGGCGCCGCTGAATCAAACGGGTGGACCAAGCGGGCAGAAAACCCGGCCTTTATAACTCAGGGACATGACCGCAAGCCCGTCCGGTAGAATGGCCTCACCTCAAGCGCCTGAATCCGCGACTTTTTCGCCGCGCCCTGACCCCACGTGTATTCCCGCAGCAGTGAACCCGTCCGTTTTGAACGCGATTGCGCCGCCGTGCTGGTGCCGGCGGGCGACGTTGTGACTTTGCCCGCCGGAAGCTTCGGCTATATCACCCAGGCGTTGGGCGGCAGCTGGACGGTGTTCGTCGAAGGTAATCTGATGCGGATCGCGGGTCAGGACGCCGATGCCATCGGCAAAGAGCCGCCGCCGGCCATCGAACTGCCCGAGGGTGCCAGCGACGACGAGGTCGAAGTCCTCGTCTGGAGCCAGCTGCGGACCTGCTTCGATCCGGAGATTCCGATCAACGTCGTCGACCTTGGGCTGGTCTATGAGGCCACCGTGGTGCGCGCTGATGACGGCCAGCGTCGGATTGAGGTGCGCATGACCCTCACCGCCCCGGCCTGCGGCATGGGCGACATTCTGGTCGACGACGTGCGCTGCAAGCTTGAGATGATTCCTACTGTTGCCGAGGCCGATGTCGAGCTGGTCTTCGATCCGCCGTGGGGCCGCCACATGATGTCCGAGGTTGCCCGGCTTGAAACAGGCATGTTCTGAACAGACAGGCATGCTCTGAAGCCGGCATCTGTCATCCCGAACAGTCGCGCAGCGAGTGAATGGATCTGGTGTTGTACGCACCGGCCACAAGCAGATCCCTCCCCAGGCTCCGCCCTCGTTCGGGATCACACCATTGAGCCCGACACCAGGCACCGGCCCGAGCCGCCGTGCGCTGCGAGAGCGGGCTATCCATGTGCGAGCGCTGTCCAGCGCTTGACGCAAGCCGCTATTGCGATGCGGCAAGGATCACCGCCGGTGCGTCCGCACCGCTGCGATAGCGTGAATGCTGTCTCGGCTTGAGGCGTGCGATTCGCCATGTATGCGGCACGACGTCACTCGCCGTGAGCAACAGGCGTGCGATTGCGCGCCGGCAGTTGACGCCATGCGTCGGTTACGACTACGGTCAATGTTGCCATCCGATAAGGATCTGTCCGGATGGCTTCGCTGAGCACTGTTTTCAGTCCTGCCTGCCCTTCGGGTGGCCGGCTTGAAACGATGACTTGGCGGATGCGGGGGCTACCGCAACAGGAATATTCCAATCACATTGATGTTTAGGGAGAGAATTTGTGAATCGATACCTTCAAATGAATGCACTGGCCGCCGCGACAGCGCTGGCTCTGGTCGCCACGGGCGCTTCTGCGGCCGGTCGCACGGATCTTCACCGCGAGGACATGGTCCGCATCAAGCAGAACAATGCTGCCATCGCCAAGTCGGGCACGGTGGACATGGATCACAGCCGCCACGCGCAGGCACTCGGCCTGGACGCCGACTCGCGACTGTTACTGCTTGATCGTAAAACCGATCGCGGCGTGCGCAATCACCGCTATCAGCAGACGTTCCGCGGCCTGCCGATTTTTGGCGAACACGTCGTCGTCAATGAAGACGCAAGCGGCAATGTGAGTACATTGTTCGGCCAGAAAGTCACGGGCCTTGCCGCCGAGATTCCGGCCGGTCGTCCGCGCCTCAGCAGCAATCGCGCGCTCGCCATCGGCAAAAGCGCCGGCCTGGGCAACCGCGTCGGTTTCATGCGCACCTCTGCCGAAAAATCCGATCTGATGATCCACATTGACGACAACGGCCGTGCCCGCAAGGCCTATGTCGTGTCGTTCTTCGCCGACACCCGTAATGGCGGTGCGCCGACGCGTCCGACGGTGATTGTTGATGCCGACACCGGCCGCATTCTGCAGCAGTTCGACAATATCCAGCACGCTCTGGTTGGCACTGGCCCCGGTGGTAACAACAAGACCGGGCAATACGAATACGGCACCAACTTCGGCTTCATGGACGTGACCCAGTCGGGCACCACCTGCACCATGAACAACGCCAACGTGAAGACCGTCAACCTCAACGGCGGCACGTCGGGCACGACCGCATTCGCGTACACCTGTCCGCGCAACACGGTGAAGACCATCAATGGCGCGTTTTCGCCGCTCAACGATGCACATTTCTTTGGCGGCGTGATCTTCAATATGTACAACGCCTACATCGGCAAGCCGCCGCTGACGTTCCAGCTGCTGATGAAGGTGCACTACAGCACCAGCTATGAAAACGCGTTCTGGGACGGCTCGGCGATGACCTTCGGCGACGGCGCCACCACGTTCTATCCGCTGGTCAGCCTGGACGTCGCGTCGCATGAGGTCTCGCACGGCTTCACTTCGCAGAACTCCAATCTGACCTATTCCGGCCAGTCGGGCGGCATCAACGAAGCGTATTCCGACATCGCCGGCGAAGCGGCCGAGTACTACAACAAGGGCACTAACGACTTCGTGGTGGGCGCGGATATCTTCAAGGCCACCGGTGCGCTGCGTTACATGGCCAATCCGCCGCAGGACGGTCGCTCGATCGGCAACGCCGCCAATTTCACCACCGGCATGGACGTGCATTACTCTTCCGGCGTCTACAACAAGGCGTTTTACACCCTGGCCACCACCGCCGGCTGGAACACGCAGAAGGCGTTCCAGGTGTTCGCACGTGCCAATGACCTGTACTGGACTGCCAGCACCAACTTCAACCAGGGCGCCTGCGGCGTGCAGACGGCAGCCGCCGATCTGGGCTTCACGGTCGCCAACGTCACCTCGGCGTTCACTGCAGTTGGCGTGAGCTGCGCCAGCACACCGCCTTCCGGCGGCACCGTCGTGCTCAATGTGGCCTTGCCGTCGCAGGCGACCAACACCACGTCGCCCACCTACTCGGTCACGGTGCCGGCCGGCACCACCAGCCTGGTGTTCAACATCTCGGGCGGAACCGGCGATGCCGACCTGTACGTCCGTCTGGGCGCTGCACCGACCACGACGACCTACACCTGCCGTCCGTACACCGGCGGCAACGCCGAAACCTGCACGATCACCAACCCGGCCGCTGGCAGCATCTATTACGCCAATGTCCGCGCCTACTCGGCGTATTCGGGCGTGACCCTGAAGGCGACGCGGACGCCCTGACAGGTTGCTTCCAATAGCCGCCTTCGGCGGTCGTTGGGACATGTCGTCATTTGTCCAACGAGAGTCCCGGCCTGGCCGGGACTCTTTTTTGGGTGATGCGCAGGTCGACAAAACCGCAAGGCGCCTTCGAATCCCGACAATCCGGTGTCGATGTTCGCATCCAGCTGCGAGCGACCAATCGGCGCAAGCGCATGCTGCAGCGCAGCAGAAATCGTATGCAGTGATTCTCAACCCGCTGTATACCGTGAGTGGAATCTCATATTGGCCTGTGAAATCGCGATTTCTTTGACAGGCTGTCCCCGGTCACGCGACAGCGGGCGGTCTTTTAAGGTCAACAGTTGACGCACTGCGTCAGTTCCGCTTAGGGTCGGTTCAGTTGCTCGCAGGCGGGTCAGGCGGGCGACCCCGTTATGTCTACGCGGTTCCTGGGGCCTCTATCTCAAGGTCAGGCCCTGATCCGGAGTGCGTGGATCAATGGAGTGGGGGGATAACCGCGAGCGCCGTCAGCGGCATTTCAATCACAACGCGTCAGGGAGAGAGCTGTGAATCGATATCAACATCTGAACGTACTGGCCGCCGCGACTGCGCTGGCTCTGGTGGCCACGGGTGCTTCGGCGGCGGGTCGCACTGACCTGCATCGCGTGGACATGGCCCGCGTCAAGCAGAGCAACGCCGCCATTGCTGCGTCCGGCACGGTGGGCATGGCCCACAGCCGTCATGCGCAGGCGCTTGGCCTGGACGCCGACTCGCGTCTGTTCCTGCTCGACCGCAAAACCGACCGCGGCGTGCGCAATCACCGCTATCAGCAGACGTTCCGCGGCCTGCCGATCTTCGGCGAACACGTGATCGTCAACGAAGACAGCAGCGGCAATGTCCGCACCCTGTTCGGCCGCAAAGTCGATGGTCTCGCCAGCGAGATTCCGGCGGGCCGTCCGCGCCTCAGCAACAATCGCGCGCTTGCCATCGGCAAGAGTGCCGGCCTCGGCAACCGCGTCGGTTTCATGCGCACGGATGCCGAAAAATCGCAGCTGATGATTTATATCGACGACGATGGCCGCGCGCGCAAAAGTTATGTCGTGTCGTACTTCGCCGACACCCGCAGAGGTGGTTCGCCGACACGCCCAACCGTGATCGTCGATGCCGACACCGGCAGCGTGCTCAATCGGTGGGACAACCTGCAGCACGCATTGGTCGGCACCGGCCCCGGCGGCAATAACAAGACCGGGCAATACGAATACGGCACCAACTTCGGCTTCATGGACGTGACCCAGTCGGGTACCACCTGCACCATGAACAATGCCAACGTGAAGACCGTCAACCTCAACGGCGGTACGTCCGGTACGACCGCATTCGCGTACACCTGTCCGCGCAACACGGTGAAGACCATCAACGGCGCGTTCTCGCCGCTGAACGATGCGCATTTCTTCGGCGGCGTGATTTATGGCATGTATCAGGCCTACATGAATCAGGCGCCGTTGACCTTCCAGCTGACGATGCGCGTGCACTACAGCACCAACTACGAAAACGCGTTCTGGGACGGCTCGGCGATGACCTTCGGCGACGGCGCCACCACGTTCTATCCGCTGGTCAGCCTGGATGTGGCCGCGCATGAGGTCTCGCACGGCTATACCTCGCAGAACTCGAATCTGACCTATTCCGGCCAGTCGGGCGGCATCAACGAAGCGTATTCCGACATTGCCGGCGAAGCGGCCGAGTATTACAACAAAGGTACCAACGACTTCCTGGTCGGCGCGGATATCTTCAAGGCCACCGGCGCACTGCGTTACATGGCCAATCCGCCGCAGGATGGCCGTTCCATCGGCAACGCCGCCAACTACACCGCCGGTATGGACGTGCATTACTCGTCCGGCGTGTACAACAAGGCGTTCTACACTCTGGCTACTACCGCCGGGTGGAATACGCAGAAGGCGTTCCAGGTGTTCGCACGTGCCAATGATCTGTACTGGACCGCGAGCACCGACTTCAACCAGGGTGCCTGCGGCGTGCAGACGGCGGCCACCGATCTCGGCTTCACGGTCGCCAACGTCACCGCTGCCTTCACCGCGGTCGGCGTGAGCTGCGGTGGCACCACGCCGCCGCCGGCTACGGTCGTCCTCACCAAGGGCGTTGCGGTCACCGGTCAGGGCACCACCACCGGCAATTCGCTGAACTACACGCTGGTGGTGCCCGCGGGCGCGACCAATCTGACGTTCACCAGCTCCGGTGGCACAGGTGATGCCGACATGTATGTGAAGTTCGGCAGTGCGCCAACCGATACGGTCTACGACTGCCGTCCATACACCGGCGGCAACGCCGAAACCTGCACGTTCGCAGCACCGTCTGCCGGCACCTACTACGTCCGCCTGAAAGCCTATTCGGCATTCTCAGGCCTGAGTCTGGTCGGTAACTACACGACGGGCGGCGGCGGTGGCGGCACGACGACGTACACCAATACGGCCGATTACACGATCAGCGACAACGCGACCGTGAGCAGCCCGATTTCGGTGTCCGGTCGTACCGGTAACGGTTCCGCCACGACGCCGGTTGCGGTGAATATCGTCCACACCTACAAGGGCGATCTGGTGGTCGATCTGGTCGCGCCGGACGGCAGTGTCTACAACGTGCACAACCGCACGGGTGGCAGCGCCGACAACATCATCCAGACCTATACGGTCAATCTGTCGACCGAAGCCCTCAACGGTACCTGGAACCTGCGGGTGCGCGACGCCGCCGGCGGAGACGTGGGCTACATCAACAGCTGGAGCGTGACATTCTGATGCGGTAACGCAACCCCTCCCCGCCGTTGGTGGGGAGGGGTTTGCTTTTGTAGGCAGTGTGGTTTCAGCGATGTGCTTTCAGCAGTTTCGTTTCAAGCGTGTGTCAGCAGTATTGATATTTCTGTTTTCATTTTTTAATTTTTTGGTGTTTCGGAGATTGATCGAAGCAATGCGGATCGTCGTATACATCGTGGTGATCATCATGCTGGCCCTTGCGGTCAGTCAGGCCTTGGCGGCTGACGGCGCACAGTCCAGCGCGCAGTGCCGTGATGGAGACGCCGTGTGTCTCGACACCGTGCAGGTCACCGCGACCAGACGGCCCGAGTCCACGCTGCACGTGCCCGCAGCGACCACGATTGTCGGTGGCCGGCGGTTGCGCGAGATCGCGCCGCAGACGCCGATGGATGCGCTGCACGGTGAGGTCGGCACATTCGTGCAGCAGACCACGCCGGGGCAGGGGGTAGTGATCGTGCGTGGTTTGAAGGGTTCGGAAGTGCTGCACCTGTTCGACGGCTTCCGCCTCAACAACGCGATTTTCCGCAATGCGCCGAACCAGTACATCGCGCTGGTCGATGGCCAGCATCTGGATCGGATCGAAGTGGTGCGAGGGCCTTCCAGCACGCTGTACGGCGGCGATGCGATGGGTGGTGTGGTGCAGATGCTCACCCCGGAACTGAATTTCGACGGCGACGCCTGGACATGGAATGGGCGTTTGCGCGCTATCGCCACCAGCGCCGACGACGCGTTGATCGCTCGCGCGCAGATCGCTGGCGGACGCGAAGGCATGGCGTTTTCGATCGGAATGACTTCACAGGAGGTCAACGATCTGCGCAGCGGCGACGGTGAAACCAGGCCGTTCACCGGCTTCAGGCAGCGTAGCGGCGATGCCAGATGGCAGGCCGATATCGCGCCGGGCCACGAACTGATGTTCAGCCTGCAGTACTCCGAACAGCCGCGCACGCCGCGGCATGACGCACTGGTGCCGGGCTTCGGCCAGAGCGCGCCCGAGAACGCGGTTTTTTTCTTCGAGCCGCAGCAGCGGCGTTTCGCGCAGCTGCGCTGGCGCATCGACAAGCCCAATGCGCTGTTCGACAGCGCCGAGCTGCATCTCGGGCGTCAGATCATCGTTGACGACCGTCGCACCCGCGCATTCGGCACGCCGAATCTGGAGCGCGAGCGCAATCGCGATACGACCACGGGTATCTCGGGCCAGTTCGGCAAAGGCATCGGCAGCGAGCATCATCTGAGCTACGGTTTCGAGTACTACCGCGATGACGTCGATGCGTCGAAAAGCCGTCTGAATATCGACACGGGCGCAGTCAGTACGCGTGCGCCGCGTTTTCCCGACGGCTCGCGGATGGACGGCTGGGCCGTTTACGCTGGCGACGATTGGCGCCGCGGCCGCTTCGATCTGAATTACGGCATGCGCTACAGCCGCTACGACATTTCAATTCCGTCCATCGGTACCACGCCGGGCGTGTCGCTGACGCCGGATGATCTCACCGGCAACGTCGGCATGGCGTTTGCGCTGTCGGACGATGTGCGCCTGGTCACCAACCTCGGCCGCGGGTTTCGTGCGCCGAATATTTTCGATCTCGGCATCTTCGGCCCGCGTCCGGGCAATCGCTACAGTACGCCCAATCCGAATCTGAAGCCCGAGTACGTCACCAGCATCGACGCCGGTCTGAAGTTCGGCGGCGCGCGTTACAGCGGTGAATTGATTGCGTTCCGTTCCAACTACCGCGACAAGATCACCAGTGTGCTGACCGGGAATACCGTCGAAGGCGCGCTGGAAGTGCAGAACCGCAACGTCGCGCGACTGGACCTGTGGGGCATCGAGGCAGGCGCGCGCTACCGCATGCCGTCTCCCGATATTGAGTTATATGCCACGGCCACGTATACGCGCGGCGATGAAGACACCGACAGCGGCACGATGCCAGCGGATCGCATTCCGCCGCTGTTCGGCAAACTCGGCGCGCGCTGGCAGCTGCGCGAATCGCTGGGTCTGGAAGCCTATTGTTTTTACGCCAGCAGCCAAGTGCGTCTGAGCGATCGCGACCGGATCGATCCGCGCATCAATCCCGATGGCACTGCCGGTTGGGCAACGCTCAATGCGCGCGTTTCATGGCAGATCAACCGCGCGTTCGAGCTTGCCCTGCGCGCCGAAAATCTTGCCGACAAGCAATATCGTGAACATGGTTCCGGCCTGGACGAACCCGGCCGCAACGTCATCCTTACCGCCGATTATCGTTTTTGAGTTCATGCCGACATGCCCAATCGTTTTTCGCCAATGACCGCGCGTTCATTCACTCTTTTGTCGCTTGCCGCCTGCAGCTTTGCCGCGTGTTCAGCGATGTCGCCAACGCTGTTGGCCGCTGAGCCCGCTCAACAGGACATGCAGATGCAGGAGCCGCAGCGTCGCGACGACAGTTTCAAACTGCCTGCAGGGCAGGCCATCCAGGTCGATAATCCCTATGGCAGCGTCTACCTGCGGTTCGGTGGTTACGAGCATCAGCTGGATATCCGTTCGACCGTGCAGCAGCCGGACGGTGCTGCCGTGATTAGCTTCCAGCCCGCGGCGCGTGACGGTCGCTTCAACGTGGTTCCGCAATTGCCCGAAGGCGTCGTACTGGCCGAAGGTCAGCGCATTGATCTGGTGCTGTATGTGCCCCAAGCGCATCCGGTGACGGTGCGCACCGTGGCGGGTGTGATCGAAAGCCGCGGCATGAAGAGCGATATCGATCTTGCGACGGACAGCGGCGAGATCGCGGTGCGCGGTACCGACGGCACTGTGCAGGCGCGCACCGGCGACGGACGGATCGAGGTCACGCTGGAAGACGGTGCGCGGCCCGGTTCGGTGCAGCGTATTGTCAGCCGCACCGGCGGCGTGACCGTGAATGTCAGCGATAAACTCGACGCCGAAGTGCGGCTGTCGACGTCGCATCAGTTTTCGACCGACTACTCGCTGACCGTGGAACACCGCGACGGCGAGGAGCCCAACAAAGTCGCGACCGCCGTGGTCGGCGCGCCGAAATCCGGACAGGAAAAGGCGCAGTTGATATTGGAAAGTCTGGTGAGCGAAGTCCGCCTGCAGCGCAAGGGCGTGTTCGTCGATCCCGAATAAGCGCCATTCGATTCCACACCGCGGGCCGGATGCCTGGCGATGGAGCGAGATGCCGCGTGTTGTCGCGTTTGCTTCAAAAATATTCGTTCCGAACATGCAGGACGGGGCGATTCCGATCTATCCACATTCATGTGTTGAGGACTCAGCAATGAAACGAGTGACATTCAAAGGTGCGATGAAAGCGGCGGCAATCATGCTGCTGCTGCCGTGCGCCGTCATGGCCGCACCGCCCAAGAGCGGTAAATCGAGCAATCCCACCCGTCCGCAGATCGGACAGCCGGTCACTGCGCACAACATCAGCGTCGATCTGCGCAATCTGCCGAAGGCCAAACCGTGGACCCCGGGTATGGGCATCCGCGAAGCGCATCGTCGCCAGTACACGCCGATCGGCAGCAAACTGCCTCACGCGCCGGCCGACAAGCCGACCGCTTCGGACCGTCTGCCCGAGCTGCAGAACCTGTGGGACAAGAGCCCGAATGCGCGTCGCGCCAAGGCTTCCACCAGCGCCAGCAATCGGGTCAGTATCAACAATCCGAACACCGGCGTGAGCCCCGGCGATCCGGTGGTTGAAGTCGGCGCCAACCACGTGATCTATGCCGTCAACAGCGGCGGCTCGGGCACGTACTTCAACATCTACAACAAGTCCGGCACGCTAGCGGCTGGTCCGATCACGTTCGGTTCGCTGGCGCCTGCAGGCGATTCCTGCACCAGCGACCGCGGCGATCCGCTGATCCATTACGATCGCCAGGCCGGTCGCTGGTTCATGCTCAGCATGGACGACACCGGTCTGTGCACCTTCGTGTCGAAAACGTCCGACCCGGTGAGCGGCGGCTGGTGGTTCTACCGGTATGCGACGCCGGTGCTGCCGGATTACCCGCATTGCGGCGTATGGAACGACGCCTATGTCTGCGGCACCAATGAAGGCAGCCAGGCCGGCACCGAAATCTACGCGTTCGACCGCGCGAACATGCTGACCGGCGCGACCGCGCGTGCGGCGCAGCGCTTCAGCAGCGTGGTGAATCTGCCGGGTTACGGGTTCCAGATCATGACCCCGAGCACCTTCTACGGCACCACTGCAGCGCCTGCGGGCCGCAAGCAGGTGCTCGCCCGTCATAACGACGACGAAGCCCATGACGCCGCCGCCAACGGTACTCAGGATTTCCTGGAACTGTACGAACTGAACATCGACTGGAATACGCCAGCGAACAGCGGCATCACCGCGCTGCCGCGCATCGCAGTCACCGAGTTCAACACCTGGTTCCGCGACTATTCGACGTTCGCCACGGTGCCGCAGCCGGGCTCCACCTCGCGCCTCGACCCGATTCGCGAAGTGCTGCTCAACCAGCTCGTCTATCGCAACATGGGCACTCATGAAGCGATCGTCGGCACGCTGGCCACCAACCAGGATCCAGCTCGCACCGGCACCGTGGTCGACTCCGGCATCCGCTGGTTCGAACTGCGCAAGGTGGGCGCCGGTGCCTGGACGCTGTTCCAGGAAGGCACCTTCAGCCCGGGCGACAGCAGTACCCATCACCTGATGGGCACGATCGCGATGGACAAGTTCGGCAACATCGGCATGGGTTACAACGTCACCAAGACGACGACGCCGACCAAGTTCGCCACGCTGGGCTACACCGGCCGCACCGCTGCCGATGCCGCTGGCGTCATGTCTCTGGGTGAGAACGAAATCGCCATCGGTGCCGCAGCCGAAACTTCCGGCCGCTGGGGCGACTACTACCAGATGACGGTGGACCCGGTCGACGACTGCACGTTCTGGTTCGTCGGTATGTACCGCCCGACCGGCAGCTGGCAGACCCGCATCCAGGACTTCAAATTCCCGGCCTGCAGCGGCGTGACCACGTACACCATCTCCGGCACCATCACCACGGCCGCCAGCGCGGGCATCAACGGCGTGACTGTCAGCAATGGCACCACCAGCACCACGACCAGCTCCACCGGTGCGTACACGCTGTCCGGTGTGGCCAACGGTACCTACACGTTGACCCCGTCGCTGAGCGGTTACACGTTCTCGCCGGTCAACCGTAGCGTGACTGTCAGCAGCGCCAACGTCACCGGCCAGAACTTCACCGGTACGCCGCCCGCCAATGTTCCGCCGGTCGCGAACTTCACGTTCACCACCAGCGGGCTGACGGCCAACTTCACCGACACTTCCACCGACAGCGACGGCACGATTGCATCGCGCAGCTGGAACTTCGGCGACAGCACCACTTCGACCGTGACCAGCCCCAGCAAGACCTATGCTGCAGCCGGTACCTACACGGTCACCCTGACCGTCACCGACAACATCGGCGCAATCAACACCAGAACCAGTTCGGTGACGGTGACTGCAGGTGGCGGCGGCACCACGCTGACCAATGGCGTTCCGGTCACCGGCCTCACCGCGACCACCGGCAACTCGCTGAACTACACGATGATCGTGCCTGCAGGCGCGAGCAATCTGTCGTTCACGACGTCCGGCGGTACCGGCGATGTCGACATGTACGTGAAGTTCGGCGCCGCGCCGACCGACACGGTTTACGACTGCCGTCCGTTCACCGGCGGCAATGCTGAAACCTGCACCTTCGCTGCGCCGTCCGCCGGCACGTACTTCGTCCGTCTGAAGGCCTATTCGACCTTCGCCGGCGTGAGTCTGGTCGGCAGCTACACAACCGGCGGTGGTGGCGGCGGTGTGCAGACCTACAGCAACCCGACCGACTTCGCGATCAACGACAACGCGACCGTGAACAGCCCGATCACCGTGTCCGGCCGTACCGGCAACGGTTCTGCCACCACTCCGGTTGCGGTGAATATCGTCCATACCTACAAGGGCGATCTGAAAGTCGACCTGGTGGCGCCGGACGGCACCGTGTATGTGCTGCATAACCGCACCGGCGGCAGCGCGGACAACATCAACCAGACCTACAGCGTGAACCTGTCGAGCGAAGCGCTGAACGGCACCTGGAATCTCCGCGCCAACGACAACGCCGCTGGCGACACCGGCCGTATCGACAGCTGGAGCATCACGTTCTGATCTATCGATATTGCGTTTAGTCATTGCTCAAGAGGCCCCGGCGCAAGCCGGGGCCTTTTTTGTGCGCTACGGAATGGTCTGGACTAAATTTTTTGCGGCATATCGAATCCACGCGGCGTTGAATATTTTTTGACACGTGCGCGACAATCGCCAAGCAATCACCAAGCATGCGACGCCGATTTGTCTCTGGCCGCTGTGAGGCGATGCGAGAACACCGTAAAGCGCGCCGAGAACCCGTTTTTTCCGGGCGTTATTTTCAGGTGCCCTCAAAAAGTGGAGCGATGCCCTTGATCGCGATGATGCGAATCATTGGATACGCATCCGCAGCTTCGCGTACGGCCTGCTTATGTTGCGATGCCGCTTGATCGAATCGCCAAAGTCGCATACGTTTCGACTGCGGGTTCATAGGGAAGTCGTGATGTCGACGTAGGCCATGGAGTCAGGTCGCTCCGCGTCGAATATTGATCACTCGAACGATGGTGCCGGTCGGTGCCCGGACGAGTTCAACGCTGCAATCCGCACATCACGCATCGGTCCTCAATCGTTCCGAGCCGATGCATTCCACGATAATCATCTGCCATGACCATCCACCGAGGAGTGACCGTGAAACATCGAGTCTCATTGTTGTCTGCAGCGATTGGTGCATCCCTTGTTTTTGCGGCGTTGCCGGCATTCTCCGCCGAGCTTCGGACCGCCAAAAAACCCATTTCCGGCAGCTATATCGTTGTCCTCAAAGACGGCGCGGCCAGCCTCGCTGGCGAGCGCAGCAGCGCCGCACGCGTGTCGACCGTGGCGCAGGGCATGGCCGGCAAACATCGCGTCCGCGTGAAGAAAAGTTTTGAGCACGCACTGCGCGGCTTCGTGGTTGAAGCCAACGACGCAGGGCTTGCACGGCTGCTTGCCGATCCGAACGTGGCCTACGTCGAAGAGGACGGTGTTGTCACGATCAGCGCCACCCAGACCGGCGCGACCTGGGGCCTCGACCGTGTCGACCAGCGCAATCTTCCGCTCAACAGCACCTACGTCTACGACACCGCCGCGGCAGGTGTGCACGCCTACATCATCGATACCGGCGTGCTGCTGGCGCACAGCCAGTTCAGCGCCCGCATGGGCAACGGCTTCGATGCGGTCACCTCCGGCGGCAATGCCAACGACTGCAACGGCCACGGCACGCACGTCGCGGGCACCGTGGGCGGCACCACCTACGGCGTGGCCAAGAGCGTCACCATCCATCCGGTGCGCGTGCTCGGCTGCACCGGCTCCGGCACCAACGCCGGCGTCATTGCCGGTATCGATTGGGTCGCGCAGAACCGCGTGCTGCCGGCGGTCGCCAACATGAGCCTTGGCGGCGGCGCTTCGCAGGCCACCGACGATGCGATCGCACGCCTGACCAACGCTGGCGTCACCGTGGTGGTCGCGGCCGGCAACAGCAACGACAACGCCTGCAACTACTCGCCGGCCCGCGCACCTTCGGCGATTACGGTAGGTTCGACCACCAACACCGATGCGCGCTCGTCGTTCTCCAGCTTCGGTACGTGTCTGGATATCTTTGCTCCCGGTTCGTCCATCACATCGGCTTGGTACACCAGCACCACCGCGACCAATACCATCAGCGGTACGTCGATGGCGTCGCCGCATGTCGCTGGCGTTGCGGCCCTGTATCTGGCCAATAACCCCAGCGCCACACCGGCACAGGTCACCACCGCATTAATCAACAATTCGACACCCAGCAAGGTGACAAGCCCGGGCACCGGCTCGCCGAACCGTCTGCTGTATTCGATCTTCGGTGGCACCCCGCCGCCGCCGCCGCCGACCGGGCAGACCTACAGCAACGGCACTGACGTCGCGATCGGCGACAACACCACGGTCAACAGCGCGATCACCGTGTCCGGCCGCAGCGGCAACGCGTCGTCCACCACCCCGGTCGCGGTCAATATCGTCCACACCTATCAGGGTGATCTGAAGGTGGATCTGGTGGCGCCGGACGGCAGCGTCTACGTGCTGCACAACCGCACCGGCGCAGGCACCGACAATATCAACCAGACCTATACGGTCAATCTGTCTTCGGAACTGTTGAACGGCACGTGGAACCTGCGCGTGAACGACAACGCTGGCGGCGACATCGGCCGTATCGATACATGGAGCATCACGTTCTGATCGATGATCTGTATTGAGAAAACCAGGTATTGAGAGAACCAGAAACCCCGGCGCAAGTCGGGGTTTCTTTTTGAGTCTGCGACATTGTTTGACTGCGATACCGCTTGATTGGCTGTCGTCGCTCGCATACGGTGATCATGCGCGCAGTCCATCGCTCGCGCTCACAGTAGATTCTGCAGTGGAGCCACGGTGAATGTCACTGCTGAAACGGTTTCATTCAAATCGTTCCGGTCAAACCGTTGCACCCAAACCGCTGCGGTCAAACCATATCCCATCCGTTTTCAGGGGGCAGCAACAGGTGCCGTTATCGCAGACGCTTCGCGACAGCGGCG
Source organism: Lysobacterales bacterium (assembly GCA_031419075.1). Lineage (GTDB taxonomy): Bacteria > Pseudomonadota > Gammaproteobacteria > Xanthomonadales > Xanthomonadaceae > Lysobacter_I. The sequence continues at coordinate 45,517 of JANOKD010000023.1, forward strand.
AACGACACGATCCGCCGCGGAATTCGAGGCGGTCAATCAATGGAGAGCGACAATGAAATTCGGAAGCAGTCTGTTCGCGGTCTTTGCCGGTGCCTGCATGTTCGCAGTCCCGGTGTTCGCACAATCTGGCGACAGCCGGCACGCACAGCAACACGCGGATGCAGCGCTGGCGTCGATGCATCTGGAAGAGAACCCATTCGCGCCGGTACACGTGGTGATGGCGCGTACCAGCTACGACAATATGCGCGACCTGATGCGCAGCGGCGTCGCCACCACCGACAGCGTCGGCACCGCACTGGTCGTCACTGAGATCAAAGCGCATATGCTCAGCGACATTGCCGAACGCATCCATCAGCGCGAACAACGATGCGGCGGTTTTTTCGCATTCGCGAGCCGCGAGGATGCCGATGCCTTCGTGCGCTCGGATCGTTCAGCGCAGGCGATCAGAAGCCGCGCGCTGCTCGCCGCCTACACCATCGACAATCAGGCGACGGTGACGCCGTGGCTGTCTCAGGTCCAGCATCCCAATATCTACGGCACCATCAATACGCTGCAAACCTACCAGAACCGCTACTACACCAGCGCCACCGGCAAGACTTCGGCGGAGTGGATCCGCACGACATGGCAGGGGCTGGCCGGCAGCCGCACCGATGTGACGTCAGAGCTGTCGACGTGCAGCACGTGTTCGACCCAGCCATCGGTGATTCTCACCGTGCGCGGCAATGAACTGCCGAATGAAATCGTCGTGCTTGGCGCGCATCTGGATTCGATCAACGGCAGCGGCGGCGGCAGCACCACCCAGCGCGCGCCCGGCGCGGACGACGATGCCTCCGGTATCGCAACGTTGACCGAAACCCTGCGAATCGCGATGGCCAGCGGCTGGAAGCCCAAGCGCACCGTGAAATTCATCGGCTATGCGGCCGAAGAGGTCGGTCTGCGCGGTTCGAACGCCATCGCCCAGGCGCATCAGGCCGCGGGCGCGAATGTGGTCGCTGTGCTGCAGCTGGATATGACCAACTATCGGTCGGGCTCGTCGGTCGACATGCGTCTTGTTTCCGACTTTTCCAACGTCGACATGAAGACCTTCCTGACCAATCTGTTCGACACCTATCTGGCGCCGCTGGGCATGACGCGCGGTACCTATACCTGCGGCTATGGCTGCTCCGATCATGCGTCGTGGACCAGCGCGGGGTATCCGTCGGCGATGTTCTTCGAGGCCGGCACCGGCGCAACGTCGGGCGCGTCGTACAACCCGAATATCCACACCGCGAACGACACCCTCGCCAACATGGGCAACTCCGCGCAGAACAGCGCCAAGTTCGCGCAGCTTGGGCTGGCGTTTCTCGGCGAGGCGGCCAAGACCTCCACGGGCGGCGGGGGCAATGCAGCGCCTGTCGCCAATTTCACATCAAGCGTCAGCGGTTTGACCGCCAGCTTCACCGATACGTCGACCGACAGCGACGGCAGCATCGCCAGCCGGAGCTGGAACTTCGGCGACAGCACAACCTCGGCCGCGACCAACCCCGCCAAGACGTATGCTGCCTCCGGCACATACACCGTCGCGCTTACCGTGACCGACAACGGCGGCGCCAGCAACACGATCAGCAAATCAGTGACTGTCGGCAGCGCAGGGGCACAGACGTACACCAACACCGCCGATGTCGCCATCAGCGACAACATCACCGTCAACAGCCCGATCACCGTGTCCGGGCGTACCGGCAATGCGCCGGCCACCACCCCGGTGGCGGTCAATATCGTGCACACCTACAAGGGCGATCTGAAGGTGGATCTGGTGGCGCCGGACGGCAGCGTCTATGTGCTGCACAACCGCACCGGCGGCAGCGCCGACAATATCGTGCAGACCTACAGCGTGAATCTGTCGACCGAAGCCCTGAACGGCACGTGGAATCTCCGCGTGAACGACAATGCCGGCGGCGATGTAGGCTATATCAACAGTTGGAGCATCACGTTTTGATTCAATGCTGATCCCAAGCGTTGTTTGCGGCGCCTCCCGGTAATGGGAGGCGTCTTTGTTTTGTTCAAAATCTCTGATCTGTAAACAAGATGTCATCCCGAACGAGGGTGAAGCCCGAGGAGGGACCTGCTTGCGGCCGGTGCGCACAACAGCAGATCCCTCCACCCGCTGCGCGGGCTTTCGGGATGACAGATGGATTGTTCGTTTTCGATTGAGGAGCATTTTGGACAGGCTCCAAAGCGCCTCCTACGCAAGCACATCCAACCAATCCAGGCATATTCGGGCCGAATCAATAACAGAGCGACGCGTCGCTACGTCTTGCTGACCAGCAGACCCGTCGGCGGTATGATCGTCAGCGACACAGCCGGAAACGGTTTTCTATTGAAGGGGCAGGGTATGCGTATTGGAACAGAGATTGCTGTCGTGTTTTTTTGCGCCGCGTTCAGCGTGCCGGTATTGGCCGAGCCAAATCGCCTGCAGCATGCACGGGAATACGATCGCGAGCATGCCCGGACCCACGCCGGCAGTGCACTGACGGCGATGCGGTTGGAGCGCAATCCGCTGGCGCCGGTGTACATCGTGATGTCCAGAAACAGCTACGACGGCATGCGCGGTCTGATCGGAAATGCGGTCGCCAAGACCGACAGCACCGGCACGCCGCTGGTGGTGGCGCAGATCAAGGCGCACCAGCTCAGCCGTATTTCCGAACGCATCCACGCGCGCGAAGGGCGCTGCGGCGGCTATTTCGCGTTCGCGACGCGCGCGGATGCGGATGCATTCGTACGCGGCGACCGCTCATGGCAGGCGATCAAAAGTCAGGCGGTCCGCGTCGACTACACAATCGATAATCAGGCGACGGTGGACCCGTGGCTGTCGCAGGTGCAGCACACCAATATCTACAGCACCATCAGCCATCTCTCCAGCTACCAGAACCGTTACTACGCCAGCAATGACGGCAAAGTCTCGGCAGAGTGGATCCGCAATACGTGGCAGGCGCTTGCCGGCAGTCGCAGTGATGTGACTTCCGAATTGTTCGCATGCGCCATGTGTTCTACGCAGCCCTCGGTGATTTTGACGATTCGCGGCACCGAGCTGCCGAACGAAATCGTGGTGCTGGGCGCGCATCTTGACTCCATCAACGGCAGCGCTGGCGGCAATGTCGGCCAGCGCGCGCCCGGCGCAGACGACGACGCGTCCGGCATCGCGACCCTGACCGAAGTGCTGCGGATCGCGATGGCCAATGGCTGGAAACCGAAGCGGACGGTGAAGTTCATGGGCTACGCGGCCGAAGAAGTCGGTCTGCGCGGCTCCAATGCCATCGCCCAGGCGCACAGAACCGCAGGTGCGAATGTGGTCGCGGTGCTGCAGATGGACATGACCAACTACAAAGCAGCGACCAATATCGACATGCGTCTGGTGACGGATTATTCCAACCCGGAACTGAAGTTATTCATGACCAATCTGTTCGATACCTATCTTGCGCCGCGCGGCATGAGCCGCGGCACCGACACCTGCGGATACGCGTGCTCCGATCATGCCTCATGGACCAGCGCCGGATACCCGGCCGCATTTTTCTTCGAAGCGGGTACGGGAGCTGCCAGCGGCGGCGCTTTCCCGTCGATCCATACTTCCAACGATACCTTGGCGAACATGGGCAACAGCGCGCAGAACAGCGCCAAATTCGCGCAGCTGGGGCTGGCGTTTCTCGGTGAGGCAGCCAAGACCTCCGGTCGCTGAGTGATGGCGGTCTCAGTTGTTGTCTGAGCAATCCACGGCCCGCCCATGCGCTGATCGCCCAGGCTTTGATTCAAACTCAAAGGCGCCGGCATCTGCCGATGTTGATTCCAACGCGACGCGCAACTGGTTTCGCGCAAACAGGTGTTGTGCCGCACAACAAAGTCGCCTGGGGTGTCGTGCAGGGCATGCCTGTCGTTGTTGATAGCGTCATCGCAATGAAGGCAATCAAGCGCTTATCGCGTATGCCGATGCGTACGTGTTTTGCGTTGGACCGATCATTGACGCGTCGGCCAACGAACGTATAAGTTCATGCGGATCCACAGGCAGGTTTGCCTGTCCGGACAAGCGATTGACGACAGATGCGCGCTCGCAGGGGGCTTCGAGCGGTCGCGCCAGATGAGAGGTCGTCGAATTCACCCATAGTCACGATCTGAAGAGGGAAGTTTCAATGAAGTCATTCATATTCCGCGGCGCGGTAAAGACCGCCGCGCTGCTGCTGCTGTTGCCATGCGCCGCAATGGCCGCACCGACCAACGGCGCCAAGGCGACCAATCCAGGCCGTCCGCAGATCGGCAGCCCGGTTTCGCCGCACAGCATCAATGTCGACGTGCGCAATCTGCCGAAGGCGGAAGCATGGGCGCCCGGTATGGGTATTCGCGAGGCGCACCGCCGCCAGTACACGCCGCTCGGCACCAAACTTCCGCACGCATCGGCTGCCAAAGCGACCGCAAGCGACCGGCTCAATGAGCTGCAGCAGATCTTCGACGACAGCATGCCAGCGGCTGCCCGCGCCAAGACCGGCAGCAGTCGCGTCAGCATCAATAATCCGAACACGGGCGTCAGCCCCGGCGACCCGGTGGTGGAAGTCGGCAGCAACCACATCATTTATGCGGTGAATGGTGTCACCACCACCTTCAAGATCTACGACAAGGCAGGCACCCTGATCGCGGGGCCGACCAACTTCGGTTCGCTGGCGCCGGCCGGTAATGCCTGCACCAGCGATCGCGGCGATCCGCTGGTGTATTTCGATCGTCAGGCCAGCCGCTGGTTCATGCTGACGATGGACGACGGCGGCGTCTGCACCTTCATCTCCAAAACCTCCGACCCGGTCACCGGCGGCTGGTGGTTCTACCGCTACTCCACGCTGGCCTTCCCGGATTACCCGCACTGCGGCATCTGGAACGATGCCTACGTCTGCGCCACCAATGAAGGCAGCATCGCGGGCGCCGACGTCTATGCGTTCGACCGCGCCAATATGCTGACCGGCGCCACCGCGCGTCCTGCGCAGCGTTTCAGCAGCGTACCGACGCTGCCGGGCTACGGCTTTCAGATCGTGACCCCGGCAACGTTCTACGGCACCACCGCTGCCCCGGCGGGCCGCAAGCAGATCCTTGCGCGTCATCGCGACGATGAGGCTCACGACGGCGCCGGCGCCAGCGGCACCCAGGACTTCATCGAACTGTTCGAGATGAACATCGACTGGAATACGCCGGCGAACAGCGGTATCACCGCCCTGCCGCGAATTGCGATCACCGAGTTCAACAGTTGGTTCATCAACTATTCGACCTTCGCGACCGTACCCCAGCCGGGTTCGACCTCGAAGCTCGACCCGATTCGCGAAGTGCTGCTCAACCAGCTCAGCTATCGCAATTTCGGCACGCACGAGTCGATCGTCGGCAGCTTCGCGACCAACCAGAACGCAGGCCGCACCCGCAAAACCCCGGTCGATTCCGGCGTCCGCTGGTTCGAGCTGCGCCGCGTCAGCGCGGGCAACTGGGCATTGCATCAGGAAGGCACGTTCAGCCCGGGCGATACCAGCACCCATCACCTGCTGGGTACGCTGGCGATGGACAAGTTCGGCAACATCGGCATGGGCTACAACGTCACCAAGACCACATCGCCGACCGTATTCGCCTCCCTGCGTTACACCGGCCGCACCGCCGCTGATCCGCTGGGCGTGATGTCGCTGGCCGAGACCACGGTGGCTGCCGGTGCCGCCGTCGAAACCTCCGGCCGCTGGGGCGATTACTACCAGATGACGGTGGACCCGGTCGACGACTGCACCTTCTGGTTCGTCGGCATGTACCGTCCCGCCGGCAGCTGGCAAACCCGCATCAGCGATTTCAAATTCCCGGGCTGCTGATCGCTCCGTTTCAACCGACAAACACAAACCCCGGCTCAGGCCGGGGTTTGTTTTTTACACGGAATATGTTGTGTAGCTTGCCGTCGATGTTGTTCGCGGCAGTGGTTTCAGCCCGCCGCCTCGAAACGATTCGCGTCGACATTCTTGCGCACTTTCAGCGGGTCCCAGATGCGGCCATTCATCGCGATGTACACGCCCGGCGGCAGCGACTGCACCGCGCCTACGGCAGTGCCGATGTTGAACTCCGCGTCGGAGCCGCGGAAGCGTGCGGGATTCAGCGCGCCGGTCAACACGATGGTTTTGTCCGCGATCGTACTGAGGACTTTCGCGGTGTCGACCATCGTGTCGGTGCCGTGAGTCACCAGCACGTAGCGTGCGGCCTGCGCGGAGATGGTCGCGCGCAGCAGATCGCGATCTTCGGCGGTGATGTGCAGCGAGTCTTTGCGCAGGATCGGAATCACGCTGAAGCGGAAGGCGACGCCGAGTTCTTCGAGAATGCGCCCGATTTGCGGATCGCCGATCTGGTAGTCGGACTTGTCGTCGAAATAAATCTTGTCGATGGTGCCGCCGGTGGTGACGATGAGAAGCTGATCCATGGGCTGGCCGTCGAGTTGGGTTGCAGAATTATAGGCTGCGGCATCACCCGCCGCGAAAGCGTGACCCTGCCGGCACGCTCAGCGTTTCTTGCCGAATTTCGCGCGCAGCCCTGGCGCATTCGCATAGAACACTACGGCCAGCGCCAGCGCGATTTCGATCAGCGCGTACACGCGTTCATCGGCATGCGCCCACGCCAGCATCACCCCGTGCGAGAACCAGAGCAGCGCCAGCACCCCGCTCCAGAATCGCGCGGTAGGGCGGCGCAGCAGAACGCCTGCACCGAGCAGCAGCGGGGGCAGCACAAAAAAAAGCAGTGCTTCAGTGCGATGGACGTCGTTGCGAAACCACACCGCATACAGGGCGGCCAGCCCAAGCAGTGCGCCTGCCAGGAGGATGCGCTCGACGCGCTGCGTGCCATTCATTTCGACATGATCCAGGGATGTCATCGTTGTCTGCTCATGCCAGTCGCACCGCGAGTTGGGCGATGCGCCGGCCCAGTGCGCGTGCGAGTACGGCTTCGTCATCGGTCAACTGCGGGTCGTCCTTGGCGCCGGCGACGTGGCTGGCGCCGTAGGGCGTACCGCCGCTGCGGGTGCTGCTGAGCTGCGGCTCGGAGTAGGGAATGCCGGCAATGACGCAGCCGTGGTGCAGCAGCGGCACCAGCATCGACAGCAGCGTCGACTCCTGACCGCCGTGCATGCTGGCGGTCGAGGTGAACACCGCCGCCGGTTTGCCCACCAGCGTGCCGCTGGCCCATTCCGCGCCCAGCGTGTCGATGAAATGCTTCATCGGTGCGGCCATGTTGCCGAACCGGGTCGGGCTGCCGATCAGCAGTCCGGCGCATTCGGACAGATCGTGCTTCTCGACGTAAGGCGCGCCGTCTTCAGGTTCCGGCGGTGCCGCTGCTACCGTGATGGGCGCGACCGGCGGCACCGTGCGCAGCCGCGCTGACACGCCGTCGATTTCGCCGATGCCGCGCGCGATCTGCTTGGCGAGGCGGGCGACGGAGCCGCCGCGGCTGTAATAGAGGACCAGTATTTCGGTCATGGACATGTCCGTACGAACGATGCGGAAAGGTTACGGCAACCGGGCGGGGCTGTCGCGAGAAGCTGCGGCCGATGTCAGCGGTCAATCCCAGCGGTCGATCCCGCCGGTCGGGTCGCGTGCCGCTCCGCGCCTGCTAACCTTGGCGCATGACTCCGCAGAACACCTTCGAGCGCTGGCGCGATCGCGCACGTTTCCAGGCATGGGACCGCGCCCGCGCAGGTACCTTTTTCCGCTTCCTCCTGAAGCGTTTTCTCGACGACCACCTGTTCCAGGCGGCTGGCGCACTGTCGTTTACCACCGCCTTCGCGATCGTGCCGCTGAGCATGGTGGTGTTCGGCGTGCTGTCGGCTTTCCCGGTCTATGAGGAATGGAGCGCGCAGCTCAGCACCTACATTTTCTCGAACTTTGTGCCGTCGTCGGCGCGCTCGGTCGAATCCTATGTGCTGGGATTCTCCAAGAACGCCGGCAAGCTCACCGTGGTCGGCGTGATCGTGCTGGTGGTATCCCTGCTGATTACCCTGACCAGCATTGAGGCCACGTTCAACCGGATCTGGCGCGTGCCCACATCCAGGCCGAACTTGAGCCGAGTGATGGTCTATTGGACGGTGATGACCTTCGGCGCGCTGCTCGCTGCGGCCAGTCTGGCCGTGTCCGCGCGGTTCTTCGCGCTGGCGATTTTCCAGACTCTGCCCGGGCAGTGGCTAGAGCACTGGCTGCTGCGTTTGACGCCCACCTTCATCGTGTATGTCGTGCTGGTGGTGATCTACCGGGTACTGCCGCACCGCACGATTCATTGGCGATACGCGGCGCTGGGCGCGCTGCTTGCGGCGGTGCTGACCGAAGCGGTGAAGCTTGCGGCCGGCTCGTATCTGGGCAGTTTCGGCACCTACGAAAAAATCTACGGCACGCTGGCATTGATTCCGATTTTTCTGGGCTGGGTTTATTTCAGCTGGGTCTCGATCCTGCTGGGCGCATCGCTCGCATCGTCGCTGTCGGCGTTCCGCTATCAGCCCGCATCGCAGCGGTTGCCGCTGGGCTACGAACTCTACGGCCTGCTGCGATTGATCGGCCGTTTCGATGAATACCGCAGCCGCGGCAAAGGCCTGCACCTCGACGATATCCGTCAGCTTGAGCCGATGCTCACCGACGCGCTGGTGCAGCAGATGCTGCAGCAGTTGAGCGAAATCGGCCTGCTCAGCCGCGCCGAATCGGGTGAATGGCTGCTGGCCCGCGATCTCGATAACCTCACGCTCGCCGAACTGTACGAAGCCTGTCAATTGCGTATTCCCACCGCCGAAGCCTGGCTGCCCGCGCGCGACGATGCGCTCGGTCTCGCGGCCGTTGCGGCGCTCGACGAACTGCGCATTCCCATGCGCGACCTGCTGCGCAAGCCGGTCGCCTCGATCTACCCCAAGGATCACGAATGAATTTAAAACTGACTCTGCTGCCGTGCCTGCTGTTGATCTTGGCAGCATGCAAGCCTCAAGCGCCCGCGGAAACAAGCGAACCCGCAGCGCCTGCTGTGAAAACATCAGCGGTGCCCGCCAACACCGATGTGCCCGCCCCGGACATGCCGTCGCTGAAGATCGCGACCCTTGACGGTGCGCAATACGACCTCGCTTCTAAACGCGGCGGCTGGGTGGTGGTGAATTTCTGGGCGACCTGGTGCGCGCCGTGCATCAAGGAAATGCCGGAACTCGATGCCTTCGACACCGAGCGCAAAGATGTCGAAGTGATCGGTCTGGCCTACGAAGAAATCGCCGTGGACGACATGCGCGCATTCCTCAAAAAACGCCCGGTCAGTTATCCCATCGCCATCGTCGACACCTACGAACCGCCTGCTGATTTTCCGACACCGCGCGGCCTGCCGATGACCTACATCATCGCGCCGGACGGCAAGATCGCGAAAGAATTCATGGGTCCGGTGACGAAAGCGGATCTTGCTGCGGTGATCGACAGCAAAGGTTAGGACGCTGCAACGGATCGGTAGCGCGGGTTTCAACCCGCTGCTCAACGTCATTGCATTGTTGGAACATGTTTTTCGTCACCGTATGAAAAGCAGATCCCTCACGTTCGTTCGGGATGACACAGCCGGCGAGCACCCTTATCCCGGCCCCGGTGCCGTCATCAATCGACCATGTCGCCACTCGCGTTCCTGCGCTGCCAAGCCGCTTTGCTGCAGCCATTCCAGAATCGACCGCACCGTCACCACTGGATAATCGCCACCGAGGCGGGTGGCGACCGGGTGATCGGTAAACACCAGATTCGCCGCGAACAATCCGCCCATGATCCGTTTCGTATATGGGATGTGGATGCGTCCAGGTTCGAAACCATGTGCGAGCGCCTGCTGATAAGCAGCGGTCCGGGTGCGGGTGTTGGCTTTCGGCGGGATCGCCGCCGCGATGTGCTCAAGCACCCATGAGGTCGAATTCTGATATCGCCCGCTGCCCGGACGCGCAATCAGGTTGTAGTGCGGCGTGTACAGCGGGTCGCTGTGCAGCGCGAGCAGCCGTTTCGATAAGCGGTCTGCGATATCGGGTGCCAGCCAGGTGATGCGCGCATCCTGCTCCACCAGGTCGTCGGCGAAAAAATTCACCAATCCCTGCGTGTAGAGACCCGAGCCGTCGCTGCTGCAGTCGTTGAGCAGATGCACCACGGTCCAGCGGCCATCTTGATGGTCGCGCACCGCAAAACCCGAGTGGCTGTAGCGCAAACCGTGCTTCGACAGATCGGTGCCGACGCGCGAAATCATCGCCACCGGCGCATCCACCTCATCCAGCGCTGCGACGACCGTCAATGCGGTCGCCGCGGCATCGGCGATATGTCGTGGCGACATTGCGCGCGCTTCGCAGTCGGTGCCTGCGTGCGCCGGTCGCGGCACGCTCAACAGCAGCGCGGCAAGCGCCGCAATCATCAGCACCATCAGCGCACTTGCGATCCACGCGCTTCGCCTGCGCTGGCAGCGCTCCGGCGATGCGCAAGAAGCGCGCTGCACGGCATCACGACTCACAGTATCCCCATTCACAGCGACATCTGCCGCGAGTGCACGTGCGTGCGGGTGACATCATCAGCGACAAAACACAGCGCCTCGCCCGCAGTCATCAACAGCCAGCCGCCGCTCACTGCGACGACTTCAAGCGTTTTGCCGGTGGCGATCGCCAACGATTTCACCGCTTCTGCGCTGAGATAAACCACGAACGAGGCGCCGAGCCCCACCACGGAGACGGTCACCGCCACTGCCGCGCCGCTGGCCGCGACGCCGGTGATCAAGAATTTTCCGCCGTGCGCCAATGCACCGACGATCGCTACAGGCACTTCCACCGATGCCATCACACTGGCTTCCGACTGCCGCATCGACGCATCGGACTGTGCATCGGCCGGCGGCACCAACAGGCAGCTCAGCGCCACGAAGCAGGCGGCCAGGCGAAACATCGGACGGGTCGCTGCGGTCTGCGTCATGGCGTGAACTCGGTTCGGTGATGCGGCGAAGAGACACTGCCGACCACAGGCGTTGCAATCGCCGTCGACCGAGTGTAGATAACGGGGCTGACCAGTATCGAAAAACTAAACTCATGGCCGTCTCCGTCGAACTGATCGATGCCCTCAAGCGCCTGCTGCGCGGCCAGGGCCTGACCTATCGCGAACTGGCTGCGCGCGTGAAGATGAGCGAGGCGGCGGTGAAGCGCATGTTCTCGCTGCGCGCGATGAGCCTGCAGCGGCTGGAGCAGATCTGCGATGTGCTGGATGTCGGGCTGTCGGAACTCGCCGCCGAGTCCGCGCGCGGCCGCGAGAGCATGGCCGAACTGAGCGAAGCGCAGGAGAAAGCCCTGGTTTCCGAACCGGCGCTGCTGCTGGCGCTGTTCCTCAGCCTCAACCGCTGGCGCCAACAGGATGTGCTGGCGCAGTTCTCGTTCACCGAACCGCAGTGGACATCGCTGCTGATCAAACTGGACCGCCTCGGCATCATCGAGCTGATGCCCGGCAACCGCGCGCGCACGCTGACCGCACGCAACTTCCGCTGGCGTCGCGGCGGCCCGATGGAGCACTACTTCCGCGAACACCTGCTCGCCGATTATTTCGCCGACCCGTTCGACGGCGAACAGGACGGCCTGTTCCTGCTCACCGGCAGCCTCAGCGTCGACGGCGTCCGCCAGATGCGCCAGCGGCTGGAGGAAGTGGTGCGTGAATTCGACGCATTGCTCATTCGCGACGCCACCCTTAGCGCCAAAGAACGCATCGGCGTGAGTCTGGTGTTAGCGCAGAAGCCGTGGTTGTTGCAGCTGTTTCAGCAGTATCGGCGGTCGTTGTGAGCCCCGTCTGCCGGACTTTCGTAGGCTGGGCTAATCAGCCCAGCGCTCTTGGGGGTTGGGGATGCTGGGTTGATGAGCCGCCTACGACCTACACGGGTTACGTGATCTTCTGATTTCTGCGAAAGTTCCAACCCAGTTATTTCAGCTGTTTACAACCAGCAAAGAGACTGGATCCCCGTCTTTTCTGGAGTGGCTAGGCTTAAGTAAGTGCCATTCGACTCTGACCCCATTTTCAAATTCCATTTTTTTAGATAACTTCCCACTGAGCTTTTTCATCAGACGTTTTAAATTTCGAAGTGACCATTTGCTCGTATCTTAGGTCTGCATGGCCGACAGTTTTCGCGCCAATCAGTTCATTGCTTTTTCTGGGATACTGTATAATTAACCTTTCGAAGTCATAGAGAATTTTATATTTATCTATTTTATCTCTCATGCGTTTTTTATTATCAACCGACAAAAGCAGCGGGATTGTTTCCCCGTAAACATTAGAATAATCAGAACTAAATACTTGTTCTTTCTTGTTGTGTCCATCAGGTTCGTAATAAGATACGTATATATTCCAAAGAGCTGTGTCCTCATCAAAGTTAAGCTCAAAATTTGACACGGGGCCTGTTGGGCCAGAGCCTATACCGAGCACCCAAGAACGACCATCTTTCATAATGACAATACAACGATGGCACCAACAATTATTTAGCTTAAATTCCTCTCCCAGAAAAATCTTCCTACACCATTTCGGCACATTGCCCGGCAAACTATTAGATAGAAAATAGTCATAAGAATTGAGAATTGTCTCGCTGTAGTCTTCGATCTCTTTGCCCAATTTGTAATCACTAGAATTCTCGAAGCCCTTCCCAAGTTGCCCTTCCAGTTCTACGTTTCTCTGCAAGATCATATTATAGGAGTACTGCATATAACTGATTGTTTCAGAAACAAAACTGGAAAGCTTCAGGTATTCGCCAATTAATGCCTTCAATTCTCCATTTCCTGTGCGCTTAGCAAAATCAAAATGCTCAAGCGCTGTTTTACCAGATTCAATTTGCTGTGTCGCCAACCGATGCAAATTAGAAACTTCCGCTATAATGCGTGCTTTATAATAATCTGGATCCTTCGATCTAACAAGATGAGAAACCTCTTCCATTGATGATTTTGCACGGTCTATATTTTTTTGCAAATTACTCACATCTAAAGCAAATAATGTGATGTTGAAACTGTTATCCAACTTCGCATCCATTCTTTTTAGTTCATCTAAAATTTCCTGCTTATCACTCGGATTATCTTTATTCAAAATATGAGTGACGTATTTAAAGAAAATCTTTGCGCCTGGTATTTTTATTGAATCGACACTTTTTTCAACCATAGATATATTCTGTTTAATATTATTGATTTGAATAATGGTGTGGTTGGTTTCTAAAACATCCGATTGTTCTGTCATTTGATATCCCTATGTATAGTTGAATTTCTTCTTGCAAACTGGAACATTTTCAGCGCTCTAGTATTTCCCGTTACGCTATTCTTCATAGCATCCTCATTGAGCGTGACGGCGATTGGATCTCTAGAGCGCCTTCATCCTCGCATGTTGTTTGCTTGGCTGGCGAGGATCTACCTGCCTGAAATGACAGGATCAACCCGTAAGGCGGGTCAAGACCCGCCCTACAGAGCGGTTCGTAAGGCGGGTCTTGACCCGTCATGGGTTGCAAGGAATCCGCAGAGCATAAGTCGGACCCGTATGGTGGTGGTGAGCGCAGCGAACCCCACCATTGCCGAAGCGGCACACACACGATCGAAGCGTTCGCACCGACTAAGCGAGTCGCCGCTCTGCCCGAACCGATGCCGGAACTGATACGCGCGAATGGTGGGGTTCGCTGCGCTCACCACCACCCTACGTGTTGCCGGTGTCAGTCAGGAAGACTCGTTGCTGAGCCGCTGAATGCGTTTACGATACTCGCCTACGCTATCGTGGGTTTCCGTTAAAAGCCCCGGATGCGCTGCGCTTACCCGGGCTACGTGACTGGGTTGGCGGACAGCCTATACGCTGTGACGACCGTAGTGATTTCAAGCGATCCGATCAAATGAGAACAGCTTCGACAGCGGATGTTTGCGCCGTTCAATCAGCGCACGGATCAGTCCGGCCCCGATCATCGAGTAGGTGATGCCGTTGCCGCCATAGGCCATCGCGAAATGAACGCGATTGCCGTGCTGTGCATGCGGACCGAAAAACGGCAGCCCATCCTCGGTTTCGGCAAATGTGCCGGCCCAGGAAAATGCGGGCGTGATCTCAAGGTCCGGGAAAAGTGATGCGATTTTCCTGGTCAGGTTGCGCGTCTTCTTTTCGACCCGACGGTCGCGGCGCGCTGGAATATCGATCGCATCGTCTTCACCGCCCACCAGCAGCCGGCCGTCGCCCGTGCTGCGCAGGTAAACATAAGGCCGCGCCGACTCCCACATCATGGTGTCGCGCAATGTGCCGAGCGCTTCAGCGTTGATCGGGTCGGTGATGAACGCATAACTGCTGCGGTTTTTCGCAACGCTCTGCTTGAGCCAATGCTGATTGGCATAACCCGCAGCCATGACCGCATGTTTTGCCCGGATGGTGACGCCAGAATCGGTTCGCAGCGTGACACCTCTGGATGTAGCCGTCATGGTTTTTATCGCAGTGCGATCATGAACGGCGCCACCGTTTTTTTCGACGCGTGACAGCAGCCGGTAAGCCATGCGGTAGGGATCAATCCGCGCAGCGAGCGAGCTGAGAATCGCGGCCGGCGCATCGAAACCGAAGCGTTCTCGCACATCGCCGCGTTCCAGCCATTCCATATCGAAGCCGTGCCGTGCGCGCATCGCGAACTCATCGCGCATGGCCGGCACATTCCAGCGTCGGCTGGCGTAATACAGACTCTGCATGGGCGCGAAGTCGACATCTTTTACCTGGCCCGCGAGCGCCTGCAGCATCGGAATCGACTTTGCGCATGCTTTGTAGGCCAATACCGCATTGTCTTCGCCATAGTCTTTCGCCAGATCGACCATGTGCGTGTCGATCTCGTATTGCAGCAGCGCGGTGCTGGCTGCCGTACTGCCCCAGCCGACATCACGCTGCTCGATCACCGCAACGTCATGGCCATGCGTCGAGAGTTCGTGTGCGATCAGCGACCCGGTGATGCCGGCGCCAATCACTGCGACTTCGCACACGATATCGCTTTCCAGTGGTGGAAAAGCTGCCATCAGTCCGTTCTTCACTGCCCAGTAGGGATAGCCGCTTTTCAGATCCATGCTTGCTCTCCGGAACATGAATGACATGATGGTGAGGCATAGATTAAACATCCTTCGGAAATTTATTCGACAAATATTCCTGTCGTGCCGATTGCAAGATGTATGTGGCCAATATTGCATTTCGAATGACGTATGCGGTTCCCAAGCTGAATCCAGTCTAGTTAAATGAATTTTTCCTTTCCACGATGTCAGGCGTCGATCTTTTTTACTGCTGGGGACTTCGCTACGGATTAGGGTGCGTGTTCGGCAGCTTGTCTGCGTCACTCACGCGAAGGAAACGTCATGGCAACGGCCAAGAAGATAACAAGTGCGCGCAAACCCGGCGCGCAGCCGCAAAACAAAAAAAGTACCGCGGACGAATCACCGGTTGGCAATGGCGGCGAAACACAGCAGCAGGCGGGTGGAAGTCACCCTTCGCTGACCACTGCGCAAGGCATCGTGATTGCGGATAACCAGAATTCGCTGACGCCGACCCCGCGCGGTCCGACCTTGCTGGAGGATTTCATCCTCCGCGAAAAGATCACTCATTTCGATCATGAGCGTATCCCTGAACGCATCGTGCATGCGCGCGGCAGCGCGGCGCACGGCTATTTCGAATTGACCCATTCGCTTGAACGGTACACCACTGCGGAGATACTCACCAAGAAAGGGGTGAAAACCCCGGTCTTCACCCGTTTTTCGACCGTTGCGGGCGGCGCCGGTTCGGTCGACACACCGCGCGACGTGCGTGGTTTCGCAGTGAAGTTCTACACGTCGCAGGGCAACTGGGATCTGGTGGGCAACAATATTCCGGTGTTCTTCATTCAGGACGCGATGAAATTTCCAGACCTGATCCACGCGGTGAAGATGGAGCCGGATCGCGGCTTTCCGCAGGCCGGCAGTGCCCACGACACGTTCTGGGATTTCGTGTCGCTGATGCCAGAGAGCATGCATATGATCATGTGGGCGATGAGCGACCGGACCATTCCGCGCAGCCTGCGGACGATGGAAGGCTTTGGCATCCACAGTTTCCGTTTGCTGGATGCTGAAGGGCGCAGCACGTTTGTGAAATTCCACTGGCGGCCGGTGCTGGGGATCCAGTCGACGCTCTGGGACGAAGCGGTCAAGCTGCAGGCAGCGGACAATGATTTCCATCGTCGCGATCTGTGGGACTCGATCGATGCCGGGCAATATCCAGAGTGGCAGCTGGCGGTGCAGCTGTTTACCGAGGAGAAGGCCGAGCGTTTTCCTTTCGACCATCTCGATGCGACCAAGCTCATCCCTGAAGAGCTTGTGCCGCTGCAGGTCATCGGCCGAATGGTGCTGGATCGCAATCCGGACAATGTCTTTGCGGAAACCGAACAGGTCGCGTACTGCCCGGCGAATATCGTCCCCGGCATCGATTTCAGCGATGATCCCTTGTTGCAGGGCCGCCTGCATTCCTATCTCGACACGCAGCTCTCAAGATTGGGCGGGCCGAATTTCCATCAGATTCCGATCAATGCGCCCAAATGTCCTTTCGCCAATCATCAGCGCGATGGACACATGCAGATGAGCGTGCCGAAAGGTCGCGTGGCGTACGAGCCGTCGAGCCTCGATCCGGAATCGCCGCGCGCAAGCCGCGAGCAGGGTTACCGGCATTTCGCCCAGCCTGCCGACGACGGAAAGAAAGGCCGCATCCGTCCATCCAGTTTTGCGGATCACTACAGCCAGGCGCGGATGTTCTTCCGCAGCCAGAGTGGTCTGGAGCAGGCGCATATGGCGTCGGCGCTGGTATTCGAGCTGTCGAAAGTGGCCACTGCACATGTGCGCGTAGCGATCGTCGGACATCTGCGCAATATCGACGAAGCGCTGGCCACGCGGGTTGCCGACGGTCTGGGCATGCAGACGCTGCCGGACGCGCCTCCGTCTGCGGCGCCTGTGCTGGATCTCGCGCTCTCGCCAGCGCTGCGCATCATCGATCGCATGCAGGACACCCTCAAGGGACGCTGCATCGGCATCCTGGTCGCGCCGGATTCCGACGCCAAGTCGGTTGCAGCCATCCGCTCCGCGGCTGTCAAAGCGGGCGCGCGGGTGAAGATCGTGGCCCCGAAACTATCGGTGGTGTTGTCCGACGGCAAGCGCCTGGATGCGGACGGCCAGCTGGCGGGTACGCCATCGACGGTCTTCGATGCGGTGGCCAGCGTATTGAGTCTGGCTGAAGCCGAAAAACTGGCGAAGGATAGCGCTGCGACGGACTGGTTCCGCGATGCGTTCGGTCATCTCAAAGCGATCGCCGCCTGCAAAGGCACGCATGTCATCCTCAAAGCGGCGGGTATCAAGCCGGACCGCGGAGTGGTGCCGCCAGAGGAGATCGATGCGTTCCTGACACTGGCGCGTACGCGGCAATGGGCGCGGGAGAAAACGATCCGTACGCTTGCGTGAGTGTTCGCCGGACCGGCTTACGGTCCGGCGTTCTCAGGCTGCGGTGTTGCGGTCAATCCGCGAACGGTTTCAGGGGTTTGACAACACCGAACTTGTCCTTCTGCAGTTTGCCTTCCAGCGCCGGAAAATCAATCGGTTCGGGCTTGATTTCGATATCGGGCAAACGATCCAGCAGATCGCGGATCAAAGTCAGCCGCCCACGCTTCTGGTCGTTGAAATCCACCAGTGTCCACGGCGCTTGTTTGGTATGGGTGGCTTTGAGCATCGCTTCGCGCGCTTTGGTGTAGTCGCCGTATTTGGTGCGCGCTTCGAGATCGATCGGCGACAGTTTCCAGCCCTTGAGCGGGTCTTCGCGGCGTTCAGCGAAGCGTTTCTCCTGTTCTTCCTGATCGCAGCACAGCCAGTATTTGAACAGCAGGATGCCGTCGTCGATCAACATCTGCTCGAACACCGGCGCCTGTTTCAGAAAGGCTTTGACCTGTGTGTCGTCGGCGTAGCCCATAACCTTTTCGACGCCGGCGCGGTTGTACCAACTGCGGTCGAACAGCACGAGTTCGCCGGCGGCGGGCAGGTGCGGCACATAGCGCTGGAAATACCACTGGCTGCGTTCGCGATCGCTGGGTTTTGGCAGCGCGACGGTGCGGCACTGGCGCGGGTTGACGTGGGCGGAGATCGCTTCGATTGCGCCGCCTTTGCCGGCGGTGTCGCGGCCTTCGATCAATACCAGAATGCGTTGGCCACTGTGCGATGCCCAGCGCGCCATCATCGCGAGTTCGCGCTGCATCGGCTCCAGCAGTTCCTCGTATTCTTTACGTCTGAGTTTGCTCATGCCGGTTTCCTCGTGCGCTTAGCGGTGGCGCGTTGACGTGTGGCGCGTGCAGCAGGTGCGGGCGTTTCATCGTCGCGCACGCCTGCGGCCATGCTGCGCGCGACTTCAAGCAGCGCGCCCTGCTGTTTGTTGTTGAGCGCGCGATAGGACGCGAGCAGCGCGTGTTCGCCTTTGGTGCGTGCGGGGTCGAAGGTGCTGGCGAGTTCCGACAGCAGCGCGCCGGCAGGCACGCCGAAGGTGCGGGCGAGCGCATCGATCTGATCGCGGCCGGGCAGTTTGTCGCCTTTCATCCAGGCGGTGACTGTACTGGCGCCAGCGCGTGGAATCGCGGTGGCAATGTCGGCGACCGACAGGCCGGTGGCTTTGGTGAGCAATCGCAAAGTGGTGCCGATGGACATGTTCATCACTCCTTGAGCCGCGGGCGCAGCGTGGCGAGATTGCAGGGTTTGGTGCGCGCGTCGAGCTGCGCGCGCACGATTTTTTCCCAGGCGGTGCGGCAGGCCGACGTGGAGCCGGGGAGGGCGAACACGAATGTGCTGTTGGCGAGCCCGGCGAACGCGCGCGACTGCAGCGTCGACGTACCGATCTCTTCGAAGCTCAGCGCGCGGAACAGTTCACCGAAGCCGGGCATCTGTTTGTCCAGCAGCGGCAGCAGCGCCTCGGGCGTGGAGTCGCGGCCGGTGAAGCCGGTGCCGCCTGTGACGAGGATGCCGTCGGCGGCAGGATCGGCGATCCACTGCGACACCTGCGCGCGGAGGCGGTATTTGTCGTCGGGGAGCAGGGCGCGCTCGTGGAGGCTATGACCGGCTTCGGTCAACGCGGCGGCGAGATAGTCCCCTGAGCTGTCTTCGGCGAGGCTGCGCGTGTCGGACACGGTCAGCACGCACAGCGCGAGGGGTATGAATTCGTGGGCTGCGGTCATGGGCCGCAGGGTAACAGCGGCATCGGCGGATCGGTAGAGTAAGGAGGCAGGCCAAGGACAGAACTGCCCCGCTGAGGCAGGGTTTACGGTGAATTTGCCTGTGGTGGATATCGATACAGGCGGAAAGCGACAAGCAGGGCTGGGCCAAGCCAGGCTGGGCCAAGCCCGGTTGACTGGGATTTATGACTATCGCTCACAGCGGATCGCCTAGGCTTGGCTGGCCGCAACCGACGCCCCGCGCTGAAACGGTGAACCAACGCCTTTGGGCAGTGAGTACGACAGTACGCGCCAGATGATTCCGGGCGTCATCAGCGATGCAGGTCGCGCAAGAAGATTCGCCACCATGAAGAAGCGTTTGCAGACGACGGGATCGAAAGACGCGACGGCATGGACGCGATCAAGATAACGATTGACGATGCGAAAGCCCATCGGCCGCGGAGAGTCCACCTGAGGGAACCGGAAATCTTCGCCGGTCACGATTGTCCAAGGCGTATCGATGATCCTGCTCGCTTGTCGAAAGAAGCGTCGCGAGAGGCGCTTCATACCCTTTTTCAGGCAGACATCCAGGGCTTTGGCTTCCATTGCGGCCACTGACATGCCTTGACCATAGATAGGGTTGAAACTGCAGATCGCATCGCCCAGCACAAGATAACCGGACGGGAAATCGCGCATCCGCTCATAGTGCCGGCGTTGGCTCGCAGGGAATCGGAAATTCATGATCTCCGACAGCGGTTTGGCTGTGGTCACGAGCTGATGCACGGCGTCCACCGGCAGGGTAGATGCGAATTCGTTCCAGCCTGCTTCGTCAGCAGGAGGGAAATCTCCAACGGTGCCGCCAAGGGTCACGATCCAGCGATTGTCTTCGACACCGAAGATCGCTGCGTAACGGGTCCCTTGTGGAGGCGTCGTGGCAATAATGGCTGCGAGCGCGTCGAACAGTTCGCCCGGCTTGCGTTCGAACTCGCGGGTGGCATATCCGATATTGATATTGATGGTCTGTTCTTCAGCCTTGGAATAACCCATCTCCTCCAGCCATTGAGGGGAACGCGATCCGCGGCCAGTAGTGTCCACCAGAAGATCCGCATCGATCGTGTCTTGCTGAGCCTGCTCGCGACGTTGAACGACAATCCCGGTGACTGCGCGCGCAGCCGGGTCGAAGACTGGCTTGACGGCCGAAGCGCCCTCAATGAATGAGACATTGCCGAGCGCCTTGACACGTTCTCTGACAGCGGCTTCGAGGCGTAGCCGGCTCACGCTCATACCGGGTATGCCGAAGGATTGTCGCGTCTTCCAACGGCCATACTGAAACCACACCAGGTCGCCGACGACATCTCCTGAGCGTGCCCCTGTCAGTGCCAGGTCATCCATCATCCCGGGAAAGTAATCATTCAAGACTTTGTAGCCTCCTGAAAGCAGTCCATGCCCGTGTAAGGCCTGCGGGGTCCCCTTGCGTGATAGGGCATCGGTGGGCAGGACGTCGCGCTCCACCACGAAAACGCGCTCGAAATGCTCGGAAAGCGCCCGTGCAGTCAGTAATCCGCTCATGCTTGCGCCAAGGACTATGGCGGTGGAATAGGTATGAGGCACGTGATTCTCTCAAATAGGGCTATGCGTGGCTTTGAAGGTCGCTGAAGGCTGCGTTTGAGGCATGGCGCACGCATCGGATGATTCGAGCGCCGCTTTGGCTGATCTGCTTGTGGTCGATGCCATGATCGCGTTCGAACGGCGATATGGCCGTTGATCTTTACGGATCAAATCCAAGCACAAGCCTTGATTGCGCCGCGATTCGGATTCGGCAACTCGCTGAATCCGGAATCGGGTTGAGTCATTGAAGTCGCCAGACTGCTCGACTCGATGATCTACAGGTCAACGCCCAGCGTTCTGACCCAGGCGAAAACTTCTCCGTAGCGCGCCTGCACAATGTCGTGGTAATGCGGCTTGCTGCGCGCCTCTTCAATCAAGGCAGGATCGTCCAGATCGCAGGGCAAAGGAAAGGATGTGTACTGCTGGATCGCAGGTACGGCATGCACAATCGAAAGAATCATGCCGCGAAGCTGTGCACGTATCTCTATGGTGGCTTCGGGTGGCGTACGGGCGAACCAGGCCTCGGCGATCGTTTTGCCGAAATGAAGGTGACGTACTTCCTCGATATGATGCGCGCGTGTCATTGCCCTGGTGACCGGGTCCACTTCGTCGGACTGAGTCGACAACATCACCTTGCATTCGGCGAGCCATTCGATGAGTAGCGTGAATACGATGCCGACTTCAGGCTCTGAAGTGAGCAGCTTCTGGACCAGTTTGTAGAAAAAGTCATTCTTCTCGTGTTTTACAAGCCCGGCCTGCTTGAGATATCTGTTGAACATCATGATGTGCAGCAACTCCTCGCGGGAGAAGACCATCATGTATTCGTGAATCTCAGGGCTCATCCGCGCGCCATGATCCACCAGGTATGTCGTGAAGAGCTGCGGAATGAGCTGTTCGAGATTGATGAACATGCTGATATCGCGGGCGGCTTCGAGCCAGGTCAGTTCGATCTGCTGCTCGTGAGTCAGTTTCGACCAGACAGATGTGTTGTACAGCCAGACCTGATCGAACCTCTTTGCAGGCCTGCTCTTGTCGCAGCCCAGCTCCCATGGCACGGAGGTGTGGTAATCCATCTGGTCGCGTAGTGATTTAACAATCAACTGCTGAATAGTTTCATTTGTCTTCTGATTGTCTGCCCCGGCCATTTTGCCGGTTGGCGGGCTGGAAATAATGGTCTCGCTCATGACACTGCTCATTCTTGTGCTTCCTTCCTGGATGTTAGGATCGATTCGAGCTTGTGATCAGATGATTCTCAGCGTTCTGCACCAATCGTTGATCTGCTTGAACCGTACGGCGTTCAGCGCAACATTGGCTTCTGAGGTCTGTACTGCATTGATCGCTGCTTCATCGTCGGGCTGAATAGGGAAGCGGAATGACGTGTAGCGGGCAATGTCCGGATTATAGTTGTATACGCGATGCAGGCCTTGCATCAGTTTGCCGAGATGCGCGCGTGCCTGCTCCGCTTCGGCTTCCGGTGCGCGCTCGAAGTACTCCTCGCCTATTTTCTTGCCGAAAGCGATATGGCGAAGTTCTTCGGCATGGTGCTCACGGAAAAGCGTCCGTGTCAGCGGATCGACCGTGTCGCTTTGAGTGCCGTGCATGACCGCCAGTTCCGCAGTCCATTCGATCAGCAGCGTGAACAGGATGCCGACTTCGGGCCGCATTTTCGGCAACTGCACCGATAGCGATGCATAGCTGCCCGGACGCGGGAACCATGGGAGTTCGGATGTTTTCAGGTAACGATGGAACGCCATGATATGAGTCAGTTCTTCGCGAGCGAAAATCATCAGATACTCATAGACTAACGGGTCAAGCGACTCTCGATAGTCATTGACATAGCCGGCGTACACTGTCGGTATGACGTGTTCGAGATGGATGAACATGCTGGCATCCCGTGCCGTCTCCAGCCATGCCGTCTCCAGTTTCTGTTCCTCACTCAGCTGGTCTGCCCATTCTGTCCCGTGTATCCACAGCTGGTCCATCAGTTTTGGTGGGCGTGACTTGTCGACACCGGAATCCCAAGGCAGGAAAGATTCCAGGTCGATGTATTTCTTATGTGAAATATCAACGAGACGGGAAAATAATTTCTGCGTATCTGCGCTGGGCGCGGTCATGACAGAGTTGGAGATATTGATAGCTTCCATGATGGCTTCCTTTCTTGTGGATGATCATATTTTCTTGAGAACAATAGCGGC
The DNA here is from genome assembly GCA_031419075.1 of Lysobacterales bacterium. Lineage (GTDB taxonomy): Bacteria > Pseudomonadota > Gammaproteobacteria > Xanthomonadales > Xanthomonadaceae > Lysobacter_I. Next base: position 68,523 of record JANOKD010000023.1, read on the forward strand.
ATTCGAACCACCGAAGCCGAAACTGAGGTTGAGCGCATACTCGGTTTTTGGCTCATGTCGATGCGTATTGGGTGTGTAGTCGAGATCACACTCCGGATCAGGATCGTTCAGGTGGATGGTTGCTGGAATCAATCCGGTTTGCAGGGTCTTCAAGCAGAATACAGCTTCCAGTGATCCTGCTGCGCCGATCAAATGGCCGGTGTAGGATTTTGTGCTGGATATCGAAGTGGAATATGCGGCTTCGCCAAGTGCGATCTTGATCGCGTTCGATTCGTTCAGATCGTTGAGTGGCGTCGATGTCCCGTGCGCATTGATGTAGTCGATGTCTGTTGCGCTTATGCCTGCCTGCTTGCACGCGCTCTGTATGGCCATGACTCGCGCCATCATGTCTTCTGCTGGCGCGGTGTAGTCTTTTGCATCCGTGAAATTCGCATAACCGACGATTTCGCCGAGAATATTCGCACTGCGGCGTCTCGCGGACTCGTAGTCCTCGAGAACCAGCATTGCGGATCCCTCCGAAAGAACGAAGCCGCTGCGTTTCTTGTCGAAAGGGCAGCAGGCGGACGATACGTTCTCTTGTTCTTTGCTCAGCGCCTGAAGTACGTCGATAGACCATACGTTGAATTGTCCACGAAGCGACTCACTGCCGCCCGCAATCATCATGTCCGCTCTGCCGCTTCGAATCAGCTCGAAGGCATCGCCCAAGGCGATCGTCCCGCTTGCGCACGCTGCAACAGGCGTATTCTGGTAACCGCGCATTTGCCAGTTCATCGCTACGGCGCCGGTGGCGATACTGTTCATCGACATGAGTGTAGAGAATGGTGATGAGAATCCGTGGTTTAGATATTCTTCGTTGTTGACATTGACGGAGTCGCATCCTCCCCAGCCGGTCCCCACAATGACGCCTCGATTGAATGGGTCATGGGTTTTGTCCATTTCAGAAACGTCGCCGAACGCCATCTCGATGGCCTCATGGGCGGCGACCAGCGCGTGGCGCCCGAATGTCGGAACGGCCCTAAGAAGGGATTTCTTGAAAGGTTTCAGCTGGGATTTGTCTTCTGTGACGAACCCGAAGTAGCGCGCACCTATTTTTTCGTCGTCAAACAGGTGACGCGCATATCCTGGTCTGCATTCAATGATGCTGTCCCAGATACTGGAAACACTGCTGCCGGATGATGTGATAGCGCCGTATCCGGTGATGACGACCCTGCGTTCTGTGGCCATGAAATCGACTTCCTTACTCTAGAACGGCTGCAGCAGCCGAGAATGATTCTGGAACCATGAGATAAGCGCGTTTGTCTGATATACCGCTCCACTTTTCCGCTTCCGGGTGTGGATCGCAGGACTCGATTACCTCTGGCCATATTTTCGCCAACACTGCGTTCAGCACGATGAAGCTCTGCTGGTCATCAGGAACCGTCTCGAGAGGGTAAATCGCGTTCTCAGGGCATTCAGACACGCAAAGATGACAGTCAATGCAGTCGGTCGGATCGATCACGAGAAAATTGGGCCCCTCGCGGAATGCATCGACAGGGCACACGCTGATACAGGTGCCATGTTTGCAATTGATGCAGTTCTCCGTAACGACGTATGTCATGTGTTGCATTCTCCTTTCTTGAAATGACCCGTCCGATTGCGGGCAGTGAAATCGTTGTTGTGCAAAATTGAATCAAGCATCAATCGGCTCGGTATGCATTCATCGGTGCTCATGCGATGGACGGTATCTGTGCTTTGTCCATACGGCCGCTGGAGCTGTTGTTTGGTTTGCTGTGGAACAGGTTGCGCGCCTTGGCCTCTGCATAGCCGAACGCAGCTTCGTAACTCGGGCCGGCGACCCACGCGCTGAGAAAATGCACGCCAGCGATAGGGAATCGATGGTGGAAATGATGGGCTGTTGCTGCTCCTGGCCCGACATGCGCGCCATAGCCGGCCCCGGAATCGTTATTGGTGTAGCGGCGGTATGTGTGCGGAGACGATACTTCGGTGTAGCGAATTCTGCCTCTGAAATCAGGTTTTCTTTCAATCAGCCGCTGGACAAGCGCTTCGCAAGCCCGTTTCTTCTTTGCGCGATACGCAGGCGTTTTCCGCTGCGGCCAATGCTTCATTTCGTCCAGAACATTCAATATCACGACGTAACCACCGTCCTTGTCGAGCTTGTGGTAGTTGGTCGCTTCCATCGGCGAGGATTGCCAGTAGGCCTCTTCCATCATGCTTTCCATCGCACTATCGTCGAATCCACCGTCGTGACGCGCATGCTCACGCCGAGATGCTGCGACTTCAGGGGGGGCATTGAAGAAGATCGTCTCGCTGTGTACAAGACCCAGATCCTCGGGTGGTGCTTCGATGACGAGATACACGGTCGTCGTAGACATCGACGGTTTGAGGTTCGAGACTTTCTCAAATACTTTTTCGAGGTGTTGGCGGCTCGATGAGAACAGGTTGTTCAATGCGTACTGCGGCGCTGCGTTTATGAATACGTTTGGCGCCTGAAATTCATGCTTTTTGGTTCGGACACCAACTGCTCGCAGTCGATCGTCGATGATGATTTCTTCTACCTTCTCTCTCGTAAGCACTTCTCCGCCAGCGCTTTTGATGGCGTCGACCAGCGTGTCGGAAAGATGCTGGGATCCGCCACGAACGTATGCGTTTCCGGACACGAGAGTCGCATACAGAATGTGTAGATAGTACAGATATCCCAATTCTTCGGGCAAAGCGCCAACATAGATGCATGAAGCGCAGAGAATGTCGAGCAAGCCGGGGTGTTTAATGTGTCTTTGCATCCCCTGAATGACCGTCAATGGCCGCAAGTGCTGATGCGCGTGCCGAAGTCGAGGCAGGTCTGGGTCATATTCGCCCGTTTGTATCTGGAATTGAAAGTAAGCATCCTTACCGTGGGTCAGCATTTCTTCAAGGACCGCGTCCAGTCCGTCTGTCTCTTCAGGGAAAAGAAGTCTGAGCCTTGTCGAGAATTCTTCCAGATTGTTGGATAAGGGAATCTCGGCGCCTTCAAAAGAAGCATTGAAATATACGGACGGATAGATCAGCTCAAGACGATCAAGAAGT
>JANOKD010000024.1:0-69516 GCA_031419075.1 Lysobacterales bacterium
TCCCCGGATGCGGGCCCACAAACGCGGACCGATGGCGTCATCCTAGAGACAAGATCAACAAAGCAGACGGGCCAAGAGTCACTCATGACTTTTGGCAAGGGATGTCATCCCGAACGAGGGCGAAGCCCGAGGAGGGACCTGTTTGTAGCAGGTGATCTCACAACAGCAGATCCCTCCACCCGCTTCGCGGGCGTTCGGGATGACAGATGGTTTGTTGATGTCGTCCGGCATGGGCACGAAGCAACAACCTGTCATCCCAAACGAAGGCGAAGCTGGAGCCTGTCATACCGAACGAGAGCGAAACAAGAAGATGTCATCCCGAACGCCCGCGCAGCGGGTGGAGGGATCTGCTTGTGGCCGGTAGTGTCAAACAGCAGATCCCTCCACCCGCTGCGCGGGCGTTCGGGATGACAAATGATTTGTCTGCTCGCGGTGTAACAAAAATTTAAACAGGTACTGGCGCGACTGATCTCAGCGCCGATCAGCGCCGATCCGCAGTGGCAGGCACTCCGGCGATCGGTTTTTTCAGCACCGCAAGCGCGGCGGTGATCGGCGCTTCGCCTTCAAGCACGTCGCCGACGCCGAGGCCTGCGGTTTCCTGGTCGCCGCGCAGATGTCCGGGCAGCACCGCCTCGGAAATAATCCCCGACGATGCCTTGATCGCGCCGTCTGGCTTGAGTACGACATCGGGCTCGATGCCGCGGGCCTGGATGGATTTGCCGCTGGGCGTGTAGTAACGCGCGGTGGTGAGTTTGACCGCGTCGCCGTTGTCCAGCGGCAGCACGGTCTGCACCGAACCCTTGCCGAACGTGCGGCTGCCGACAATCTGTGCGCGCTGGTTGTCGCGCAGCGCGGCCGCCAGCACTTCCGACGCGCTGGCCGAACCCGCATCCACCAGCACGACCAGCGGCGCACCGCGCATGCGGTCACCGGGAGTCGCATTGAACGAGGTATCGGCCACCGGATTGCGGCCGCGGGTGCTGACGATGCCGCCCTTCTCAAGCAGGTCGTCGGCGATCTGCACCGCTGACGTCAACAGACCGCCGGGGTTGCTGCGCAGATCGAGTACCAGACCACGCAGCCCTTTACCAGACGCATCGGCACCGGCCTGCGTCTGCAGCGTGTCGAGCTGGCGTTCGAAATCGTTGGCGGTATCGGCTTGAAAGGCGCTGATTCGCAGATACGCATAGCCCGGCTCCAGCATCCGGCTGCGCACGCTGCTGATGCGGATGGTTTCGCGCTGTACGGTGAGTTCCAGCGGTTTGTCAGCGCCTTCGCGCTGCACGGTGAGCACTGTTTTGCTGCCGGGCTTGCCGCGCAGCGGATTGCTGTCGATCAACTCCGGCGTGAGTGTTTTGCCGTCGATGGCGATGATGATGTCGCCGGGCTTGATCCCCGCGCGCGCCGCGGGCGTATCGTCGATCGGCGCGATCACCAGGATGGTGCCGTCCGGCTGCTGCTGCACTTCCACGCCGATGCCGTCGTAAGCGCCGTCGACATCCTGATCGAAGGCCTCGGCATCGCTGCGGACCAGATAGGCGCTGTGCGGATCGAGATCCAGCAGCAGGCCACGAATTGCCGACTGCATCAGCTTGCGGTCCTCGACCGGCTCGACATACGCGTATTTCACCGCGTTGAACACGCTGACATAGCGTCGGATTTCTTCCAGCGGCACCTTGCTGGCGTCTTCCTTTTTTGCGGCGGCTTCGGCCTTGGTGGCGGCGGCCGAATCAGCGGCGGGAGGCGCTTGTGCAGGCGCTGCAGGCGTTTGCTGCGCCATCGCAGCGCTGCATGCCAGCAGGCAGGCCAGCGCGATGATGCTGCCCGCAGATCCTTTCAACGGCGGCGAGGAGGGCTGGGCGTGGCGCATGGGGGCTCCGGTCGATGCAACGGTGGGTCGATTGGACCACAAACCGGTGCGGAGGTTCGATGCGGAGATGCCTGCAGTCAGCCGCCGGTGCTAAAAACGCCGGGGGCGCGGACACCCCCGGCAAACGGCTTGGTTGCTGCGGCTTGGTTGTCGCGGTTCGGGTCAGAGCGACAGCGCGCCTTCGATATCCAGCACTTTACGGCGTGCCAACGCGAGATTGGAGCGCGAACGATCCAGCACCACGTAAAAGAACAGTCCGGGCTTGCTCGCGATCGGGCGGATGATGTGGTAATGCTTGCCCAGCGTGATCAGAATATCTTCGATCTCGTCGTTCAGGCCCAGCGCTTTCATGGTCTTCATTTTGGAACGGACGACTTCGGTGTTGCCGGCCGCAGCCACTTCAAGGTCGACGCCGGTTCCGGCCGAACCCAGCATCATGCCGCTGTTGTAATCGACCAGCGCCATCGCAATCGCGCCGTCCATCAACATCAATTCATTCAGGGAATCTTTCAAATTAGCCATTGGTTTTTATCCTTACAGGTGGGTTGATTGCATCTTGGAATCGGTGCGGGCGCGGACGATGCGTTCCGGACCGCAATCTTGATGTTGGTTTTAGCGTCGCCTGAAAATAATCAATACGACATCATAAGGACGCATCGTCGATGCGTTTGCCGATGTCCTGCGCACAGCGACGCACGGGCCACAGCACGCTGCCCAGCGATGCGCCGTCGTCGCACAGCACGGTCAACAGCAGCTTGCGGCGGCGATTGGGAATGTCGAGCATCAGCAAACGTCCCTGATCGGCTTCGATCACCACATTCAGGCACGCGCCCATTGCGGTTTCGCTGCAGATGGCTTCGCCCAGCGCAAGCTGGGAACTGGTCATTGCCGACAGCGTCGCCGCTGACAGCGACGGCCGCAAACGGCCGGCAATCTCGAAACCATCGATGCTAGACACCAGCGCGCCGCTGATTTCGGGATAGGCATCGAGCAGCGCATCGAGGTGTTTCTGGCACAGGGCGCGCTCGGTCCGTCCGGGCAATTCGCTGATGGCATTCATTGAACGGTTTCTCCAGCGGCGACATCCGTTTGCGGCGTGTCATGCGCTTCGATCTGATGAAAAAGGATGTCGAGCAGCAACAGCACGTCTTCGCGGCGGCGCACGTCGACAGACAGCACCGGAATCGACACGCCGAACGACTCCACCAGCGCGTGGTATTCGTCGATCGTGGGGCGATCATGGGTGTCGGTGCGGCCGATACCGATCACCGCGCGCGAACTGCGCACGATGTCGGCGAAGGCCTGCAGATAGTCGCGAAGGTCGGCGACCGGATCGGGCCGACTGTTGTCGACCAGAATCACCACGCCCAACGCGCCAACGCCGAGGATTTTCCACATGAAGTCGAAGCGTGCCTGGCCGGGCGTGCCGTACAGGCGAAGCTTGTCGCCGCCCTCCAGGGTGACTTCGCCGTAATCGAGCGCTGTCGTAGTGGTCGCCTTGTTGCTGGTCGCCACATCTGAGTTCTGCACGTCGGTGGAGACCGGGGCGATCTCGCTGATCGCAGCGATGGCGGTGGTCTTGCCCGCCCCCATGCTGCCGGTAAAAATGAGTTTGTATTCGCGCGGCATGGCCTCAGCCTCCTATGCGCAGTGCGCTGCGCAGACTGCGAAACAGCCCGGATACGCCAAGGCGCCGCGATGCGACGGGCGCAGCAACCTTGAGCGACGGGACGTTCTGGATATCGAGCAGACCGCAAAGACCGCATGCGCTGACGAACGACCGCAGCTCGGCCAGCGTCTGCCCACTGGCTTCCAGCAGCGCATCGCTGCGCCAGCTGGCTTTGGTCAACAGCGCCGCCAGGGTCAGATGCGATTTCTGCGCGCCAAGGCGACCGAAATCCGGCCAGCGTTTCAGGCGCAGGGCGATATCGTCTTTGAACCAAGGCATGCCCACGTCCGGCGTCATGCGCAGCCCGATGCGCCACAGCAACACGTCCGAGGCCTTGTCCATCGGCGCCGCCCTCGCAGCCTCCGCATCTGTTTTGTCCAGCCTGATCAGATTGTCGACGTGAGCGCGCAGCGCCACATCCACCAGCGCATCGATCGTCATCTCGGGATCGCGCATCACGAACCGCCGCTCGGGCAGCAGAACGTCCAGCGCAAAGCCCCCGATCTGGATCCGCCACACCGCCGGTGGCTGGCTCGCATCGCTGTCGACCGCCAATTGACACAACACATCGGTCAGCGAACGACCCTTCTCGATACGATCATCGTTGGCGGGACTGTGATCGACAGCGGGTCTTTCGATAACATCACGCACATCGCCAAGGCCGGACAACGCGGCTTGCGCCAATGCAGCCGGCGACGTGTGATCGAGGTCGGACAATGCATCGAGCATCTCCACGAATTCGCCGATGCGGATCGGCGCGCGGATCGATTGCTTCAGTGGGCCAGCGGAGTCCTGGCCGTACAGCAGTGCGACACAGTAAGGACGCCCCGACCGCGCTGACTTGTCCAGCGCGATCCGTGCGAACGACGACTTCGGGTCGCACAGCGCCAGATCGGCGTCGATCTCATCGACAAAGCGCCACTCCGCGCGCGTACTGCCGCCGACAACGTTCAGCAGCGACTTGACCAGGGTTTCGTCGCGCAGCGACAGACCCAGTGCGGTCAAGGTCATGGCTCGACGACGGCTCATGCGCGTCAGGCGCCGCCGATCCAGCTGGATGCCGGCGAGTGGCGGTCATTGATTTCCCGCTGCAGGCCGATGAACTGGAACACTTCGCCGGATTCGTCGATCACCGGCGATATCAGCAGTTCATTCTGGAACGGCGATCCGTCCTTGCGATAGTTGCGCAGAACCACATGACAGCTCTGACGCAGCGCGATCGCTTGTCTGAGCTTGACGATACCCTCTTGCTCGCGATCATCGCGCTGCAAGAAACGGCAGTTCTGTCCGACCGCTTCTTCTGCGCTGTATCCGGTCATCTGCTCGAAACGCTTGTTGACGTAGACGATCGGCATTTCACCCGAGCGGATATCGACCACCACTACCGCCGTATTAAGCGCATCCAGTTGGTGGCGCAACTCGAGATAGCGATCGCGGGTGATCCCGAATTCGGTGATGTCGATCAGGGTCAGCACACGGTATCGGCCGTCTTCGCCGCGGTCGAGCGTACGCGCCTGGAACATCAAAATGGTGTCGCGGCCGTCTGCTCTGCGAATACGCGCTTCCGAGGCGGTTTCAGGGGCATCGACCGAGAGAACCTGCTCGGCGCGATCCAGCAGCAATTGACTCTCGAAGATCCCGCGTACGTTCTTGCCGATCAGATGTTCGGCGGCCAGGCCCAGCTTTTCGGCGAAATCACCGCTCAGAACGATCACCTGGTGATCTGCATCTGTCACGCACAGCCCGATGTGGGCGATCTGCATCGCATCGCGCATCAATTCGTTTTCGAAGACTCTACCGGCAAGACTCACACGACCTCCTTGACACTTTTATGACTGATCGACTGCTTGAATCGCAAGCGCGAGCGACGGCTCGTTGCGCTTCGGCGAATTAACGACTGCCGGTAAACTCCCAGAGCTTTCAAGCAATACTCATGCCAATAGTCGGGCGCTGCGCGTTCAACGCGGAGCGATATGCGCCGCCGATAGCGTTCGGCTCCCCGGTATGCCCCCGATCTCCAAGCTGCGTCATGAGGATGCAAACATCACGCCCCTGTCGACGCAGGGCGCAATGTGCCGCGCGGCGTCAAAGTCGCGGAACAAACGACGCCACATCGGGCACCGCCGCGCTCAGCGACTGCCGAACCATTGGTTGGGATTGATTGGCTGGCCATTGCGGCGCAGCTCGAAATACAGCGCAGGCTGCGCCAGACCGCCGGAGTTGCCGACCCGGGCCACGGCGTCGCCGCGTTTGACGGTAGCGCCGGTGTCTTTGAGCAACGATTCGTTGTGCGCGTACAGGCTGAGATAGCCGTTGCCGTGATCGACGATGAGGATCAGGCCATAGCCGGTCATCCATTCGGCGAACACCACGCTGCCGTCGGCCGCCGCGCGCACGGGGGTGCCAAGGCTGGCGGCGATCAACAGGCCGCTGCTGGCGCGGCCGTCGGGCATGCGCCCGCCGAAACCCGCGATGAGATTGCCCGACAGCGGCCAGCCGAGGCCCCCAACCCGCACCGGCGCGATGCTGGCGGTCTGCCGCGGCGGCTGGGTCTGCGCGGCTGCCGGTTTCGAGCGGCCGGGTTTGCTGCTGTTGGGTTTTGAGCCGTTCGGCTTGGCTGCGGTTGCGGCGGCCTGTTTCTCAGCGGCCTGTTTCTCAGCGGCACGTTCGGCTGCTGCGCGCTCCGCGGCGGCGCGTGCGGCGGCGGCGCGCAGTCGGGCGATCACCTGCTGCAGCGCTTTGGCATCGCTGCCGAGCGCCTGTTCGCGGACACGACGGTCGCGATACCGCTGCTCCAGTTCGCTCAAGGTCACGGCGCGGGCCTGTCGATCGCGTGCCAGCATGGCGAGCTGCGCCTGCTGGCGCGTGCGTGCGGCGTCCAGTGCGGTGCGCTTTTCCACGATCTGGGTTTCGACCCGCTGCAGTTCGGCCAATTCGGCGCTGAGTACGGCAGCGCGCTGCAGGCGCTGACGCTGCAGATAACCGTAGTAAGCGATCTGACGCTGGGCGTCGGCGACCCGATCCTGCGCCAGCATCAGCTTCAGCGGCGCGTGATCGCCCTGCGCGTAAGCCGCGCGCAGCAGTGCGGCGAGTTCCCTGCGCTGTGCGGCCTGCTGCGTCCGCAACTGCTCACGACGCGCATTGAGCTGCGCGAGCGCGGTTTGTTCGCGCGCGAGTTCGGTTTCGGCCACGTGCAGCGCGCGGCTGGAGCCGGCGACGCGCTCGTCCACCGCGCGCAGTTCACGGCTGGCTGCGCCGCGTTGACCTTCCAGTTTCCGACGCTCCTCCGCCACGTCTTTGAGTTCGCGCTGGATCTTGTCCAGCCGGCGCTGCGCTTCGCGACTGGTGCTTTGCTGCGCGGCCAGCGGCAATGCCAGCGACATCATCAGCGCGACCGCAGCGAGCGCGCGCAGCATTTGGATCATCGGATATCCAACAGCGAACGGCCGCTCATCTCCGCCGGCTGCGGCAGACCCAGCAGATCAAGCATGGTCGGCGCCACGTCGCGCAGCGCGCCGCCGCTGCGCAGTCGTACATCAGCACGATCACCGACGGACATATCGCTCACCAGCACAAACGGCACCGGGCCGACGGTGTGCGCGGTGTGCGGCTGGCCGGTTTCGGGGTCGCGCATCATTTCCAGATTGCCGTGATCGGCCGTGACCAGCAGCGCGCCGCCCGCGGCACGGACCGCGGCGTCCACCGCGCCAATGGCGACATCCACCGCCTGCGCAGCCAGGATCGCCGCCTGCAGGTCGCCGGTGTGGCCGACCATATCGGGGTTGGCGATATTGCACACGATCACATCGAAACGCCCGGACGCGATGGCATCGACCAGCTTCGCGGTGAGTTCGGGACAGCTCATTTCCGGCTGCAGATCGTAGGTCGCCACCTTCGGGCTGGGGATCAGAATGCGTTCTTCGCCGGCGTACAGGTCTTCACGGCCGCCGCTGAAAAAGAACGTCACGTGCGCGTATTTTTCGGTCTCGGCGATGCGCAGCTGAGTCAAACCATTTGAGGCGAGTATCTCGCCCAGCGTGTTGTGCAGATTGTCTGCGGTGAACGCCAGCGGCGCGGGCAACCGGGCGTCGTATTCGCTGAGGCAGACGAAGCGCGACAGCGTCGGACGCCGCACGCTGTGATCGAAACCATCGAAGGCAGGATCGACAAACGCGGCCGTCAGCTGACGCGCGCGATCAGCGCGGAAATTCATGAACACGATCGCATCGCCGTCATGCATCGGTGTACCGGCACCGACGACCGTCGGCGCCACGAACTCGTCGTTTTCGCCGCGCGCATAGGCATCAGCGAGCGCGGTCAGCGCATCCGGCGCGTGTTGCTCGGCCTGCGCATCGACGATGGCGTCCCAGGCACGACGCAGGCGGTCCCAGCGCTGGTCGCGATCCATCGCGAAATAGCGGCCGCCGACGGTGGCGATGCGCGCGTTGCCCAGCGCATCGCACGTCGCCTGCAGTGCGCGCAGGCTGGCTTCGGCAGAACGCGGCGGGGTGTCGCGGCCGTCGAGAAAGGCGTGCACCGCGACCCTGGCGACGCCTTCACGCGCGGCGAGATCCAGCATCGCGAAGATATGTTGCTCATGGCTGTGGACACCGCCGGGCGACAGCAGCCCCATCACGTGCAGTGTGCCGTCGGCCGCCGTGGCAGCGGCACAGGCGGCGCGCAGTTCGGTGTTGTCGAAAAAGCTGCCGTCCTCGATCGCAGCGTCAACCCGGGTGAGGTCCTGATAGACGATGCGTCCAGCGCCGAGATTCATGTGCCCGACTTCGGAATTGCCCATCTGCCCGTCGGGCAGGCCGACGTGGCGGCCCTCGGTGTGGATCAGCGTGCGCGGTCGCTGCGCCCACAGCCGGTCCCAGTTCGGCAGCGTGGCCAGCGCCAGCGCGTTGTCGGCGGGATCCTCGCGGTAGCCCCAACCGTCCAAAATCAGCAGCACCACGGGCTTGGGACGGGCGACGGCAGCGGACATGTGACCTTCGGGGCTGTGACTAAGGGCAGATGCGATTGTAGCGAAGCGCCCGCATCCTGCACTTCACAGGGCCGGAGCCGACCCGCTCACGTTCACCAGCCCACTGTTCACGCGTCCGTACTCATGAGGTCCACCATGCGCACATCCACACTCGCCCTCGCGTCCTCCATCGCACTGGTCCTGCTGGCGCCCAGCGCATTCGCGGGCAAAAGCATCGAAAAGGTGATGGGCAGCATCACCGCGCAGGCCGGCGAAACCTACGACACGCTGGAAACCGTCAACGGCAGCATTCGCGTCGAAACCGGCGCCAAGACCGGCAACATCGAAACCGTCAACGGCAGCGTGCATATCGAAACCGGCGCGAATGTCGGCAATGCCGAAACCGTCAACGGCAGCATCAAGAACGACGGCAAGGGCAAGGCCGGATCGCTGGAGACGGTGAACGGCAGCATCCGTCTGGGCGAGCAGAGCCGCGTCGCCAATATTGAAACCGTCAACGGCAGCGTCTTCGCCGACCGCGGCAGCGACGTTGCCCGCAATGTCGAAACCGTCAACGGCGCGATCGGTCTGGTCGACACCGATGTCCACGGCGGTATTTCCACCGTCAACGGCGACATCACCATCGGCGCCGGCTCCTACGTCCACGGCGGCATCACCGTGGAAAAATCCAACAGCAACTGGATGCCGGTCAGCGGCAAGCAGCGCAAGCTGCGGATCATCATCGGCCCCAACGCCGTGGTGGACGGCCCGATGGTGTTCAAGCGCGACGTGAATCTGTACGTGCACAAGACCGCGCGGATCGGCCAACTGACGGGCGCGACCGCGGTGCGCTATGAGGGCACGACTGCGCCGAAGGAATGATGCTGTAGCCGCGCCAACCCGGCGCCGGAACAGCCCCATAGGGTGCGCCTTGGCGCACCGGCTTTTCGCGACGATCGCAGCCATCGGTGCTATACGCGGCACTGACTGCCTTTGCCGGGGGCGTCGTGACCCGGCGCTCTTTTTTCCAACGCTGTCGCCGGGGCGCTGTGCCTTGCGGTGGTGTCGCGCGCCTCGCCACGACGCCATTGAAACGAGCGCGGTTGAGGAGCACGGTCTGAGCAGGCCCGGTTCGAGCAAGCGCTGCTTGAGCAAGCGCCGTTCAAACAAGCACGGCTGAAACAAATCAGATTGAAACATTGCGTTGTTCTTGATGACGAACATGATTGATTTAAATGAATTTCAAAGCGTCTCAACCCAAACAGAAACACCTCTCCCTGTCACATTGCGAAGACTCCACATCGGCTACGCCATCGCTGGCGTTGCGAGCCCCAAGGCCGGGGCTCGGAGCTTCGATGTCGTGGCTCGAGAACTCCAATGCCGGGATTCAAAGCCTCAACGGCAGTGCAAAAAGCCTCGACGCTGAAGCCCGGAGCTTCGATGTTGGGGCTCGGGAACTCTGACGCCGGGGTTCAAAGCCTCAACGGCGGTGCAAAAAGCCTCGACGCTGAGGCTCGGAGCTTCGATGTTGGGGCTCGTGAACTCCGATGCCGGAGTTCAAAGCTTCAATAACGGGGCTCGGAGCTTGAATGTCCGGGCTCCAAGCGGCGCAGGGCGGAGCCGCCGACAGCGCTTCCGCCATCTGCCGCCCGCAATCACGGTGGCGGAAACTGCGGCGCGGGTTTCGCCCTGCGCGTGTCGCATCCTCAATCCCGCAGCGCCTGCGCGAAAAGCGCCCCTAATCCGGCCTGCGGCCACCTTCTCCCCGCGTTGCGGGGAGAAGGAAAGCCCGCGTTCTCAGCGTCTTAACGCCTCACCGAAGACCCAATGTTGTCCCTGCTCCCCGCTTGCGGGGGCGAAGCGGCGCGCATGCGAGGCATTGCCTCGCGCGCCGATGAGCGCCCGAGCGCTGTGCGCGAGGGCCGGACGAAGCGGCGCGACACAAACGCGTTCCTTCTCCCCGCACTGCGGAGAGAAGGTCGCGCGAAGCGACGGATCAGGGGCGGGCGGGGCGACGCACGACCCGACCATCCCCATTCGCGCGTTTTTCGAGCCATCGACCACGCTTCCGTCGCGCGGGCGGATCAAGACCGCCCTGCGCCGCTGAAACGATTGCGCATGGAATCTCGTGTTGTTTCAACTCGTGCAAAGCATCGAGTCAATTAATGTCGGGCGCATGCCCATGCAAGCGAAACCATGCACACAGCAAGTCGCCCGGATGTCCACGAAGCAGTTGCCCGCGGCAGCGTGTCGTTTGCCTCACCGAAAGCCCCGGCTCCCGCTGGCTGCGAGAGGCGGGCTACGTCACCCGGGCCGCCCAGTGTCGGTTTATTGTGATTGCAGAGCGCCATGATGGTGGACAGTGCTAATACTCGCTTAATCAGGAGCTTAGCTACGAAATCCCTGTCGCCATTCGTCGGCGTTCTGGGTCGAAGAACTAGCCATGGGGCCAGAAGATGCCCTGCTTTTCGACTTTTAGAACGTCCTCATCTCCAATGATCGAGGCCAGGCCATCGTGCGGTGCGGCATGGGCGATCGTCGATGTCTTCAGCGACCCGCTTCGGCGCGCGTCAGGTCCACCACCACCACCGACACCCGTCCGCTTCGCGCGGCACGGCTGCGGGCGATCAACTGCTCGCGCAGCGCGGCGGGCGTGTCCGGCGCGCCCTGTCCTCGACCCGGACTCCTCAAACGCTTGTTCGGCGGAACGTCGCGGCCGAACCAGAAGACAAGATAGATGCCGACGTCGTCCGCGCGCCAGTCGGCGGTGTAGAGACGGTCGAGCTGGTCGTCGGCTGCTGTCCACAGCGCGTCGTTCCACTGTCCTTTGATCTCAATCGGCACGAGCAGGTTGCCCAACGTGCAGCCGATGTCGATCTCCTTGTTGTCCGCGACGTGCAATTCGGGGACGAACGCGATGCCTGTCGTTTGCTGGCGCAGCAAGCCGACAAAGACATTCCGGCAATCGTCCTCGCTTTTCGGCGTGTCGCCCTCAAAGAACCAGCGTTGAGAATCGACGTCGTCGCTGCGGATCATCCGGGCGTTGGCGTCGATCGCGTCGAGCACGCAGGCCTGAAGATCGGCCGCGCAAGCAGGCGGCATGTCCTGCACCACGGCTGCAACCGCCTCCAGCGTCGGCGGTGCATAGGCGGCCTCCATCCGCTTCCGGGCCTGCTCCGTCGCGACCTCGCTGATCAGCGCGGAATAGCTGTCCGTGGGCGCATCGCGCAATGCCTGCAATGCGTTCGCGGCCGCCGGGTCAATGTCGTTACCCAACCCCTGGATCAGGGCCGTGAGATATTCCGAAGCGTTCCAGGGTTCCCGATCGCCCACGAAGCCTCCGACCGGATAACCGGCATTCGGCCATGCGCCACGGAAGGCGGCAATCACCCAAGCGCATTGCGCCGCGTCGAGTCCGGCCTTCTTCTCATCCCGGAAAGAAGAATACGTGCGGTCGCGCAATGCCCAGAACACTTCCGGTTCAATTCCGCCGGCATCCAGCCGTGCGCGCGCCCGCTCGAAATCGACGAGAAGGCCCAGCGCGTCCCACCGCTGCTCGCGTGCGGAGTCGTCGCTGGTCACCCGTTCGCGGGTGCGCGTCTGCAGGATGGATCGTCCGCCGACGTCATGCAGCAGGTGGTCGGTCAACAACGCTTCGACCGGCTCGGGCAGCATGGCGTAGGTCGCTAGCCATTCGCCGGCCAGTTCCGAGGCCAGCGCCGCATCCTGCTCGCTTGCCATGAGTTCGTGCAGACCATCGAGGTGGGTGCGGCCGGACGCTAGCAGCGGCGCGTAGAGGGTCCGCATCGCGGCCGGCCACAGGCCGCGCGCCCGCACGGCGTGCTCGATGCTTGCGGTGAGGCCGTCCAGACCTGCGTGATCCTCGACCAGTTGCAGCCGCGCTGCGAACAGGCAGGCGAGCAGGCGATCGTCGGGCAGGTCGTCATAGCCGCGACCGTGCCGGAAGCGTTCGGCCGCCGCGGCGATCAACACATATCCCGCATTCAAGTGCTTTCCTTCCGCATGCACCTTAGAAATTTCGCGTGCCGGTGGCGTCCCTGTCTCGGCCACCAAGAATGCCTCGAACCCCGCTTGCGCCGCATCGGCGATGTGGGACCCCAACCATTGCGCGATGCGTTCATGCGCGGGGACGTCGTCACCCATGTCGAGAATCATGCAGAGGTAGGCCTGGGCCGGATTGAACAGCGACTCGAAAGCTCCCTCGCGCATCGATTTGAGTTGCGGCAGGAAGTGGCGCCTGTGCTCGTTCCATTCCGCTGAGCGCTCGGCAGCCTCGCGCGATGCCCGCGCTTCGCTTTCGATCTGCCACTGGGGCACGGGAGGATCGGCCAGCGTGTCCAGCCAAGACTGCGCCTCGGGATCATCCGCCACGAATGGGCGCGCCGCTTCCCGCACGGCGGTGCCGCCTTCGCCCCGAAGATCAACGGCGCGCATCAGGACGCGCCAGCGTGCGTCCGCTGGATTCGGTGGATGCATCGCCGCTAGCAGGTGGACGACGTCTTCGCTGGACGGATAGAGGCCGGGCGAGGCGTCGCCCAGCCCCCAAAACTGTTCCCACATCGTGTTTTCGTCCGTGGCCGCCAGCAGCACGTGGCGCTGGATGGCGCGCCGCACGTTTGGGTGTGTCTTCAAATGGTGCAGAATCGCGGCGGCCGCATCCTCGCCGGCGACAAGTTGATGGCGGAACGGCGACAGCCACGACCACAGCCTCTCGGGATCGACGTTGCCTAGCTCCAGACACGACGCGACAAGGCGATAGGCCAAGCGCGTCATCTCCCGATCACTGGACCATGAGCGTCCCGAAGCGCGCGCCAGATTCAGCAACTCTTCGAGCACACCTTCGGCCCGCTGAGCCGGGAAGCGCCTCTCGAAATGCCACAGCAGGCCCATCGTGCGGCGCGTCCTGCGCAGGTACGCCATCGCCGTTCCGGCGATGGTGCGATCGTCGAAGACCGCATCGCCCAGGTCGCGCAGCAGGTTTAACGCCAAACGCGCCGACGATTCGTCGTCCTGCGCGGCGAGCGCATGCACCACCGCGGGCCAGTCCCGCACGGCGCTGGATGCGACCAACGCCGCCGCAGCCTTGCTGCGGATCGCGTAGACCACGGTGGAGTCGTGCAGCAACGCCGACAGTTCCGGCAACAAGCTGGTGGCGATGGCGGTGCCCGCAATCGCCTCCAACAGGATCGACCGCAGCCCGTTCGGCGAGTCTCGCGAGACGATGTGCGCCCTCAGCTCGGCGAGCAGTTGCGCGCGGGCCAGACCGCGCAGCGCGTAGGGACCGATGCCGAGGAAATGCGGCCGTTCCGCCGACAGGTGGACCAGAGCGTCGAGCAACGCGCGCGCCGCAGGGCCGTCCAGCGTGTCGGCATCGCCGTATTCGATGACGCCCATGGGATCGGCACGGATCACCGCCTCAGCCAAGTGGGCATCCTGCGCCAGCCACGCGTGCAGGCCGCGCAGACTGGCGGGCACCATCCCGTGCCGATGGAACAGTGAAAGCAACCGCCGGCGCTTGCGCGGCGTGCCGGCATGCCGAGCAAGCCATCGCGCCGCCTGGAACTCGGCGATGCGCCTGTGGCAGTAGGTGAATCGATCCGTGGCCCGCGCCATGAACAGCCGCGTCCCGAGCGCGTCATCCAGCCGGTCCGCGTCGGGCAGCGTCGCTACGGTTGCCAACGGCAGCGCGTCGTCGTCCACGTTGGCCTGCGCCCTCCGGCTGATAGCGCCACGGCCCGTCAGGATCAGGCCGGCGAACGCCGCCCCGGTCGCGTCGGCGACCTGCCGGGGATCGAGTTGTCCCGCCGCCTTCCGGTCGTTGTGTTCGCTGCCCAGGATCGCGATGGATCGCTCGAACAGCCGTGCCTTCGTGTCCGGCAGGTCCTCGTCGCGCGCCACCTTCGCGATCATGTCCAGCGTCTGCGGGTTCGCGAGCAGGTCCCGGAGGCCGCGGACCTTGTAGTGGTCGATCACCTCGGCCGCGCGTGCGCTTCCGAGATGGTCGGCCAGATGCACTGCGGCGTCGCGCTCGGTGAAGGGCTCCAGATGCAGTTCGAGCGGTGCCGCGTCGTATTGCTCGCGGATAGCTTGGCCTCCCGTCGCGCTGCGCCAGTCGGACACGCGGCACGACAGCACGAAGGGCGGGTAGCCGGCCTCGCCGAGTCGCCGGAGCACGCTATCCAGGGCGTCCCCATCGCGCTGCGCAGCCACCTCGTCTAGCGCATCGATCACCAGGATCTCCGCATCGCCCAGCAATGTCCGAGGCGCATGCCGATTGATGAGTTGTCGCGCGGTGCAGAACGCGTGGCGCGGGCTCTCGCTCAACCATTTCAGCAGCTCCGACTTCCCCATCCCGGCCTCGCCCAGGACGATCACGGGGCCGGCCTGATCCTGCAGGTCAGACTGCGTCAGCACCCTGGCGTCGGGCTGACCGGAGTTGTAGTGAAGCGTGCGCGCGATCATGGACGCGATTGTGACCGATCCGTTCGGCGTCGGCTGCAATGCGGAAGTGCCGGCGTGGCCCATACGTCCGCCCCAGCGTCGGGCATCTCGCCGACGATTCGGGCGACCATTGAGCCCCACTGGATTCCGACACGCCGTTGGCATGGCTGTGGGTTCCGTGCAGCCAAGCGGCCGATGAGCTGGATTTTCCCCCAGCCTTCAGCCTATTGGAACTAGGATCACGGGACAAACTGCTGTCTGCCATCATGGCGTTGGAGTGCGACGATGGGGAACCGGCCGGTAAGCTCACCCCTCCTCTCCTGAGTAAAATTTTTTAGCATAAAGTGCTTGCAACTGAAGACGGACTTTATTCACAACAATCCGGCTGTTGCCCGAATTTCTTCCACTCGGACAGACTTTATTCTTCGCGATCAGCCCGAGGAGGCGTATTTGAATCGCCAAGCTCATCCTGCCCGGCTCGGCTCAGGTGCGAAATGAGGACGTCGCGATGAGTTAGCCAGCAATAGTGCGGACGGTCCGGCGCAAGATCCGGCGGGATGTGGCCATAGTCGTTTTCATTCAGTCGGAGCGTCAGTATCCGCCCCCGGTTGCGCTGTTTCTGAAAGTACAGCGTATGCACAAGTCGTATGAACTCGAACGCGACACCGAAGCCGCCTGCGTCGACTTCCTTACGCTCCCACAACGTGCTGCAAAGCTCGGACATCAGGCACACGACGTTGGTCGATTGTTTGAGCGAGTCAGCCATCCACTCTCGCCATTCGTTGGGCGAAAGCAGTCGCCTTGCATCTCGCTCGTGCCAAGCATCGAGTCGCACGACGATCCCTGCATGCTTAATCGACGCCGCCAGTTCCTCGACCTTTTCTCCGGTCCATGCAGGATCTTTCGCGGCATAGCTGATGAAAACATGGCGTTCCATGCGCATCCCCTGTGATGCTCGTGTCCTTGAGCCCGAGTCTAACCCGCCCGGGTCGCGGTTTCATCGATAGGTTGCCCCTCCCTTTCGCAATGTCCCGGCGAAAGCACCCCCTCCCAACCTCCCCCTGCGCTGCGCGCAAGGGGAGGAGAAAAGAGTGCGCCGACGCCCGCCTTCCGGCAGGCGCCCGGGCAACCGGGGCGTCGTACACTCGCGGCTTCCGTTTTGTCTGGAAGCCTCCGATGCGCTGTTCTCCGCCAATGCTGTTCCCGAAAGTTCTGCTCCTGACCCTCGCCGCCACCGCCGCGCTCACCGCCTGCAAGCGCGAGGCCGAAGCGCCCGCTGCGCCTGCGGTCGAAACGCCGGCCGAACCCGGTTTCGCATTCAAAAACGCAATGACGCCGGCCGATTTCGCCGAGCACGTGCGCGTGCTGGCCTCGGATGAATTCGAGGGCCGCGCGCCGGGCACGCCCGGTGAAGACAAGACGGTTGAATATCTGCAGGCGCAGTTCCAGCGCATGGGCCTGAAGCCCGGCAACGGCGACAGTTATTTTCAGACTGTGCCGATGATGGAAACCACGGCCGACGAATCGACCACGATGACCGTCGACGTGAAGGGCAAGCCGCATACGTTGGCGTTCGGCACCGATATGGTGATCGGCACACGCACCGGGCAGCCTGAAGTGAAGCTCGACGCCAGCGATCTGGTGTTTGTGGGCTACGGCGTGGATGCGCCGGAGCAGCAGTGGAACGATTACGCGGGTGTGGATGTGAAGGGCAAGACCGTGGTCATGTTCGTCAATGATCCCGGCTTCCACGCCAAAGATCCGACGCTGTTCAACGGCAAGCGGATGACGTATTACGGGCGCTGGACCTATAAATTCGAGGAGGCCGGGCGCAAGGGCGCAGCGGCGGCGCTGATCATCCACGACACCGAAGGCGCGTCGTATGGCTGGGAAGTGGTCAAGAATTCATGGTCCGGTGCGCAGTACGACCTGCGTGCGGCCGACGACCCGGCACCGCGCGTGCCGCTGCAGGGCTGGATCACCAGCGAACAGGCAAAGACATTATTCGCCGATGCCGGGCTGGATCTGGATGCGATGCGCAAGGCCGCCGGCAAGCGCGGCTTCAAGCCGGTGTCGCTGCCGGCAACAGCCAGCGTGACCCTGAAAAGCACCACCACCGAGAAAGAATCGCGCAACGTGCTGGCGCTGCTGCCGGGCGCGGAAACGCCCAACGAAGCCATCGTGTACATGGCGCACTGGGACCATCTGGGCAAGCATGCGGATGAGCCGGGCGACAACATCTACAACGGCGCGATCGACAACGCGACCGGCGTCGCCGGCATTCTGGAAATCGCCGAATTGCTGGCCACCGGCGCCAAGCCGAAACGATCGGTGCTGTTTGCTGCGGTGACGCTGGAAGAGTCTGGATTGCTGGGCTCGAAGTATTACGTCGCACACCCCAGCATCCCGCTGAACCAGACTGTCGGCGTCATCAATCTGGACGCGATGAGCGTGAGCGGCCGCGCCCGCGATTTCACCGTAGTGGGCATGGGCAATTCCGAGCTGGAGGACATTCTCAAGCCGATCGCCGAACGTCAGGGCCGCAAGCTGGTGGAAGAATCCAACCCGGCCGGCGGCTATTACTTCCGTTCCGATCACTTCAACTTCGCCAAGGCCGGCGTGCCGGCGCTGTACACCGACGGCGGCACCGATCTGCTCGACGGCGGCACGGTCGCCGGTGAAGCCGCAGGCAAGCTGTACAACGAAAACCATTACCACAAGCCCGGCGACCAGTACGACCCGGCGACGTGGAAGCTCGACGGCACGATGCAGGATCTGGCCGCCGTGTACGAAGTCGGTTTGGCGCTCGCCTTCGACGAGACATGGCCGAACTGGTACGCCGGCAACCCGTTCCGCGCGGCGCGCGACGCGATGATGGCGTCCAAACCTCCGGCAGCGGTTAAACCAGCGGTGCCGGGCGCTGCGCCGGCGCCGTAATCGGAACAATGCTGGGCGTATCACCGGACACAACAACGGCGCTTTTTGGCGCCGTTGTTGTGTGTCTTCGAAGCGATATAAACGAACGCCAATTCGGCGTGATTACAGGCTTTTCAGCGCTTGATCGCCGCGCTTGCTGACTGCACGCGCGCCATCACCTGATCCTCGGTCGACTGGAGGACATTGGCTCTTTGCTGCTGGTTGTTGTCCTGATTCTGCTGATGCATGGCGATATTCTGTTCCGCCACGGACTTGGTGTGCAGCCGCTGATTGGCCTGCTCGATCTGCGCCGCGGTTTGATCGAATGCCGGCGCGTCTTTCATCCGCACATCGTTGGTGAAGATCGGCTCGCGGTCGCCGTACTTCATGTTTTCCATTCTGACGATCGTGTCGCCATTGGCGTTCACCGCCTGCACCCGATCAACCCGGGTATCCGGTTTGCGATCTTTTTCGGCAATGAACTGCAGCACGCTGAACGCGGCGATACGCTGCACATCGTCTTTGGAGATGCCGAGCTCCTGCACTTTCTCTTTGACCGAATTGAACACTTTCTGCTGTTCCGCGGTCCACTTGTCGATGGCGTGTTCGTCGATACCCCGCGCCGTACCGCCAGAGGTGCCGCCGGATGTTCCGCCGGAAGCTTCAGTGGAAGCTTCGGTGGATGCTTCACTGGATGCTTCACCGGATGCTTCACTGGGTGCCGCATCCACATCCGAATCGTCGACAGGCGGGTCGCCCACGATTGTCGTCATCTCTTCCGGTTTTTCGACCGCCGCCTCAAGCGGAAGCGGGGTCTGGGCATTGTCGGTCAGATCAGGCATGACACACCTCTTCAACAGCTAGCTGGGCAGGTCGCTGGACGGGCGTCCTGTAAAAACGAAACAGGTTCAACCTGCAGCACGTTCCGGCCACACCGTCTTCGCCAGCAGCTCATCGCTCCAGTCGAAGTGCAGCGAGCCGTCTTTCTTGAGCAGCAGCGACACGAAGTTGAAGACGTTGCGGGCAAACATGTCGCTGGCGTGCATCGCGCCGCTGCTGGCCAGATTCAGCGGACCGGAGACGGTGACGCCGCCGTGGACCACGTTGTCGCCGGGTCGGGTGAGTTCGCAGTTGCCGCCGGTTTCGGCGGCGAGATCGACGATGACGCTGCCGGGCTTCATGCCGGCCACCATCGCCGCACTGACGATCTTCGGCGCCGGCCGGCCGGGAACGGCCGCGGTGGCGACGATCACGTCTATATTTTTCAGGTGATCGGCGAGACGCTGCTGCTGCAGTGCGCGCTCCTCATCGGTGAGCTGGCGGGCGTAACCGCCCTCGCCCGCGGCGCTGACGCCGAGGTCGAGAAACTTGCCGCCGAGCGATTCGATCTGCTCGCGGGTTTCCGGGCGCACGTCGAAACCTTCAACCTGCGCGCCGAGACGCTTGGCGGTGGCGATGGCCTGCAGGCCGGCAACGCCGGCGCCGATCACCAGCACCTTCGACGGGCGGATGGTGCCGGCAGCGGTGGTGAGCATCGGAAAGAAACGCGGCGCCAGCTGCGCGGCGATCAGCATCGCCTTGTAGCCGGCCATGCCGGCCTGCGAGCTGAGGATATCCATCGCCTGGGCGCGGGTGGTGCGCGGCAGGCGTTCCAGCGGAAACGCCACAATGCCGCGCGCCTGCAGCGCCTCGGTGCGCGCGGCGTCGCCCTGCGGCTGCAGCATCCCCACCAGCACACCGCCCGGCTTCATCCTGGCAATCGCCTCTGCCGCTGGCGGCTGCACGCAGACCACGATATCGGCCGACGCCAGCACCGCATCAGCGCTATCGATCACTTCGGCGCCGACATCGACATAGGCGGCGTCGGCTGCATGCGCACCGTCGCCCAGTCCGCGTTCGATTTTCACGATGGCACCCGCAGCCACGAGTTTCTTGCAGGTTTCGGGCGTGAGCGCCACGCGCCGTTCGCCGGGGGCGGTTTCACGCACCGCACCGATGATCACTTTGGCCGCGACCGCCTCGACCGCCGTCTGCACCACTGTTTCTGCAACTGCTTCCGCCATTACCCACTCCCCATCGATCCGCGTCGGTTGCCCGCATCGTAGCAGGTGGATCCGCTTCCACGGCCCGGAGCCGCTCCGTAAAAAGGCCGCAGATGGATAACATCGGCGGCCTTGAAGAGGAACACTTTGGAGAAGCCCGCTTCCGGCGGAGCTCAGCTCGCGGCGATGCGCGTCTGGCTCAACTGCTGCCACATGTTGCGCATGGCCTCGTCGAACGGCGCCTCGGACGAACGCATGATGATCCGGCCCTTGCCGACCAGCGCCGCAAGCTCCTCGGGCGAGATCACCAGCTTGCGCATGCCGCGGCGATTGACGATCAGGAACCGCGAGGTCAGCGGGCTGACCCAGGCGATGCGGGCGGCAGTTTCGCGACCATCGTCCTCGATCAGACGCAGGTTCTGGCCGATCCGCAGACGCCGCATGCGCGCAGCCATGGCCAGGTCGTATTCGAACGTCTCATTGACGCCGATCACCCGCAGTCCGCCCCAATTGGCGGCATCGTTGCCTTCGGCGAAGGCCTCTTCCTGCAGCAGGGGATGCTGTACACGCGCCTGATCGGGGAACGCCAGCGCAGTGACAATCCTGGCCAGCGAATCGCGGGCGGCAACGGCATCCAGGCCACAGCTTGCATAGCAGCGACCCAAAGGCCCCTGCAGTTCAAGGATCTTGTCGGCGATCTTGGCGCCTTGAGCGCGGGCGGCGTCGGCATCGGCCTGGATCAGGCTTTCGCCCACCGTGACCGCGGACAAATACTGGGCCGAGCTGGGGCCTTCGCGCAGCCAGGTCTGGACCAGGTGATGGCGCCAGTGGCCGGTCAGAAATTCGGCAATGCCGTCGGTCAGCACACGCTCACCCAGACGCGAACCCAGCAATTCATCGACGGCGCGACGGGCATGCTGCAGCCGTTCGCGTCCGCACACGGCGTCGGCCGCACGCTGTTCGGCGACCTCACGCATTTTTTTCTGCTGGTCGAGATGGTCGCGCAGCTCGCTGGCCACCGGCTCGAAAATCGCCTTGTCGTTGCGGTAATCCTCGACGACACGTCCCACCGCCAGCTCGGCATGGGTCAGGGTCTGCTGATCCTGCGGCGAGTCACCGGTATTGCCATCGCAGGCTTCGCTCAAGGCTTCCAGCAGCTTGCGGCCGGGATGACCACGCTGATCGAACAGGCTGTCGTCGCTCAGCGCCAGCTTGAGATACGGCGGCACCAGGCGGCCGTACAGCGCGCGGGAGCGCTGCATCGTCGCGTGGCTGCGCGACAGGGTCTGCAGCAGGATGCCGACGAGATCGATCGCGTCCTCATCGACCTCGCTGAATCGGGTCTGGGTGGGGTCGAAGCCGAGCTGGCGCGAGCCGCTGACAATCTGGTCGCGAATCACTGCCGAGAGCGGACGGCTGTCGTCGCCGGCCAGCGCACGGACGTAAGGGGCAGGATCGTCGCCCTGCAGCATCGCGGCGATCCCCAGCAGCTCCTGCGGGGCAAGCACGCGCACGCCGGCCACCGATGAGGCGGACGGCATCATCGAACCTGGGCGCAGCACCGTCTGGCGCCAGGCGCGCAGCTGCTGATGCACGGATTCGCGATAACGCAAAGGCCGGCCACCGCCGTCGTCGAGCATGCCGCCGCCCATGGGCTGGCCGCTGTCCATCCCTTGTCCGCCGGCATTCCAGGGCGCTTGAGGCGCTTGGCCATAACCAAGCTTGCCGCCCTGCTGGTAGCTGCCCTGTTGTTGATTGCCCTGCTGGTAGTCGCCCTGATGTTGACTGCGGCCATCGACCAGACCGCCATCGGGGGCCCAGCCCCCAGATGGCGAGGCCATACCCGACGAGGGCGAAGGTATCGGTGCTTCGCGCGGTGCAAAGCCCTGTTCCAGCACGGCATTGATCTTGGTGTACAGATCGTCGAGCGTCTTCGAAAGCCGCTTTTCGAGCTGCAGAAAAATCAGCCTGCGCAGTTCAGGCGTGAGATCGTCTTCGGTGAACAGTTTGACCAGCGCGCTGACCGGCACTTCAGGACGCAGGGGATTGGTTTGCGGCGCCTGCCGCGGCAGGCCGAGCGCAGTGGCGAGCGAATCAAGCCGCTGATGCATCACATGCAGCGGGTGCATCAACTGGTGTTCGAGCAGTTCGACGATTTGCTGGCCGGACAGATGTACTTCGAGCTGGGCCTCGGACATCAGGCTCATGCTCTTGTTGTCGACTGCGCGCGGACGTGGGTTGCGCCACTGGTCGAATGCGGTCTCCAGCGACTCGCGGTAGCGGTTGGCGAGCTCCAGCGCGCGCTGGTTCAACAGCCGGATCGCGATTCGATCATCGTAAATCGCGCTGCTCTCATGGCTGGCGATCGCGGCAAGCCGGACCTGCTCTTCAATATCGCCCCAGAACCCCGCAAGCACGCCGGACAACGCAGTCACCGCATCGCGCCGGATCGACTCGAAGGTCTTTTCGGCACTCTGCTGCTGCAATGGCGAGCGGCCTGGGTAGAACCGGCTGTTATCGTCCATAGGATCTTTGTCGGGGAGGTTTCAGGAGAGAATAGGCTTAACCACTATCGGACGTTACCATCCTTCAACTGCTATCGAGCCATCTGTGACCTCGCTCTCAAATAATCCAAGTCAAAGATTACAAGCGCTTGATGACCGTCGCTCGATTCCGAGCCGGCAACTTCGTGCGCCAGGGCCGGACCATCCCACATTGCTGCGGATGTTGCGCGCCGCATCGCGCGTGCCCGATCACGGAAAGAGAATCCCGTTTCGGTTTTTGCGCATCGAAGGCGACGCCCGTCTCAGTCTTGGCGAACAGCTTGCAGTGCGCAGTCGTGTACGCGACGCCAGCGCGTCCGACAGCGTGATCGAAAAGGACCGTCTCCGGTTTTCGTTCGCCCCGCTCATCGTCACCGTGATCGCAACCCTCGGCCCAGACTCCAAGATTCCCGAGCAGGAGCGGCTGCTCACCGCGGGCTGCGTCTGTTTCGCACTGCTGCAGGCCGCGCAGGCGATGGGCTTCGGGGCGCAGTGGCTCACCGGCTGGGCCGCCTACGACCCCGGCATCCGCACGCTGTTGGGCATTGGCGAGCATGAAACCGTCGTCGGCTTCATTCACATCGGCACCGCGCAGACCGCAGCGCCGGAGCGCGAGCGTCCCGATCCCGCCGCGCTGTTGACCGACTGGACGCCGGAATGAGCGGATTCGGGGCAGATGACGACGATGACGACATCCTCGATCGCGATCTTGACGACTGCAGCCGCAAACCCGACGCTGAGCCGCCGCCGGTGTATCTGATCGACGCCAGCATTTATGTTTTTCGCGCCTG
Source organism: Lysobacterales bacterium (assembly GCA_031419075.1). GTDB lineage: Bacteria > Pseudomonadota > Gammaproteobacteria > Xanthomonadales > Xanthomonadaceae > Lysobacter_I. The sequence goes on from JANOKD010000024.1 coordinate 23,260, forward strand.
GCACACCATGCCCGACGAGTTCACCGACAGCGACGGCTGGCCGACCAATGCGGTGCAGGGGTTTGCGCGCTTCCTGCTGGACGTGCTGGAGCGCGAACGCCCGCAGCACATCGCTGTGGCGTTCGATGAAGCGCTGGACGGCTGCTTCCGCAACGCGCTGTATCCCGCCTACAAAGCCAACCGCGAACCGGCGCCTGAAGCGCTTAAACGCCAGTTCGTGCACTGCAAAGCGCTCTGCGCGGCGCTGGGTTTGAACGTGCTGGGCAACAGTGAATATGAAGCGGACGATCTGATCGGCAGCGCGCTGTGGCATGCGCGCGCGGCGGGGCATCGCGGCATCATCCTGTCCGCCGACAAGGATCTGTCGCAGCTGCTGCACATCGGCGACGAGCAGTGGGACTACGCCCGCAACCAGCGCTGGGGGGCTCACGGCGTGCGTGCGCGCCACGGCGTGGAAGCACATCAGATCGCCGATTACCTCGCCCTCAGCGGCGACGCGGTCGACAACATTCCCGGCGTGCCCGGGATCGGCGCGAAGACTGCGGCGGTGCTGCTCGCGCATTTCGGCGACCTCGACAGCCTGTTGGCGCGGGTCGAGGAAGTGCCGTTCCTGCGCCTGCGCGGCGCCGCGCAGGCGGCGGCGAAACTGCGCGAACATCGCAACAATGCGCTGCTGTTCCGACAGCTCACCACCATCGCCTGCGATGTGCCGGTAGGCGACGCTGCACCGCGCTTCAAACGCAACATGGCCGAGGCATCATCACTGGGCGCGATCTGCGAAACATTGCGGTTCGGTCCGATGACGCGTCGGCGTATCTACACGGCCGGCGGATTGAATTTCGCCGATCACGCGCCGGTAGAGCGGGCTTAAGCCCGCTGCATCATCACGATTCCGCTAAAAAAACAGCGGCCTGAAGGCCGCTCTACCGAATAATATCGAGGCCCACATGACCGAACCCCGTGAAGTGCTCTACGAAGGCCAATGGCTGCGACTGGTGCGCAAAGGCCGCTGGGAATCCTGCGAACGCACGCACCACGCCAACGGCATGGCGGTGATCGTGATCGCGGTAACGCCACAGGACGACGTGCTGTTTGTCGATCAATATCGGATCCCGCTGGGTGCACGCACCATTGAAATGCCGGCTGGTCTGGTCGGCGACGACCATGCCCACGACACGTTGGCGGACGCCGCGCGGCGCGAATTGATCGAAGAAACCGGCTGGCAGGCGAACAAGGTCGAAGTGCTGCTGATCGGCCCCACTTCTTCGGGTATGAGCAACGAACGCATTGCGTTCGTGCGCGCCCGCGATCTGGTGAAAGTCGGCGAAGGCGGCGGTACCGACAGTGAAGACATTACCGTACACACCGTGCCGCGCGCGCAGGCGCCTGCATGGCTGATGCAGAAACAAAGCGAAGGCTACGAACTCGACCTCAAGCTCTGGGCGGGCCTGTGGATGATCGAGCACAACCCGGATGGGTCGCGGGCAACATAGGGTGGTTCCTTGTGGAAGCGACGGAAGTCGCGATGGCTTGCAGCAAGCTTTATCGCGACTTCCGTCGCTCCCACAGAACCAACAGAACCCACTACTTACGCGTTGATCAACGCTCCGCCATGAAGTCTTCGATCTCATCCGCGCTGCGCGCAAGCTTGTCGGTCAGCACTTTATGGCCGTCCTTGGTGACGAGGACGTCGTCTTCGATGCGGATGCCGATGCCGCGCCATTTTTCATGCACGGTTTTTTCGTCGGCGGCGATGTACAGGCCCGGCTCGATGGTGAAGACCATGCCCGGCTCCAGCAGCCGCGATTCGCCGTCCAAGCGGTATTCGCCGACGTCGTGCACATCCAGTCCGAGCCAGTGCCCGGTCTTGTGCCGATAGAAGCGTTTGTAGCTGCCATCGACGATGTTTTTTTCCAGCGTGCCCTTGAGCAGGCCGAGTTTCAGCAGGCCTTCGGTCAGCGTTTCCACCGCGGCGATGTGGCCTGCTTCGTAGGGCACGTCCGGCTGCGCCTGCGCCAGCGCCGCGCGCTGCGCTGCGCCGACCAAGTCATGCAGCGCGCGCTGTTCTTTGCTGAAACGGCCGTTGACCGGAAACGTGCGGGTAATGTCCGCGGCATAACCGCGATATTCCGCACCGGCGTCGATCAACACCAGCGCGCCGTCTTTCGCCTGCGCGTTGTTGGCGCGGTAGTGCAGCACGCAGGCGTTGTCGCCAGCGCCGACGATGCTGCCGTAAGCCGATTCGGCGTCGTGACGACGGAACACGCGCTCGATCTCCGCCTGCAGTTCGTATTCGTGAATGCCCGGTTTTGCCGCGCGCATCGCCGCGCGGTGCGCTTCGATGCTGATGTCGGCGGCGCGCTGCATCAATTTCAGTTCGTCGCGGTCCTTGAACAGCCGCATCTCGTCGAGCAGATGGCCCAGCTCCAAAAACTCGTGCGGCGGCTGCGCGCCCATGCGCATCTGCGCGCGGACACGATTGAGCCAGCCAATCAGCTTGAGGTCGAAGTCGGTATCGCGTCCGAAATGGTAGTAGGCGCGGGTGCGGCCTTCGAGCAGGCCGGGCAGGATCTCGTCGAGGTCGTCGATCGGATACGCGTCGTCCATGCCGAACGCGTCGACCGCGCCTTCCGGACCGCTGCGCGGACCGTCCCAGCCTTCACGGTCGGGATCGCGCTCACGGCAGAACAGCAGCGCTTCGCCGTGTTTACGGCCGGGAATCAGCACCAGCACCGCTTCGGGCTCGGCGAAGCCGGTGAGATACCACAGGTCAGAGTCCTGCCGGTACGGGTAATGGGTATCGCGGCTGCGGATGCGCTCCGGCGCCGACGGGATCACCACGATGGCGTCGTCGCCGGCCATCCGCATCAATTGGCGGCGACGGCGGGCGTAGACCTGCGCGGAGATACCCGTCGAAGTCATGCCGGTCGAAGTCATGCCGGTCGTTCCCATCCCTTCTAGTGCAGCTGTCGGCGGTGGTTTGCGCCCATCGCGCAGTCGCCGTGCAGCAGCAGCGCCGCGACCCGGACGAATTCCTCGATCTCGATCAGCGCGGCTTCGTCATCGTCGTCGCCGTCGTCCTGTGGACTGGCCGCCGCCAGCTTGGCCAAATCCTCCAGCGCCTCGCGGCTTTCGTCGGACAGCGGCGGGTGCTGCCCGCTGGCGAGACCGAAACCGCCGAGAAACCCCCGACACCAGTCGAACAGCCCGCTGCTGCGCTCGACAAGCGAGGCATCCGGGTCCGGGACCAGCAGATCGAAGCCGAAACCACGGTCTTCCATCTGCGCCACCGTGACCTCGCGCAGGCGGTCCAGCGCGTCGCCGGCCGCCGGGTCCGGAACCGCATCATCAGCCATCACCTGCGCCAGCCAACGCGGTGAGTCGCTGCCGCCGCCTGCCAACCAGCCGCACAGGGCACCGTGCAGCTCGCAGGCGCCAATCCCCAGCCCCTGCACGCGGACGGCATCCTCGATATCGTCAAGATCGGGCAGAGCTTGGCTGGGCACTGAAGTCATGATGGGGCGGTCATTCGGTGTTTTCGGGCAGGCCAGTGAGTGTACAACGCCCGTCTGCGCAATCCGCTGCGCAGCGCTTACACTGGGGCGTCGTCATGTGCGTTGGGGGACCACGTGTCCGATTCATCGGAACTGCAGTTGATCGCATCGCTGGCGTTGGCCGGCGCGCTCGCGCTCGTGCTGTTTTTCGTATGGCGCCGCCGACTCAGCGCCGACAAGCGCCATACCCATCAGCTGAGCGACCGCGAAGAACGCCTGAAACTCGCGCTGTGGGCGTCGTCCGAACAATACTGGGACTACGACCTGAAAACGCGGCATATCCGCCGGATCTGGGTCGATTCCAGCAGCCATCGCACCGACCTGCAGGTGCTGTCCACCATCGACAGTGACCACCGTATCCACCCCGACGACTTGCCGCAGGTGCAGGCGAAGCTCCGCGAGCATCTCAACGGGCAATCCGAACTGTTCATTTCCGAACACCGCATCCTTGACACGCGCGGCGAATGGCTATGGGTGCGGGCGCGCGGGCGTGCAGTGGAAAACGGCGCCGACGGCAGGGTCCGCCGGATTGCCGGCACCGCGCGCGATATCACCCTGGTGCGTCAGGCCGAGCGCGAGCGCCGGATCGCGATCGCAGTGCTGCGCAGCATGAACGAGTCGGTGGCGGTACTGGACCGCGAGTTCAACTTCATTTCGATCAACCCCGCCTTCACCCGCACCACCGGCTACGCGGAGCGCGAGGTGATCGGCCAGAGCGCCAGCCTGCTCGACAGCACCCAGCACGATCTCGTGTTCTACAACCGCATCCGCCAGAAGCTGACCAATGAAGGCCATTGGGCCGGCGAAATGTGGCAGCGGCGCAAGAACGGCCAGGAATTCCTCTGCCAGATCGAATCGAGCTCTACGGAAGGCATCTACGGCGAACATCGGCTCTATATCGCGGTCATCACCGACATCACCCAGCAGAAGCGCGCCGAACAGGAGCTGCGCTACCTCGCCAACTTCGACACGCTGACCAACCTGCCGAACCGGGCGATGTTTTCGGAACGGCTGTCGCGGGCGATCGTGCGTGCGCGCCGGCAGAACCACCGGATCGCGGTGCTGTTTCTGGATCTGGACCGCTTCAAGGACATCAACGACTCGCTGGGCCATACCGCCGGCGACCGCATCCTGCGCGCCGCAGCGATGCGCCTGCAGGAGACTGTCGGCGAACAGCAGACCGTGGCCCGGCTCGGCGGAGACGAATTCACCGTGGTGCTGGAAAACCTCGACCAGCCCGGCGACGCCGACAAGATCGCTCGCGAAATCATCATGGCGTTCGAGGCGCCGCTGGTGCTGGACGACCGCCAGGAAGTGGTGATCTCTCCCTCGATCGGCATCAGTCTGTATCCCGACCACGGCCAGGTACCGACCGAACTGCTGAAGCAGGCCGACACCGCGATGTATCAGGCCAAAGCCGCCGGCCGCCGCACCTTCGTGCGCTACGACGACAGCATGGAGATCGCCAACCGCCGCCGCGCGCAGCTCTCCAGCGCGCTGCACAAGGTGCTGGATCGCGGCGAACTGCGGCTGGTATTCCAACCGAGGCTGTCGCTCACCACGCGCCGCATCACCGGCGTCGAGGCGCTGCTGCGCTGGACCAGCGAGGAATACGGCGAAATACCGCCGATCCAGTTCATCCCGCTGGCCGAGGAAAGCGGCATGATCCTGGAAATTGGCGAATGGGTGCTGCGCGAAGCCTGCCGCACCCTTCGCCGCTGGCATCAGGCCGGGATGACGGAACTGAACATGGCGGTGAACGTGTCGGTGCTGCAGCTGCTGCGCGGGGATTTCTCCGAAAGCGTGCGTCGGATATTGCAGGACACCGGCGTCCCACCCCACGCGCTGGAACTCGAATTGACCGAAAGCGTGCTGATGGCCAACGCTGAACAGACCTCCGCCAAGCTGCAGGCCCTGCGCGAAATGGGCGTGGCGCTGGCGATCGACGACTTCGGCACCGGCTATTCCTCGCTGGCTTATCTCAAGCGCCTGCCGATCACCACGCTGAAGATCGACAAGACCTTCATCACCGACCTGAACCGCGATCCGGACGACACTGCCATTACCACCACCATCATCACCATGGCGCATTCGCTGGGTTTGAACGTGGTGGCCGAGGGCGTGGAAACGGAAACCCAGCTGCGCTTTCTCGATCATTTCCGCTGCGACGAGATCCAGGGTTACTGGCTGTTGCAGCCGGTGGATCCCGAAACATGCCTGCAGTTCATCCGCGACTGGACACCGGCCAAGGCCAGTGGCGCAGGCGCACAGGCGGTGATATTGCCGTCGGCCGTTCCCGCCGTGGACGGACCGGCTTGACCCCCGGCGGGCGCCTGCCTATCGTGCAGCCATGAACGACGCCGACGTCATCGCCCAGTTGCGCGCCCTCGCCGACCGCGTCGAGACCCTCGCGCAGCGCGTGCAGCGGCTTTCCGAGGAAAACCGGAGCCTGCGTCAGCAGCAGGAGCAGTTGGCCAACGACCGCTCCCAGCTGCTGGCCAAGAACGAACAGGCGCGCTCGCGCGTCGAAGCGATGATCGCGCGGCTGAAGTCGCTGGAACAGCACACGTGAGCGTCCTGAGATGAACCCGCCTGTCAGCGAACCGGTCAACATCCACATCCTCGACCGCGAATACACCGTCGGCGTGAACCCTGATGAACGCGACAGCCTGCTGTCGGCCGCGCGCCTGCTTGACAGCAAGATGCGCGAAGTGCGCGGCAGCAACCGCATGGCCGCGATCGACCGCGTCGCTGTGCTCGCGGCGCTGAACCTCGCCCACGAACTGGAACAGCTGCGCGGCGAAAACGCTGCGCGCGATCGCGAACTGGCGCGCACGCTCAACGAACTCAACCGCAGGATCGACGGGCTCGCCGTCGATTGAACCTATGCTGTCTTCAGGTCCGGTCGCAGTCACCATCGCGACAACAATCTCAGCGGCAATCACAACGATCATGCATGCAATCGCCGATAAAACATGCGCATCTCTACCGCATTCGTTTTCATTGTCCGTGCATCGCACATCGGGCCTTGCGCTTGCGCGTCGCGCGCCTATACTTCGCTGACATCCTCTGCCGTGAACGACGGCGTGCCAAACATACACCTTGGCCCTTAAATACGACCACGGGAATGTGACGGAATCCGGGTGTGCATGTCCGCCTCGTAGCGGGAAGCCCAATGGAAGCCAAGCAGTCCCACTTGAACCTCGGGTTCAAGGTCGTTTAGCGCGCATCGTCATAGCGGAGGATGTCTTGATTTTTTGCGGATGCGGGACCATCGCATCGGCATTGTGGTGCTGTGATCGCGGCGCTGTGATCGCAACATCCCGTGTATGCAAAGCGCACTGCACCGCTGCGGCCTTTGAACCGGACGGCTTTCGAACCGGATGACTGCGCGAGCACTGCGAAAGCCCGCATCACGTGCGGGCTTTTTGTTGCGACCAACACGACGTATCACAACACCCTTGAGGCGATATGACCGACGACCGCGCCGACCTGCGCCGCACTCTGCGCGACCGCCGCCGACAACTGCCGGCGGCGGCACGCATCGCTGCCGCAGAAGCGCTGGCTGCCCGGCTGCTGACATTGCCTTTCGCGCCCGATTCCGGCCATGTCGCCGGGTATTGGGCGATGGACGGCGAAATCGCGCTGCATGTCTGGCAAATGCGGTTGCCATCGAACGTCCGCTACTGCCTGCCGGTGCTGGGCGATGACAAACAGCTGCAGTTTGCGCCGTGGCGCCCGGGCGAGGCGCTGGTCGCGAACCGCTTCGGTATTCCAGAACCCGCAAAAGCGCAGCCGCTGTCGGCCGAAGCGATGGCTCTGATCGTGCTGCCGCTGGTGGGGTTCGACGCTGCCGGGCAGCGCTTGGGCATGGGCGGTGGCTGGTACGATCGCAGCCTCGCTTTCCGCCGCGAGCGCAGCGCACCGCCGCCGTGGCTGGTCGGCGCCGGTTTCGCGGTTCAAGAGATCCACGCGCTACGCGCCGAGCCGTGGGATGTGCCGCTCGACGCCGTCTGCACCGAATCCAACACATTCAACCTGCACACACTTCCGGCATGACTGTACGCAAACACTACTGGCTGATGAAATCCGAGCCCGACGAATTCTCCATCGACGACCTCGCGCGCGTCGGCGCAGAACCGTGGACGGGCGTGCGCAACTATCAGGCGCGCAATTTCATGCGCAGCATGCAGGTCGGCGACGGCGTGCTGTTTTATCACTCCAATGCCGCAGTGCCCGGAGTCTATGGCCTGGCTGAAGTCGCCACCGCGGCGTATCCGGACCCGACCCAGTTCGAAGCGGCATCCACCTATTTCGACGAGAAATCCTCGCGCGAACAGCCGCGTTGGGATCTGGTCGACGTCCGCTACGTGCGCACGCTCAAGCGCACGGTCACGCTTGACGCCATGCGTGCCCAGGCCGACAGACTCGGCGAGGAGTTCGCGCTCATCCGGAAGGGAAACCGACTCTCCGTGCTGCCGGTCACCGCTGCGCAGTGGAAAATCATTCTCTCCCTCGAGTAACTCCCCCATGTCAGAAGCGAAAAAACGCGCCGCTCTCAAAGCCCTCGATTACGTCGAAGACGGCATGATCGTCGGCGTCGGCACCGGCTCCACCGTCGCCTATTTCATCGACGGCCTCGCCGGCATGAAAGATCGCATCCAGGGCGCGGTATCCAGCTCTGAACAGAGCAGCGCGCAGCTGCGCAAGCACGGCATCGACGTGCTCGAACTCAACAGCACCGGCCCGCTGGCACTGTACGTGGACGGCGCCGACGAATGCGACGGCAACAAGCGTCTGATCAAAGGCGGCGGCGCGGCCCTGACCCGCGAAAAAGTCATTGCCGAAGCCAGCAAGATCTTCGTGTGCATCATCGACGCCAGCAAGCAGGTGGGCATCCTCGGTCGTTTTCCGCTGCCGGTGGAAGTCATCCCGATGGCGCGCAGCCTGGTGGGCCGCGAGATCGTGCGGCTGACGGGCGGTCAGCCGGTGTGGCGCGACGGCGTGGTCACCGACAACGGCAACTGGATCATCGATATCCACGGCCTTGCCATCACCGACCCGGTCGCGATGGAGCGCAGCCTGAACCAGGTGCCCGGCGTGGTCAGCGTGGGCCTGTTCGCGCGCCGCCCGGCGGATGTAGTGATCGTCGGTGGTGAACCGGCGGCGGTGCTGTAACCCATTGATTAAAAACCGGTAGAGCGGCCTTCAGGCCGCTGTTTCTTCCGGACACGGACAAGCGTCAGCGGCCTGGTTTGCAACAGCCGAACGGCTGGTCAGGCCGTTCTACCGGTCGCCTGACGGTGCCATAATCGGTTTCCGGCCGGCGACCGGATCCGCGTCATCCACCCTGCTCTGCACGGCCCGTTGGGGCGGACGTGCGGCTCAAGATCCTCACCCCATGACCCTGCGCTGCCTTTTCGTCGACTTCAACTCGTACTTCGCTTCGGTGGAGCAGCAGGATGATCCACGCCTGCGCGGTCGCCCTGTCGGCGTTGTGCCGGTGATGGCCGAGACCACCTACTGCATCGCCGCCAGCTACGAAGCCAAGGCGTTCGGTGTGAAGACCGGCACGCCGGTGTGGGAAGCGCGCCAGAAGTGCCCCGACATCGTGTTGATCGAAGGCCGGCCGGCGCGCTATGTCGAGGTCCACCATCAGTTGATGGATGCCATCGGCAACTGCATTCCGCACGATAAACCCGGCTCGATCGACGAAGTGGCGTGCTGGTTGATCGGCCGCGAACGCCAGCGCAGGAACGCCGAAGCGATCGCCGACAACATCAAGCGCACCCTGCTCGACCGCGGCTTCGACGCGATCCGCTGTTCGATTGGCATCGCGCCAAATGAATTTCTGGCCAAGACCGCGTCCGATATGCGCAAACCCGATGGGCTGACGGTGCTGGAAATGGCCGATCTGCCGCACAAGCTGCATGCGCTGGAGCCGCGCGATTTCTGCGGCATCGGCCCGTCGATGGAGCGCCGCCTGCATCGCGCCGGCATCCGCACCACTGAGCAGCTCTGCGCCGCCAGCCGCGAACATCTGCGCGCGGCGTGGGGCAGCGTTGAGGGTGACCGCTACTGGCTGCAGCTGCGCGGGTTCCACCTGCCGCGGCGCGAGTCGCAGCGCGGCTCCCTCGGACATTCGCATGTGCTGGGGCCGGAGCTGCGCCACTACGACGGCGCACGCTCGGTGCTGTTCAAGCTGCTGGCGAAAGCGGCGATGCGCCTGCGCAAGGAGCAGTTTCTCGCCGGCGGGCTGGCGATCCGGATCCGCTTCGTCGGTATGGACAAACGCTTCGAGCGCGACCTGTCGTTCGCACCGATCGACGACACCCCGACCTTCCTCAAACTGCTCGGCGACGCACTCGCAGCGCTGGAGCGCGCGCTTGCCAACGGACGCTGGAACCCGAAACGCTACCCGCCGCTGTCGGTCGCGGTGACGCTGGTGCAGCTGGAAGCCTGCGGCAGCGTCAGCGGCGAACTGATGCCCGACCGCCAGCGCAGCCGCGAAATGAGCACGGTGCTCGACAAAATCAATCAGCGTTACGGCAACAACGCCCTGTACTTCGGCGCCATGCAGAGCGCGCTGTCGCAGCAGGCCGCCCCGATGCGCATCGCCTTCGGCCAGATTCCGCAGACCGACGTCGAAGAAGACACCGGCAACGAGCTGTGGCTCAAACGCGAACGCCAGTTCAAAGTCCTCGCCGAAACCGCGCATCGCGAAGCCCGCGAAAAAGGTCGTGGGTCAAGCCATCGCGCGTAGGGTGGCGGTGAGCGTAGCGAACCCCACCATCGAGAGCGGAAAGGTTATCCGTTTCGTTTGACGCATGCCGGGGCGAGTGCGTTGCAATGGTGGGGTTCGCTGCGCTCACCGCCACCCTACGCGGTGCCCTGCGGATAGCCAAAAAACGATCAGAAAGGCAGCTTCGGCAACGCACGAAGCGCCGCGACATACCGGGCCTGATCGTATTCCCGCCCTTCGTTGAGCACCGCGAAAATCTCCACTGTCACAACACAGCCCAACAGCCTCCGCGCTTCTTTTTCGGAGTGCCCGCTGGCGAGTAGACGTTTGAGCGTTTCTTTCACCTCAGGAGGGTTTCCCGCCTTGAGTTGGTTGTCGATGACTTCAAAGATCGCGCTGCGTGCAATGTCTGCGTCGCTAGTCATAGTCATTCACCCTTGAATGAAATGAAACGCCAAAAAAATGGTCGCTTGAATCATCGCAAGATCCAATCGCGGCTCCCGCCGCTCCCACAACACCATCACCCGTTTGCAAACCCCTCCCGGGTCAGATTGATCGGATCGCCCTCAGTACACACCACATCATCTTCGATGCGAATGCCGCCGAACGGTTTGAATGCGGCGACGCGATCCCAATTCACGCTCGGGCCGAGGCCTTTATCCTTCAATTCATCCAGCAGCATGTCGATGAAATAAATGCCCGGCTCGATGGTGACCACCATGCCGGGACCCAGGACGCGGGTGAGGCGCAGATACGGGTGCCCGTCGGGTTTACCGATGGTGCCGCCGGCGTCGGAGGCGGCGAACCCGGCGACGTCGTGCACCTGCAGGCCGATGCCGTGGCCGATGCCGTGCGGGAAGAATGCGCTGCTGACCCCGGTTTCCACAGCGACTTCCGGCGCGACGTTGATCAGGTCGACATCGCGCAGGATGTTGGCGAGCGCAAGATGCGCATCCAGGTGGATGGTCTTGTAGTCGGTGCCCGCGCGTACCTGTGCGCACAGCTTGATCTGCGCGGCGTCGACAGCGTCGATCATCGCTCTGAACTCGCTGCCGGGGTCCGCTGCATACGTGCGGGTGATGTCGCTGGCGTAGCCGCGGTGGCTGCCGCCGGCGTCGATGAGAAAGCTGCGCACCGGGCGCGGCGCCTGCCGATCGCGTTCGGTGTAGTGCAGCACGGCGCCGTGTTCGTTGAGCGCGATGATGTTGCCGTAAGGCAGATCGTTGGCGTCTTGGCGCGCGGCCTGGCAGTAGGCCAGATGGATGCCGAATTCACTTGCGCCACTGTGGAAGGCGCGTTCGGCGGCGCGATGGCCGCGCACGCCGACGCGGGTGGCCTCGCGCATCATTTCGATTTCGTACGGCGTTTTATAGCCGCGGTGGTAGTGCAGATAATCCAGCACCTGCGGCGGGTTGTTCGGTGCGAACGCGCCGTACTGGCCCAATGCGCTCTGCGCTTCCCCCAGAATCGCACAGCGTGCCGCGTTTTTCGGCAGATGCTGTTTCGCGTCCTCGGCTTTGCGGATGATGTGGATGTCGACATGTTCGACCCAGTCGCCGTTGGGCGCCTGCGGGACCACATGCCAATAATCGTGCGGCTGCAGATAGACGACTTTAGGGCGTTCACCGGGCGTGTAGATCAGCCAGCTGCCGGGGGTGTTGGTCAGCGGCAGCCAGGCTTTGAAATGCGGATTGACCACGTACGGATAATCGCGATCATCGAACACTTGATAGTGGACGGTGCCGCTGGGTACGACCAGATGATCGAAGCCACCGCGCGCAAGCGCTGCGTCGGCGCGCGTGCGCTGCACGGCAAGGTGGTCTGCGTAAAGACGGGACAGGTCTGCGGACATGGCGGCTTGCTCGGAGTGGATGCGGGGGAAATTCAGCGAAACACTTGGAGGCAACAAAGTAACCTCTGGAACAGTTTCTGCGCGACGCGGCCGTCGGAGCGACGCATGTCGCGGTCTTGATTCAGCGGCGCGATGGACACGCCTGCGCCTTCAGTCGTAGTGCGAGCCCGGCGCATCGACCCAGCCATGCAGTCGCTCGCGATGCGCGTCGGACAGCGAAATGAAACGGAAGCCGGCCCACGACTGCCCCGGCGAGCTTGCGCGATCAACCCAGAGCAGATGCGCACCGACTTCGATATCGGTGCCGTCGATTCCGGGCAAGCGGAAGCGGAACTGGTACAGCGCGTCTTCGTTCAGCGGGCTGCTGGCCATCAGCAGCATGCCGCCTTCTGACAGGTTGCCGATGCGGCCGACGATTTCCTCGGTCATCACGTCGCTGACCAGTACGGTTTCGGCGATTTTCCGCCGCGGCGAGCGGCGATGTTCTTTGCTGCTCATCACGCACTTCCTTTGGGCGGCAGCTCGGCGGATTCGTCGCCGATCAGGCCGGGATAAGGTTCCACCGGCGCGTTGCGCGGTTCGGCGCTGGGCACGGAGCGGACGTAGGTGCCTTCCGGGACCGGGGCCGTCTCGTCGACCGGCGCGGCGGGACCGGAGCGCACAGCGGTGCCTCCATCGACGGCAGGCGCGTCATCGTCGTCGTGATCGTCGCGACGGCCGGTGAGGCTGCGCAGCGCACTCATCGCCGCATTCCAGGCACGATCGACCAGGCCGGCACGCTGCACGGTGACGATACGCACCTGATCTTTCGCCATCATCCGCGCAAGGCTGTCGAGCGAATGCTCGCCGATCCGCTGACCGCGCTGATTGACGAACAGCGCGTTGTCGGTCACCGGGCTGAACCACGACATGCGGCGACGGACCACGTCGCCCTGTTGATTGGTCACAAATTCGATCCAAGTGCCGAACGGCAGCAGCCGCAGCTGTTCGTAGCACTCCTGCTCCTGCGGCGAACGGGTCGGCAGATCGGGCTTGCGCGCTTTCTGGGTGTCTTCGCCCAGGCGCACGCGCGCCTTGAGCTTCATCGTCAGTTCGGTGCGGGATTCGCCGTCCTCGTCGTCGCGCACGTTGCTGGACAGGCGTTTGGCGATGACTTCGGCTTCGTCCTCGTGATACCCGACCTGCTTCAAGGCCGCTTCCACATGCGCCTTCAAAGCCGGGTCTTCGGCGTGCTGCGCTTGGGCGTGCTTCTCTTGGGCGTGCTTCTGTTGAGCCTGCGCGTCGCGATGCGTGCAGGCGGCGACCACCTGACGGGTGGCGTCGATCTGCCGGTTCCACTCTTCCGAACCCTCACCGTGACGCAGGAACGTCAGGGTCAGTACGTCGGCCCAGGCCTGGTTCAACAGCGCGCGGGTGAATTTCGGCAGCGGCGCTTCGCCGACGGTTTCGGCGAGCACCTGTTCTGCGCGCAGTTTCGCGGCTTCGAGTTTTTCCTTGCCGCGCGCGGCTTCGACGTGGCGCTTTTCCAGCGTCTCGGCACGCCGCACCTGAGTATCGATGTGCGTCTGCAGCTGTTTGTTGCTTTGTTCAAAGGCCTCGAGGTTACCGTTGCCTTCGTAGTTCTTGACCGCGTGGGTCACCGCCTGCTGCAGCGGCGCCAGCAGCTGTGGATCGAAGTCGTCCTCCGCCAGCCATTTCGCCGCGGTCTCGGACACCGTACTCAGCAGTTGCCGCGCCGGATGATTGGGACGGACAAAAAACGCGCGGTCCTGCAGGGCGACGCGCAGCAGGGTGAGCTGCATGCGCTTGACCAGCGCGGCCGCAGGTGCGTCGTCGCGGATTTCGCGCTGCAGATGGGTGTAGAGCAACCCAACCAGATCGAAGGTATCGCTGTCGCTGGGCGCCAGCGCCACCGGCTTGCCGTACTGCTGGCGCGCCTGGGCCAACAGCGATTGCTTGATGTCGGCGATGTTCGGCGCCGTACCGCCCGACATGGGGTCGGCGTCCATCCGGCTGAGCGTCTGCAGCAGGTCGCGGGTAGGGATAGCGCGTTGGGGACGCTGACTGGGCGGAATGGGATTGTCGCGTTCGGCTTCGGCACGGCGTCGCGACAGCAGTTGCTGCAGGTCGTGGTAAGCCGCCTGTTCGTTGGCCACCGCTGCGCTGGGCATCGGTTGGCCCATCCAGGTGGTGTGCGGGCGATTGGGGTCGCCGCTGTCATCACCACCGAATCCCTCGGATCCCTCGGCACCTTCGCTGCCGCCGGGCCCCGGGCGCGGACCACCGGCACCGTCGCCATTTGTTTGACCGCGCATGCCGCCCGGCACGGAAGGGCCGGACATCCAGCTTGGGCTGCCCTGCTGCGTCTGTGGTCCACCGGCGCGCGATCCGCTGGGGCGTGAGCCGTTGCCCGATGCCTCGCCCGAAGAAGACCCGGCCGAATATGCTCCATCCGAATATGCTCCGGCCGAAGACGATCCGGTCGAATATGCTCCTGCCAAAGATGACCCTCCCGAACGCGACCCCGACGGCGTCGGCCTGCGCGAATCGGCATCCTGCGCGGCTGCTTCGTCATCCTCGCGGTCCTGGTCGCCATCGCCCTCGCCCTCGTCCGCAGCCGCAGCGCGGGTGCGCATCGGCACGTAGCTCAGACCCGGAAGCACGCCCTCTTCGACCAACAGCGCGTCCAGTTTTTCGGACAGATTCTGGCACTGCACCATGACCCGGCGGTCGAAGATGCGATAGAACAGCAGCCGCGCGCCGTGATCCAGCTGCACGCTTTCGGTGGCGTGGCGGATTGCACGACACAGCGCCTGCGGACCAAGCGGTATCCGCTCACTGTCGAGTGCGGGCGCAGCGGCGAGTACGCCGAAGCGTTGGCCCAGCAGATGCAGCACCAGATTGGCGCGCGACTCCTGCCGCGAGGCGATGGCATGCAGCACCGCACCTTCGTCCATCACCGATTCGTCGACGAGGCTGAGGTTGCGGAAGTTCACCATCGGGATGGCCGTCGCCGTGGGACGCGACAGCGCCGGAAACGGCATCGGTTTGCGTATGCCGGCCAAGCCGGTTTCCACCACCTGCATGAAGCGCGGGACCAGATCGTGACGGTTCAAGCGCACGATCCGCAGGGTCTGCATGTAATCGATCGAGCCGCTGGCAACGGTGCCGGCACGGTCGGCGAGGCGGAACAATTCTTCCTCGAACTCGCTCACGGTGGTGACCAGGTTGCGCTCCAGCTCTTCGCTGAACAGCGCCAGCGCACGCTCAAGCGTGCGACGCACCCGACGGGGCAGTCCAGCAGAGGCCAATGTCCTTGGCGCGATGTGATCCTGGGAGTCGGTGGGTGCAGCCATCTCAGCCTGTGGAAATGCGACGATAGCCCCATTTTTTAACATGTCCGGCCATCGCGAGCCAACTGCTGAAGGGCATGGAGCGGCGATGTTGCTGCAGAGACAGGGTCATTCTGCGGCCAGATCCGCGGTCAGATCCGCGGTCAAAAACAGCGAAACGACATCGTTTGCGAAGCGCAGGCCGGATTCTGTCGGCACGATCCGGGCACCCTCCCGCGACAGCCAACCGGCGTCGATTGCGCGGGTCAAGGGCAGATCGATGGCGGCTAGCGGCAGGCCGGTGCGGGCCTCGAAATGATCCAGCGCGAAGCCCTCGCGCAGCCGCAGCACATTGAGCATGAACTCGAACGGCCGCTGTTCGGCGGTAATGATGGTGTCGGCGCCGATGGCCGCCGCGGTGCCCGCCTGCAGCAGATACGCCGCCGGATGCTTCAGCTTCCAGCGCCGCAGCACCCGGTCCTGCGCTTCCTCCGCGGTGCGGCCAGCGTCGGCCGCGGGCAGACTGATCTTGCCGTGGGCACCGGCGCCGATGCCCAGATAATCGCCGAACCGCCAATAGTTGAGGTTGTGCGCGCACTGCCGGCCCGGCTGCGCATAGGCGCTGATTTCGTACTGCGCATAGCCCGCGCCGGCCAGCAGCGCCTGGCAGTGTTCCTGAATGTCCCAGGCCGCGTCGTCG
Organism: Lysobacterales bacterium; assembly: GCA_031419075.1. Lineage (GTDB taxonomy): Bacteria > Pseudomonadota > Gammaproteobacteria > Xanthomonadales > Xanthomonadaceae > Lysobacter_I. The sequence continues at coordinate 39,440 of JANOKD010000024.1, forward strand.
TCTGGAATCCCCGCCGGCGGCCGCGCCGCGAACACGGTGTTGGGTTCCAGCGTGAGCTGGTAATGGCTGATATGCGTGGGCTGCAGTGCGAACGCGCGCTGCAGATCGTATTCGGCCATCGCCAGGGTTTGCTCGGGCAGCGCGTACATCAGATCGAGATTGATATTGTCGAAGCCGGCGTCCTGCGCCAGCTTCACCGCGGCCTCGGCCTGACCGCTGTCGTGGATGCGGCCCAGCCGCTGCAGACAGCCATCGTCGAAACTCTGGATACCGAACGACAGCCGGTTCACGCCGGCCTTGCAGTAGTCCTCGAAACGCCCGTGCTCGGCGGTGCCGGGATTGGTTTCCAGGGTGATCTCGCAGCCGGGCGCAAAACGCAGCCGCGCGCTGGCGGCCTGCAGGAAACGGTCGACTGCCGCCGCTGGAAACAGGCTGGGCGTGCCGCCGCCGAAGAACACCGTCTGCACGGTGCGGCCCCAAACCAGCGGCAGATCGTGGTCGAGATCTGCGATCAGCGCATCCACGTAAGCGTCGAACGGCAGCGCGCCCTTGGCCTCGTGCGAATTGAAATCGCAGTACGGACATTTGCGCACGCACCAGGGCAGATGTACGTAGAGCGCAAGTGGCGGCAAGCTCAACATCACGCGGGCCGGACCGCTGCAAGCAAGGTCTCGCGCAGCTGCGCCAGCGCACGACCGCGATGGCTGATGCGGTTTTTCAGCGAGGCTTCGAGTTCCGCCGCGCCCATGCCGCGTCGGGGGCCGAATACATCCGGGCCGAAGACATAGGGGTCGAAGAACACCGGGTCGTAACCGAAACCGCCGTCGCCGCGCGGTGCGAACAGAATGCGGCCTTCCCAGACGCCTTCGGCGATCAGCGGCTGCGGATCATCGGCATGACGCAACATCGCGAGCACGCAAACAAACCGCGCACTGCGCTGCATTTCGGGCACATCGCGCAGCGCGTCCAGCAATTTGGCGATATTCGCAGCGTTATCGCCATGCACGCCGGAGTAGCGCGCGCTGTACAGCCCGGGCGCACCGTTCAGCGCATCGACGCACAGCCCGGAATCATCGCCCAGCGCCGGCAGCCCGGTCGCACGTGAGGCGTGACGCGCCTTGAGAATCGCATTCTCGACGAAGGTCAGACCGGTTTCTTCGGCATCCTCCACGCCGAATTCCGACTGTGCGTGCAGATCGATGTCGGCATCGCCAAGCAGATCGCGAAGTTCGGCGAGCTTCCCCTGATTACTACTGGCGAGAACAAGTTTCATTGAAGGATAAAGCTCTGGCCTGAGGTTTGTGAGCGGGGTATTTTCAAAAGCGATTGGCAAAGCACTTATCTGTCATTCCGAATACGGCCGAAGCCGTTTTCTTGTCATCCCGAACATAGGCGAAGCCTATGGAGGGATCTGCTTCACCCTTTTTGGCATCACAGGAAAAAACAGATTCCTCACATGCGCTCGGAATGACAACAGCCTTTACACCGCAGCCAGTTACTTTTATTTGAGCTGCAAAAGATCCCAACGATTGCCGTACAGGTCCTCAAACACCGCAACAATGCCGTAGTCCTCTTCGCGCGGCTGCTCGACGAAATGCACGCCTTTTTCGAGCATCGCAGCGTGGTCGCGGCGGAAATCACCGGTGTACAGAAAGAACCCGACACGGCCACCGGTCTGATCGCCGATCCGCGCGCGCTGCGCGTCGTTCGACGCCTGCGCCAACAGGATCGCGGTCTCGGCGCCTGCCGGTGCCACCACCACCCAGCGTTTGCCGGCTTCACGCGGCGAGTCTTCGCGCAGCTCGAAACCCATCACATCGGTGTAGTAGGCAATCGCGCGATCGTAATCGTCGACCACCAGCGCAAAGCAGGCGATATGGCGTTTCATTGAAAGACCGCCCATCGACAGACCGCTCCGCTCGCCCTTCAATCAGGCAGCCAGCGCCGCGCGCTGTGCTTCCAGGAGTTGGGCGATGCCCGACTCGGCCAGATCCATCAAGGCGTTCATTTCGTCGCGGCGGAAAGCATGACCTTCGGCCGTGCCCTGCACTTCGATAAAACCGCCGCCGTCGTTCATCACCACGTTCATGTCGGTATCGCAGTCGCTGTCTTCGGCGTAATCCAGATCCAGCACCGGCACGCCACGATAGACGCCGACCGACACCGCCGCGATCGCGCCGTGGATCGGATCCTTGCTGATCTCTTTACGCTTCTGCAGCCAGCGCACCGCGTCGACCAACGCAACATACGCGCCGGTAATCGCCGCAGTGCGGGTGCCGCCGTCGGCCTGCAGCACATCACAATCCAGCGTGATGGTGCGTTCGCCCAGCGCGCCGCGGTCGACGCAGGCGCGCAGCGAGCGGCCGATCAGCCGCTGAATCTCCAGCGTGCGTCCGCCCTGCTTGCCGCGCGCGGCCTCGCGATCGCTTCGGGTGTGGGTGGCGCGCGGCAGCATGCCGTATTCGGCCGTGACCCAGCCCTCGCCCTTGCCGCGCATGAAACCCGGCACCTTGTTGTCGATGCTGGCGGTGCACAGCACGCGGGTGTCGCCGAAGGACACCAGCACCGAGCCCTCCGCGTGGCGGGTATATGCGCGTTCGATCCGGACCGCACGCAGTTGTTCGGGAGTACGGCCGCTGGGCCGGGCAATGGTCATGGGGGACTGCCTGCAGGGAGGCCGCGCAGTCTAGCACCGGGCCTCATCGTGCCCCGGACGCGGTGCGAGGTGCTGCGCTGGGCCTGCATCGCATCGCAAGCACAGCCAGACCACTCCAAAACACCTGCGGTTTCTGCCGAAAGCGCCAGCCGGGATGGCTTTGGCCGGATAATGACTCTCGGCGCTGCGGCATTCGCGGGTCAGCCGGCACCGCCCACTCTCGATCAGGACTCTCGAATGATCCGCAGCATGACCGCTTTCGCCGCCGGCGAACGCAACACTCCTTGGGGCACGCTCGGCTGCGAAGTGCGCGCCGTCAACCATCGCTTTCTGGAACTGGGCGTGCGTCTGCCCGACGAGCTGCGGGCGGTGGAGCCCGCAATGCGCGAGCGCGTGTCGACGCGGATCTCGCGCGGCAAAGTCGATCTTGGGATGCGCCTGCGCAGTGGCGATCAGGACGACATCCTCCAGCTGAATCCCGCGCGCGTGTCACATCTGGCCGCGCTTGCACGCAATCTGCAGGAACATTTCCCGGCGATGCGCGTGGACATGACCGAATTGCTGAAATTTCCCGGCGTGCTGCAGACCCAGAGCGGCGATCCGGCCGCGCTGCACGCAGAAGCGCTGTCGCTGCTGGATGAGGTGTTGACGCAGTTCGTTGAATCGCGCGCGCGCGAGGGCGCGAATCTCGCTGCGAACATCATCGAACGCGTCGACGCCATCGCCCGCCATGCCGCAGATGCGCGCACGCTGATGCCCGCGATCCGCGCCGGACAAAAGCAGAAGCTGCTGAACCGGATCGTCGACCTACCGCAGCCGCTGGACCCGGGACGTTTCGAACAAGAGCTGGTGATGGCGCTGCAGAAACTCGACGTGGACGAAGAATTGGACCGTCTCGACAGCCACATCATCGAACTTCGCCGCATCATGGGCCAGAAAGAAGCCGTGGGCCGGCGGCTGGACTTCCTGTTGCAGGAATTCAACCGCGAAGCCAACACCTTCGGATCCAAATCTGTGGACGCGCGGACCTCGGCGCTGGCGGTGGAGTTGAAGGTGCTGATCGACCAGATCCGCGAGCAATCGCAGAACATCGAGTAGCCCCGCTTTGAATTGAGTAAATTTTCCTTCTCCCCGCGATGCGGGGAGATCAATCCGGCTTTCCTTTCCCACTCCTCATTGCCGATTCCCAGCCCTATGCGCGGAACCCTTTTCATCGTCGCGGCGCCCTCCGGCGCGGGCAAATCCAGCATCGTCAACGCCTGTCTGGCGCGCGATCCGAACATCGCGCTGTCGATCTCGTTCACCTCGCGCGCGGCGCGCCCGGGCGAGCGCCACGCCCAGCACTATCACTTCATCGGCGCCGATGAATTCCAGCGGATGATCGATGCCGGCGATTTTTTCGAACACGCGCTGGTACACGGCGATCTCAAAGGCACGGCGCGGCAATCGGTGGAGCCGCAGCTTGCGGCCGGTCGCGACGTGCTGCTGGAAATCGACTGGCAGGGCGCGCGTCAGGTGCGCGAAAAAGTGCCGGATGCGGTCGGCATTTTCATCCTGCCACCATCGCGCGAAGCCCTGGAAGAACGCATGCGCAAACGCGGCCAGGACAGCGACGACACCATCGTGCGGCGCCTCGCTGCAGCGCACGAGGAGATGTCGCACTACCACGAGTTCGACTATGTGATCGTCAATGAAATCTTCGATACTGCGGTCGCAGAGATGTGTTCGATCTTCACCGCCAGCCGTCTACGCCGCGATGCGCAGACGCAACGCCACGCCGCGATGATCGACAGCCTGCTGCGTTGATGTAAAGAGGGCCGTCTTTCGACGGCTTGCTGCGCTGATATTGAGAGGGCCGTCTTTCGACGGCCCTCTGGACGACTTCAACAACAACATTCTGACGAACCGTTATCTTGCTGCAGCTATTTTGATCGGCTCCTGCTGCGGCTGCTCGGTCTGCGGTGTCGGCTGCGCGGCCACCTGCGCCGCCGGGCTCTTGGCCTCCGCCATGCTGGTGCTCTGCGCCACGGTCTGACTCGTCGCCTGCGCGTAATCGACGTACGAGTTCTTCGCCGCCGGACTGGTCGGATCGCCCTGCACCGCCACCAGATAGCTCTGACCGTTCGGCGCATTCGTCTTGCTGATGTGGTCGATGCTTTGCAAACCGGTCGCCTTCGCGTCCACGGCCACCGCCGCAGCCGCCTTTTCCAGATCTTCGCGCGATTTGAACCCGCCGCTCGGACCCAACTGCTCCAGATTCGACACCGCCTGCTGGTACAGCTTGTTGTCCGGATGGTTGGAGTTGGAGATCAGCGGCTTGTCCGTTGGCGATGGCTGAGCATTGGCAGGTGGCGTCAGCACGTTCGGGGCCGTTGGCTGTGCGGGCTGCGCGTTGGCCGGAGGCGTCGACTCGTTCGGAGCCGTTGGCTGTGCGGGCTGCGCATTGGCCGGTGGTGTTTGCTGCTGAGGTTTGATTCCAAGCGCATCGAGCGTCTTGGGGTCGGCAACGCCAGTCGCCGGCAAATTGTTAGCGCGCTGGAAGTCCTGAACGGCCAGTTCGGTCATCTTGCCGTAGTTGCCATCGGCGGTAATACCGTGTGTATTGCACCCACAACGTCCGCCATGTTCTGCGAGCTTCTGCTGCAGCTCCGCCACCGCAGGGCCGCTGTCGCCTGGCTTGAGGCTGCCGACTTGCGGTGCAGCCGCCTGCGGAGTCGGCTGAGCTGCAGTCGGTTCAGCTGTAGTCGGCTGCGTTGGAGTCGGCTGAGCTGCAGTCGGCTGAGCTGTGGTCGGCTGCGTTGCGGTCGGCTGTGCTGTAGCCGACTGCTGCTGCGTTACGTTCAAAGCGGCCAGTGTTTTCGCTCCCGCCACACCATCCACATCGAGATTGTTCGAACGCTGATAGGTCTCGACCGCTGCCTTCGTAGCAGGGCCAAAATTGCCGTCTGCCTCAAGTTTTGCGCCGTTCCTGTTAAGCGCTTCCTGCAATCTGGTGACATCCTCGCCCTTCTCGCCCTGCTTCAGCACACCGTCAGACATCGCCCCCGTCTGTGCCGGTGTCGGTGAGGTCGGTGTTGGCGTTGGCGTGGGTGTCTGCGCTGGCGTCTGTGTCTGCTCTTGGGTCACACCCAAAGCCTTCTGCGTCGCGGGACCGGCAATGCCATCCGGAGTGAGATTGTTGCTGCGCTGGAACGCTTCCACCGCCGCCTTGGTCCCGGCTCCGAAATCACCGTCCGGCTTGATGGTCGCGCCGTTCCTGACCAGGGCTTCCTGCAGTCGGGTGACGTCCTTGCCTTCATCGCCGTTCTGGAGCACATCGCGCGCGGGGAAGTTCAGGTATTTGCGTGGATCGACCGCAACGCCGTTTTCCCGGGTCTCGAAGTGCAAATGGGTATCGCCTGCCGCCGGCGTGTTGCCGGTGCGGCCCATGGTGCCGATCTTGGTGTCCTCGGTCACCTGCTGGCCTTCACGCACATTGATGTTCTGCAGATGCAGGTAGCGGGTCTCGAGCCCACCGCCGTGGTCGATGATGATCATGTTTCCCGCGCCCGCACCGCCATCGCCGGCGAACGTCACCTTGCCAGGCCGCATCGATTCGATCGGATCGCCTTCCCTGCCGTTGATATCGATGCCCTTATGGGTACGGGCACCGCCGCCACGTGAGGTTCCGAATTCGCCCTCGCCTTCGCCGGGTTTGTTGGCAGTGTTGACCGTGAAGTTGCCGGGCGTAGGCCAGCTCCGATCGGCCGCAGGGTTGGCGGGCGAAGGCGTAGGCTGCGTCGGTGTCGACGGCGTGGTCGGTGATGGCTGCTGTGCCGGCTGGTTCTCACTGATTGCCTTGAGCGTCGCCGGCCCGGCGATGCCGTCGGCATCCAGGCCACGCGTCTGTTGGTAACGCTTAAGTGCATCCTCGGTGTTCTGGCCGAATTTGCCGTCGGTGCCCTGGGTGGAAAATCCAGCCTTGGTGAGGTCTTCCTGCAGCTTGGTTACCGCAGGACCCTGTTCGTTGCGGCGCAGAACACCGTCCGCCATGGCATCCGCCGACGTGGGATTGGACGGCGACGGGCGATTGGGCTGGCTGTTGTCCAGCGGCTGGATGCCCTTTTCCGGGATTGCGATGCGGTCGTACTTGGTGTCCCAGTACTGCATGAAGGTCTTGGCCAGATCACGGTCGGACAACCCGTTCAAATCACCTTTTTTGATGCCGGTGATGCTTTCGACATCGTTACCGACGTTCGCGAGAAGATTGCGGCGCGTCGGCGTGTCGTCGAAGAACGTGCCGCGATCCAACGCCGCTTGGACCGAGCGATAACCGTAAGCGCCCTGCTGATGCGCCATGTACAGGTCAAGACCGTTGGGCTGAGCTTCTCCCGACAGGTATGGCCGTCCTGAACGGTTATGGCTGGCAATGATGTCCTGCTTGTTGTCGTTGTAGAGCCTGGCACCCGCATCTGCATTGGCGACAGGATCGAACTCACGGCCAGCGATACCGTACTGCCTCGCTGTATCCGGCAAAAACTGGAACAAGCCCTTCGCGCCGCTGGAGGGATTTTCCGCTCTCTCGTCGTAGGTGAAACCGGTTTCGATCGCCGTGAACCGAAGAAAATCGTCGCGCGGAACATTATTCTTCTTGGCTGCGGCCTCGACGATGTCCAGCACTTCCTTATCCGAATAATCTCTCATGGTTTTGCTCCTGCCCTGTGAATGTGATGAGTGAGGTTTTACTGTTTCAGAGATTCGCCGTAAGACGCTGTCGCATCGTCGTAGCGATAAGTTTTAGCGTCCGCAGCGCCAAGCGCGCGAATGGCGCCGTCGTCGCCGCGGGTACTGCCGGAGAAGTTCATCGTGATCACCGGCATGGCTCCGTCCGCTGCCTGGTCGAAACGCAGGCGACCGACGTTACGCACGCACTCGGTGTCGGGCGTAGCTGGGCCGTTCTTGCAGCTTGCGCTGTAGTCGGCGCCTGATTGAATGGTGCCGGTGTGCCGCCATTCGCCGCGGTTGTCGAGCAAGAACATCTCGTAGGCCTGGATCTGCACGCCGCCTGTCGCACTGACTGCACTGGGCAGCGCCACCAAAGCGCGCTGTGGCGAGACCGTATAAGTCAACACCAGGCGGTCTGCGTCGAATTGTGGCGGCTGCCCCAAGCCGCCGAAGCGGCCGACGCCTGTCTGCGGCTTGCCCGGCTGCCATGCACCATCGCGCAGGGTGTAGGTCAACTGCGCCAGCTCGACCTGCTGCCCCGGCGCAGAGCTCCCCTGCCCATCCGGCGCGGCAGCATGGACGAACGCGGTGTAGCGTTCGTCGTCGCCGCTGCGGTAGGCGTACCCGTGCCAGAAGCCGACATAGCGCCCATCGGGCAGGGCGTATTCGGTGGCGCCTGGGTCGTTGCCGCCATAGACAGCGGACAACACGGTGCCGGTGTCCGGCGCCGCCGCTTCCGCTGTCGCGGCGGCAAGCAGTGCACCGGCAGACGCCGTGGAAAGCGGCTCCGCGGAGGGCGACGATGCCCCCCCCGCTGCCACAGTGCCTTCGACCGCAGCACCTGACGGTCCGGCGGAGCGGTCGCATGCCGCAAGCGCCAGCGTCAGGGACAACGCCAGCGCAGCGGCCCGCACCGCACCGGCTGAGGAAACGGCTGCAAAAGCAGGCCTCGTGTGGTGCTTGTCCAATCTCATCCTTCTACCCCGGTGTCGTGCCGCATTGTGGAGTCGTACTTTAACCATGAAGTGGAAGCTGCAGCCCCATGAACCGGGCTGCCCAAGGCACGATGATCAACCACAGCCCTCAACGCCCACCTGCAGCAATCCTGACCGGCTCCAGCTGCGGGTCGGTCTGCTGCGCAGCCGGGGCCTGCGCCTGCTGCACCACAGGCTTCTGGGCTTCTGCCATGCTCGTACTCTGCGCCACCGTCTGGGTCGTCGCCTGGTTGTAGTCGATGTACGAATTCTTCGCCGCCGGACTGGTCGGATCGCCCTGCACCGCCACCAGATAGCTCTGACCGTTCGGCGCATTCGTCTTGCTGATGTGGTCGATGCTTTGCAAACCGGTCGCCTTCGCATCCACGGCCACCGCCGCAGCCGCCTTTTCCAGATCTTCGCGCGATTTGAACCCGCCGCTCGGGCCCAACTGCTCCAGATTCGACACCGCCTGCTGGTACAGCTTGTTGTCCGGATGGTTGGGATTCGAAATCAGCGGCTTGTCCGTTGCGCCGGGCTGCGTGGGCTGGGTTGGCTGCGTAGGCTGGGTCTGTGGATTGTCCGTAGCGCTCGGCTGAGTCGGCTGAGTCGGCTGAGTCGGTTGTGCGGGCTGAGTCGGTTGTGCGGGCTGGGTCGGCTGCGCGGGTTGCGTGGGCTGCGCCTGCGGATTGTCCGTGGCCGCAGGCGGCACGTTCAAAAGCGTTGTCGGCGGTTTTTCGGCCGGGGCGGTCGTCTGCGTCTGCACGCCCAGCGCCGCCAGCGTCTTCGGCCCGGCGATACCGTCCACGTCCAGATTGTTTGAACGCTGGTAATTCTCGACCGCCGCCTTCGTCGCAGGGCCGAAATTGCCGTCCGCTTCAAGCCTCGCGCCGTTTTTGTTCAGCGCTTCCTGCAGAGCGGTCACACGCTGACCCGTGTCTCCTTGCATCAGCGTCTGGCCAGCCTGCGGCGCAGCAGTGGGATTCGGCGACGGCTCGGGCCGACCGGTCGTCGGCAGATCCTGCGATTGCGTCAAGCCGTATGCGTTCGGGCGCATGACCACAAAATTGTCCGCACCGAATGTTTCGATGGAACGCATCTGTACAGGCCGATCCGCTGTGGGGCGGTCGACGATCATGCCGTCGCCGACATAGATGCCGACGTGTGTGATCGTGCCCTTCGGATAATCCCCGTAGGTGTTCGCAAAGCCCACGATATCGCCCGGGCGTGCCCTTGAAAGATCAGTGACCGGCTGGGACACGTCTTTGCCGAAGAATCGCGATGCCAGAAGCTCACCGGATTCCATGCCATCGACCGCTTGGCGGGTCGTACCGATACGGTCCGCGAGTCCGGGCTGGGCATTGTTGAGCACGCTGTTGACGAAGTCCTGGCAACGCTCGGTTTCACCCGGCTTGAAATGCGTGCCGGCCAGTTCGCGGGCTCTTGCCGCGACATCGGCGCCGATATCCCTCTCGGGCACGGGCACGGGCGCAGGCTGCGTCGGCGTGTTGTTCGAGCTGTTAGTGGGCTCGGGACGGTCCGGCTGCGGCTGCGGCTGCGGCTGCGGCTGCGGCTGCGGCTGCGGCTGCGGCTGCGTTGCGCTGACCTGCATGCCCAGGGATTCCAGCGTCCTCGGCCCGGCGATCCCGTCGGCGGTGAGATTTCGCGCCTGCTGGAAAGCCTTGACCGCATCCGCGGTATTTTGACCATACACCCCATCGGCGCCTTGGGTGGAGAACCCGGCAGCGGTCAGCTTCTGCTGCAGCTCCTTCACGGCATCGCCGCTTTCACCGCGCTTCAGTACACCGTCCGACAGGGGATTGACCGTGATCTCGGTTTCCTTGCGCACAAAATTGGGCACGAAATTACGGTCGAAGCCGTCGTTGTTGCGCGCGATGTCGTTGTAATACTTGCCGGTGGACGTGCCGTTGGCATCCTGGACGTTCCCCTGGCCCTGCGCAGCATCCACTGCGTTGTCGTAACCTCCCAAATGGCGCGCTTTGAGAAAGCCCGCGACTACGTTGGGTTCGCTGTCGGCGCTCAGCACGCCATTGCGGACCGCCTGATTGTAAGAAGCGTTGGAGTTGGTGCGGAATGCCTGATCCTGCAGTTCTGCAGAGCCGAGATAGCGATCGAGGCTCAGACCGTTATTCCAGTTGGCGGGGTTGCCCAGAAAACTCTGCGCACCGCCCTGCTCGCCCCACTTCCAGTCATTGCCCGCACCGGACGCCTTTAGCGCGGCATCGTACTTGTCGCGATCCACCAGGCCCGCATCCACCAGCCAGCCCGCGCCAGCCTGATACCGCCCGTAGTAACCGAAGCCGTTATCGGCGCGCAGATTGCCGCCGGAACTTTCGGTATCCACGACGGAAGCGACCAGCCGCCGGGTCCAGGCCTCGTCGAGGTTGCCGATATTGCCGGCGGCGTAGGCATTTGCGGTTTCGATGGAGCGCTCAGGATTCTGTGCCATGTTGCGGTGTCCCTGTGGTGATGTGGTGATGTGGTGATGTGGTGAATTTTTGTGGAGTCGCTGCCGATTCGGCATCGACTGTTGTCAGGATTCGATGCAGCCCATATCGGCGATGCGCGCATCCGGACGCGTGCGCGTGACTTCGAACGTGGTGTAACCGGGGCTGTACTTGCTGCCCTCCTTGTCCGCATAGGCTTCCACATACAGCGGAGCGCGCTGATCGAAACGGAGTTCGAGGAAGGCGCTGGTACGCGTGTTGGCGCCGCGGCTGCCGTAGTTGCGCGCGCACCGGTCGGCGATGCGGCGCAGCTGCGCGCCATCGTCCAACTGCGCATGCAGCGTGGCCTCGTATTCGGTCGATGGGCGGTATTTGCGGAATGCGATCGATTCCACGGCTTCACGCCCAAGCAGGGTCAGGCCGACTGCGCGCTCGGGCGGCACCTGCGCTTCGCTGCCCTGGGACTGGACGCCGGTCCCGACCGCGACATCGAGCCACTCGATCACGCCCGCGCGTGACATCGCATCTTCGGCACCCAAGGCGCCGGGTGCAGCCACGGGCGCGTTCCCGTTCCAGACCACGCCGGGCAGTTCCGAAAACGCATCCCAAGCGGGCGCGGCCGGCATTGCGAAACGTTCGAGGATCGCCTGCGTCGTCGTGGTCGTCTCCGGCACTTCCGTTTTCGCGGGAACCGATTCCGCCACCGTAGCGGCAGCTGCCGTCGATACGCCCGCCGATGTCGCAGTTGCAGCAGCCGACAGCGCGGGAGCGTCCGGATGCGTGGGCGCTTGCGCAGCGGGTTCGCAAGCAGCGAGCACCAGCGTCACGACCAGTGCGAGCGATGCGACGCGGAACGCATCGGCACCGGTTTTGACCGCGCCCAAGCATCGCGGGCACTGCGTTTTTTCCGGCGTTTGTATCGCTTGTTGAACGCTTGTAGTCATATAAACTCTCTCATGTCGCATTGTCCAGGCACATCGATCAACGCCCACTTGCAGCAAGCCTGACCGGCTCCGGCTGCGGGTCGGTCTGCTGCGCCGCCGTGGCCTGCGCCTGCTGCGCCACAGGCTTCTGGGGTTCTGCCATGTTCGTACTCTGCGCCACCGTCTGGGTCGTCGCCTGGTTGTAGTCGATGTAAGACCTGTTCACCCCCGGATTCGTCGGGTCGCCCTGCGTTGCGACCAGGAAAGTCTGGCCATTCGGCGCAGTCGTTTTACTGATGTGAGTGATCTCAGTCAGCGGTGGCTTGGTCAGCTTCGCATCCACAGCAACCGCAGCTGCCGCTTTCTCCAGATCTTCACGCGATTTGAAGCCGCCGCTCGGACCCAGCTGCTCCAGATTCGACAACGCCTGCTGGTACAGCTTGTTGTCCGGGTGATTGGCGTTGGTGATCTGCGGCCTCTCGGTCTGCGCTGGTTGCGCACTGGCCGGTGGCGTCGGCGCGTTCGGAGCCGCCGGCTGTGCGGGCTGCGCATTGGCCGGTGGTGTCTGTTGCGTCGGAGCATGCGAATGGCCGTGGTCATTTGCGGCCGGTGGCGTCGGTGCGTTCGGAGCTGCCGGCTGTGCGGGCTGCGCATTGGCCGGTGGCGTTGGCGCGTTCGGGGCTGTCGCCTGCGGCTTTTCCGAAGTGATCGGCTGCTGAGGGTTCGGCTGAACTACCTGAGCAGGCGGCGGTATCGTCGCAGCAACCGGGGTACTTTGGGTCTGGGCCATGCCCAGCGATGCCAGTGTCTTCGCGCCCGCAACACCGTCCGTATCGAGACTGTGCGAACGCTGATAGCTCTCGACCGCCGCCTTGGTCGCAGGGCCGAAATTGCCGTCGGCTTCAAGCTTCGCGCCATTCTTGTTCAGCGCTTCCTGCAGCTTGCGGACATCCTCGCCCTTCTCGCCCTGCTTCAGCACGCCATCGGCAAGCGCGCCGGTGCCCTGCGATGGCGATGGCTTGGATTCGCCCTGCGTTGGCGCGTTCTGACCGCGATCCTGCGCCTGATGGAAGGCCAGGCGCTTGTTGTAGTACTCGACCGCCTGGTCAGCGGTGTAGCCGCTTTGCACCTGTCCATAAGGCGAACCCGGCAAGGATGCCCATTCCTGGCCGCCTTTCTTGATCGCGGTGCGGATATCGCCATTCTCAAGAGGCTCCATCACCCCGCGATACTTCATTTTGGCGACGGCGATGCGATCCTGGCTTTCGGGCGAAAAATCGTCGATCTTCTTGTCGTAACGCGCGCGCATATCGTCGACATCGACCTGTTTCATCTGGTATCGACCGACGTTGTAGCGCAACTCGTCGCGCGGCAGCGTACCGTTGTCGGCGATCGCGGATTGCGGCATGAATCCCATGCTGCCCTTGACGCCGTTGCGTTCGAGATAACCCGTAGGCGAACCGTCGGCGTTGAGCGATTTGTTCACCTCCTTGAGAGCCACCAGATCCAGATACGCGCGCACTTCCGGGGTCTGTTTTTCAAGGAAAGTCTTGTCGCCAGCGGACTGCGGAGCCGGATTGGCAGGTGTGGACGGTGTGTTGGTTGCGGTCGGCTGCTGAGTGGTCGGCTGCTGCGCCGGCTGGTTCTCGCGCAGTGCCTTGAGCGTCGATTGGCCGGCAATACCGTCGACTTCGAGCCCACGCGTCTGCTGGTAACGCTTCAGCGCGTCCTCGGTGTTCTGGCCGAATTTTCCGTCGGCGCCTTGGGTCGAGAATCCGGCCTTGGTCAGATCTTCCTGCAGCTTCTTCACCGCAGCGCCTTCTTCATTGCGACGGAGCACACCATCGGCCAAGGCATCCGCCGGGCGGGACGGCTGTGACGGCTGCGCTTGGCCGTTGTCGTCCGGCCGGCGCTGGGTATTGATGCGCTCACTGAGGATGTCGCCGAGATACTTCTTGAACTGCGCAGGCTCTAATTCGATATGCGCGTGGACCGCACCGGGGCTGCCGACATCGGACTGGCGCACCAGGGGCGCGCCGTATTCGACCAAGTCGCCCGTCTTGTAAGGAGAACTGCCGCGCGCGCCGTGCAACACTTGGCCTACCAGCTCATTCTCTGGTGAACCGATCGGCTTGCTCCAGATGCTGATCGCATTGGTGCCGTCATTGAGGAACTGGACATAACCCTTGACCGGATTGGGCACCATCACCGAACTGTTGCCGCCGGTCGTTTCGAAAATCAGGTCTTTCATCACCAGCGGGATACCGTTGCGGTCTCCGCGCGTGCGCACGGCTTCGAGTTCGTCATCAACAAAAGCGGCTGGGCGATCAACCGCGGCAGGATTGCCGGCCCGAACTGCAGCCGCGTTGGTCTTGGGATGGTGGATCCCCAGCCAGTCGTAGGCCTGTTCGCCGGTGAACGTCGTTGGGACTTCGCGGTTGGTGCCCAAATCCAATCGGGGTTCGCGAATAACGATGCGGTCGTTGCTCATATCGGCTTCAGTTCCTTGGAAGAGTGATGATCGCGGTTTGATCGGATGGGACTTGGATATTCAAGATGCGGCGGCGTCAGGATCCGCCGCCAATCGCCAGCAGCTGCTGTGCGGTTCGAAGCGGTAGGAAACACCCTCGACATTGCCTGGAACAGTCACGTAATAAACGCCACCGGACTCGGCGGTAATACGGACATCCAGCGGGGACGGGCGAGGCGCGCCTTCTTCGACTGACGGATACCAGGCACCATCGCGATAATTCAGGACGAAACCGCTGTAGTTGGCGGCAGCGACCAGGGTGTCCTGCGGCTGGTAGCCACGCTCGCCGCGATCAATCAACTGCGCCACACGCACCAACGGCGCGGTATGCAGCGCGCGCACCTGCGGATCGCCAGCGAACGCCTTCAGGAAGCCATCGAAATCAGCCGCTGGGCATGCCGCTGTGGCTTTGGCGGCCGCCACTGCGGACACCACCCATGACTTCACCGCACCGAACACAGGGACATCTTCGGAATCGGACGCGGTGGGCGCGTCGACGATCAGACTGAGACGCTGCAGCGCATCGCCATTGGCGAAATCAAGCGTGCAGCTTTGTTGCTCGCAGGATGCGAGCTCAGGGGTGTCGAAACACAGCGCAGAGCGGTCGCCGACCTGCACCATGCAGGCGGCGCGATCCTGGAGCGGCAACCAGCCGGCGGCAGCGAGGGCGGTCCTGGCTTCCGAAAATCCCATTCCCGCCTTCAGCCCCTCAGGAAGAACCGCTGCCGGCGCCGGCCCCGCAGCCGCCGTTTGGGCATCGGCATCGTTCGCTACCAACGGCGCTGCCTCGGGGGTCGATGATTTGCAGGCCGTCAACGCGGCGACGGCGAACAGCAAAACAAAGGTGACATGACGGGACATCGATTCAGAACTCCTGTTTGAAAAATTCGGACACGCGATCATGCGGGGAGCAAAACGGCGAAAAGCCCTGCGGCAATCCGCGTGATTCGATCATCCGCACCATCGAAACATACAGGCGGCCCGTAGCAGCCGGTGAGAACGCTGTCGGCGGGAACAAAGATTCCCCCAGAAAGACCTTCATCACCAATCGCATGACGGGCCAGCGCTTCAGCAGGTTTCGACGTTGGAGGAATCGCGGTCCGCGCCCATCAACACCTTTCCCACGGCATACGCGACTCGTACCTGCAGCGCATCCGCCCGAAGCGCCCCAAGCGCCTGGGCATGACGACGGCGGGAGAGCCCGGTCCGCAGCAGCCGGCGCCGGCGGGGGACGCCAACGCACAGCGCGGTTCCGGCCCGAACGGAGGACGGGCGCAGGAGTGGAGAGATGTGGGCGAAAACGGGGTGCAGCGGGATGGGATCGATCGGATCGCGATGCGCGCGTCCCAAAGTACATGCCATCGCTTCGGTGACCACAGCGGTAGCGCTGCAGCTCGGATGGCCTGCGGGTTGGCCTGCGACAGCAGACTCCGCAAAGCCCGCGAACAGGGTTCGTGGGCGTTCGGCAGTGGCCACTGCCTTCAGTCTCGTATCAGCCATGACAGCTTCCTCGTTGGATACGACTGGGTGGATTGAGTTGTATGAAGCCGGCTGAAGGAACGAGTCTGACGACCCTGCACATGCTGCCGGAAGCCTATATAGCACGACCTCCGTGACGATGTCGCGGGCCGTTCATCGGCGTCCTGGACCGGCTGGGGCCGGGCTCTGCGTTAAAATCCCGCCCTCCACCGCTTTCAGGACCGCTCCATGCACCTTACCTCGGCTCGCGCCATCGTCACCGGAGGCGTCTCTGGCCTCGGCCTGGCCGTGGCGCAGCATCTTGTCGCCCAGGGCGGCAAGGTGGCGCTGTTCGACCTCAATGACGACAAGGGCGCCGCGGCGGTGGCCGAACTCGGCGAGGCCAATGCCCACTATTTCCGCACCGATGTCAGCGACGAAGCCGGCGTGGCCGCAAACGTCGATGCCGCGAAAGACTTCCTGGGCGGCCTGAACGCGGCGATCAACTGCGCCGGCATCCTCGGCGCCGGCCGCGTGCTGGGCAAGGACGGCGCAATGCCGCTCTCGCAATTCCAGACCACGATCATGGTCAATCTGGTCGGCAGCTTCAATGTCGCCAAGACCGCTGCCGCGGTGATGCAGCACAACGACCCCGGCGTCGACGGCGAGCGCGGGGTGATCGTCAACACCGCGTCGGTGGCGGCCTATGAAGGCCAGATCGGTCAGGCCGCGTATTCGGCCAGCAAGGGCGGCGTGGTCGGCATGACCCTGCCGATGGCGCGCGAACTCGCCCGCTTCGGTATCCGCGTCATGACCGTAGCACCCGGCATTTTCTGGACGCCGATGGTCGACGGCATGTCGGAGTCGGTGCAGCAGTCGCTGTCGGCGTCGATCCCGTTTCCGTCGCGCCTCGGCAAGCCCGAAGAGTTCGCCGACCTCGTCGCGTATATTCTGGGCAACACGTATCTCAACGGCGAAACCATCCGCCTCGACGGTGCGACCCGGTTGGCGCCGAAGTAATGCGGTTTCGTAGGGCGGGCTCAAGCCCGCCGTTACGGCATATGCGAACGGCACATCCGATCGATCCGGGCAATGATCGAAATCATTCCGATCATTGAATCTCACCTTAGACAAGTTGCAACGGCGGGCCTGGGCCCGCCCCAAAACGGAATCCATGCAATGAAGGCTTACGACATCAAGAAAGGCAACGTAGTCGAACACAACGGCACCGTGTATCAGATCCGTGACATCGAGCGCAGCTCGCCGCAGGGCCGCGGCGGCAACGTGAAATTCCGTTTCACGATGTACAGCGTGCCAGGTGGCAACAAATTCGATCTCAGCCTCGGCGGCGATGATGATCTGAAAGAAGTCGAACTGGCGCGGCGTCAGGCCACGTTCTCATACAAAGACGGCGACGCTTTCGTGTTTCTCGACGACGAGGACTACACCCCGTACATGCTGGATGCCGATGTCGTCGGCGACGACGCCGGTTACATCACCGACGGCCTCGCCGGCTGTTACGTGCAGGTGATCGATGATGCACCGGTCGCCCTGCAGCTGCCGCAAAGCGTGGTGCTGGAAGTGATCGAAACCCCGCCGGAACTCAAAGGCGGCACTGCGACCAAGCGTCCGAAGCCGGCGAAGCTCAGCACCGGCATCGAAATCCAGGTGCCGGAATACATCAGCAACGGTGAAAAAGTGTGGGTGAACACCACCACCGGGGAATTCGGCGGGCGTGCGGAGTAACTGGAATGAAGCAGCCCCAATGAAGCCGATGGTGATTATGGTGCTGACGATGTGCACGTTGGGCGGCTGTGTCGCTCAACCCTTCGCCACGATGGACGACCCGCGGCCGGACGGGCGTCTGAGCATCCGCGAACGCTCGCTCTGCGAGTCGCCCGAGGCGTCGGCGGCGCGCGCGAACTGGTGCGACTATCCGCACGAAGTGCGTGTATTTCTCGACCAGCGCGACAGCTGCGATCATTTCCGCGGCGAGCCTTGGCCGGAAGGCAATGACCTCCAGGCGGTCGCGCGGCGCAAAGCGCTGCGCGATGCAATGGCAACGTCATGCAAAGGCACCGACGCGCGACTGATCGAACTACGCGCCATCTATCGCAATGATGCAGACATCCTCGGTGCCTTGGCGGAACTAGAAAACGACATCGAGCCCTGAGAGCCTGTTCAAAATCTTCCTCAATCGAAAACGAACAACCCATCTGTCATCCCGAACGCCCGCGCAGCGGGTGAAGGGATCTGCTGTCTGAGACCACCGGCCACAAGCAGATCCCTCCTCGGGCTTCGCCCTCGTTCGGGATGACATGTTTTTTGCAGACCAGCACTTTTGAACAGGCTCTGAGCGGTACGCTCAACGACGCGCCAGCCATTTGCCAGCCATCCGCGCTATCGACGGGTCCAGACCCGGCTCATCGAGCAAGCTGTCAATCTCACGCCATGCCAGTGCATGCGATTCGTCGCTGACCACAAACGCCTCAGCGCCGGTTGCACGCACGATGTAACGCACGTCGTAGTGCCAATGCCCTGGCACATCGCCGCGCTCGGGGATCCAGTGCCGGTCCAGATCGAAGATTTCCGGCAGCACCACCAGATCGGTCAGCCCCGACTCCTCCTCCG
The DNA here is from genome assembly GCA_031419075.1 of Lysobacterales bacterium. Lineage (GTDB taxonomy): Bacteria > Pseudomonadota > Gammaproteobacteria > Xanthomonadales > Xanthomonadaceae > Lysobacter_I. The sequence continues at coordinate 57,784 of JANOKD010000024.1, forward strand.
CCTCGCGCAGCGCCACCGCGGCGAGATCACGGTCGCCGTCGGCGTGACCGCCAAGCTGCAGCCAGCGATCGAGTTTGCGGTGATGGGTCATCAACAGACGCCGCCCGGCGGCGTCGACCAGCCAAGCCGATGCGGTGAAGTGACCGGCGAGGCGTTCGCGCACGAACGGGTCATGCGCATCGTTGAGCAGTGTTTGGAATGCTTCGGCGACGCTGGCCTCGTCAGGAAAGTCGCTGGCGTAGCGGCGCAGGTGCGAATCGAGATCGATGTCCATCATGAGAGAAGGATGCAACATGAATGAGCCAAGCGGGCCGGGGCGCGGGATGTTGCGGCAATGTTACTTGCGCCCCATCGCCGCTGCAGGGTAAGGTGCCGGGTCGGTCATTCTGACCGCTTTCAAGCATTTCGCCGGCTCCAAACAGGCAAGCTCTGGCGCACACAACCCAAGGGGATAGATTGATGGCGAGCGCTCCCAATCAAGGTTTACTTGCACGCATGCTGATCCGCAAAAGCGTGGAGCAGGTGCAGCGGGAAACCGAGACCAGTCAACTCAAGCGGACGCTGGGGCCGTGGAATCTTGTATTCCTGGGCATCGGCTGCATTATCGGTGCCGGCATCTTTGTGCGTACCGGCAACGCCGCCGCGCTGCACGCGGGCCCCGCCGTGCTGTTGTCGTTTCTGGTCGCCGGCATCGTTTGCGCCCTCGCCGGCCTGTGTTATGCAGAATTGTCTTCGACGCTGCCGGTCTCCGGTTCGGCGTACACCTACAGCTACACCACGGTGGGCGAATTCGCCGCCTGGATCATGGGCGGATTGCTGCTGCTCGAATACGGTCTTGCGGCGTCGGTGGTGGCGGTCGGCTGGTCGGGCTATGTAGTCAGTCTGCTGGGCGACTACAACCTCGTGATACCCCCGGAGCTGACCGGCCCGTACGGACATGCGCTGATGCGCGATGGCGTAGCGGTGTTGGCGGCCGACGGCAGCCCGATGACCACCCTGTTCAACCTGCCGGCGTTTCTGATCTGCATGGCGCTGGCCGCTCTGCTGGTGATTGGCGTGTCGGAAAGCGCCAAGGTCAACAACGTGATCGTCGCGATCAAGATGACCGTCATCATCGCGTTCATCATCATCGTCGGCTGGTATGTGATCCAGCATTTCGACACGCTGAAGGCCAATTGGGACCCCTTCATTCCTGAGCCCACCGGCGAAAAAGGCGAGTACGGCTGGGGCGGCGTGTTCCGTGCGGCGTCGATCGTATTCTTCGCCTATATCGGCTTCGAAGCGGTTTCGACGGCCGGTCAGGAAGCCAAGAACCCGAAGCGCGATATGCCCATCGGCATCATCGGTTCGCTGCTGGTCTGCACGGTCCTCTACATTCTTGTGTCGATCGTGATGACCCTGATGGTCAACTACAAGATGCTCAATGTGCCCGATCCGGTGGCCGTGGCGGTCGATGCACTCGGCCCGCAGTGGGGCTGGTTCGCCAAAACCATCAAGGTCGGCGCGATCATCGGCCTGACCTCGGTGATTCTGGTCTTGATGTACGGCCAGACCCGTATCTTCTACACGATGGCGCGCGATGGCCTGCTGCCCCGCGTATTCGCCAAAGTGCATCCGAAGTTCAAGACACCGTGGGTCAACACCATTCTGGTCGGCCTGCTCACCGCGACCGCTGCGGCTTTCTTCGACATCAATACGCTGGGCGACATGACCTCGGTCGGTACGCTCGCGGCGTTCGGTATCGTCTGTCTGTCGGTGATCTGGCTGCGCAAGACGCATCCGGAAATTCCGCGCGGCTTCAAGGTTCCGCTGTATCCGCTGCTGCCCGCCCTCGGCATCGTGTCGTGTTTCGCGCTGATTTTCACCGTGGAAACCCGGGTCCTGGTCTTTTTCGCCTGGTATGTTCTGGCCGCAATCGTGATGTACTTCGTCTACGGCATGCGTAATTCGCAGCTTCAGAAAGGCCTGCAGCAGCACGATTGATGCGCCGCTGATTCAACACAAAAACGGCGCGGATATCCGCGCCGTTTTTTTATGTCCGCTGGCCTGAGTCAGGAGCCGGTGGTCAGATTTTCTTGGCCCAGGCGCTGCACCAACCCTTGGCGACCACGCTGTTTTTCGGAAACAGGGTGCATGGGCCAGTGGCGGCGCCTTTTGCGCCCTTGTACAGATTGCAGTTGGCGCAGTTGCTGCCGGCCTTGAAGGCGGCGTGCTTCACCTTGGTCGCGTCTTCAGCATAGGCCAATGCCTTGGCCGTCGCGTCCGTCAGGGGGAGCTTGGGCAGTGCCTTGGCGGCGGCGGGCGGAGGGGCAGCGGCTTCGGCGCTGAGCGAACGCAGCGTGAGCGGCGCGGTCGCGGTGGCGACGAGGGCGATGGTCAGGAAGCGGCGACGGGAAACATCGTGTGACATGGGGTGCACCGTGAGTTGTGGGAGAGGTCGGGAGCAGGAGATCGCGGGAGAGTGTCGGCCCGTGTCTGCAGCTGCGCCTTGAGCTGAATCAAGTGGCGGCAGTGCGATGTTCCTGCGGGGCTGCGCGGATGCTAACAACTGTGTTTTCCGCATGTTCGAACAAGAATTGTTCGCATCGCAGACGGGGTTTGCGGCGTCTTCCGCTACACTTTCCGGCATGAACACAGCCCCCTACGACACCGACCGGCTGCAGCTGCTGGCCGACGAACTCATCGCCAATATCCGCGAGTTGGCCGTCGCCGGCTGGACGCCCGCCACCAGCAGCAATTTCTCGCAGCGACTGGACGCGCAGCACGCCGCGATCACCGTCTCTGGCCGCGACAAGGGCCGCCTGAACCGCGAGGACATCATGGTGGTGGACTTCGACGGCCACGCCGTCGGCAGCGATCACCGCCCCTCCGCCGAAACCCTGCTGCACACCCAGCTCTATCGGCGGTTTCCTGAGATCGGCTGCGTGCTGCATACCCATTCGCACAACCAGACCGTCGCCTCGCGGGTGTATGGTGATGCTGGCCATGTGCATCTGGAAGGATATGAACTGCTCAAGGCCTTCGCCGGCAATCACACCCACGAGGCCGCACTCGATCTGCCGGTGCTGCCCAACACCCAGGACATGCCGGCGCTGGCGGCGGAGGTCGAAGGCCTGCTCGACGCCGGCCCGATGTGGGGCTATCTGATCGACGGCCACGGACTGTACGCCTGGGGCCGGACGATGGCCGAAGCGCGTCGGCATCTGGATGCGTTTGAATTTTTGATCGGCTGCGAGCTGGATCTGCGACGCCTGCGCGGATAGAGCCCCCTCACCCGCCCTGTCGGGCACCCTCTCCCCGCATGCGGGGAGAAGGAAGCGCAAGCGCGGCGAGCGAGCGTGAGGGCACATTGATCCACGCCCTGCGCTGCTCCATATTCACCCGACCCACGTCGCTTCCAGGATCAACCCCCATGAGCCGCCTGCGCATTTTCGCCGAAGACCGCCCCGACGCTCCGCTGTCGGTCACCCATGACCATGCGGTGATCGCCGAAACATTGTCGACAATCCGCGTCGATTTCGAGCAGTGGCAGGCCGCATCATCCATCCAGCCGGGCGATCCGTCCGAAGCGATCATCGCCGCCTATCGGGCCGACATCGACCGCATCAGCGGCGCGCGCGGGTTCACCACCATCGATGTCGTCAGCATCGCGCCGGACAACCCCAACCGCGAAGCGATGCGGCAGAAGTTTCTCGACGAACACCTGCACAAGGAAGACGAAGTGCGCTTCTTCGTCGCCGGCGCCGGGCTGTTCAGCCTGCACGTCGACGGCAAGGTCTTTGAAGTGCTGTGCGAAGCCGGCGACCTGATCTCGGTGCCCGACTCCACCACCCACTGGTTCGACATGGGCCCGGAACCGAGCTTCGTCGCCATCCGTTTCTTCCAGCAGCCCGACGGCTGGGTCGGGCATTTCACCGGCACCGATATCGCGCAGCGGTTTCCTAGATATGAAGTCGGAAATGCAGCGTGATTCTCCGATGATTCCACTCATCCTCACCGACATTGAAGGCACCACCAGCAGCATTTCGTTCGTCAAAGACGTGCTGTTTCCGTACGCGCGCGACGCGCTGCCCGGTTTCGTGCGCGAACACGGCCAGCGCGAAGATGTGCGCCGCTGGCTGGACGCGGTCGCGATCGAACACGGCGTGATCGAGCGTGGCGTCGACTTCGGCGACGACGCCATTGTCGAGATACTGCAAAGGATGATCGACGAAGACCGCAAGCACACCGCGCTCAAAGCGCTGCAGGGGATGATCTGGAGCGAGGGCTACGACAACGCCGATTTCACCGCGCACATCTATCCAGACGCTGCGGCGATGCTGCGGCAGTGGCACGATGCCGGCTATCCGCTGGCGGTGTATTCATCGGGCTCGGTGCCGGCGCAGAAACTGTTCTTCGGCCACAGCGATGCCGGCGACCTCACCGCGCTGTTCGTTAGCTGGTTCGATACCGAAGTCGGCCACAAGCGCGACGCCGACAGCTACCGTGAAATCACACGTCGGCTCGGCCGCCCCGCGAACGGCATCGTGTTTTTATCCGATGTCGTCGAAGAGCTGGACGCCGCGCGCGATGCCGGTATGCGCACCGTGCTGATCGATCGTCTTGAGGATTACCCGCAGCCGCGGCTCAACCACGCTGCGCACGGCCATCGCCGGGTCGAGCGTTTCGATCAGATCGAGCCTACATCTATCAACTCGCCACAGATCGATTCCACCGGAGCCACATCCTCGCCATGAACGCCCTCGCGCGCCTGTTGTTGTGTCTGCTGGTGCTGTTCGGCATCACCGGCTCGGCGACCGCGAAAGGGCTGACCGATCAGGCGCTGCGCGAACGTCAGCGCGAGTTGATCGAGTCTGCGCTGTCCGCACTGGCGCCGGAGCGTCCCGGGCAGCCGGACTTGTATGTCGTCGGCGTCGGCGGCGACAGCACCGAGGATGTGTTCCGCAACGAAGCCGTCTATCTGGAAGCGCTGATGTCCAAACGCTTCGGCGCGCGCGGTCGGGTGCTGACACTGATCAATCACAGCGACAGTCTCAACGGCGTGCCGCGCCCGCTGGCAACGCTTGAAAATCTGCGTGGTGCGCTGGCCGGTGTCGGCAAGACGATGGACCGCGAGCAGGACGTGCTGCTGTTGTTCATGACCATGCACGGCACGGCGGAGCATCAGCTGTTCGTGCAGATGCCGCCGTTCTACTTCGATCTCATCGATCCGCGCCAGCTGCGCAAGGCGCTGGACGATGCCGGCATCCGCAATCGCGTACTGGTGATTTCGGCCTGTTATTCAGGCGGTTTCGTCCCCGCGCTGAAAGATGACAACACGCTGGTTCTCACCGCCGCACACAAGAACCGGACGTCATTCGGCTGCGGCGCGGATTCAGACATCACCTATTTCGGCCGCGCGTGGCTGGTCGATGCGCTGAATCAAACTACCGACTTCGTCGCTGCATTCGACACCGCAAGAGTGCTCATCACCGAACGTGAGGAGGCCGAAGATTTCCGGCCATCGCGTCCGCAGATTTTCATCGGAAAAGCGATCATTCCGCGTCTGGAGGCATGGCAATCCCAGCTAGTCCCAGGCCCCAAAGTGGCCTTCACCCTGCCCGCGCCGGTGCCCGCGCCCACCGCTGTGCAAAATCAGAAGCCGAAAACGCAAAAAGCATCCAAGTCGAAAAAATAACGATATGGCTTGAGTGGCAGCAATTTGCGTGGCGACGGCTTCAGTGACTTCTGATGCAGTGAAGGATGTGTGAGTGACAGCGATTTGAAAGCCTGTTCAAAACCGCTGATCTGGAAAAATCATGTCGTCCCGGACGAGGGCAAAGCAAGGACACATCATCCCGAACGAGGGCGAAGCAAGGACATGTCATCCCGAACGAGGGCGACGCCCGAGGAGGGATCTGCTTGTGGTCGGTGCGCACAACAGCAGGTCCCTCCACCCGCTACGCGGGCGTTCGGGATGACAGGTGGGTTGTTTGTTCGCGACTGAGGGACATTTTGAACAGCTCCTTGCTGCCTGCATTTTTAATCCGAGAAATTCAAATACTGATCCTTCAACCGCACATAATGCTGCGCGGAGTAATACAGCGCTTCGATTTCAGCTTCGGTGAGCTTGCGCGCGAATCGGGCCGGGCTGCCCAGCCACATTTCGCCTTCACCGACGGTTTTGCCCGGCGGCACCAGCGCACCGGCGCCGACGAACGCATGTTTTTTCACCACCGCGCCATCGAGAATGATCGCGCCCATGCCGATCAGCGCCGCGTCTTCGATGGTGCAGGCGTGGATGATCGCCTTGTGACCGATGGTCACGTCTTCGCCGATGCGGGTGGCGAAGCCGCCGAGTTTGGCGTGCGGGCCATCGTGGCTGACGTGGACGACGCTGCCGTCCTGGATGTTGGTGCGCGCGCCGATGCGGATGAAATTCACGTCGCCGCGGATCACGGTGGCCGGCCAGATCGACACGTCGTCGCCAAGGACAACGTCACCGATCACCACAGCGGCGGGATCGATATAGACCCGTTCGCCGAGGGCGGGCAGGTGCTGGAGATAGGGGCGGATAAGGGCGGGGCGGATGAGGGCGTTGGGATTGGTCATGGCCGCATTTAAGCACGCAGCGGCGACACACTCTAAACTCGGTCTATGAATGCCACGACTGCGGCCAACGCCGCCATCATTGCCGCCAATGCCGCGGTCAACGCCACCCTCAGCGGCAGCGCCAACAACGCGCCGGTACCGGATGTGGAACGCTCGCCGCTCGCCGACGAGATCGCCGAACTCGCACCGGCCCTCGAACGCCTGCGCAGCGCATGGCGCGCGAAGAAGCCGGACTATGCCCAGCGCATGGCTGATCTGGACCGGCTCAAGGCCGCGTTCAAGGCGCGGATGGGCGAGATGGAAGCCGTGGTGCGGGCTGATTTCGGCCATCGCTCTGAACACGAAACGCTGCTGGCAGACGGGATGACCGTGCTGAGCGAGATCGATCATCTGCGTAAACACCTGCGCGGCTGGATGCGGCCCAAGCGCGCCAGCGTGGGCTGGCGGCTGTGGCCGGCGCGCGCACAGATCCGTCGCGAGGCTGTGGGCGTGGTCGGGGTGATGTCGCCGTGGAATTACCCGGTGAATCTGGCGCTGGTGCCGTTGGCGACCGCCATCGCCGCGGGCAATCACGTGTTTGTCAGGCCGTCGGAACACACGCCGCGCACCAGCGCGTGGCTGCAGTCGCTGCTGGCGGATGTGTTTCCGGCCGATCGCGTCGCGGTGGCGCTGGGTGGCGCGGAGCTGGGCGCGGCGTTCGCGGGGCTGCCGTTCGATCATCTGGTGTTTACGGGTTCCACAGCGGTCGGGCGCAAAGTGATGGCCGCGGCTGCGCCGAATCTCACCCCGCTCACGCTGGAACTCGGCGGCAAATCGCCGGCGATCGTGGCCGCTGATTTTCCGATTGAGCAAGCAGCCGCGCGACTGGCCAGCGGCAAGTGGTTCAACGGCGGCCAGACCTGCATCGCGCCGGACTATATTCTGATCGACGCCGCGCGCCGCGATGCGCTGGTGGATGCGCTGCGCACGCAGGTGCATGCGCGCTACGGCGCTGAAATGCGCGAGGCGAAGGACTACACGCGCGTGGTCAACGAAGGTCAGTACCGGCGGCTGCGCGGCTACGTCGACGACGCGCATGCGCGCGGGCTGACCGTGATCGAACTCGCCAGCGTCGACAGCGAACGCGCCGACGCCGAACGACTCATTCCGCCGACGCTGATTCTGGAGCCCGGCGACGACACGAAAGTGATGCAGGACGAAATCTTCGGGCCGATTTTGCCGATCCACGGTTATGCAACGCTGGACGCCGCGTTGGCCTATGTCGAAACCCACGACCGGCCGCTGGCGCTGTATCCCTTCAGCCATGACAAGCGCGTTGTCGAAACCATCCTGTCGCGGCTGATCGCCGGCGGCGTGACCGTCAACGACACCCTGCTGCACTTCGCGGCGAACAATCTGCCGTTCGGCGGCATCGGCCCCAGCGGTATGGGTCAGTACCACGGCCGCGCCGGTTTCGACGCCTTCACCAAGGCGATGCCGGTGCTGTGGCAGGCGCGGTTCACCGCGACCGATTTCATCAAGCCGCCGTATCGCGGCAAAATTGATCGGCTGATCCGTTTTTTGGCCGGCTGACTGCCTGACCGGGCAAGCCCTCGTACTCACGCCAACACCCGCCACAAGGAAAGGATTCTCCATGCCTTCGATCACGCCCCGCTGCTGTCTGCGCGCCATCCTCGTCACGCTGTTCGCACTCGCGCTGCCGCTCGCCGCGGACGCCGCACCCAGGCCGGCCAAACCGGGCAAGCTGCGCGTGTGGCTGACTGGAAATTCCGCGGATTTCGCGCGCACGCCCGTTGGCGGACCAGCGCTGTTGCTGATGGGCGGCAGCACCGAGGTCGACGCCGGTTTTTCGCAGCGCGCGTACCCGGTCGCCAACGGCGGCGATATCGTGATCCTGCGCACGACGGGCAGGGACGGCTACAACAGCTATCTCTACAACCTCGTCGCCGGCCCGCTGAAGCCCGATTCGGTCGAGACCATGCTGGTCGACACCCGCGACAAGGCCAACAGCGATTACGTCGATTGGGTCATCCGCACCGCTGAGCTGGTGTTCATCGCTGGCGGCGATCAGGCCACGTACGTCAATGCGTGGCAGGGCACCCGCGTCGAAGACGCGCTGCACGCTGCGCATGCGCGCGGCGCGGTGATCGGCGGCACCTCCGCCGGGCTCGCGGTGATGGGCGAATATGTCTACGACCCCGACGGCATCGCCGGCATTACCAGCGCCGAGGCGCTGGCGGATCCGTACAGTCCCTTCATGACATTGAGCGCGGATTTCCTGCAGTTTCCGATCATGGACAACATCGTCACCGACAGCCATTTCCGTGCGCGCGAGCGTATGGGCCGCACGCTCGCCTTCATGGCGCGGCTGCGTCAGGACGGCACCACCACACAGATCACCGGCCTCGCCATCGACGAGCAGACCTCGCTGTTCATCGATCGCAACGGTGTGGGCATCGTCGACAACAACGGCAGCGGTGCGGTTTATGTGATCGAAGAACGCGCCGATACCCAGCGCACTCAGGTGCTGCCCGGCCAACCGCTGATCTATCGCAACCTGCAGCGCACCCGGCTCGATGCAGGCCGGTTCTACGATTTCGTTTCCCGGCAGCACAACGGCATCGCCACCGTCATCAGTGTGGACGGGCGCAATGCGACCACGCCGTTCACGCCTGCGGATCCGTACTGAAGCCCTGCGGCCTGGGCGCCCGATGGTGCCCTGCAGCTTGACGCTCGCCGCGGTGCGGCGTATCAACGCATGACTCCAGACGCATGACCTCACGCGACGCCACCATGCCGAAACCCCGCAGCCATCTCCGGCACCTTTGTCGGACTTTCTATCTCAGCGAATGGTGGGACGAGTAGCCCTGCGCTGCTGACTCGCCTCGCTTCACACGCGTCGACCGCCGCCCGTTTGATCGGCAGCGATTCGATCGGCGCCATCCCGGTTCGCATCATCCCCCGTATCCGAATGCGTGAGCCGCGCCCTGCGCGCATGCATTCAACGCAATGGAGATTGCCATGTCCCTCCGCCTTCCGCGCATCGCTGCGCGTGCCACGTTCGTCGCGCTGTGTTTCTGTGCCCTGCTGTTCACCGTGCCCGCCCTCGCGCAGATCACCGGCGAAAGTGAATCCAACAACACCGAAAGCACCGCCGATGGCCCGGTGGGCTCCGGCACACGCGTCGCTGGCAGTCTCTCCGCCTCGTCCGATATCGACTGGTTCTATTTCGATCTGCCGGCTGCAGGCACAATCAACATCAGCCTCAATCATGCCGTCGGCAACGATTTCGACTGGGATCTGTATCGAAGCACAGGCAGCGCGATCGCCAGCGGCAGAAGCGGGTCGTCGCCGGACAGCGGCACTTATCAGGCCACCGTCACCGGCCGTCATTATCTGAAGCTCACCGCTTACCGTGGCAGCGGTGCGTATACCCTCGACATCACCCTCACGCCCTCCGGCGGCGGTGGCGGTACTGCGCGTCCGGCCAAACCTGCCAACCTGCAGAATTGGCTTACCGGTAACGCCGCGGATTCGGGCAAGACGCCAGTCAATGGTCCGGCGGTGATGTTGATGGGCGGCGGCGCTGACGTCGATGCGAGTTTCAGCCAGCGCGCGTTCCCGATCGCTAACGGCGGCGACGTGGTGATCCTGCGCACCAGCGGCAGCAACGGTTACAACGATTATCTCTACAACCTCGTTACCGGCACGCTCAAGCCCGACTCGGTCGAAACGCTGCTGCTCGACACCCGCGACAAAGCCAATACCGATTACGCCGATTGGGTCATCCGCAACGCCGAATTGATTTTCATCGCCGGCGGCGACCAGTCCGCATATATCAACGCCTGGAAAGATACCCGCAGCGAAGACGCGATCCGCGCGGCCTACAACCGCGGCGCGGTGATCGGCGGTACTTCTGCGGGGCTGGCGGTGCAGGGCGAATTCATCTACGACCCGGATGGTGTCACCGCAGCCACCGGCGCCGAGGCCATCGCCAACCCGTATCGCAGCAGCATGCTTTTCAGCAGTGGTTTTCTGGATCTTCCGCTGATGAACGACATCATCACAGACAGCCATTTCGCACAGCGCGACCGCATGGGCCGACTGTTCGCGTTCATGGCCCGGCTGCGCCAGGACAACAGCACCGTGCGGATTATCGGCGTCGGTGTCAGCGAGAACACCGCACTGTTCATGGATCACAACGGTCGCGGCATCGTCGACGGCAGCGGCGCGACCTACGTGGTCGAAGAGCGGACCGACACTCAACGCACTCAGGTGCTGTCGGGTTCGCCGCTGGTGTATCGCAACCTGCAGCGCACCAAACTCACCGCCGGGCAGTTCTTCGACTTCGTGACGTATACGCACAATGGAACCAGCATCGTGTTGAGCGTAGATGGCCGCAACGCGACCACGCCGTTCACCCCGGCCAGCCCGTATTGATTTGGCTCGTCAGCCGCTGCTGCCTTCAAGCACACCGGTTTAAAAAGTAGGCTGGGCTGACAAGCCCAGCATCACCGTCGAGAAACTATGCTGGGCTTGTCAGCCCAGCCTACGCAGTCAACATCACTGCGACGGTGAACACCCCGGCATTGGTGAGACATCAATGCATAGTCTTCAGGCGAACCGATTTGAAAAGTAGGCTGGGCTGACAAGCCCAGCATCACCGTCGAGAATCGATGCTGGGCTTGTCAGCCCAGCCTACGCAGTCAACATCATCGCAACGGCGAACATCCCGGCATCGGTGCGATTTCAATGCGCAGCCTTCGAGCAGCCCGATTTGAAAAGTAGGCTGGGCTGACAAGCCCAGCATTACCGTCGAGAATCGATGCTGGGCTTGTCAGCCCAGCCTACGCAGTCAACATCAGTTCGACGGTGAACACCCCGGCATGGGTGCGACTTCAATGCGCAGCCTTCAAGCAGCATGATTTAAAAGTAGGCTGGGCTGACAAGCCCAGCATTACCGCCAAGAACCGATGCTGGGCTTGTCAGCCCAGCCTGCGCAATCAACATCACCGCGACGGCGAACACCCAGGCATCGGCGCGACATCCATGCGCAGCGGGCCCACGCTGGCGTATGCGACGTTCGCGGCGTGGCGACGCTGCGTCACTTCAGTGCGCGTCAGCGAGACGTGGGCGTCGATC
>JANOKD010000025.1:0-10962 GCA_031419075.1 Lysobacterales bacterium
TGCGGAAGGAATCACTCGAAAAGCGTTGGTTTCTGGCTAAAAAATGATCACTTTCGCTCTCGCGGCTGGGAATGCATGAATTCAAGCCGCGAAGTGAAGGGCGAACACTTTGAAACGGTAGGTATTTCAGCAGCCTGCTAGGCGCACCGTTACTTTATCTGCGCGATTAAAAAATGGTGCGCCAAGGCGCACCCTATTGTGGTGTCGGTGGTGGTTTCGGGTGCTTTGCCAGCTTGCCTCGCCGGCATGGACGTGCGATTTGCCGTCGTGCGCGGGATCAGAGCAACCCGCTGCGCTTGATCGAAAGATACTGCTCCACCAGCGCGGCCGGGAGTTTCTCGCAGGTGACATCGAGGACGGTGACGCGGTGGTTGCGCAGGAGTTCGTGGGCTGCGGCGCGCTGGGCGATGTAGCGGGCGGCGGCGGCGGCGCGGACGGCGCTGCGCACGTCGTCGACGGGTTGGTCGAGGGCTTCGTCGAGGTCGCTTTCGCGCAGGCTGGCGACGACCACGAGGTGTCGTTTCTGCAGCAGGCGCACCGCGCCGAGGACGTCTTCGATGTCTTCGTCGCGCAGGTTGGTCACCAGCATCACCAGTGCGCGGCGGCGTTGGCGCAGGGCGAGTTCGGTGGACGCGGCGAGGTAGTCGGTGGCGACCGGGGCGGGCTGCAGGTCGTAGCTGGCGCGCAGCAGGGTGTCGATGGCGGCCATGCCGCGCTGCGGGGCGACCCAGCGCTGTTCGCCGCCGACAGTGAACAGGCCGACGGCGTCGCCGCGTTTGAGCGCGATGTAGGACACCACCAGTGTTGCGTCGAGCGCACGGTCGAAGTGGGACAGTCCGCCTTCGTGCGCGAGCATGCGCCGGCCGGTGTCGATCACCATCAGCAGCTGCTGGTTTTTTTCGTCCTGATATTCGCGCGAGATCAATTTGCGCGCGCGCGCGGTAGCCTTCCAGTCGATCTGGCGCATGCTGTCGCCGACCCGATACTCGCGCATCTGGTGGAAGTCGGTGCCCTCGCCGCGACGGCGTTTGATGTGCGCGCCGACCAGACGCGAGGCCTGTTCGGCGCTGAACAATGCGAAGCCCGCCAGCGGCGCGAAGTTGGGGAATACGCGCACCGACTGCGGCGCGCCGGTGATGCGCGATTGCCGCCACAGCCACAGCGGCGAATGCAGCCGCAGCTGCACACCTTCGAAGCGGAAATTGCCGCGCACCCGCGGGCGCAGGCGATACGACAGCGTCGCAACGCTGTCGGCGGCGAGGGTGAGGGTGCGCGGCATGTCGAGCACGCCCGACACACGGATGTCACCTTCAAGCACGTCCCAGTCGCCGGGAAACAGATCGTGCACGGTGACGCGCTGACGGCGGCCGTAGTGTTCGATCCGCAGTTCGACGTCGCGCTCCACGCCGATCGGCCAGGCCTCGGGCAGCGCACGCGCCACTTCGGGCGTGGGTGCGCGCAGCAGCAACAGCACATCCAGCAGTGCCAGCGCCGCCAGCGCCGCAAACGCGATCACCCAAAAGCGTACGGGCGCCACGCCAATACTGACCGCCAGTCCGAGTGCGGCCCAGGCGATCAACGCCCACACCAGTCCGGGCGCGGGCCGTGGCCATGCGCGGACCACCCGCGCGGTGGGCAACAGCGGGGCAGCCGGTTTTGGTGTCAGCGTTGGCGACACTTCCGGTGTCGCGCTGGCGGTGGTTGCAGTCACTGCGGCGGCACTCATTGCCTCGGCGCTTCAACCTTGGCCAACAGCGCTTCCAGCACCTGATCGGGCGTCTGGCCTTCGATCTGCATTTCCGGCGACAGTGCGATGCGGTGACGCAGCGCCGGCTTGGCGATGCTGCGGATGTCGTCGGGAGTGACGAAATCGCGGCCGGCCAGCACCGCCTGCGCCCGCGCTGCGCGCACCAGTGCAAGGCTGCCGCGCGGGCCTGCGCCCAGCGCGATGCCCGGCCAACGACGGGTCGTCGCCACGATGCGCACGGCGTAGTCGATCACTGCGGCATCTACCGTCACCAGTGCGGTGCCGAGCTGCATCGCGACGATCTCTTCGGAGGTAAGCACGCTGCTGACCTGCGACAGATCGAAATGCGCAGCGGCGCGACCGCTGCTGACCGCCGTGACCATATTCACTTCGTCGGCGTGCGAGGGATAGTCGATCAGCACTTTCAGCAGGAAGCGGTCGAGCTGCGCTTCGGGCAGCGGATAGGTGCCTTCCTGTTCGACCGGATTCTGCGTGGCCAGGGTCATGAACGGCGCCGGCAGCGGCTGGCTGCTGCCTTCGATGGTGACCTGCTGTTCCTGCATCGCTTCCAGCAGCGCCGACTGGGTTTTCGCCGGTGCGCGGTTGATTTCGTCGGCCAGCAGCAGATTGGTGAAAATCGGGCCGCGGCGGACCACGAATTGTTCGGTCTTGGGGTCGTAGACCGCGTGGCCGCTGACATCGCTTGGCATCAGGTCGGGCGTGAACTGCACGCGGCCGTAGCGGCAGCCCAATGCCTGTCCCAGCGCCCGCACCAGCAGGGTTTTGCCCAGGCCGGGCACGCCTTCGATCAGCACATGGCCGCCGGCCAGCAGCACGATGAGAATCTGATCCAGCACGTCGTCCTGGCCGATGAAGGCTTTGGCGACCTGCTCGCGCACCGCGGCAACGCGCGCGACCAGCGCTTCGCCGACGATGGGTGGAAGCGCGACGGCGGTGGCGTCGTGGGTCTCGGTGGACGCGTGGGTCGAGAGCGTGGTCATAGGCGTTGTCTCAGCTGGAAAAGTTTGGCGATGCAAAGCACGAAGTCTTTGGCGTCGCCGCTGCGTGGATAGCGCAGCGCGGCCTCGACATCAGCGGTGGTCCAACCCGTGCGTGCGGCGATGGCGTCGATCTGCGCCGGGCCTTCGAGCGCGGCTGCATAGGGGTCGCGGCGGCGCAGCTGGCGCAGAAACGCCTCGTGCGCAGCGGTATACAGGGTAGCGCGGCGGCCGTAACGGTAGAGATGATCGCCGCTGGCCTGCACGTGTTCCAGCAACGAACGGCGATCGGGCGACGGCGACGGACGCAGCGGGCCCAGACGCTCCGCGCGCATCCACAGCCACACCAGCAGCGCCAGCAGCAGCGGCAGCAGCACGCGCCATGCGTAGTCCAGCAACAGCCGCCACAGCGACGGCATGTTGGCGCTGTAGATCAGATGAAATGTCCCGGCGCGCGCGTAGTTGGGCTGCAGCAGTTGACGGGTGAGCGCGCGGTGCGGGCCGTCTTCGAGTTTCTCGTTGACCAGAAAATCGAGATCGGCGAGCACATCGATACTGCCTTCGCCCCACGGCACGCGGGCGAACCCGTATTCGGCCTTCTCTTCATCGCCCCAGGTGGCAAGCACTTCGGTGTCTTCTTCGAAGAAATAGAAATGGCGGCCGTAGCAGAACTCGGCATGCTGCTCCATCTTCGGCACCTGCAGACCGAGGCAGCCCCTGTCCTCATCCATCGGTGCGATGCCGATGTCGCTCAGCAGCGGCACGGGATCGCCGCCGATGACCACGCCGGGCGGCGGCGTGCGCACGATCAGATGGCCGCCGGCTTGAACCCAATCGAGCAGACGCGCAGTGTCGGCGGACGCAAGCGTGCGCGTATCGCCAAGCATCAACAGCGTGTCCGCGGGTTTCAGCGGATGATTGCCCAGGCTCAGGCGCTGACGCGAATCCACTCGCTTGCCTTCCTTGCCCAGCGCGATCTTCAGCGCATACAGCGGGTTGTACGAGGCTTCGCCGCGCGGCGGCAGGTCGATGGTTTTGAC
The DNA here is from genome assembly GCA_031419075.1 of Lysobacterales bacterium. Lineage (GTDB taxonomy): Bacteria > Pseudomonadota > Gammaproteobacteria > Xanthomonadales > Xanthomonadaceae > Lysobacter_I. The sequence continues at coordinate 3,786 of JANOKD010000025.1, forward strand.
CACACGCTCGTACGTATGCATCCACCACGCGACGAAACCGCCAATCAGGCCCGCCGCAATCAGGGTGATGACCGTGATGCGCAGCGCATTGGTGCGCGTGCTCACGACGTCCACCCGAAGCGCTGGGCCAGCGTCTGCAGCATGGATTCGAATTCATCGGCCAGCGGCAGACGCTGGCCGTAGGCGGCGTATTGCCAGATACGGACCATGCGCTGGAAGGCATCTCGATCCTGCGGCTCGGGCATGCGCCGCGACAGGCGCAGACATTCGGCTTCGGTTGCGCCCGGCGGCAGATGCGCATCGACCCGCGTGCTCATCGCTTCCACGCTGGCGCGATACAGCAATGCCAACGCACGTCGCGGTTGACCCTCGGCCCACAGCCGGCGCGCAACGGTCGCGATATCGGGCGGCAGCGGCTCGGCGTGCGCAAGGCGGGTCATCTCCACCGGCATGAGTTCGGCTTCGGGGCGCGCAGCGGCACCCAGCAGCCAAGGCCACCAGCGTTTCGCGGTCACAGCCAGCGCAATCACCAACACCCCGACCAACAGCCACAGGCCGTATTCGCCGATAAAGCCGACCAGCGCCGCCAACCATGCCAGCTTTGGAAAATCGTTATCGTCGGAATCGGTCTTGTTGTCTTTGTCTTTTTTCTTGTCGCGGTCGCGACGTTCCCACGTGGATTGTTTCAGCTTCGGCCGCAGCAGCGGATCCTGAAAGGCCTTGCCGACCGCTTTGTCGAACGGGCCATGATCGGCGGTGTCTTCGCCGAAGATCTCGCGCAGGGTTCGCGTCTCGATCGCGTCGTCTTCTTCCTCGACCGGCGCTTCGACGGCGGTGTCGTTCTTTGTCTTGGCATTGGCATCGGTTTTCGACGCTTCGTTCGGCGCGGCTTCGGTTTTGGCCGGGATGTCCTGCGCGATGGCGGGCGCGGACAGCGCCATCGGCAGCAACAGCGCGAGCGCCAGCAGCACCGCCCCGCCGGCCGCTTCCAGCCGCTTGCGCATGCGCCGGAATGCGATTTCCAGATCCCACGCTTCCAGCTGCGTGCGCCGGTTGAGATACAGGCCGAAACCGGCGCCCACATAGAACGGTTCGATGAAGCCGACCGCCAGCCAGTCGACCAGATTCAGTGCGATCAGCGCCCACGCCGGCGGCTGTTCGGTGATCATCGCCCACGCCGCGCGCCCCGCTTCGGGCAGCAGTTCGTTGGGCACCGCAATGGTCGTCAGCAGCACCAGCGACAGCTGCAGGGCGATGATGAAATTCAGGCACACGACCGTCAGCTGCACCGCGTAGCCGCCCATGCCGCCGCCGATCACCCGGCGGCGCTCACCGAGTAATTTGGGGTCCGCGCCTTCCAGCAGATCGATGGGCAACATCACCGCGCGCAGCGGGCTGAACCGGCGCCAGGTGAGATGGCCGCGCATCGGTCGCCAGCCCCAGCGCAGCTGCGCGCGCAGGGTTTCCGCGATGCCGGGCACGCTGCCGAACACCGCGCGCGACAGCACGTACATCGGAATACGGTCGAACACCGGCCGCAGCCACCACATCAGCAGCCACGCCAGCCAGACATGTCCCACCGCCCAGGCCGCGAGATTCGACAGTACAAACACGGTGCCGGTCACCAGCAGCCACGGTGTCCAGATCGCGCGGGCGTGTTGACGCACCAGCGCGGTGCCCAGCTCCATCGCTTCCCAGGGCGAACGCGGGCGCAGCTCGACGGTGAGGGTTTCGAGTTTCATTCGGGGCGCTCTGTTGCCGTCCCGGGCGCGGTGTTGTTGGCGGAGGCGGATCGCCCACGGCCACCAAATGCCAGCCACGCCAAGGTGATCGTCCACAGCACGCCGCCGACGGTGAACTTGATCCACGCCGGCATCCAGCCGATCGACGACCAGAACGCTTCCACAAACGCCGCGAACACCAGCATCGCGAAGATGCCGAGACATAACTTCGCACCGACCTTGCCGCCTTCGATCAGCGCGTCGACGCGCCGCCGTCGCCCGGGCGCGACCAGATCCAGTCCGATCCGCAGACCGGCGGCGCCCGCCAGCACAATCGCGGTGAGTTCCGGCGCCGAATGCCCGGCCACAAACCGCCAGAACGGGTCGCCGTGACCCACGCCCTGCAGATGGCCGGCCACGCCGCCGATAAACAATCCGTTCATCACCAGCACGAACATGGTGCCCACGCCGGCCAGCAGGCCGCTGGCGAAGGTGCGCAGCGCGATGCTGACGTTGTTCATCACGTAGAAGCCGAACATCGCCAGATCGTCGCCGCTCTCGCGGCCGAGTTTTCGCTGCGGATCGGCGGGGTCGTACATCTGCTCCATTTCCGCCACGGCTTCGGGCGTGTGCACGCTGTAGACCAACTCCGGCGACAGCTGCACCGCCACGAACGAGCCCACCAATGGCACCACGAACAGCAGCAGCGCGGCCAACAGGCAGCCGCGCTGGGCGCGCACCAGGCGCGGAAAGTCCGCCATGAAAAATTCCAGTGCGCGGCGCCACTGCGGCGGCGGCGCGCGATAAAACACCGCGTGCCCGCGCTGGGTCAGCGCCTGCAGGCGCTCGACCACCCGCGGGCTGTACCCGCGGCTGCGCGCCAACGCCAACTGCTGGCACAGGCGGCGATAGCGCACCGGCACGTCTTCATCGCGCAGCCCCTGCCACTGGCTCTGCTTCGCCCGCGCGGCGCTCGGACTGTCGCCGCGTGCGACCAGCCAGGCTTCGAATTCGGTCCATTCGGCGTCATGCCGGGCGATGAACGCTTCTTGCTTCATGACCGCCTGCTTCATAGCCGACTGGTTCATGGCAGCCTGCTTCACAGCAGCTTGTTTCATGCCGGGTGCGGGCGTCTGGCTCATTGCCGCCCCAACAGCCAATTGGCGACCGCCTGCAGGCGCAGCACGCCCAGCGCGCCGCCGGTACCGACCACCGGCGCGGCGATTGTCGCCAGCTCTTCGCGACGTTCCTGCGTGAGCTGCACCGCGCGCTCGGAGAAGGCGATGACCGCGGCCTGCTCCTGTGCCTGCAGCGGATACGCCGGCGCATGCGTGCCTTCCACCGATTGACGCAGGGTCTGCCGGTCGCGTGGGGCGTGGATCACCATGGTCTTGGCGACCATGTCGCCAAGCCGACGGCCCCAGGGGTCGGCAAAACTCGCGACCAGGCCTATGCCATAACCCACCGGCAGGAAATCCACGGTGCGCAGCAGGTTGCGGGTGATCGACGCCAGCCAACCCACCGGCGCGCCGTCATCGGCGATCACCCGCAGCTCCAGCGCGCGCTTGCCCGGCGTCTGACCGTCGAACAGCACCTCGCACAAAATCGGATACCCCCAGAACACCACGAAATAGACCAGCAGATAAAGGCCATATCCGGCATCGCCCAGCAAACTCAGCAGCAGCGAAGCCAGCAGCAGAATGCCCCAGCGGATCGCGGTGTCGATCACCCACGCAACCGCCCGCGGCACCGGGCCTGCGGCGGGCAGACGCAGGGCCACGCCCTCGGGCGTATACACATTGCGAACGGTATCGAGCGCCGCCGCACGGGCGGTCATCTGACGCGAATCCCCACGCGAAGGACGCGTACATTCAACGCTTGGCATGCGTCACCGATCATCGGCGCGAGGCGCGCCCCGTCTGTCTCCCGCATCCTCGCTACCCCGATCCCGTTGTCTGTCGTCGTATTCGATGACTACTTTACCCTGCGTCATGCAGATTTATTCAACACACCGCGGATCCCCGCGATCCGCCAGAATCGGCGCATTCCCCGCGAGAGCCCCGATGGACTGCCGATCCGGCTGCGGCGCCTGCTGTATCGCGCCCTCGATCACATCACCCATCCCCGGCATGCCCCACGGCAAACCGGCGGGCATCCCCTGCGTGCAGCTCGACGACGAGCTGAACTGCCGGTTGTTCGGTCGCCCTGAACGGCCCGCATTCTGCGCCTCGCTGCGTCCGCAGCGGGAGATGTGCGGAACCTCGCGCGAGGAGGCGATGGAGACGCTGACGCTGTTGGATATCGCGACGCGGCCATGACTATAAAAAGGCCGGCCTCTGAAGCAGCCGTCAAAAGTAGGCTGGGCTGAAAAGCACAGCTTGACGTTCAACGAAGAGGTTCAACGAAGGTGCTGGGCCTTTCAGCCCAGCCTACTTTCCTGCGCCCAGATCCGGAGATGTGCGGAACATCACGCGATGATGCGATGGGTATGCTGACGCTGTTGGACGAAGCCGGTCTCTGAAGCAGCCGTCAAAAAAGTAGGCTGGGCTGAAAAGCCCAGCTTGCTATTCAACGAAGATGTTCAACGAAATTGCCGGGCTTTTCAGCTCAGCCTACTTGATTACGGTTGGCTCACTGTCATTCACGAAGAGCCGTTTTTCAAGTCATAACTCCTGCTGGGTTGGCATTTTATCGCAGTCTGATTTCGCTGCTTAAAGCTTGTTCAAAATCGCTGATCTCTAAAAGTGCTGTCTTCCCGAATGAGGGCGAAGCACGAGGAGGGATCTGCTTGTGGTCGGTGCGCACAACCGCAGATCCCTCCACCCGCTGGGCGGGCGTTCGGGATGACAACTGTATTGCCCGTTGGCTCCTAATGCCGTTCCGAACGAAAGCCGTGAGGCAGAACTCGTAGGGCGGAACCCGCAAAGCGGATTCCGCCGTCGTTGCCAATCGGATTGCCGAACGGCGGAATCGCCTTCAGCGGTTCCGCCCTACGCAGATACGCGGGCGCCCGGGCGGGCGGTGTCGTTGCCCGGCAGCGCCCGTGCATACGATGCTGACCAGCGCGCGGCCGTTCGACAGCGCCACGTCGGCAATACCGGATTCACCGCGATCCTGACGGCCATCGCCGTCGCAGTCATCGAATACCGTGCCCTTCAGGGTCTGCGCGCCCCCATTGCCGGCGGCCATGAGAAGGCGGAACAACAGCACACCACTTCAAATGCGCATCGTCGCCTCTTTACTGGGCGGATCAGTACAGAATTATGCTTGCCTTGATGTGACGGATGGACACCGACATCATGTGCGGCCTGCAGTAAGATCGTCCTGCTTGAGATCATGCTGTAGAAGGTCTCGCTGATCCGTATCGCTGGGGAGATGCATGGCGTATCGACACATCAGGTTGTGGGCCACTGCCTTCGCAGCCGTGCTGGCGCTGTTCGCACTGAGCGGTCAGGCCGCAGGGCCGCAGGGCACAACCGAGTTGCCAGCAGGCACCGACGCGATGGCGCTCACCCCGCACCTGAGTTATCTGCACGACAAAAATGCCGTCGATACACAGGAAGACGCCTGGCGGAAAATCGCTGCAGGTGGATTCCAGCCGGTGCCGCCCGACAAGACCGCGTTCGGCTTTCAACAGGGCGCGTACTGGTTCCATGCCGAAGTCGTGAACCGTAGCCCTGACGAACTTCAGTGGATGCTGGTGCAGCGCTTTGCGTTGCTCGACCGGATCGATCTGTTTGTGCGCTACCCAGACGGCCGCATCGTGCAGCAGGCCAGTGGCGATTTTCTGCCATTCTCGGCGCGCAGCATTCCGTATCGTCATCCGAATTTCCGGATCGAACTGCCGCTGGACCAGAAAGTGGAAGTGCTGGTGCGCGCGCAGAGTCAGAGTTCGATGCAGGTGCCGCTGGATCTGTACACGCCGGCGGCGTTCACCTCGCTGTCGCGCGATGCGCAGTTCGTGATGGGCGTGTATTACGGCATTCTGCTGGCATTGTTCGTCTACAACCTGGTGCTTTGGCTGACCCTGCGCGACGCCAGCTATTTCTGGTACTTGTTCCACATCTCCGCGTTCGGCTTGGTGCTGTTTACGCTCAACGGATATAGCTTCGAATATCTGTGGCCGAAAAATCCGTGGCTGGCGAATGTGGCGGTGCCGCTGTCGATCTGTCTGGCCATCATCGGCATGCAGCAGTTCGCACGCACCTTTCTGGAGATGCCCAAGCGCTTTCCGCGCGGCAATCTGGTCAGCATCTCGATTATTGTTTTCTGTATCGCGCTGGGCGCGGCATCGCTATGGTTGCCGTACCGCACTTCAACACCGTGGGCGACCCGCGCGGTGATTGTCAGCGTGCTGTGGACGGTCACGGCCGCGATTGTGGTGCTTCGACGCGGCTATGTGCCAGCACGGCTGTTCTTGGTCGCATGGGCGCTGTTTCTCGCCGGTACCGCGATGATCGCTGCGCTCGCCTTCGGCCTGTTGCCGAAAAACATATTGACCGAATACGGGGTACAGATCGGTTCGGCGCTGGAAATGCTGCTGCTGTCGATCGCGTTGAGCTATCGCTATGCATCGCTGCGCAACGAGAACGAACGCATCGCCGCCGAAGCCAATATGCAGCTGGAGCGCAAAGTCGCTCAGCGCACGCAGGAAGTGCGCAGCACGCTGATGCAGCTGGAGGACGCGCATCGCAGGCTGCGCGACTCCAGTCGTCGCGATGGGCTCACCGGGCTCTACAACCGTGCACATTTTCACGAAAATTTCGAGCTGTTGCTGAAGGAGTCCCGCGACAAAGGCCAGCCGGTCTCGCTGCTGATGATCGATCTGGACCACTTCAAATCGATCAACGATAAATACGGCCATCTGGTCGGCGATGACTGTCTGCGCTGGGCGGCGCAGCGCATCGGCCAATCGCTGCGCGTCCATGAAACATCATTTTTGGCGCGCTTCGGCGGCGAAGAATTCGTGGCCGTCCTGCCCGGGCATGACCTGCACAGCGCGGTCAACGTGGCTGAGAGCGTGCGCAAGCGGCTGGTCGATGAGCTTTGCAGCAGCGGCGAGCATTTTCTGCGCGTGTCCGCAAGTATCGGCGTGCATACCGTCGAGCCGGACACCGATGTCGACTCGGATGCCGCGCTATCGGTCGCGGATCAGGCGCTGTACAGCGCAAAAGCCAACGGCCGCGACTGTGTGCGGACATCAATCACGGCTGCGTGATTACATCTCTTGGATAGGGTGTGCCCGTGGCCTGAGCTCTCCCCATGAATTTCGTATAGAAAACAAGACAGTTAGCATTGCCAAATGATGCCGAAGTCGCTGTTGATCTTGATCTGCCGGGGCCCCTGTAAGCGGCGGGGTTCGCGGATCAGGCCCGCAGGGCGCGCGGCAGGACGCCGCGCGTTTTTCGACCAGTACATGGATGTACTGTCGAAAAACCCCGCGAAACCTGCGGACC
>JANOKD010000026.1:0-73100 GCA_031419075.1 Lysobacterales bacterium
GCGATGCGCGAACGCGGCGCAGGCGGTTCACCGGCCCAGCCGCCGAAGTGGATCGCGTTCAAGCGTTTGGCGCCGGCGCCGGGCCAGGCAAGTTCAAGTTTGAGATGCTGTTCGCCGAGGATTTTCCAGCTCAACACCTCGAACACATCGTCGAACAGCGGCTCGGCAAAGCCCTGCCCCCACGGTCCGCCGTCGCGCAGTGCCAGCGCGGTGTTGATATCGCAGGCCTCGGGCGCCATCGCGCCATCGCTGAGGATCACGTCCTGCAGCATTTCAGGCGACAACATCGCCGCCACACAGTGCTCGAACGCCGCTTGAAAGCGCGGCAGATCGCTCAACTGCAGACTGAGGCCTGCTGCCATCGCATGGCCGCCGAATTTCACGATCAAACCGGGATATTGCGTATCGACGGCTGCCAGTGCATCGCGGATGTGGAAGCCCGGAATCGAGCGCGCGGAGCCGCGAAGCTGATCGCTGCCGACATCGCTGGGCGCGAACGCAATCGCCGGGCGATGCACGCGTTCTTTGATCTTCGAAGCAACCAGACCCACCACGCCGGGGTGCCAGTCCTCGTGATACAGACAGACCGTGGCGCGGCCGGTGTCGCTATCGAACGACAGCGCGGCGATCGCGGCTTCGGCGTCGCCGACCATCTGCTGCTGCACACCGCGGCGTTCGGCGTTGATACCCTCCAGCACTTCGGCGAGTTCACGCGCACGGCGCGGGTCGTCGCAGAGCAGACATTCGATGCCCAGCGCCATGTCTTCCAGACGGCCAGCGGCATTGATCCGCGGTGCCATCGAGAAACCGATATCGCTGGTGGTCAATGTGGCCGCCTGCTTGCGCGACACCTCGATCAAAGCGCGCAGTCCAGCGCAGCCGTGTCCGGCGCGCAGTCGGCGCAGACCGGCCGCCACCAAGGTGCGGTTGTTCGTATCGAGCGGCACCAGATCGGCGACTGTGCCGACGGCGACCAGATCCAGCAACACCGAGAGATCGGGCGGATCGCCGCCCGAAGCGCCGCTGAAACGTCCGGCATCGCGCAGATGCCGGCGCAGCGCCAGCAGCACGTAGAACATCACACCGACGCCCGCCAGCGATTTGCTTGGGAAAGTATCGTCGCGAAGATTCGGATTGACGATGACATCGGCCGCCGGCAGCTGTTCTCCCGGCAAATGGTGATCGGTCACCAACACCTGCCAGCCGTAGGCCTTGGCCGCATCGATGCCGGCATGACAGGCAATGCCATGATCGACCGTCACCAACAGCTCAGGCCGCATGCCGACAAGATCATCGACCAGCGCCGGCGATAAACCATAGCCGTGGACCATGCGATTGGGCACCGCATACGACACGTGCTGCGCGCCAAGCAGACGCAGGCCGCGCACCGCGACCGCGCAGGCGGTGGCGCCATCGCAGTCGAAGTCGCCGACGATCAGGATATGCCGGCCCGCGTCCATCGCATCGGCCAGCAGCCGCGCGGCGGCATCAATGCCCAGCAGCGCATCCGGCGGCAATAGTTGATTAAGCCGCGGCTTCGCGAGCGCGTACGTCTGCGCACCGCGAGCGGCGTAGACGCGACGCAGCAGCGGCGAGAGTTGCTGGGGCCAATCGCGCTGCGTATCCAGCGCATCGGCGACGGCTTCACGGCGGCGAATCGTACGCGTCATGGTGAACCCTGATCCTGCGGACGTGCCGCTGCAGGTATCGACCAGACACCGCGCCAGAATCGCCAGCGCTGTGCTGACGCGACCTGCAGCCGTGTGCCGTCAGCGGCATCCAGCACCAGCGCTTTGAGTGCGCCCGCACGCAGCGCACGCACCGCCGGCAGCAGCCAATCGCGCTGCAGCGCAGCGAGATCGCGAAACCGGCGCAGGTCGTACAGCGCGACATCGTCTGCAGCAGGAGATACGCGGCTGAAATCATTCGGCAGCGGCAGTGCGGCACCGCCTGCGATGTGGATCAACGCCTGCAGCAGATCATCGTCGCTGTACGCGTGTCGCGCATCGGCGACAACGCGATCAGGCAACACGCCGCCGCCCCACACCCACAGCGCGTTGATCGGCACACGTCCATGATCGGCACGCTGCGCATTCCACGGATGGTTGTGCAGAACGATCTGCACATCGTTGAGCAACGCACGCCAGCGACGTCCCTCGGGGCCGTCGGGCTGATGCTCGAACAGATCTTCGCCAAGCGCAGAGTCGGGCGCGCTGAACTGTGGAAATTTGGCTTCACGCAGCAGACGCAGATACCAGCGGGTCGGCGTTGGCGCATCCAGCGCGAAGCCGCTGTCGCCGAACACCGGCTTCAGCGCCGGCAGCAGGGCATCGACATCGTCCTGCGACAGCGACAAACGCTCGCCGATGCCCAGCAAACGCGCGCCGGTCATTTCCGGCCGCACATGCGCAGGGTCGGCGCGCAGCCAGGCAGGGCCCGCGGCATCACCGACATCCATTTGCCGGGTCAGCGCCGCAGGCGCCCAGCGTGCGGGCGTCGCGATAAAATGACGCTGCAGCTGTGCATCGCCGGGCGTGTCGGCAGACAAATCTACGCACGCAGAAGCATCCGCTCGCCCGAACGCTTTCGCAAGCTCCGGCGAAACGCCCTGGCGGCCGAAGACCGACCAGGCGGGCAACAGAAAGATGGCGCGCGACATCGTCGCTGATGCCCCGTCAACCTTCGTACGCGACCTTCATCAATTCGTACTCGCGCTTACCGGCAGGCGCGTCGATCTCAACCGTATCGCCCTCGTGTTTGCCGATCAGCGCGCGCGCGATCGGCGATGAAATCGCGATCAGCCCGAGTTTGATGTCGGCTTCAAGATCGCCGACGATCTGATAGCGCTTCTCGGCATCGGTCTCCACGTCGGTCAAGGTCACTGTTGCGCCGAACACCACCCGGCTGCCTGCATTCAACATCGAAATATCGATCACCTGCGCCTGCGACAGCTCGGCTTCGAGCTGCTTGATGCGGCCTTCAATAAAGCCCTGCTGCTCGCGCGCGGCGTGATATTCCGCGTTTTCTTTCAGATCACCGTGGGCGCGCGCTTCGGCGATCGCGCTGATGACCGCCGGGCGCTGCACGCTTTTCAGCTGTTCCAGCTCGGCGCGCAGGCGCTGCGCGCCTTTCATCGTTAGGGGGGCTCGGCTCATTGGATGTTCCTGAACAGTATCGTGTGTGTGTGTGAAAACGACGAAAACCGTCGTTGTCTCGAAATTCGACAGCCCTCAGCTTGAAGCGATCAGGTGCGCGGCGAAGGCATCGGAAAGCACGGCGCCGAACTCAGCATAACTCGCCCGCGACGGATGGAAACCGTCCGCAGAGAATTTGCCAGGGTGCGGGTCGAAATCCAGCGGAACAAACAGCATGTTTTCTCGAAGCGCGACTTCCCTCCGGGCCAGACCGTCGAAAGTTTTCCCGCGCATGCCTAAGAGACAACGCAGCGGAAACGGCAGCAGTGGAAATGCCTCCAACGGCGGCATGCCGGCCAGCAGGATAGTGGCCTGCGGAAAGCGCTCGCGCAGTGCATCCAGAAAACGTCCAAGCGCATCGGCCCAGGGCCCGGAGCGATATAGGCCGGTGATGTCGTTGACGCCGACCGACACGATGACCGCGTCGTAGTGCTCGTCCGGCACCATCGGCAGCAGTTGCGCGCGCACTTTGTCGATGCCTGCCCCGATCTTGCCGTTTGCGCGCCATGCGACCGTCCGCACGAGACGTTGCGATAGCGCAGCGGCCGTCGCGCCTGCGAGCGCGCCGTCCATGGTGCCCGCGCCAACGCCGGCGACGATCGAATCGCCAATGGCCAGAATCCGCAGTTGCGGCGCATTGAAGCGGCAGACACCGGTGTCGGCACCGCTGGCGCCTGCGAAACGCGGCGCAGTGCGACGCACCCGCAGCGCCTGCGGAATCACCAGCGGGAACAACACCCAGAACAATGCTCGACGCATGCCGATTCTTCTTACCTCGCCTGGACGAGCTGGCGGTGCAGCTCCTGCAGTGACAGCACCGGACCTGTGTCGCGATACTCCAAAGAATGCAGCAGGGCCTTGGCGCCCGAGATGGTGGTCGAATAGGTCACGCGATGCTGAAGGGCTTCGCGGCGGATCGAAAACGAGTCGGCGATCGCCTGCTTGCCCTCGGTGGTGTTGACGATATAGGTGATCTCACCGTTCTTGATCAGATCGACGATATGCGGGCGACCTTCGACCACTTTGTTGATCACATCGCAGACGATGCCCTGTTCACCCAGCCAGGCAGCGGTGCCGCGGGTGGCGACAAGATCAAAACCGCGACGGACCAATTCTTCCGCCACCGCCAGCACGCGCTGTTTATCGGGGTCGCGTACTGATATGAATGCCTTGCCGACCGGCGGCGCCTTGATCCCGGCGGCTTCCTGCGCACGCGCGAACGCAGCGCCGAAGTTGCGGCCGACGCCCATCACCTCGCCGGTGGAGCGCATTTCCGGGCCCAGGATGGGATCGACGTTCTGGAATTTCGCGAACGGGAAAATCGCTTCTTTCACCGAATAATAGTCCGGCACGATTTCCTTCAGTGCGCCCTGCTCCGCCAGGGTCTTGCCGGCCATGCAGCGCGCGGCAATCTTCGCCAGCGGCATGCCGGTGGCCTTGGATACAAACGGCACGGTGCGCGAAGCGCGCGGATTCACTTCGAGCAGGAAGATGGTGTCGCGGCCGTCGGCTTCCTGCTGGATCGCGAACTGGGTGTTCATCAGCCCGACCACTTTCAGCGCTTTGGCCAGTGCGACCACCTGATCACGGAGTTTTTCCTGCGTCTGTGCCGACAGCGAATATGGCGGCAGCGAACACGACGAATCGCCGGAGTGCACGCCGGCTTCCTCGATATGTTCCATCACGCCGCCGATCAGCACGTGACCATCCTTGTCGGCGATGACATCGATATCGACTTCGACCGCGTGATCGAGAAAACGATCGAGCAGCACCGGCGAATCGTTCGAGACTTTCACCGCTTCGCGGATGTAGCGCGACAGGTCGGCGTCGGAGTAGACGACTTCCATCGCGCGGCCGCCCAGCACATAGCTCGGGCGCACCACCAGCGGATAGCCGATCTCGCGGGCCAGCGCCAGCGCCTCGTCGGCACTGCGCGCGGTGCGGTTCACCGGCTGCAGCAGACCGAGTTTTTCGACCAGTTTCTGAAAGCGCTCGCGGTCTTCGGCCAGATCAATCGAGTCCGGCGAGGTGCCGATCACCGGCACGCCGTTGGCTTCCAGCGCCTGCGCGAGTTTCAGCGGAGTTTGGCCACCGTATTGCACGATCACGCCTTTGGGCTGCTCCAGCTCGACAATCTCCAGCACGTCTTCCAGCGTCAACGACTCGAAATACAGGCGGTCCGAGGTGTCGTAATCGGTGGAGACGGTTTCCGGATTGCAGTTGACCATGATGGTCTCGTAGCCATCCTCACGCAGCGCCAGCGCGGCGTGCACGCAGCAGTAATCGAACTCGATGCCCTGCCCGATCCGGTTCGGGCCGCCGCCCAGCACCATGATCTTGTCGCGCGAGGTCGGGGCGGCTTCGCATTCGTCTTCGTACGTCGAATAGAGATACGCGGTGTTGGTGGAAAACTCGGCAGCGCAGGAATCCACGCGCTTGTACACCGGACGCACGCCGAACGCTTTACGCAGCGCGCGCACTGCGGTTTCGTTGGTGCCGGCCAGCTGCGCGAGACGCGCGTCGGAGAAGCCTTTGCGCTTGAGCGCGCGCAGACGCTTGGCGTCGAGACCTTCGAGGCCGGCGGCAGCAACGTCGCGCTCGCAGGCAATGAGCTCTTCGATCTGATCGAGGAACCACGGGTCGACAAACGACAGCGCGTGCACGTCTTCCACCGACATGCCGGCGCGGAACGCATCGGCGAGATAGAACATGCGCTCGGGGCCGGCTTCCTTCACTTCACGGCGCAGGCGGGCCATGCCTTCATCGGTGGTCAGATCCAGCTCGGTCGGATCCAGCCCGACTTTGCCGGTTTCCAGACCGCGCAGCGCTTTCTGCAGCGATTCCTGGAAGGTGCGGCCAATCGCCATCACCTCGCCCACCGATTTCATCTGCGTGGTGAGGCGCGCATCGGCGGCCGGAAATTTCTCGAAGGCAAAGCGCGGAATCTTGGTCACGACATAGTCGATGCTCGGCTCGAACGAAGCCGGCGTGAGGCCGCCCGTAATCTCGTTCTTCAGTTCGTCGAGCGTGTAGCCGATCGCGAGTTTGGCCGCGACCTTGGCAATCGGGAACCCGGTAGCCTTCGACGCCAGCGCCGATGACCGCGATACCCGCGGATTCATTTCGATCACCACCACACGGCCGGTCTGCGCGTTGACGCCGAACTGCACGTTGGAGCCGCCAGTGTCGACACCGATTTTGCGCAGCACCGCGATGCTGGCGTCGCGCAGACGCTGATATTCCTTGTCGGTGAGTGTCTGCGCCGGCGCAACGGTAATGCTGTCGCCGGTGTGTACGCCCATCGGGTCGAAGTTTTCGATCGAACAAACAATGATGCAGTTGTCGGCAGTGTCGCGAACCACCTCCATCTCGAATTCTTTCCAGCCCAGCACCGATTCTTCGACCAGCACCTCGGTGGTCGGTGAGAGTTCCAGACCGCGCTTGACGATATCGATCAACTCTTCGCGGTTGTAGGCGATGCCGCCGCCGCTGCCGCCAAGGGTGAAACTCGGGCGGATAATGGTGGGATACCCCACGCGCGACTGGATATCCAGCGCCTGTTCGAGCGTGCGCGCAATTTCGCCTTTCGGGCATTCAAGGCCGATGTCGTTCATCGCGACGCGGAACAGCTCGCGGTCTTCGGCCATGCGAATCGCGTCGCGCGATGCGCCGATCAACTCGACGCCGTATTTTTCCAGCACGCCGTTGTCGGCAAGATCGAGCGCGCAGTTCAGCGCGGTCTGGCCGCCCATCGTCGGCAGCAGCGCCTCGGGCTTTTCCTTGGCGATGATCTTTTCGACCGTGCGCCAGTTGATCGGCTCGATGTACACCGCATCGGCCATCTCGGGATCGGTCATGATCGTCGCGGGGTTGCTGTTGACCAGCACCACGCGATAGCCCTCTTCGCGCAGCGCCTTACACGCCTGCGCGCCGGAATAGTCGAATTCGCAGGCTTGACCGATGACGATCGGGCCCGCGCCGATGATCAGGACGGTCTTGATGTCGGTGCGTTTCGGCATGGTTTCCTCGGTACGATCGGTTCAGTGCAAAAAATCAGGACAAGCGATTCAGGACAATCATTCAACAGACAAATTTCTATCAGCACGCTTAATACGCGCGCTCCTGCCAACGCTCAGACGACAACCAGGTGACGCGATTCTCGTCTTTGACGTCGACGCCACCGGCGTTGACAGCGGCAAGCACGGAGGCCCGCATGTCGCTCAAACTCTTCGCTTTGGTCCCGATGCGGGCACCCAATAAATTATTGTGCGCGTCCATCGCGCGCGTGGCGTCGCCGCGTCCACCGTTCTCCATCACTGCAGTCACCCACGCCACCCAACGCTGCGAGCCGGTGTAGGCCACGGTCGCACTGGCCAGGCTGTGGCGATACGCATCGCGCGGGCCGTGGCGCCCGCCGGGCAGACCCGACTGCGACGTCGCCGCATAGACCGAGGCGAGCACAAACACGGGATACAGCGCGGCGATGCAGATTACGATGATGCCTCTGCGCAACCAGCGGCGGCGAGTGTTGTCGACCATTACGCCGATGCCATCATCGCCACGAAACGGTCGAACAGCGGCGCCGCATCGTGCGGGCCGGGGCTGGCTTCCGGGTGCCCCTGGAAACTGAAGGCCGGCGCATCGGTCAAGGCGATGCCCTGATTGCTGCCGTCGAACAGCGAACGATGGGTGACGCGGACGTTCGCCGGCAACGTAGTTTCGTCGATGGCGAAGCCGTGGTTCTGCGAGGTGATCATGACCCGGCCACTGTCGAGATCGATGACTGGGTGATTGGCGCCGTGATGGCCGAATTTCATCTTGAGCGTCTGCGCGCCTGCAGCGAGACCCAGCAGCTGATGGCCCAGACAAATACCAAAGAGTGGAATCTTGCGATCAATGAACACGCGGATGGCGGCGATGGCGTAATCGCAGGGCGCCGGGTCGCCGGGGCCGTTGGACAAAAACACGCCGTCAGGATTCAGCGCCAGCACGTCGGCGGCGGGCGTCTGCGCCGGCACTACGGTCACGTCGCAGCCGCGTTCGGCGAGCATGCGCAGGATGTTGCGCTTCACGCCGAAATCGTAGGCCACCACTTTGAACTTTGGCTCCGCGCTGACGAAGGTGTTGCGGTCGAGATCAAGCTGGCCTTCGCGCCAGACGAAGGACTCGCCGGTACTGACCACTTTCGCCAGGTCCATGCCTTTAAGGCCGGGGAATTTGCGTGCGGCTTCGAGTGCTTTATTAATATCGATCTCGCCAGCCATCACCGCGCCGTTCTGGGCGCCGCGATCGCGCAGCATCCGCGTGAGTTTGCGGGTGTCGATTTCCGAAATCGCAACGATGCCGCGGGCTTTCAGCCATTCCGGCAGCGCGATCTGGCTGCGCCAACTGCTGGGGCGGCGCGGCACGTTGCGCACGATCAGGCCAGAGGCCCAGACGTTGCCGGCCTCGTCGTCGAGATCGGTGCAGCCGGTGTTGCCGATGTGCGGATAGGTCAGGGTGACCAACTGACGGGCGTAGGACGGATCGGTCAGGATTTCCTGATAGCCGGTCATGGCCGTATTGAACACGACCTCGCCCACGGACAGGCCGGGCGCGCCTACGGATTCGCCCTCGAATACGGTGCCGTCTTCGAGGACAAGGATTGCGGTTTCAGTCACGTGTAGTCGCCTTTGTCTTGCGGACATCAGGTTGCACGAAGCCTCGGGCGCGGCGTTGAACCGGTCCGGGGCGTGAGGGAATCAGGCGAGCGGGAATTGTACGGACGCGCCACCCCCACCGCCAGCAAAATCTATCCGCTGCGCAGAGGCAACGGCGATATAGACCATCAGCGAACGAAGCGTTGCTGCGTACCTGAACACGCAGCCAAGGGGCGTATCGCAGCGGGAGTCGCGCCCGTTAAGGAGCCCAGCCCAGCGCCAGCCGCTTGAATCTGTTCAAACTCTCAAGTTGTGGAAAGGCTTATGTCATCCCGAACGCCCGCGCAGCGGGTGGAGGGATCTGCTGGTGGTCGGTGGCATCACAACAGCAGATCCCTCCACCCGCTAAGCGGGTGTTCGGGATGACAGAGGAATTGTCCGTTTGCGATTGATGAATATTTTGAACAGGCGCTTATTGCGGCGAAGGTGCCGACGCCAGCAGGACCCGGCCCACCTGCCGGGTGTCGATCTCGCGAACGACCGCGGCAAAGGCCTCAGGGTCGAGACCGGCTTCGAACCCGATCCTGAAATGCACCTCGCCCGCGGGCGTGCGCGAGGAATGGATCGACGACAAATTGACGCGGTGACGCTCGAACACCTGCAGCAGCGCCCGCAGCGCACCCGGGCGGTCTTCCGGCAGATGCACGCTGATCGAGACGCGCTCGACGAGATCAGCGAGCAGATAACCGACGCGTTCGAAGGTGTGATGGCTGTCGGCCAGCGTGGCGCTGTCAAAATGATCGCGATTGCTCTGCAGGAATCGTGCGCGGAACCCGGCCCGCGCGGCATCGTCTCCCTGTGCGATCAAACCGCGCAGTGCAGACAGTTCATCCAGCAGGCTGTCCAGCATCTCCAACGCATAGGGGTTGCCGAACTGGATGTCCTCGTAGATCTGCGGATTCAGCGAGAGGATGCGGGTGATGACGGCAACATCCAGCTCAAACGATGCCGAGCGCAGCGGCAGCAGCGCCGAGGGTGGTCCCAGGTGCTGCGCATGGCCGCGCAGCACGCCCGCTTCCGCGAGATGGGTGGCGTGGACCATCGCCTGGATCAGCGCCATCGCGCGGTCATGGTATTCGGGCGTGACCCGTACGCATTCGGCCTGCAGTGCCGCAAACAGCGTCTGCAGCCAATCGTGCCAGGCATCGAGGCGGGCTTCGCAGATCACCAGCACTTTGCCCTTGAGCGTTGGCGCCTTGGGCGGTGCGGTCATCGGGTGCAGGCCCGCCACTTCCGCCTGCGACCGCAGCATCGCCGCGACCGGCGCCTGCTTGATGGAGGTGATGTCCAGCCACAGCCGTCCGCGCTCGCGCCCGGCCGACTGCCTGAGCATGTCGTCGATGATCGCCTCGGTGCTGCGGATCGGCGCTGCGAACAGCAGCACGTCGGCTTCGGCAAGCAGTGTTTCGCTGGCGTCCGACGGCGCCGCCGGGTCGTGGCCCAGCACCCGCAGCTGCATGCGCTCTTCGAAAAAATGCCGCAGCCAGCGGCCATAGGCGCCTTCGCTGCCGACGATGCCGATCACGGGGCGTTGGGTCATCGCGTCATGTCCCATCGGGCAGTCGCAGGACGATTCAATCAAGCAGATCGCGCAGCCGGTAACTGCCCGGCGCACGACCGGCCAGCTGCGCAGCGGCGTGCAGCGCGCCGCGGGCAAAGATGTCGCGGTTGGTCGCGCGATGGATCAACTCGATCCGTTCGCCCTGCCCCGTGAACTGAACCAGATGCTCGCCGACGATATCGCCGGCGCGCAGACTGGCGTAGCGTGGGTCTGCGCCGCCGCGCTGTGCCGCCGCGCCGAGCGTAAGCGCGGTGCCCGAGGGCGCATCCAGTTTGCGGCTGTGGTGGGATTCAACGATGTCGCAGTCCCAGGCCTGCAGCGCTGAAGCGGCGCGCTCGACCAGATCCTCCAGCACCGCCACGCCGAGGCTGAAATTGGCGGCCCACAGCACCGGAATACGGGCGGAGGCGCTTTGCAGCATCGCGCGCTGCTGTGGAGCCAGTCCGGTGGTGCCGGAAACAAAGGCCGCATCGCGGATCTTGCACAGCGCAAGGATGGCGTCGAAACCGGCGGGCAGCGTGAAGTCGATCGCGACATCGAAATCCGGAGCGCTCTCGAGCTGATCCAGCGGATAGAACGGCTGGCCAAGCAGTGCGGTGTCGGTGGATGGCGGCGCCACTGCAGCGATGATGACCAGATCCTCACGCTCGGCGGCGAGCCGCAGCAGGGTTTGGCCCATGCGGCCACTGGCGCCGTGGATCAAAACTCTGACGGGAGCGGACATGCGGCCTCGGCGGTGCGGATAGCGGACAGGCTGGGCAGCATACCGGAGCCGCTGTATTCCCTGCTTCGCCGCGTCACTTTTGCGTCATCCAAAATAAAAGACCCCGGCAAAGCCGGGGTCCGTATCGCATCGATCATCCGTAAGGCCGTTACGGCGTGGCGTTGATCGTCTTCAGTGCATCGATGATGCCGGTGCCAATCGGCGTCGCCGCCGGGGGCAGCACTCCAAACGCCTTGGGGTTGCTCTTGATGAGCGTTTCGCAAACGGCCGGCGTGCAGTCAACGCTTGGCTTGGAGCGCATCATCGCAACCAGACCAGCCACGTGCGGCGACGACATCGAAGTGCCGCTTTTGTAGGCATAAGCGTCGGCCGCCGGGATGGTGGTGCCTGCGTTCACGGTCGAAGCGATCTGCACGCCGGGTGCTGATACATCGACGCCGACCCCATAGTTCGAAAAGCTTGCGCGGGCGCCTGCAGCGTCGGTCGCGCCCACCACGATCAGGCCTGCACCAGTGCAGCTGGCTGGGTTGAATCCGGACACATTGGCATTGCTGTTGCCGCCGGCCACCACCACCACCACACCACGGCTGAGCGCTCCAGTGATCGCAGTCTGCATGACCGAACCGACGCAGGAACCGCCGCCGCCCAGGCTCATATTGATGACGCTGGCCTTGTTGACGCCGACCGCCGGCGCGCCTGCAACCACACCGCCCGAGGCCCAGGTGACGGCATCGGCGATATCGGCGAGGGTGCCGCCGCAGCGGCCCAGTCCGCGAACTGCCAGCACTTTGGAGTTGTAGGCCATGCCGGCTACGCCGGTGGCATTGTTGGTCACTGCGGCAACGGTGCCCGCTACATGGGTGCCATGCCAGCCGGAATTGCGCGCCAGCGAACCTGGGCCGCACTGCCCGGCCGTGTTCCAGTCGCCCGGATCAAGCGCGCTGGCATCGCGGCCGCCGCCATCATTGGCGATGAATGGATCACTGACGAAATCATAGCCGTTGATGATGTTGGCATTGAGATCCGCATGCGGGCGGTAGCCGGTGTCGATCACTGCAACGATCTGGCCCGCACCCAGGAACCCAAGATTCCAAGCCTGATCTGCATTGCTGCCGCCGACGCCGCTCTGAAAACCGTACTGCAGGTTGTAGAAGCTGTCGTTGGGCGTGAGTGTGGGATACATGCGGATATTCGCCTCAACCGCCAGAACATCGGGATCGGCCGCAATCTGGCGCATCAGGGTCTCCGCTTCGACGCGATCCAGCTTGCGATCCGCAGCGATCAGATCGGCGCCGACGCCGAGGGTGCGCTCATGGCGCAGTTTGAGCGCTTTGCCGCGGCCGAAAGCGGTTGCCACCGCACGATCAAGCGAGCGCTGCATGTTCGCAACGCTGGTCTTGTTGGCGCTGCCTGACCGATAGGTGACGATCACACCGTCAACCGATTCATTATTGCTGAGGCCCGACACATTGACGCGATCCGCCGACCAGGCCGGAACGGACAACAGTGTGGCGGTAACGGCGAGTGCGAGCGTCTTCAAGCGAAGCTGAGTATTGCGCGATGACATCGTGAAATCTCCATATTTCAAATCGGATGCCGCGAACGCGGCAGGAATGTCCTTTTCCTGAGCGACCTGCCTGCAACGGTTCGCTGGCGCCCGGGTCGGACATGATGCGGGCAGTCAGTGTGTGCCCGCGCCATACCTTGTCGTCCACATCGATCAAGGTCAATCCGTGGATGGGTGAAAATACACAAACCTCTGTGATAACTGTCACTGAACCCAAAAAAATCGCTGCGTGTGGATGCACTTTCAATCACATCGACGCATTCGGCTGGCGGCTAGATCCACCGCGTGGCCCTAGGAAATCATCCGCTCCCAGAAACTCTTCACACCATCAATGAAGGTACTGGAGCGCGGCGAATGGCGATGGGCGCTGTCGCCCACGAATGTCGCCTCGAACTGCTGCAGCAACTCGCGCTGCTGCGAGGTCAGATTGACCGGAGTCTCGACCACAACCCGGCAATAGAGATCACCAGTGCTGCGGCTGCGCACCGACTTCACACCTTTCTCGCGCAACCGGAACACCTTGCCGGTCTGGGTTTCCAGTGGAACGCGGATTTCGGCTTCGCCGCCGAGCGTCGGCACGCGCACTGTGTCGCCGAGCGCTGCCTGTGAAAAGCGGATCGGCACTTCGCAGTGCAGGTCGTCGCCGTCGCGCTGGAATATAGCGTGTTCCCGCACCCGGATTTCAACGTACAGATCGCCCGCAGCGGCGCCGGCCGGACCAGCCTCGCCTTCACCGGAGAGGCGAATGCGGTCGCCGTTGTCGACACCCGCCGGAATTTTCACCGACAGCACTTTCTCTTCCTCGACGCGGCCGGCACCGCTGCAGGATTTGCAGGGATTGCTGAGTTTCTGCCCACGCCCACCGCAGTGCGGGCAAGGCTGCTGCATCGAGAAAATACCGCGCTGAAAACGAACTTGTCCGCGCCCCTGACAGGTGACGCAGGTTTCAATTTTTCCATCTTCCGAGCCGCTGCCTTTGCACGGACCGCAGCTTGCCATCGTAGGCACTTCGATGCGCTTGTCGACGCCCGCAACCGCGTCCTGAAGATCAAGTTCGATCACATAGCCGATATCAGCACCGCGCCGTGGTCCGCGCGCACCGCCACCGCCGCCAAAGATGTTGCCGAAAATATCGCCGAAGATATCGTTGATATCGGCATGGCTCTGACCGCCACCGCCAGCCGTGCCATGCTCGAACGCGGCGTGGCCCTGCGCATCGTAGGCACGCCGCTTGTTGGCGTCGGACAGCATTTCGTAGGCTTCTTTGGCCTCTTTGAACGCGGCTTCGGCGCCGGCATCGTCCGGATTGCGGTCCGGGTGGAGCTTCATCGCCAGACGGCGATAGGCTTTCTTCAGCTCATCCTCGCTGGCATTGCGGGCCACGCCCAGGACTTCGTAATAATCGCGTTTGCTCATGGGCAGGAGTCGGGAAATCAGCAGTCGAGAATCATGAGGGGAAAATCTTTCGAGGCAATGTCAGACGTGAGGTACGGATCAAATCAAATCAAATCAAATCGAATCAGATCGGATCGGATCGGATCAAATCAGATCAGATCAAAAAAGCGGAAACCTCAAACGACGAAAGAGCCGGTTTGACCGCGGCTCTTCCGGCGCTCGATATCCGATGCTCCTGTTACGACTTTTGATCGTCCTTCACTTCGGTGAATTCCGCGTCTACAACGTCGTCCTGATTGGATGAAGCACCTGGACCTGCATCGCCGGCGGTTTGCTGGCCGGCATTGGCGGCACCCATCAGCGACTGCATCACTTCTTCCAGCGCCTTCGACTTGGCCTCGATCTGGCCCTTGTCGTCGCCCTTCATCGCGGTCTCGACTTCAGCGATCGCACCTTCAGCACGGCCGATCATGTCGCCCGGGAGCTTGTCGCCGTTATCCTTGATCGCGGTGCGGGTGGCGTGAATCAGCGCATCGGCCTGATTGCGGGCCTGCACCAGTTCATGGAACCTCACGTCGTCTTCGCGATGCGATTCGGCGTCCTGCACCATCCGCTGGATCTCGTCGTCCGACAGACCAGAACCGGCCTTGATCTCGACCTTCTGCTCTTTGCCGGTCTTCTTGTCGCGGGCCGAGACGTGCAGGATGCCGTTGGCGTCGATGTCGAAGGTCACTTCAACCTGCGGTTCGCCGCGACGCGCGGGCTCGATGCCGGCCAAGTCGAAACGGGCCAGCGACTTGTTGTATGCCGCCTGCGCGCGCTCACCCTGCAGCACGTGCACGGTGACCGCAGTCTGGTTGTCGGCGGCGGTGGAATAGGTTTGCGTGGCCTTGGTCGGGATGGTGGTGTTCTTTTCGATGATCTTGTTGAACTCGCCGCCCATCACTTCGATGCCCAGCGACAGCGGAGTCACGTCGAGCAGCAGCACGTCCTTCACATCGCCAGCCAGCACGCCGCCTTGAATCGCGGCGCCGATCGCAACGGCTTCGTCAGGATTAACGTCCTTCCGCGGCTCTTTGCCGAAAAATTCGGTGACCGCGGCCTGCACTTTCGGCATGCGGGTCTGACCACCGACCAGGATCACTTCGCTGATGTCGCTGGCGCGCAGACCTGCATCGTTCAGCGCAGTGCGGCATGGTTCGATCGTACGCTTCACAAGCTCTTCGACCAGCGCTTCAAGTTTGGCGCGGGTGAGCTTGATATTGAGGTGCTTCGGACCGGAGGCGTCGGCGGTGATGTACGGCAGATTCACTTCGGTCTGCTGCGACGACGACAGTTCGATCTTGGCGCGCTCGGCCGAGTCTTTCAGGCGCTGCAGGGCCAGCGGATCCTTGCGCAGATCGATGCCCTGATCCTTGTTGAACTCTTCGACGAGATAATCGATAACGCGCTTGTCGAAGTCTTCGCCGCCCAGGAACGTATCGCCGTTGGTGGCCAGCACTTCGAACTGCTTTTCGCCGTCGACATTGGCGATCTCGATGATCGACACGTCGAAGGTGCCGCCGCCGAGGTCGTACACCGCGATCTTGCGGTCTTTGCCGGTATCGCCCTTGTCCAGACCGTAAGCAAGCGCAGCCGCAGTCGGCTCGTTGATGATGCGCTTGACGTCGAGACCGGCGATCTTGCCGGCGTCTTTGGTGGCCTGACGCTGGCTGTCGTTGAAATAGGCCGGGACGGTGATCACCGCTTCGGTGACCGTTTCGCCCAGATAGGCTTCGGCGGTCTTCTTCATTTTTTCGAGGATGCGCGCGGACACTTCCTGCGCCGACAGTTTCTTGCCGTCGCTGGTCGCAACCCAGGCGTCGCCATTGTTGTGTTCGACGATGGCGTAAGACACCAGGTCGAGGTCTTTCTTCACTTCAGCATCGGTGAATTTGCGGCCGATCAGGCGCTTCACCGCGTAGAAAGTGTTTTTGGGATTGGTGACGGCCTGACGCTTGGCGCTGGCGCCGACCAATACCTCACCATCCTTGGTGTAAGCCACGATCGACGGCGTGGTGCGATCACCCTCGCTGTTCTCGATGACTTTGGCCTTGCCGCCTTCCATGATCGCGACGCACGAATTGGTCGTGCCCAGATCGATACCGATGATCTTGCCCATGATGTGATTCCTCTGAAAATCCGGATTTGTTCCGGAGTTGGTTCTGGATGTATTCGCGGCTTGTGGCCGCCGATGGACTGTTTGTGGGGGTCGGCGTCAGGGTTTCAAGCGCAGACTGCCTCAAAATTCATGTGATAGCAGTTGTGGGAGCGGCGGAAGCCGCGATGTCGTGCCTAAGACCTATCCCCAACCAATCGCGGCTTCCGCCGCTCCCACAAATCCGCCGCCCCCACAAAAAGCGACGCCGACGGGCCTCAATCCTGCTTCGCGACCACCACCAGCGCTGGCCGCAGCAGGCGCTCGTTGAGCAGATAACCCTTCTGGAACGTCTGTGCGACCGCGCCCGGAGCCACGCCCGGGGCATCGATCATGCTCATCGCCTGATGACGCTCCGGGTCGAAGGTGTCGCCGGGGGCGGGCGCGACTTCCTGCAGGCCGTTGGCCTCGGCAATGCGGTGCAGCTGACGCAGGGTGAGTTCCATACCTGCACGCAGCGGATCGCCTTCGGCGGCAGCGGCAAGCCCTGCCTCCATGCTGTCAAACAAGGGTAAAAGGTCGCCCAACAAGCGCTCGTTGGCGAATTTTCGGGCCATGTCGACCTCGCGCCCAAGCCGCTTGCGCTGGTTGTCGAGGTCGGCGCGCTCGCGCAGTGATTCGGCGCGCAGTTGTTCGAGTTCGCCCTTGAGGCCCTCGATGATGTCCTGCGGGGTAGCCTCGGCGGCGATCTCGTCCGGGGCTGTAATCTGGTCGTCCTGCGGGGTGTGTTCCTGGCTCATGCGTGCTCGGTCCGGGGCGGGGAAAGGGAGAATTCCGCCGACGGCCGATGGATGGGGCCTGGTGTCACAGAATCAAGAGGCGCCAGGTTTGTAGGGGGCCTTCAGGCCCGAACGTTGTAGCCCGGGTGTTTGTCGCTCGGGGGTTGTCGCTAGGGCCTGAAGGCCCTCCTACAAAATCAGCAGGATTCAGCGGCTGTCTTCGGACCCCAGCGCCTGGGTCAGCACAGCTGCAGCCGCCTGCACCACCGGAATCACCCGTTCGTAGGCCATCCGGGTCGGGCCGATCACGCCCAGCACGCCCAGCGTCCGCCCGCCGACGCCATAGGGCGCCGTGACCAGCGAAATGCCGTCGAGTGGCGCCATGCCGGTTTCCTCACCGATGAAAATCCGCACGCCCGGTGCGCGCAGGGTCCGTTCCAGCACCTGCAGAATTTCGCGTTTGCTGGCGAACGCCTCGAACAGCTCGCGCAGCCGGTCGAGATCGGACAGATCCTGCATCCCGATCAGCCGGGTCTGCCCGGCCACCAGCATGTCCTCGGCGTCCGCGGCCAAGGCCTGATCGGCCAGCTCCAGCGCTTGGGTCATCAAGGTTTCCATTTCCTGTTTGGCGCTGCGCAGTTCGGCCAACAGCTGTGCCCTCGCTTCGGCCAGCGGCCGACCGGCGTAGTGGGTGTTCAGATAATTCGCGGTGCGCTCCAGCTCAGCGGGCTCATAGCTGCGGCGGGTGTGCAGGATCCGGTTCTGCACGTCGTTGTCGGCGAAGACCAGAATCGCCAGCACCCGTTGACCGTCGAGCGGCACGAAATCGACGTGCTTGAAGGCGAACTGTTCGCGCTTGGGCACGCTGACCACGCCAACGAAATGGGTCATCGCCGACACCAGTTCCGAGGCGCTGCCGAGCAGGCTGTTGGTGCCTGCACCTGACGGCAATTCCAAACGCAGCCGCGCCACCTCGCCATCGGCCAGCGGCTGGATCTGCAGCAAACTGTCGACGAACACCCGGTAGCCCTGCGAAGTCGGGATGCGCCCAGCGGAGGTATGCGGGGCCGACAGCAGGCCCACGTCCTCCAGCTCGGACAGAATGCTGCGGATGGTGGCCGAACTGACGTCGAGGCCGGCGTGGCGGGCGAGGGTCTGCGACCCCACCGGCTCGCCGTCGCGGATGTAGCGCGAGATCAATGTGCGCAGCAGCAGGCGCGCGCGCGGATCGAGGGCACGTGGATCGAAGCAGGCGTCAGCAGGGCGATTCATAGTGCATCGGTATAGGCGTAGAACCGCATCCGCGCAAGCGGTCCACACTTCGTCTCGAAGCGTCGTCTCGAACAGTGAGACGGCATCACGGTGAAGTCTCGCCCGGGAATCCGCCGCCGATCCCTGCAGCCGACCCCCTAAACCCACCGTCGCCCCCAGCCCCGGCATTCGCGCGGCGTCGGAACGACAGACTTTGAGGCACAATTCCGCCCCATGCTCACTCATCTCTCCATTCGCGATTTTGCCGTCGTCGCCGCCACCGAACTTGAATTCGGCACGGGAATGACGGTGATCTCAGGTGAAACCGGCGCCGGCAAATCGCTGTTGGTCGACGCGCTGGGATTTCTCTCCGGGCTGCGCGCGGACAGCGGCATGGTCCGACATGGCGCCGAGCGCGCCGAGTTGAACGCGGAATTCAACCTCGCCGACCGCCCTGAAGCGCTGGTCTGGCTGCGCGAGCAGGAGCTTGACGATGACGACGCCTGCCAGCTGCGGCGCACGCTGCGCTCGGACGGCGGCTCGCGGGCATGGATCAACGGCCGGCCGGTCACGGTGACGCAGCTGGCGCAGCTGGCCGGCCTGCTGGTCGAAATCCACGGCCAGCACGAGCACCAGGCGCTGCTGTCGAAAGCCAGTCAGCTTGATCTGCTCGACGCCTTTGGCCGCCACGCCCCACTGCTGACGGCGGTGCGCGAGGCTGCCGACGCGTGGTCCGGGCTGCTGCGCGAACGCGATGCGCTGTCGCGCGCCGGCGATGTCTCCGACCGTATTGATCTGCTTGATCACCAGTGGCGCGAACTTGAACGTGAAACGCTGGAACCGGCGTCGATCCTCGATCTGTTCGCGAACCACCGTCGCCACGCCAACGCCGCCGGACTGATCCAGACCTGCGAACACGCGCTGACCCGGCTTGAAGGCGACGACGCGCCGTCCCTGCTGCAGACCCTGCAGCAACTGCGCGGCGACATCGCCCGCGCACGCAACGACGAACCGCGACTGGGCGAGGTGGACAGCATGCTGGACGCCGCCGCGATCCAGATCGACGAAGCCACCCGACAGCTGCAGCGGATCCGCGACGATCTGGAGCTGGATCCCGATCAGTTCGAGACGCTGGAAGACCGCCTGACCCGTTTGCATGACCTCGGCCGCAAGCACCGGGTCGCGCCGGAAGCATTGATTGACGTCCGCGATCGCCTGACGATCGAACTCGAAGCGCTGCGCAATGCCGGTGCCCGGTTGATCGGCCTCGACGACGACATTCTCAGCGCCACGACCCGCTGGCGCGAGGCCGCAGCCATGCTCAGCGCCGCGCGCCGCGCCTCCGCAGCGACGCTGTCGCAGGCGACCACCACGCTGATCGCCGAACTGGGCATGGGCGGCGGCCGTTTCGAGATCGCGCTGGAAACCAACGATATCGAACGCCCCGATCCGCTGGGCGCGGAGCGCGTTGAATTTCTGGTGTCGGCGAACGCCGGGCAGCCGCCGCGCTCGCTACGCAAGGTCGCTTCAGGCGGCGAACTGTCGCGGGTGTCGCTGGCAATTGAAGTGGCGGCGTTGGGTCTGGACGCAGTGCCGACGATGGTCTTCGATGAAGTGGATTCCGGCATCGGCGGCGCAGTTGCCGAGATCGTCGGCCAGAAACTGCGCGCGCTGGGCGAAACCCGACAGGTGCTGTGCGTCACCCATCAGCCGCAGGTCGCGGCGCAGGGCCATGCGCACTACCGCGTCAGCAAGGCGGAAGCGGCGGGGATGACCCAGAGCGCAGTGCAGAAACTGGGCCCGAAAGAGCGTCAGGAAGAACTCGCCCGGATGCTGGGCGGCGTGGAAGTCAGCAAGGAAGCGCGTGCGGCGGCGAAGCGGTTGCTGGACAGCGTGACCTGATCTGCGCGGGCCGGTTCAATAGCGGGTTCTGGAGCATTACCGATTCAAGTGGAAACACATTCTTTTCCTTGCGCACCGCGCAAGCGCCTCTCCTCCAGCGGCATGCGCGCTCTTGCTTTTGCTTGCGCACCGCGCAAGCTCCCCTCTCCCGCACGCGGGAGAGGGTTAGGGTGAGGGCGCTCGAAAATACGCCTATAGCCGGCTCAGTCCGGATGTAGCCACGCCGCATCGCCTGCCGCGTAACGCTCGTGCTTCCAGATCGGCACGCGTGATTTCACTTCATCGATGATCCAGCGGCAGGCGGTGAACGCTGCGTCGCGGTGGGCAGCGCTGACCCCCACCCAGACCGCGAGATCGCCGACCTCCAGGTCGCCAACGCGATGGGTGCAGGCGGCATCGGCGATCGCGAAGGTTGCCAAGGCTTCTTCGACGATCTTCAAGCCTTCGGCTTCGGCCAGTGCGACATAGGCTTCGTAACGCAGCCCGAGCGCAGCGCGACCGTCGTTGTGATTACGCACCCAGCCTTCGAAGCTGGCGTAGGCGCCGGCTTGCGCATGCAGCAGCTGCGCGCGCAGCGGGGCGATATCGAAAGGTGCATCGGCGATAGCGAAGCGCAGCGTCATCTCAACCTCCGCTCACAGGCGGAATGAAGGCGACCTCGGCGCCCTCGCCCGGCACATCATCCCAGCGTGCAAATGCGCCGTTCATCGCCACTCTCAAACGATCAAGAGGCAAAACGAATCCGTGCTTCACCTGCAGTCTGAGATACAGCGCACGCAGGTCACCGTCATGATCGAGGGTTTCGCTGTCGACGCCCGCTGCATCGCGAAGACTGGCGAAATACAGCACCGTGAGTGCTGCCATCAGACGTGCTCCGCGATCACGGCGAAATCCCGCCGAAATCCCGCTTGCCGCCGCGCTTGCCGCCCAGCTTCGCGGGGCCCAGCACAATGGCGTGCGAGAGCGCCTTGCACATGTCGTAGACCGTGAGCGCGGCGATGGTGGCGCCGGTCAAGGCTTCCATCTCGACGCCGGTGCGGTGGGTGGTATTCACGGTGCACACAATCTCCAGTTCGCGCTCGCTGCACCAGTCGATGGCGAAGCGGATGCCGTCGATCGGCAGCGGGTGACAGAAGGGAATCAGCTCATGCGTACGCTTCACCGCCAGCGTGCCGGCGACAATCGCGGTTTCGACCACACCGCCCTTCGCGCTTTTCAATCCCGACTTGCGCAACTGCACGGCAACGGCTGCCGGAAACTTCACCCGGCATTCGGCGGTAGCTACACGCGCGGTGACGGCTTTCATCGATACATCGACCATCGTCGGGCGGCCCTGCGCGTCGAGGTGGGTCAGTTCGGATGTCTTTTTCAAACGGCGATTCTCCACTGCAGTCCGCAGCCGGGTTGACGCGGCGCGAACAGGAAATGCAATACACGACGGCCGCTGGGCCGTTCAGCTTTCGACGATGCATGCAGCAACAGCGGCCGCATCAACAGCAGATCGCCGACATCGGCCGTACACACCACTTCATTTTGTCGTTT
Source organism: Lysobacterales bacterium (assembly GCA_031419075.1). Classification (GTDB taxonomy): domain Bacteria; phylum Pseudomonadota; class Gammaproteobacteria; order Xanthomonadales; family Xanthomonadaceae; genus Lysobacter_I. The sequence goes on from JANOKD010000026.1 coordinate 21,752, forward strand.
GTCCATTGCCACAATGTCGTCTGAGCCCAAACGGCTGCAGCGGTGTGAACCCGGCACGACACGCAGTGCGCCTTCGTCATCGCTGCAGACATCCAGATGCAGCCTGACCGCTAACAAGACGTCGAGCAATTCGGCAGGCGCCTGCACGTAATGGCCGTCTTCTTTCACCGACCAGCCCGACAGCGTGGCAGCCATCACCCGTTCGGCAACGGGAATCGACAGATCCTGGTGGTACGGCACTTTCCAGTTGCAGTCCGGCGTTTTGCGGAACAGCGTGCACTGCACAGCGACGGCATCGTCAGGCAGCAGCTCCAACGCCTGCAGGCGGGCGCGCAACGGCGCGACAAGATCGCTGCACCACGCCTGCGCCAACAGATTGCGTGAACCGGCATCGCCTGCATCAAGCGTGGCGTCTGCCGGCAACGCGTCGAGCGTCGCGCGCGACAGCCCAGAAGATATCCGCAGCCAACCTGCATCATCGAGCGTCGCAAGCGCCATACGCTCAACCGCCTACCAGATACATTTCGACCCGCTTGCGCGGGCTGCGCAGACCGCTGCGCAATTCGCTGTAGCGATCACCGCGCTGCTGCCAAAGCCCTGTCAATCGTTCGACGAATGCATCGTCGCTGCCGAGCCACGGCCGCAGGTCGGTGCCCTCGCCAGCGAACAGACAGGTGTACAGGCGACCGTCGGCAGAGACGCGGGCACGGTGACAGTCGCCGCAAAACGGTGCACTGATGGAACTGACGAAACCCACTTCGCCACGGCCATCGTCGAAGGCATGCCGTGCCGCGACTTCGCCGCGATATTGCGGGCCCAGCGCATGCAGCGGCCAGTGCACATGGATGGCATCGCGCAGTTCGGCCGATGGCACCACCCGTTCGATATTCCAATCGTTGCAGGTGCCGACATCCATGTATTCGATGAATCGCATCGTGTGCCCGTGCTCGCGCGCGAATGCGACCAGCGGCAGCAGTTGATCGTCGTTGACGCCGCGCTGAATCACGCAGTTGAGTTTGATCCGCGCGAAACCGGCTGCCCGCGCCGCTTCAATGCCGCGCAGCACCTCGGCCAGATCGCCGCGGCCGCCGGACAGTGCCGCGAACTGCGCGGGATCGAGCGTGTCGAGGCTCACCGTGACCCGATGCAGGCCGGCGTCGTGCAGCGCCCTCGCCTGCGCGGCAAGCAGACTGGCGTTGGTGGTCAGCGCGATGTCCTCCAAGCCATTGATCGCGGCAAGCCGTGCGATCAATTCGGGCAGACGCTTGCGCAGCAGCGGCTCGCCGCCGGTGAGGCGCAGTTTGCGCACGCCCACGCGCACAAATCCGCGCACGAGGCGCTCGATCTCGTCGAACGACAGCCGCGACACTGCGTCCAGGCCGTAATCATCGGGCACACGTTCGGCAGGCATGCAGTACGGGCAGCGGAAATTGCAGGCTTCGATCACCGACAGGCGCAGATCGTGCAGCGGGCGCCCAAGCGTATCGCGCGGCAGGTCGAAAGGCTGGGGAACGGCGTTCATGGCCCTGAATGACGTCGGTTATGCCGAAACAGAGGCCGCGTACGCGGCATCGGTTGCGTCGAACGCCTCCGCCCGCGGCGCGGTGGGCTCGGCCAGTGCGATGCATTCGCCGGGATGCGCGATACGGTGGCCGCGCGCGCGCAGGGCTTCGCCGTCGGCGGCGCTGGCGTAGTGATACAGCACACAACGGTCGAGCACGCCGCGAGGGTATTCGCGTTCAAGATCGTCGATACCGGTGTGCGAAGGATTGCCGTGCAGGGCGCAGTCGTGGGCGATCAATTCATCGGCATCGGCCATGCGCGCCAGCATTTCCGGAATCGGCCGGGTATCGCTGGTCCACACCACGCTACCGCGCAGGCGCAGGCCGTAGCTGGTCTGCGGCCAGTGGTGGCGGGTTTCGAACACTTCGAGCCGCACACCGTCGTGCCAGAAGGCGTGGCTGACCGGAATCACCTGGAAGGCGTCCCAGAAATTGGCGCCGCCCTCGGCCAGCACGTTGGGATAGTCGCCAACGCGCTGGTGCAGCAGCGGCACCACGTGCGCGGGCACATAGACGCGCGTCTGTCCGCGCCGCGCGGGGTTGAAATAGGCATCCACGAACAGCCGTTCGAAACCGCCGACGTGATCGAGATGGGTATGGGTGATGAACAGCGCGCGCGGCGCGTCACCGTAGTGCGCAAGATAGGCGCTGAGCCCCTCGCCACCACAGTCGATGGTCAACCACGGGCGAGCGTCGCGCTCGATGGTCGCCATCGCCGAACCCAACTCCACCGCCGACGCATTGCCGACGCCATGAAACCGCAAAGCCCAACTCATCGTGCCGTCGCCTAGGTCCCGCGTTGCCAGAGCGCATCGTACGCGCTGCGCAGCGTGGCGTAATCCTTCATCACCTGGTCTACGCTCCGCGCGCCGCGCAGCTTGAGCAGGGAGCGCTGCAGACGGGCGAGATTCGCCTCGCGCCAAGCGGTGGCAGGGATCCGCAGCTGGCTGCGGTCAAGATCGATGACCCAGCCGCGCCCGGAATCTTCAAACAGCAGGTTGTGGGCATTGAGATCGGCGTGATCGAGGCCGGCGCGGTGGATGCGCGCGATCAATCGTCCCGCCTCGGCCCAAGGCGCGGCGCTGCCGACGGCAAGGGCGCGGTCGGCCAGCGACTTCACGCCCTGCAGGCGTTCCAGCAGGATGCCGGCGCGGTAAAACAGCCCCTCGCGCCAGTAGATCGCGGCGATCGGGCGCGGCACCGGCAGCTTGCGGCGCAACAGCTCGCGCAGCAGCCGGAACTCATCGAAACTGCGGATATCGCTGACGCCGCGCCAGACAAAACGATCGCGGCTGAACCGGGCAGCGAAGCCGCCGCGCAGATAATGCCGCAACACCGCAGGGCCAAAACGGCCTTCCGAGGCAGTGCCTTCAACGAACCAGGCGCCGCCCCGGCCACCGCTGCCGACCGCCTCGGCGCGTTCGCTCCACCATGCCGGATCGAACCACACCGGATCGGCCGCCTGCGGGCCAGCTTGCCGCAGACGTGTCGCGTCGAACAGAATCGCACCGCCGCCCGCTCCGCGCGCATTGCGGAACGGCATCAGGCTTTCAGTGGCATCGAAGGCGACCATTCATCGAGTCTATCAATTGCAAGTGAACAAAATATTTTGAAAGGGCCCACATCGATCTGTCTGCTGCGTCTGTCCGCGCTGGGCGACGTGACCCACGTCCTGCCGCTGGTCCGCACGCTGCAGCGCGCCTGGCCCGACATCGCGCTGACCTGGGTGATCGGCAAAGGCGAGCAAAAACTGCTGGACGGCCTGCCGGGCGTCGAATTCCTCGTCTACGACAAAAACACCGGCCTTGGCGGCATGCGCGCGCTGCGCCGCGCGCTGCAGGGCCGACGCTTCGACGCCCTGCTGCAGATGCAGGTAGCGGCGAGGGCAAACCTGCTGTCGGCGTTTCTGCCTGCCAAACGCCGAATCGGCTACGACAGGTCGCGCTCGAAAGACCTGCACGGCCTGTTCGTCAACGAGCGCATCCCCGACCGGCCCGGCATCCATGTACTGGACGCCATCGGCAGCTTCTGCGAGCCGCTGGGACTCAAACAGACTGAAGTGACTTGGCAGATGCCGGTGCCCGACGACGCCCGCGCATGGGTGCGCGCGCAGTGGCCGGACGACGGCAGGCCGACCCTGGCAATCTCGCCCTGCTCCAGCCACACCCTGCGCAACTGGCGGCCGGAACGCTACGCCTCGGTCGCCGATCACGCGGCAGGGCGCGGCTGGCGGATCGTGCTGCTCGGCGGGCGCAGCCAGCTCGAACGCGATACCAGCGATGCGATTCTTGCGGCGATGACCGCGCCGGCGCTGGATCTGGTCGGCAAGGACACGTTGAAACAATTGCCGGCGCTGCTCGAACGTGCCGACCTGTTGATGACGCCGGACTCGGGCCCGATGCACATCGCCAACGCAATGGGAACGAAAGTGCTGGGCCTGCACGCCGCCAGCAACCCGCACCGTAGCGGCCCGTATTCGGATATCCGTTTTTGTGTCGATCGCTACGACGATGCCGCGCGGAAACACGTTGGCAAGCCCGCGACAGAACTCAAATGGGGCACCAAGATTGAACACGATGGTGTGATGGATCTGGTGACAGTGTCGGATGGAATAGCGGCGTTCGAGCGATACATCGAAGGTTGCCGATGACCTATCAATGGACGTAGCGCGAAACTTTTAACCGCATGCGTAGGCTGGGCTGAAAAGCCCAGCATGGGCTTTCGTGGTGATCTTGGTGGTTGTCGTGCTGGGCTTGTCAGCCCAGCCTACTTTTCAACCAGGCTTGATCTGATCGTATTGAATAAACGCGATTCCCAGCACCCGCAAGAATCAAAAAAACTTTCGTTCGCCGATGGCTGCGACGGCAAATCCGATCAGGGCGCAGCGTGACCGGCGCGATAATCCTGATACGACTTCTCCTCGACATAAGCCGAGCCCAGCGCAAGGTTGATCTCCTTCTTGATCCGCGCGCGTTCGTCGTTTTCGAAGTACACGCTGCGCGCGAGGCGGATGAATTCCTCGTCGAAGGACTGCGCTTTCTCTTTGAGCCGGATGTCGTCCTCGATCACCCAGAGTCGCTCGTTGACGGCCTTCAGGTCTGCACGCAGGCGCACGATGTTGTGCCCGGCAGCCGGGTGCGCCATCCAGCTCAGCTCCAGCGCCGACAACTCATTGCGGACGTTGGCCAACTTGGCCGGGTCGGTCATCCGCTCGGACTTGATCTGAAGGATGGCGATTTTGTCGAGCAGTTCGCCAAAGGAGATTGGGGCGAGGATTTCGGACATGGCGGCGTGATGAATGGCAAATAGGAAGGCCGCAGTGTACGCGCCTTGTCCCCGGACGCCCCGCCCCTTATGATGGCGCCCCGCAGCGATGGGCCAACGCCCGCCGCCGTGAGCACCTTCGGAGAGGTGGCAGAGCGGTTGAATGTACCTGACTCGAAATCAGGCGTACGTGTGAGCGTACCGGGGGTTCGAATCCCCCCCTCTCCGCCAGATAAGCAAAGCGCCCCCTCGTGGGGCGTTTTGCTTATCTGATGGTGACGGAGGACTTGATGAGAACCCTTGGTTCGACACATCGGCAGGATTGCCGATGTGGACGGCGAAGCCGCCCCGCAGGGGTGAGGCACATGGATGTGCCGAATCAATCCCCCCCTCTCCGCCAGATAAGCAAAGCACCCCCTCGTGGGGCGTTTTGTGTATCTGATGGTGACGGAGGACTTGATGAGAACGCTTGGTTCGACACATCGGCAGGGTGAGGCGGAGCTTTCGCACGGCATGCCCTGCGCCGCCGAACGCCCGCGCATTCGCGCGGGCCGGACAAGCCGATGTGGACGGCGAAGCCGCCCCGCAGTGGGTAAGGCGGGAATCAGCGCGGCATGCCCTGCCCAAGGCCCGCGCTTTAAACATCAACGGATTGATTTTTACGCCCGCGTCCGGTTTCATCCCACAATGACGTATACCCCCCAAGATATGGCTGACTCCCTCCCCCATGGTCGCTGCATGATCGAATTCGGGCACCTCACCCACGCAGGGCTGCGCCGCGAGCTCAACGAGGACACCTATTACGGTGACAGCGACCTTGGCCTGTGGCTGGTCGCCGACGGTATGGGCGGTCACGAATACGGCGAAGTGGCCAGCGCGCTTGCGCGGGAGACCATCGTCCGCGAGATCCGTCAGGGCACCTCACTTGCGCAGGCGATCCGCACCGCGGACGAGGAAATCATCCGCGCCTCGCGCAAGCGCAGCGATGCGCTGCCGATGGGCACCACCGTGGTCGCCCTGCGCGTGCTGGGCAACCGTTTTGAAGTGGCCTGGGTCGGCGACAGCCGCGCCTACCTGTGGCGCGATGGCCAACTGGCGCAGCTGTCGCACGATCACAGCTACGTTCAGGAGCTGATCTCGCAGGGCGCAATCACCGTCGATCAGGCCCGCACCCATCCGCATCGCAATGTGGTCACCCAGGCGCTGGGCGTGACCGATCCGCAGAACCTCAACGTCGAAACGCTGTCTGGCGAACTGCGTCCGGGCATGCAGCTGCTGCTGTGCAGCGACGGCCTGACCGAAGAAGTCGACGACGGCAATCTCTCGCAGGTGTTGTCGCATATTGAATGCAGCGCGCAGGAGTGCGTCGATGGCCTGGTCGCGGCCGCGCTGGACGGTGGCGGCTCGGACAACATCACCGTCGTGCTGGTCCGCCGCCACTGAAGGTCGGCTGGGGTCGCGTCAGCCCTTGCAACGCGGCATCGCTTGCTTGAGAACGCGGTCGCCTTTGACCTCGCAGACCCACTCGACCATGCCCGACGCGGCGTTCGCCCTGGGACGCAGCACAATCGCACTGCCCGCCGGGAAGCGATCGTCCATCGTTACGGTCACCACGCCCTGCGCCCCGAGGCTGATCTCGCGCACGCCGCCGCCGCGCATCTCGCTGGGCGCAGGCAGGCCGGCCTCGTCGGCATCGCGCGGCCAACGGCCGTTGCTCTGGTAATACTCGGTCAGCGAGACGCGGAACATCGTCGCCCGGCTGGCCGCCTCCCCGACCAGCGCACGGCGATCCATGTCTGATGCCTGTGCGTCCATCGCCTCGCGCGCGCCGTTGACGCTGCGCTGCACCGATGCCTCAACCTCGGCCGCAACCTGCTGCGCATCGACGCGGGCTTGATCAAGGTCGACCTGCGCGCCCGGCGGCGTCTGTACGTTCACCACGGACTCCGCGTTGGGGACTGCAGCGCTGCGCGGCTGGACTATGAATCGGTCGTAGCCCAGCAGCGCCAGGAAGCCGCCGACAAGCACTGCAATCAGAGTGATGACGAACTGTTTCATTGTTGCCTCGAAACGGTGAATGGATGCAGCGTTCCCAATGACGGCGGCCGACAGAAACGGACCGATCACCACGCCCGATCTCGACAGCGGCGAGGCTGGTGACAGCGATCACTACATCGAAAGGCGATAGAGCGCGCCGGGAAACTCGATCAGCGAAACCTGGATCGCGTTCGTGTTGGTACCGACGGTTTCCCATAGGCCGCTGTTGAAGTTCAGTCGCTCGATCCTCACCCACCACTTGTTGAGACCGATCGCGGTCGAGGCTGGTTGAGAAACATCGCGACGCGCGAAAAACACCATCGCACTGGTGTCCACACTGCGTCCGTACTCCCCTGCAACCACCTGTGGCGAAGGCAGCCAGCCGACAAGATCACCAGTCGGTACCGACAGGAACGGCGCGACGAAACCACGATAGCTGCGCGATGCCAGCTGTTGCTGGATCTGCCGGGTATAGCCATGCGTACTGAGCGCATCAAGCGCCAGATCGCGGCTGTCGTTGGCGGCCGTCAACATGCCGTGGTGCATGACCGACGCGATGGTGTTGTCGTCGTGGCTGAGGAAGTTGGCGAACTGTCGCCCCCCGAACACGAAAAACCAGCTCGTGTACCAGCGATGGTGATGGAAGCTGGTGGGCTCGAAGGCGTAGGGCGGCGCAGCAGTACGGAAGTTCTGCAGGTAGGCAACGGCTTTCTGCCCGCGGCTGCGAGCAACGTTGGAGATAGCGCTGAAACCTTCGGTCATCACGAATTCGCGTCCGGCCGGACAATTCCCGAGCAACTGGTCGAAGACATAGATGTTCGTCGCCAGATAATCGGGGCGGATCGTGTCGGCGGCGGCAGTGACGTAATCGAGATGGTTGGCGACCACCGTTTGCGCAGCGACCGGGTTTACGATGCCGCCAGCCGCGCAGCTCACGCCGTATTGCGCCGGCGACATCGCATCGGGCGAAGGCGCCGGGCCGCCGGGCTGCATCTGGTTGGAATAGATCGGCAGCAGGTCGACGAAGATCTTCATTCCGTTCAGACGATTGTCGGCGCGGAGGCAGGCGACCTGTGCGCCGAGATTCTCGAAGTCCCTGCGCAACGGCTCATCGGTCAGCTGCACGCCGGCAAACGCGTTGGGGAACGCTTGGCGCAACGGCAGTAGTTCCGCTTCGATTCGATGCTGCTTGTAGTAGCTACAGTCGAATGCGCCGCCCGGATATGCCGGACGGACCGCGTCGCGGAACTCCCAATGTTCATAGGTGTAGAACTTGAGTCCAGCAGCACTGATCGCCTGACCGATGATGGTCATCTCGCTGAGTGTTGCGGATGGAATCAGAAAATTGCGCACGCCTGCATCGCGCAGAGCGTTCACCGCCTTCGCAGCTGCGTTGGGGCTGCTCAGGTAGCAGTTGGCGCTGCCGTTGGACTGTGGGCAAGCAAGTTGAGACGACATGAAGACGAAAGTGTCGTCTTGCGCATGCACTTGGGCAGGAAGCCCGAAAAAACCCAACACTCCGGCGTATATGCAGGCTGAAAATCGTTTGAACATCATGAATGCTCTCCAAGCAAGTAGTCGCGCTCCAATAGGCGCCATGATTTTAGCGTAAGTCGGTGCGATTCAGGATCACGACAGGCGTCGGTGCGGACATGCACCCGTGCCGACACCGTTCAAACCCGTGAATAGGTCCACGACACCATTTTACCTTCGTGATACGGCATCACTCCGTGGAAACCACGCTGGTCTTCATCGAACACCAGCGGCAGAAACCGGCGATCACCGTCCCACAGCGGCAGTTCGAGAATCCGGTCCACCGGCACCCATTCCAGCGTGCCCTCGGCATTGGTTTCATGCGGCGTACCGCTGTAGTCGGTGATCAGAAATACGAACCCCAGCCAGTCTTCACCCTGCTTGCCGAAACCGGGCCAACTGATCGTGCCGCGCAGTATGAGCACATCGCATTCGATGCCGGCCTCTTCCCGGATCTCGCGGCGCATACCCGCCACCACGTCTTCATCGGCTTCGAGCTTGCCGCCGAGACCGTTGTATTTGCCCAGATGCTGATCGTCCGGTCGCGCGTTGCGATGGATCAACAAGACGCGACTGCGGTCCGGCGACAGCACGTAACCTAGGGTAGCGACGATCGGGGTGTAGGGCATAGAGGCGCTTCCGTGAAAAACGTTGATATCGGGTGCGCCTCGGCACACCGGCTGTTCGCGATGGTCTCAAACTTACGCTACGCGGCACGCGCACCCAATGTAGATCATGGTGATTCAAGCAGCCCGCGCCATCAACAGCCGTCGCAGCATCGATTTCAGCGCCAGCGCCTTCACTGGTTTTGGCAGCAGACCAAAGCCATACTCCAGCGCGATACGGCGCACTTCGCCGCTGTCGTCCGCGCTGAGAATCATCGTCGGCCGTGCGCCAAATCGTTCCGACAATCGCATCTGCGCCGCCACGCCGGTATCGCCATCATCCAGGTGGTAATCGAACAGCCACAGTGCATGGTCTGCCCCGGAAGCAAGCAGCGCATCGGCCTCCGCATAGGTCGCAACCGCATCGACACGACACTCCCAGCTTTCGAGAATCGTGCGCAGTGCAGCAAGCGCGCCCGGGTCGTTATCAATGATCAATATGCGCAGCCCTTCAAGGCCTACGGATACGACAGGCGTCGTTTCCTGCTGCGGAATCGCAATCGACGCGAGCATCAGCGAGAACACGGTGCCGCGCGCGCTGCAACTGCGCAACCCAAGCGGCGCATCGAGCAAACGCGCGATACGGTCGGCGATCGCCAAACCGAGGCCCAACCCCTGCCCCGCGGCGCCTTCGCCACGGCGGAATTCCTCGAAGATCGCGACCTGCTGCGATTCGGGAATACCCGGGCCGGTGTCGTGCACTTCGATCCGCAGTTGCGCGCCGTGATGGCGCACACCGATCAGCACACCGCCGCGTTCGGTATAGCGCACGGCATTGGCGAGAAAATTCTGCAGCACCCGGCGCAGCAGCTGTGGGTCGGTTTGCACCCAGGCACGCGTGGGACGATAGCGGAAACGCAGCCCGCGCTCTGCCGCCAATGCGCGAAATTCGGACACCAACGGTTCCAATACATCGGCGAGCGGAAACACGCGCGGCTGCGGCACCAGCCCGCCCGCTTCCAATCGCGACATGTCAAGCAGACCGGTGAGCAGATCGCCTGTGGAATCCAGCGCGCCGCGGATCTGCTGTGCGGTCGCGCGCTGGGCATCGGCCGGCAGTTGTTCGACCAGCGCATCGGTAAACAGCTGCGCCGCGTGGAGCGGCTGCAGCAGGTCATGGCCGATGGCAGCGAGAAAACGACTTTTGGCATCATTGGCGCGCTCGGCGTCAGCGCGGGCCAGATCGAGCTTTGCAGTGCGGTCGACCACGCGCTGTTCCAGCGTTTCGTTGCTGTGGATCAACTCGGCTTCGGCATGGCGGAACGCGGTGACATCAGTGAAGGTCGCAACGAAACCACCACCGGGCATCGGATTGCCGCGGATTTCGACTGCGCCACCGTCGGGAAAAACACGTTCGCTGACGTAGGGCGTGCCGGCCTGCATGTGCCGCACGCGTTTCCCCACTTTTCCTTCGATCGAATTCGCATTCCAGCCATTGCGCAGGTTGTAGCGCACCAGTTCTGCAACGGGAACGCCCACACGCAGAAGTGATTCGGGGTAGCCGAACAATTCGGCATAGCGGCGATTCCATGCGACCAGACGCAGATCGCGATCGACGACGCTGATGCCCTGGCTCATGTTTTCAAGCGCTGCTTCAAGCAGACGCTGGTTGAAACGCAGATCCTGCGATGCTTCGCCGACGATCGCGGCGACGGTGTCGAAATCGCGTCCGGCTTCGCGGCGCGCTGCGTCCAACAGCAGCCGCGCCGACGCCGATCCAAGTACCGCCGCGAGTTCGCGCTCAAGCCGCGCCTCCTGCAGCGCTGGCACCGCACCCTCGGACGGCGCACCCAGCAGCGCGGCGTCGACGGACTCGCGCGGCAAAAAACGACCGCCTGCATCGCGCAGCGTGTCCAGCGCAAGCCCGCGCGCACCCGTGCGCCGCGGACCGGCCTGCCACCACGCGGTGGCGCGAGTGGATGCGAACAAGGTCACAATCACGCCAGCGAACAGACTCATCGTGACTGCTCGGCCCAATCGGCTCCAGCCGGTGAGTCCGAAAAATCCATCCGGCGAGAGTAGCGACCAACCACCTGGTCCTTTGCGCAGCCACCCGGCCTCAAGTCCACGCGCTTCCACCAATACCGGCACCAGCAGCAGCCACATCCACATCAGAACCGCCGCTGCGATACCCAACAACACCGCGCGCGGCGGCGTCTGCGGCCGCCACAGCGCGAAGCCAAGCGCAGGCGCGAGTGCCGCCAGCGCCGAGAACGACAGTGCACCGACATCCGCCAGCGCATCGTTGCCAGCGATCAAGCGACTGTAGCCCCACGCCAACAGCACAATCGCGAGAATGCCGATCCGGCGCTGCACCAGCACCGCGCCGCGAAGATCTGGTTGATGATCGCGTTGATCATCGCGTTGATGATAGGGCTGATCGAAACGCGCTACCTGCGCATGGCGCCGCGGCGCCCAGACACCGCGCAGCCACAGCGGCGTGAGCCAGTGATTGCCGATCATCAGACTCAGCGTCACCGTGCTCACGATCACCATGCCGGTGCCGGCGCTCAGCCCACCGAGAAATGCCAGCAGCGCCAGATCCTCGCGGCCCTGCGACAGCGGCAGCGCCAGGACGTACAGATCGGACGGCACACCCTGCGTGCCGAGCAACGCGTCACCCGCGCGCGCCAACGGCAGAATGGGAATCGCGATCAACAGCAGATACAGCGGGAACAGCCAGCGCGCGCGCAACACGTGGCGCTCATCGCGGCATTCGACCGCGCCGACGTGAAACTGATGCGGCAGCGTGAACATCGCCAACATCCCCAGCAGCACCAGCGGGGCGAAGCCGGAAAGGTCACCCTCTTGCGGGCGCAGCAGTTCGGCCGCCGATGGCGCCGCCGGCAGCCCGAACGCGAACACGCCAATGACAAGCATCGCACCCAACTTGAGCAGCGCCTCGAACGCCATCGCCAGAATCAAACCACGGTTGTGCTCAGCGGCGCTGGCGCTACGGGTGCCGAACAACATCGCAAACGCGGCCATCGCCAACGCCACGTACAGCGCACTGTCCTGCCACGCCGGCACCTGCGCCGCGTCGTCACGAACCAGCAGCGCGAAGCTCATCGCCACGGCCTTCAGCTGCAGCGCGATGTACGGGACGATGCCGAGCACCGCCACAAAAGTGACTGCAGCGGCCAGCCAACCGTCCTGCCCGAGCCGGCTGGCGATGAAATCGGCAATCGAAGTGCTGTTGCTTTCGCGCACCAACCGCACCAGCCGCATCAACAGGCCGATGCCGAACACATACAGCAGAATGGTGCCGATAAACGTCGGCGGCAGGGGCCAACCGTAGCGCGCGGCCTGGGTGACGGTGCCGAAGAACGTCCACGACGTGCAGTACACCGCCAGCGACAGCGCGTAGATATCCGGCCAGCGCCGCGCAAACACCTGCGGCCGCCGTTCGCCATAGACCGCCACCGCGAACATCAGACCCAGCCACGCGAGGCCGGCCAGCAGCACGACGCCACTGCTCAGCATCGTGCCGTGCTCATGGTTCTACGCTGCATGGCGGTCTGCGACATGTCCCCGGTGCGTCTGGTGTCGATCACCGCGTGAGGATATCGCAGATGGGCACAAGCGATGCGATGCTATGCCGTGCCGTGCTTTTGTAGGAGCGCCGGAAGGCGCGAATCCAGAACCCTTTCACAGACTGCGATGCTTGCCATCCGACACCCTGTGCACTCTATATGGATTGCACATTTCATCATGGCGGTATTTTGAACGGCTTCGCGCCTTCCGGCGCTCCTACAAAAACGGCGACTCGCGTCTGCCGCTATTGTGCGCAGCCAATAAGGCTGAGATTTTTGTCGAAGAATCGTAGTAAGCATAGTAGCGTCATCCTCTTGTAGGAGCGCCGGGAGGCGCGAAATCCGCAACCTTTCACAGACCGCGATGCTTGCCATCCGACGCTTTACGCACTCCATACGGATTGCGGATTTCATCATGGCGGCATCTGTACGGGCTTCGCGCCTTCCGGCGCTCCTACAAAAAACGGTGACTCGCGTTTTTCGCCAATTTGCACAACCGACAAGGCTTGAATTTGATCAAAAAAAAACAGCCAACCATAGGAGCACCGTGCCGTGGCAGGAGCGCCGGAAGGGGGGGGAACCTGCAGCTTTTTACAGACAGCGATGTTTGCCATCCAAAACCCTGCGCACTCTAAATGAATTTAGGATTTCGTCATTGCGGCATCTGCATAGGCTTCGCACCTTCCGGCGCTCCCACATACCCGCATATAAAAAAGCGGCGGACTTGCGTCCGCCGCTATCACGCAGCCCGCACGGGTGAGGTTCGATCAGAAATCGTAGCGCGCGCTCAGCGTGTACTGACGCGGCGGGCCGTAAAAACCGGTGAATACGCCCAGTGCGGCATTGAGGCTGTAGCCGGTGGTCAGGTATTCCTCGTCGGCGAGGTTGCTGCCCTGCAGCGACAGCGTCCACGCGGTGTTGGGTTTCCAGATCACGCCGGCGTTGATCAGGCCGTAACCGTCCTGGGTAATCGGCACCGCGCCGCTGCGGATGATTTCGGTGGTGGCGATCACGTCGTCCTGATAGCTGTAGCCAAGGCGCGCGGACAGGTTGCCAAGACTGCCCAGTTCGGTGCGATATTCCAGATTGACCGCACCTGAGAATTCGGGGGCATTGGTGAAGCTTTGCTCGTCTGCGATATCGACGCCCAAGTACAGGAAACGGTCGTACTGTGTGTCCAGCCAGCCCAGGTTGCCCGACACCAGCCAATGGGCGGTCGGCAGCCACTGATATTCGACTTCGAAACCGTTGACCGTGCCTTCGCCGGCGTTGGTGAAATCCCCGAAGAACGCGTCGTTTGTCCCGTCGCCGTTGCTGTCGTAGGAAGTGAACACCGACAGCTGGATGTCTTTGTAGACATTGTGGAATGCGGACAGATTCAAAAACAGACGCTGATCGAACAAGGCCATTTTGCTGCCCACCTCGAAGCTGTCGACCTGCTCGTCATCGAAAGGCTCGGCGGAGCGCGGTACGGCGGTCGCCTGGGCGCGGATGTTGTAACCGCCCGATTTGAAGCCGCGGCTGGCGAGGCCGTAGATCATGATGTCGTCGTTGAACTGGTAATCCAGAGACACTTTCGGAGAGGTGTTCTTGAAATTGATGGTTTTGTCGAAGTTGGCGGCGATCGGCGCAAACGGGCGCAGGGTGGTATAGGTGGCGTCGGTGTAGAAGCGGTTCAACACCACCGCCTGCTTGTCTTCATCGGTGAAACGCGCGCCAAGGTCGAGCTTCAAACGCTCGGTCAGGTCGAACGTCCAATCGCCGTACACGGCAATGCTGTCGGTGAAGACGTTGCCGCGGGTGTCGCCGAACACCAGATTGAAGAAATTATTCAGAACACGCCCGCCGGCGCGTCCGTCGAATTTGTATACGCCGATCACGCCGCGCGCACGGCCACCGCCGTCGTAGTTGGCCTGCACCTCGTGCGTGGTCTGTTCGTCGGTATAAAACGCTTTCACATCGGCAATCTTGTTCGGCAACGTGTCGAAGTCGATATTGGTTTCGGTCTCGGACTCGCGCTTGGCGGCCACATATTTGAACGCCCAGCTGTCGTTGGGCCGCCAATTGACGGTCGCCGACACGCCTTTGATTTCGGTGTTGTTGATGTTCGGCATGCCGTTGCGCACGTCGTAACGGTCGTCCATCGGCAGGAAGGTGGGTGCGAAGCGATTCGGCGCCAGCAATCGCGCCGCGCGCGCGCCGGATTTGTCGTCGATCCAGTCGAACGCGAACTGCACGTCGAAATCGTCCTGCGAGTAAGCGCCGAGGTTGAAGCGGAGCGCAGTGATCTCCTTGTCGCTGACCGGCTGGTCGTTGGTGATGTTTTCGCCGTAGCCGTCGCGATTGAGACTGGCCACCGCAATCCGAGCGCGCAGGCCGCTGTCTTCGCCGAACAGCGGGCCACCGATGGCGCCCTTCACGTCGAGCTGGCTGTAGTTGCCGACAGTGATCGACGCGAAGCCGTCGACTTCATCCGGAAGCGCCTTGGAGACGTATTTGATCGCGCCGCCGATGGTGTTTTTCCCGTACAGCGTGCCCTGCGGGCCGCGCAGCACTTCAACCCGGCCCACGTCGAACACATCCAGCAGTGCGCCCTGCGGACGGGCGATATAGACATCGTCAAGATAAATACCGACGCCCGGATCCACGCCCCACAGCGGGTCGGACTGGCCCACGCCTCTGATGTACGCAGTGACGGTGCTGCTGGAGCCGCGCGCCGCGTAAATTGTCAGGTTCGGCACCTGCGCATCGAGGTCGCTGAGGTCTTCGATATTGAGCTTGTCCAAGGTCTCCGGCGTGAACGCAGTGACCGCAATCGGCACATCCTGCAGGGTTTCCTCGCGTTTACGCGCGGTCACGGTGATCGTATCCAGTGTGTTCTGTTCCGTTTCCGCACCGGCCACTGCGTCCTGGGCATACCCCATCGGTGCGAACACACCCAGCGCCAAGGCGGTTGCAACGGCGAGACTCAGGCTGCTGTGCGGCAAGCGCACGCTGATGCGCTTGCGCGCGACATTGGCCGGGAAGGCGGTTGGATTCAAACGACGCATCGATCTTTCCTCAACGGGTGGGCCGCGCACGCTTGGCGGCCACGTTGCGGCAAGACTAGGCAGTGATGCCGATCCAGACACTTGTACCTTTGGACAATGGGCCGCGCGGCAGCCGCTGCGGACACTGGCCGCCCAAGTTGCGGTGCCGCCGATAATGGTACGGCACAGCTTCAATCCACACTTCGCAAGGAATCGTTCATGGCGGCCGTCACATGTCCTTTCTGATCGTGCTGGCGGCGCTGTGCTTCCTGATGTTCGTCGCCTATCGCGGTTACAGCGTGATCCTGTTCGCGCCGATCGCGGCGCTGGGCGCGGTGTTGCTCACCGATGCCTCGCTGGTCGCACCGATGTTCACCGGCCTGTTCATGGACAAGATGGTCGGGTTTTTGAAGCTTTATTTCCCTGTATTCCTGCTTGGTGCGATCTTCGGCAAGGTGATCGAACTGTCCGGGTTTTCAAAATCCATCGTCAGCGCGGTGATCCGGCTGTTCGGCGCGGATCGCGCAATGCTGTCGATCGTCGCGGTCTGCGCCGTGCTCACCTACGGCGGCGTGTCGTTGTTCGTAGTGGTGTTTGCGGTGTACCCGTTCGCGGCCGAACTGTTCCGCCAGAGCGACATTCCGAAGCGATTGATTCCGGGCACCATCGCGCTGGGCGCGTTCACCTTCACGATGGACGCATTGCCCGGCACGCCACAGATCCAGAACATCATTCCGACCTCGTTCTTTGGCACCACCACCTGGGCCGCGCCGTGGCTGGGCACGATCGGCGCGGTGTTCATCCTGATCCTGGGCATGAGTTATCTGGAATGGCGCCGGCGCGCGGCGAAGCGCAGCGGCGAAGGATATGGCGACCCCGCAACGCTGAGCAACGAACCTGCGCCCTTTGCAGAAAGCAAACTCGCCCATCCGCTGCTGGCGCTGTCGCCGCTGCTGCTGGTAGGCATCGTCAATAAACTGCTAACGATCTGGATTCCGTACACCTACGGCACCAGTCACGAATTCGTGCCTGCGGTGATCGGCAAGGCGGCGCCGGTGGTGCAGGAGGTCTCGAAAGTGGCCGCGATCTGGTCGGTGCAGGGCGCGCTGCTGGTCGGTATTGCCAGCGTCATCGTGCTGGCGTGGAAGCCGGTGACCGCAAGCTTTGCCGAGGGCACGAAGAGTGCAATCGGCGGCGCGATGCTGGCCGCGATGAATACGGCGTCCGAATATGGGTTTGGCGCGGTTATCGCTGCATTGCCCGGCTTTCTGGTGGTGGCGAACGCGCTGCAGTCGATCCCGGATCCGCTGGTCAACGAAGCGATCGCCGTCACCGCATTGGCCGGCATCACCGGCTCAGCGTCGGGCGGCATGAGCATCGCGCTGGCGGCGATGTCCGAAACATTCATCGCCAACGCCAACGCCGCGGGCATCCCGATGGATGTGCTGCATCGCGTCGCGTCGATGGCCTCCGGCGGCATGGATACCCTGCCCCACAACGGCGCGGTCATTACTTTGCTTGCAGTCACTGGCCTCACGCATCGTCAGGCTTACAAAGATATTTTCGCGATCACGCTGATCAAGACCGCAGCGGTGTTTGTGGTCATTGCCGCGTTCTATGCGACCGGGTTGGTGTGACATATCGGCGGGTGACATACCATCGATAGAACGCCTTTCAGAGCATGTTTTAGATGCTTCTCGATTATCCCTCTGTCATCCCGAACGCCCGTGCAGCGGGTGGAGTGATCTGCTGTTGTAACATCACCAGCCACAAGCAGATCCCTCCTCGGGCTTCGCCCTCGTTCGGGATGACATGATTTTTCAAATCAGACATTTTTGAACAGACTTTCAGGCCGTTGTTATTGTTAAAAAACAGCGGTATCAAGGCCGCTCTACCGACGGCCACCGACGATTCACCGGCTGATACCGCATAATTTCCCCTTCGCCGCGTGTGTTACGGCGTTTTTTTCTTCCGTTTGCGAGACGCCAATGTCCGACCACTTCCTCACTTCCCGTACCGCGCTCATCACTGGCAGCACCTCCGGCATCGGCTTGGCCATCGCCTGTGGGTTGGCCGCTGCGGGCGCGAAGATCGCGATCAACGGCCTCGGTACGCCGGAACAGATCGAGGCAGCACTGCAGGCCGTACGCGATGCGGGTGCCGGCGATGTGCGCCACTTCGGCACCGACCTGCGCGATCCGGAGCAGATCGAAACGATGATGGCTGATATCAACACGTGGTCGCCGCTTGATGTGCTGGTGAACAACGCCGGCATCCAGCACGCGGTGCCGCTGGCCGACATGCCAACAAAGAAATGGAACGATATTCTCGCGATCAATCTCAGCGCCGCGTTTCACAGCATGCGTCTGGCGATGCCGGGCATGGCCGAACGTGGGTATGGACGCGTGGTCAACATCGCGTCGGTGCACGGGCTGGTCGCATCGGTCAACAAGGCGCCCTATGTGGCCAGCAAGTTCGGCATCGTGGGTCTAAGCAAGGTCGCAGCGCTCGAATACGCCGCGGCAGGAACACGCGACAGCGGTGGGGTCACCGTCAACTGCATCTGCCCGGGCTGGGTGGAAACCGCCCTGATCGAACCGCAGATCGAAGCCCGCCGCAATGGCCTGCATCAAAACAACGCGAGCCGCGACGACGGCGTGCGTGCCCTGGTCGCGGAGAAACAGCCAAGCCTGCGCATGTCGCTGCCCGAGGACATCGCTTCGATGGTGCTGTGGCTGTGTCGGCGCGAGGCCCATAACGTGACCGGCGCATCGTTTCCCATCGACGGTGGCTGGACTGCGCAGTGACAGTCGACTGACGCGGTGTCGTTGAATCTGTAATCCGCGGACTTATTTTTCTGGATCGTGCTTTCCGTCACAACCCTGGATGTATGAACGGCGCTTCAGCGTCATGCATTCAGGGTAGAGTCTCGGGCATTGCCTGCGACCAGACGTTTCTACGGAGCCTCACGATGACCAGATCGATGATTCCTTTCTCGCAGCGCCGAGCGCTGTACCGCGCGATCGCCCGCCGCAACGGCATCAAAGGCCGATTCCACTTCCAGCCGATGCCGCAAATCCGGACGGATCCCGATATCGCAACGGCATCGGAAGCGCTTCAGTCGCCCCCGGCTGAAACCGGCGCCGTGCGCACGCCCATGATGTCCGGACAAAGCACCGCGTCCATCTCCCAGGCAGAGTTGCTGACGCTGCAGCGCGCACCATTCGCAACCCGCGCGCTGAATCACCTGACTGCGGGCGCCACTGTCGCTTCGGTCGCCGAGTTCAACGCACTGGGCGGCAACGACACCGCGCGCCTCACGGCCTTTGTCGATCAGCAGCTCAATCCCGCAGCGATCGACGACAGCGCACTGGATGCCCGACTCAATGGTGCCAGCTATACCGCCCTCAGCAAGACTTTGAGCCAGCTCTGGGCCGATTACGTCGTCGCTACGGGTGTGGACAGCTCGACGCCCGCGCGCGAAACGCAGCGCGCCGCATTGGTACGCGCGGTCTATTCGCGCCGCCAGCTGCAGGAGGTTACGGTCGATTTCTGGCAAAACCATTTCAACGTCGCTATCGGCAACGACATTTCGAGGTCGGTGTATGTGCATTACAACCGCGATGTGATCCGCGCCAATGTCTTCGGCAATTTCCGTACGATGCTCGAAGCGGTGGGTCAGAGCACGGCGATGATGTACTACCTCAACAACGCCAGCAATTCGCGTTCCGGGCCGAACGAGAACTACGCGCGCGAGCTGCTGGAGCTGCATGCCTTCGGAGCGGAAAATTACCTGGGTTTCGTCAATCCATCGCAGGTACCGCCGGCGCCGGAAGATCCGTTGTATCCGATCGGCTATACCGATCTGGATGTCTACGACACCGCCGCCGCATTCACCGGTTGGACGGTCAAGAACGGCCGCAACGGTTTCCCCGCCGAAAACGACGGCACGTTCGTCTATCGCCAAGCCATGCACGATGCCGGCCCAAAGCAGGTGCTCGGTATGTTCATCAGTCCCGAACAAGGCGCGTTGAAAGACGGTCGGGATATCTATGACCGCATCGCCAGTCATCCGCGCGTGGCGAAATTCATCTGCAAGAAACTCATCCGCCGCTTCGTTTCCGACCGGCCCGATCAGACCTTGATCGACAGCGCAGCGGCGATCTTCCGCGCCAACTGGCAGAACCCGAACCAGATCAGATTGACCTTGCGTCATATCCTGTTGTCGAACGCCTTCATCCACGGCTGGGGGCAGAAGAATAGGCGGCCGTTCGAACTGATGGCCGCCGCACTGCGCGCCGGCGGCAGCGACTGGACGATCAAAGGCGCCAGCGAAACCCGCAGCAACGACTTCATGAGCCGACTCGCCAACACCGGCCACGCGCCGTATGACTGGGCCGCACCGAACGGTTACCCGGACGTGGGGGTGAACTGGGCGGGTTCGAACAACATGGTCACCTCCTGGAAGATGCTGAGCTGGCTGACCGAGGCTGTCGATACTGATGTGGCCCTCACGCCGCTGCTGCCGATTCTTTCGCTGAGCCGTGCCAACGTGGCCAGCTGGACTGCGAACAATCTGGTCAATTACTGGTGCCAGCGCATTCTGGGTTATCTGCCCATCGCTTCGCGCCGACAGGTGCTGGTGGCGTTTCTCGCACAGAACGGAGACCCAGCGACCTACGTCATCACCGATACCGATACCTCGGCCACCACCGATCTCAAGCGTCACTACAACCATCAGCGCCTGCGCAGCGTGGTGTCGATGATCCTGATGTCCCCTGAATTCATGAGCCGCTGAGGATTTCACGATGAACGATATCCATCTGGACCGACGCGAATTCCTCAAAGGCTGCGGCGCCGCTGCCGCTATCGGCGCGGTCGGGCCGACACTGCTGTTTTCTCAGGACGCGCATGCGGCCGTGAATCCCTTCGACACCGTGGTCATGGTCTTTCTACGCGGCGGTATCGACGGCCTGAATCTGGTGACTCCGGTCAGCGGCAACGACCGCAGCTTCTACGAAGAAGCCCGCCCGAGCCTGCGGATCCCTGCATCCGGCACCGATGCCGCGCTGCCGTTGACGCTCGCCGATAGTTCAGCGACCGGCTTCGGCCTGCATCCTTCCGCAATCGGGCTGCATGAACTCTGGGGCCAGGGCAAGCTCGCAATCGTTCAGTGCTGCGGCATGCCCACTGTGGTGACACGCAGCCACTTCGATGCGCAGGCATACCTTGACATAGGCACGCCTGGCAATTTCAACCTCAGCACCGGTTGGATGACCCGCGCCTGGCAAACGCAGAACGCAGGCACTGGTATTCCGATGCCGCTGCTGGCCGTCGCCAGCCGGCAGCCCAACAACATGCGCGGCTCCATCGAATCGCTTTCGATGCCAAGCCCGGGTGAATTCTCGCTGAGCTCGGGTGCGTCCCAATGGCGTGCTTATCGAAGCGAACTGCCTGCCGGCACCAAGGGCGTTACCGAAACGATGGCCAGTCTGTGGGCAGGCCAGACCGGAATCGAAATTTCCGGTCTCCGCGCCAGTGGCTCGATGCAGCTGATCGCACAGCAGGGCTACACCACCACCCTGCCCACCACTCCGGTGGCTTGGCCAACGACCAACTTCGCGCGCCAGCTGTGGACCGTGGCGCAATCGGTCCGTTTCAATCTCGGCTTGCGCTACGCCGCCATTGATTTGGGGGGCTGGGATACGCACGAGAACCAGGGCACAACCGGCAATAGTTCGTATTCGAACAAGATTGCCGATCTATCGCAGGCGCTGACCGCGTTCTACAACGAACTCAACGCCACCGGCGAAATGGGGCGGGTCACGGTGATCGTGCAATCGGAGTTCGGTCGGCGCGTGCGCCAAAACGGCAGTGGCGGCACCGACCATGGTTACGGCAATCCGCTGCTGGTGCTGGGCGGTCCGGTCAACGGACGTCGCCTCTATGGCCAGTGGCTCGGTCTGGATCCACAGGTGCTCTCGCCCTACTTTGGCGATATCCCGGTGACGACGGATTTCCGCCGCGTGTTCAGCGAGCTGATGATCCGGCGGATGGGCAACAACAAACTGGGGCAGATCTTCCCCGGCTACACCGGCTACACGCCGCTCGGCCTGTTCCAGGGCACCGACCTCGCGCCGCAGTACGTGATCGACTCCGGGCAGAGCCAAATCACGGCGAATCTTCCCGACAACCCGCAGCCCGTGTACGGTGAGTCGATGCGCGAAAGCACCCGAGCGCTGCGTGCACGCGCGCGGGACGAACAGACCTGGATACAGCGTCTGCTGGCGGCGCTGGGATTGTCGTAATCGGCCGCAGCATTCGACGGTTCCAAACGACGCATCAACGCTAAGCAATCGATAGTCTGCAGGCCGTGCAAACGGCCTGCGGGCATGTCACAACAGTAGTTTGCGGCAACTCTTTTCAGCGTCGAAAACAGTCATATTTACGGTTCGTGGAGCCTGTCACAGTTCGCACGCAACAGGCTTCCGATACGTCGCTGCAATCCGGCTTATAGTGCCTCGCAGCCTCCGCATGAGGCATGACTTGGAGCCTACCGATGGCAAGACTGCTTTCGAATTCACGTCGCAAAGCGATGCACGCTGTGATCGCCCGTCGTTACGGGCTCGCTGGTTCTCTGCGCTTCAAGTCTCCACCGCCACGGTTACCCGAGGCTGCCGCGCCCGTTGGTGCTGCTGGTGCGACGACAGGCAACCCGCGCATGGCCGGCCAATCGATGGCGAACATTTCGCAGGCGGAATTGCTGACGCTGCAGCGCGCACCCTTCGCAGTGCGCGCACTGAATCACATGACGTTCGGCGCCACGGCTGCTTCGATCGCAGAATTCAACGCGCTTGGCGCGAACGATACGGCGCGGCTCACCGCTTTCGTCGACCAGCAGCTCAATCCCGCCAGCATCAACGACAGCGCGCTCGACACCAGGCTCACCAATGCGGGCTACACCACGCTGGGCAAGAGTCTTACCCAACTGTGGGCCGATCACATCCTGGCCGATCCCGCCTACGACGTCCGCATGCGCCCCGCCTGGGAGGCGCAGCGCTCTACGCTGGTACGCGCGGTCCATTCGAAACGCCAGCTGCAGGAAGTGATGGTCGGGTTCTGGCACAACCACTTCAATGTGGTAGCCACCGATTTCGATTCGGGCCCGGTGTTCATGCACTACCACCGCGATGTGATCCGCGCGAATTCGTTCGGCAATTTCAGGACGATGCTGGAAGCCGTCGCGCAGAGCACGTCGATGATGTACTACCTCGACAATGCCTCGAATACGCGGTCGGGTCCCAACGAGAATTTCGCGCGCGAACTGCTGGAGCTGCACACCTTCGGCGCCGAAAATTATCTCGGCTTCGTCGACCCGTTCCAGGTGCCGCCCTGCCCCGAAGATCCGACCTATCCCATCGGCTACACCGATGTGGATGTCTATGAAACCGCTTCAGCGTTCACTGGTTGGTCGATCAAGGACGGGCACTGGCAGTATCCGACCGAAGACGACGGCACCTTCGTCTATCGCCAGGCCTGGCACGACTCCGGCCCGAAATTCGTACTTGGCAAGTTCCTCAATCCCGAACAGCCGTCGATGAAAGACGGCCGCGACATTCTCGACCGTCTCGCCAGCCATCCGCGGGTCGCCAAGTTCATCTGCAAGAAAATCATCCGGCGTCTGATCTCCGACAAACCCGACCAGTCGCTGATCGACAGCGCAGCTGCGATCTTCCGCGCCAATTGGCAAAATCCCAACCAGATCGCGCTGACCCTGCGCCACATCCTGCTGTCCAACGCTTTCATCAACAGCTGGGGCATGAAAAACCGCAGGCCGTTCGAGCTGACCGCAGCTGCGCTGCGCACCCTTGGCTCCGATTGGACGCCGCGTATCGGCGACGGCAAAAGCGACGAACTGTTCTGGCGGATGGGCTCCACTGGCAACACGCCCTATGAATGGCCTGCACCCAACGGTTATCCGGATGTCGGCGTCGCATGGTCGGGTTCGAACAGCTACGCGATGAGCTGGAAGATGCTGAACTGGATCAGCGAAACCAGCGATAACAATGTGCCGATGGCGCCGATTCTGGCCACCACCCGCACGGGTGTCTCCAGCTGGACTGCCAATAATCTTGTCGATTTCTGGTGCCAGCGGATTCTCGGCTATTTGCCGGCCGCTTCGCGTCGGCAAGCGCTGGTGGCTTTCATGGCCCAGAACGGCGCAGCGACCGAAGTCATCTCAGATACCGACGACTGGGCGGCCAGCAACACGAAAGCGCACTACAACCAGCAGCGCTTGCGCAGCATGGTCGCGCTGATTCTGATGTCCCCCGAATTCATGAGCCGCTGAGGAGAACACCCATGTCCGATCTCCACATCGATCGTCGCGAATTCATCAAGGGCGCCTGCGCCACTGCCGCGGTCGGCGCTGCCGGCCCCAGCATGCTGTTCTCCAGCGAAGCGCAGGCCGCCGTCAATTCATATGACACCGTGGTGCTGGTGTTTTTGCGCGGCGGCATCGACGGTTTGAATCTGGTCCCGCCGATCGCCGGCAATGACCGCAGCTTTTATGAAGAAGCGCGGCCTTCGCTCAACATCGCTGCCAGCGGCGCCTACAGCGCGCTGCCGCTGACCCTTGCGGACAATTCCGCTACCGGCTTCGGTCTGCATCCATCCGCAGTGGGTCTGAAAGGTCTTTGGGATGCGGGCAAGCTGGCCATCGTGCACAGCTGCGGCATGCCGACGGTCGTCACCCGCAGCCATTTCGACGCACAGCTTTATCTGGATCTGGGCACGCCCGGCCAGCAGGGGGTCGGCACCGGCTGGCTCACCCGTGCATGGAACACCCAGCCGGGCGTGACCGGTACGCCGACGCTGCCCGTCGTGGGCATCAGCAGCCGTCAACCGGCCAATCTGCTCGGCTCCACCCAGGCGCTGTCGATGCCCAGCCCCACCGACTTCGCGCTCAACAGCGGCGCGTGGCAATGGCAGCAATTCCGCAACGGCATGACCGCCGGCACCAAAGGCGTCAACGAGACCCTGGCATCGATGTGGACGGGGCAGACTGGCACTGAACTCGGCGGCCAGCGGGCCGACGTGGCGCTGCGCGTGATCGGCCAGCAGGCGTACACATCCACCCTGCCTGCCGGATGGCCGACCAGCAATTTCGCGCGCCAGCTGTGGACGGTCGCGCAGTCGGTCCGCTTCAACCTCGGCCTGCGTTTTGCCACGCTCGATCTTGGCGGCTGGGATACCCACGACGGCCAAGGTACCGCCGGCAGCGGCTACAGCTATTACCAGAACAAGATCGCCGAACTGTCAGAAGCGCTCACCGCGTTCTACAACGATCTCAACGCCGGCGGCGAAGCTGCACGGGTCACGGTGATCGTGCAGTCCGAATTCGGCCGTCGGGTGCGCCAGAACGGCAGCGGCGGCACCGACCACGGTTATGGCAATCCGATGTTGATCCTCGGCGGCCCGGTCAACGGCCGCCGTTTCTACGGCCAGTGGCTCGGCCTGGATCCGCAGGTGCTGTCGCCGTATTTCGGCGACATACCGGTGACCACCGACTTCCGACGCGTGTTCTCGGAGGTCCTGATCCGCCGCATGGGCAACAACAAACTTGGCAATGTCTTCCCGGGCTATAGCGGTTACACGCCGCTGGGGATTTTCCAGGGCAGCGATATCGCGCCTCAGTACGTGGCTTCGGGCGACACGCCAATCACGGCCAACCTGTCCGCCAATCCACAGCCGGCGTACGGCGAATCGATGCGCGAAAGTTCACGTGCGGTCCGCGCGCGTGAGCGCGATGAGCTGAACTGGATCCAGCGACTGCTTGCCGCACTGGGACTGTCCTGATCACAAACGTATTCGCGAATCTTATTGCGAACAGGTTGGCTGAGAGCCTGTTCAAAATGTTTCTCAACCGCGAACGGATCAATCATCTGTCATCCCGAACGCCCGCGCAGCGGGTGGAGGGATCTGCTGTTGTGGCATCACCGGCCACAAGCAGATCCCTCCTCGGGCTCCGCCCTCGTTCGGGATGACATGTTTCCAAATCAGAAATTTAAGCCGGTTCTGAGTGGAATTGCTTGAACAGACTGGTTAGAAGAGGATGCGGGGCGGACCTAACGCCGCCCCGACCAACCAATGGCCAGCGTCGCGCCGCGGCCCGCTCCAGGTTCGAAGTAACGGCCATTGGCCTCGTTGACGATCACCGAGCCCGCATAGCCGCGGTCGAACAGATTGTCGATCCGCAGAAACACATACCAACCTTCATCGCGCTGCGCACGCCACTGCCCGCGCCAGGCGAATCGCGCGTGCCCCTTCGCAGCATCGGTGTTGCGGTCGTCGGTCGCGATGTCGCCAACCCAACGTCCCTCAAGCGCGCTCGACCAACGGGCATCCTCGGAACGCCACGCCCACTCTGCGAACACATCGGCGCGCGGAATCCCTGGAATGCGGTTGCCCGCATCGACGACACGGGTCTCGATCTGTGCGCCGTTGGCGACGGCGAACGCGAAACCCTCGACGAAGCGCGCATCGATCCAGCTCGCTGCCAGGGCGTAGCGCCATTGCTTACCCACATCACCGGCCGCGCCCAACTCCACGCCTTCGCGGCGCGTGGCACCGGCATTGGCGAAACTCGCGCGCCCACCGCGACTCAGTGCAGGCACGATGTCGTCCTCAGCGTCGACGCGATACGCTGAAACCGATGCATCGCCCCACTCGCCGCGCCAGCGCGCGCCGATTTCGATGGCGCGTATATCGGCCGGACGCAGGGTCCGATTGAATCCCGATACGCCATCCGGTCGATACGCCCGTTCGTTCAAGGTCGGCGTTTCGAACCCACGGCCCAGGCTGGTGTAGAGCTCGCCGTGCGAGAACGCGCGCACCGCGCCGAACGACCATGCCAATCGCGCGTCGCGTCGTCCGCCGCTGTCGTCGCCGTTGGCGAGATAGCGGTCATCACTCTGGAAGCGCAGCGAAGCATGGCGCGCGCCGAGCAGCACGGTCCAATCGTCGGCGAACCGATAGTCGGCAGCGGCATACAGATCGGCAGCATCAATGCGATTGCGCTCGTCGCGACGCAGGCGCCCGCGCACGCCCAATCGGGTGCCTACGAAATTCTCGTAACCACGGCGGTTTTCGTCGAGACGCGCCGCTTCGACGCCTAGCGCGACCGAGCCGCGTGCGGTGATCCAACGACGGCCCAGGTCGACACCCGTCGAACCACGTCCCAGATCGATCACGCCGCCGGCGCTGCTCGCTGCGCGCTGTGCCGCGATCGGCACAGAGAGAAATTGCTCGATCGCGCGTTCGACCCGATACGCCGACAGCCAGCGCTCGCCGCCCGATGCATCCTCGCGCTGCCAGCGCAGACCAAGCTGATCCTCGCGCACCGTTTTGCGGGTATCGAACAGCAGTGCCGATGGATCGGTGCCTTCCGGATCACGTGAGAATGCTTCGCGGGTCAGCCCCAGCGGATCTTCGGCAAGCGGCTGGCGCAGGCCGTTGTAAATCACCCGCAGCTGATCGCCTTCGCGGGGCGACCATTCGCCGATGGCGTTGATCTGCGTGCGCCGCGCCGCGCTATGCAGTCTCGCGCCGTCGGTGGCGAACGCGCTGCCGGACGCACGCCATCGCCATGCGTCGCTGCCACCATCCATCGTGGCGCTTGCGCGATGACTTCCGTCGTTGCCCGCCCAAGCTTCGGCAGACACACCCGGCGTATCGTCCAATGCAGTGATACCCAGGATCACGCCACCAGCGGCATTGCCATACTGCAGCGCCAGCGGTCCGCGCAGCACTTCAATGCGATCCAGCGACGACAGCGGAAATGCGGCCGCCTGCGCCTGCCCATCCGCCGCACTGGACGGAATGCCGTCGACGATCAGGCGAATACCGCGAATGCCGAACGTCGAGCGCGCGCCAAACCCGCGCGACTGGATCTGCAGGTCCTGCGCGTAGTTCTGTCGATCCAGCGCGGTAAAGCCGGGGACACGCTGCAGGGACTCGGACAGATTCACCTGACGCTGACCTTCGCGCAGCGCCTCGCTATCAAGCACCGATATCGAACCGGGCAAAGCACTCAACGGCCGTCGTGCACCGACAATGCGGATGGTATCGAGCTGTTCGGAAGACGCCTGCGGTTTCAGGGAAGCGTCCTCGGCCAGCTGCGCATGTGTCTGCAATGGCAGCGCGCAAAGGACGATCAGCAGCAGGGTACGGTGCGGGGGGTTAAGGTGCAGGAACATGCCGCGATTTTCACACAACTCCAACAGTACAAGACGCATTTCCCGCGGCAAAGAAAAAGCGGGCAATGCCCGCTTTTTCTCGAATCTCGCGATGTGAACAACGATCAGTCGTTCGAGGGGCCTTCGCCTTCCTCGACCGCTTTCATCGACAGGCGGATACGGCCCTGCTTGTCGACTTCCAGCACTTTGACCTTGACGATATCGCCTTCCTTGAGCACGTCGCTGACTTTCTCGACGCGGTCGTTGGAGATCTGCGACACGTGGACCAGACCGTCCTTGCCGGGGGAGATGGTGACGAACGCACCGAAGTCCATCAGCTTGGCGACCTTGCCCTCGTAGATGCGGCCCGGCTCGACGTCGGAGGTGATCTGCTCGATACGCGACTTGGCGGCCTGACCGGCAGCGGCGCTGACCGACGCGATGGTGATCGTGCCGTCGTCCTGGATGTCGATCTGGGTGCCGGTTTCCTTGGTGATCGCCTGTATCACCGAACCGCCCTTGCCGATCACTTCGCGGATCTTGTCGGGGTGGATCTTGATGGTAATCAGACGCGGCGCGTACTCGGAGAGCTCGGCGCGCGGCGCGGTCATCGCGTGGGCCATTTCGCCGAGGATATGCAGACGACCCTGCTTGGCCTGGGCCAGCGCGGTCTTCATGATCTCTTCGGTGATGCCCTGAATCTTGATGTCCATCTGCAGGGCGGAGATTCCCTTTTCAGTGCCGGCGACCTTGAAGTCCATGTCGCCCAGATGATCTTCGTCGCCGAGGATATCGGACAGCACCACGAAGTCGTCGCCTTCCTTCACCAGACCCATCGCGATACCCGCGACCGGCGCCTTGATCGGCACGCCGGCATCCATCAGCGCCAGCGAGCTGCCGCAGACCGAAGCCATCGAGGACGAGCCGTTCGACTCGGTGATTTCAGAGACAACGCGGATGGTGTACGGGAACGCTTCCATCGTCGGCATCACCGCAAGCACGCCGCGCTTGGCGAGACGGCCGTGGCCGATTTCGCGACGCTTCGGGCCCATCATGCGGCCGGCTTCACCAACCGAATAGGGCGGGAAGTTGTAGTGGAACAGGAAGTGTTCTTTGTATTCGCCGCCGACCGCGTCGATCACCTGACCGTCGCGCGCGGTTCCCAGGGTGACCGCGACGATCGCCTGGGTCTCGCCGCGGGTGAACAGCGATGAGCCGTGGACGCGCGGCAGAATGGTGACTTTCGAAGCGATCGCGCGAACGGTGTCCAGCGCGCGGCCGTCGATGCGGATCTTGGTGCTCAGCACCGAGTTGCGCATGGTCTGATATTCAAGCTCGCCGAATTCCTTCGAAGCTTCGCCAGTGTTCCAGCCGTGCGCTTCGATCTGCCCGGCAAGGCCGGCCATCACGTCTTTCTTCAGCGCGGAGATCGCGTCTTTGCGCTCAAGCTTGTCACGCACCTGGAAAGCAGCGCCGAGACGCTCGCCAACTGCGGCCTTGATCGCGCCAATCATGGCGTCGTTCTTGGCCGGAGCCTGCCAGTTCCACTTCGGCTTGCCGGCTTCGGCGACGAGTTCGTTGATCGTGTCGATCGCGATCTGCATCTGCTGGTGACCGAACATCACCGCGCCCAGCATCACGTCTTCAGACAGTTCTTTCGCTTCGGATTCGACCATCAGCACGGCATTTCGGGTGCCGGCGACGACGAGCTCAAGCTCGCTGTCGACCAGTTCGGTCGTGCTCGGGTTGAGGATGTACTGGCCGTTCTTGTAACCGACCTTGGCAGCGCCGATCGGGCCGTCGAACGGCGCACCGCTCAGGGCCAACGCGGCGGACGCGCCGATCAGCGCCAGGATATCGCCGTCGACTTCCGGATTCAGCGACATCACAGTGGCGATGATCTGGACTTCATTTTTAAAGTCTTCCGGAAACAGCGGGCGGATCGGACGATCGATCAGGCGCGAGATCAGCGTTTCTTTTTCGGTCTGACGGCCTTCGCGCTTGAAGAAGCCGCCCGGGATACGGCCGCCGGCGTAGAACTTTTCCTGGTAGTCGACGGTGAGCGGGAAGAAATCCTGCCCTTCGCGCGCGGTCTTCGCGGCGACGGCCGTCACCAGCACAACGGTGCCTTCTGCCGACACCATGACCGCACCGCCTGCCTGGCGGGCGATTTCGCCGGTTTCAAGCACCACGGTGTGCTTGCCGTACTGGAAACGCTTGGTCACTTTTGCCACGTTGGAATATCCTCGAAAAACTTTGTCGATGAACCGGTCGGAGCCCCTGCCCATGACCGGGTGGCCGCGCGATGCGGCTGATGTGCAGTGCGGCTGCAATGAGCCATTGCCGCGAATGAATGCTGTAACGGATGACGGAATCTGAAGCCGTCTGGCTGACGCAGGACAGACTTGCCTGTCCCTAAAACGAAACCGCGGCACATTAGCTGCGCCGCGGTCGATGTGAAGCTTAGCGACGCAGACCGAGTTTCTCGATCAGGGCCTTGTAACGACCGGCATCCTTGCGGTGCAGATAGTCGAGCAGGCTGCGACGACGGTTGACGATCATCAGCAGGCCACGACGGCTGTGGTGATCCTGCTTGTGCGTCTTGAAGTGTTCGGTCAGGTGCGAAATACGCGCGGAAAGCAGCGCGACCTGGACTTCCGGCGAACCGGTGTCGTTTTCGCTGCGCTTGTGGGTTTCGATGACTTTGCTTGAATCGACAGACATGTGAGGCCTCTTTGACGCGGGAACAGCAGAGAAGCAGTTTGAAATCAAACAACGATGCGTGGATATAAACCCGTGATCGCGATTCAACTTTCGCCTGCTTACCGCCTGGACCGCCGTTGAAATATGGATGATGACTGTTCAGGATGGCCCCGAACAGCCGCAGAATTATAGCCCCCAAGCCCATACGCAACAAGGCGTCAGGCGTCCCCGGAACAAGGCTCCGCAGCGGATTGGCTTCGCAATACACCGGCAACACAGGAAGCAAAGCATCGCCGGCGGGGATTCGCTCACTTACTTTGCAGCGTCGTCGGTGACTTCTTCAACCGTCGCGCCCTCAGCCTCCGGCTTGGCGAGCAGTTGCTGCAGGGCTTTGGCCATGCCGTCTATTTTGCCGCTCAGAGCCAAGCGCCAGCCCTGTGGGGTGAGATTCAGACTCACCACTTCCATCTGGGTGATCGAGATCCCCATCGCAGACGCCGTCGAGCGCACGACCATATGCCTGCGTTCAGCGCCTTCGGAAATGCCGCCGAGAATCTCTTGGCCTTCCAGCTTACCGCCGGAGGTCTGCATCATCGTGGCGATCACCTTGGCGAAGAAGGCCTGATCGGACATGGTCTTGATCGTCTCTGACGACTGTTCTGCGCCGAAAAACACCGCCATCACCCCGGCGCCTTCACCCGCGTCGAGAATCGGCGTCAGCATTTCCCTGAACTGCTTGAGCGCCCCCGCGTCGAAGGTGTCGGCCGCAGCAACCCACTCGGCCGCCTTCATCCGCCGGTATGACTCGGCAAGCACCGTTTCTGGACTGTCCTGGACCGTGAGGTCGGCCGCTGCGACCGGAGTGGTTCCGAACATCAACGTGGCGATCAGAGCGAATCCGGTCATACAGCCGAGCATGGATGACTTCATTGGAATACCCGTTAATTTATGGCGATTGGAGAATGAAGACGCGCTGCGGCAGTAGCCCGCCCTCTTCATCGATCTGACCCAGGCCGTGTGCACGTCCTTCGTTGTCGAACACCGCACAGTCACCGGGCTGGATCGTACCGAGCGTCAAACGCTGTCCGTGGGCGAACCGCCGGATCGCTTCTGCGTTCAACTCGATCCGGCGGTGGCCAACCAATCCAGCCTCCAGCGGCAGCAGACAGGCATCGAGACAGTGCGCGTCGCGTTCAGCCAGCGCCTGCAGCGATTCAATCGTCCACATCCGCGGGTCACGAAACGGGTCGACCCACAGCCGACGCAGTGCCGCGACGTGCGCGCCGCAGCCGAGGGCTTCACCAAGATCACGCACCAGACTGCGTACGTAGGTGCCCGAACCGCATTCGACGTGCAGGCGCAGCTGCGGTGCATCGCCGTCGAGCAGATCCTGTTCCGACAACAGTTCGAAAGCATGCACGTCGATCGGGCGCGGCTCGATTTCGATAGTCTCGCCACGGCGCGCTTTGACGTAGAGCGGCTCACCGCCGCGCTTCAGCGCCGAATAGATCGGCGGCCGCTGCATGATCCGGCCGGTCAGGTCGCGCAGTGCGGCATCGATGGTGTGAATGTCGTAGCGCTGAACCGGGCGTTCGCGCAGCGGCAGCCCTTCTGCGTCGTCGGTATCGGTAACGATGCCGAGCCGGGCCACGGTGTCATAGGCTTTGCGCGAACCCAGCAGATTGCCCGCGATCTTGGTGGCTTCGCCGAAACAGATCGGCAGCAGCCCGGTGGCCAGTGGATCAAGACTGCCGGTGTGTCCGGCCTTGTCGGCGCGGAACAGATGGCGCACACGCTGAAGCGCCTGATTCGAGCTCAATCCCTGCGGCTTGTCGAGCAGCAGAATGCCGTCGAGTTTGCGAAAGTGTTTGCGGGAAGCCTCGGCCATCGGGGGATGATATGTCCTAATCGGCCGAAGCATAGGGTGCGCCTGGGCGCACCATCGCTTCTGAAAAGCCGGTGCGCCAAGGCGCACCCTATGAATCGGTGTTGAGATCGCGCAAGAGGTTATCGATGCGCTCGCCGCGGTCGACAGAATCGTCGTAGTGGAAATGCAGTTCCGGCGTGTGGCGCATCTTCACCGCGCGCGACAGCTCGTAGCGAATTTCCGGCACCAGTTCTTTGAGGCCTTTCATCGCTTCTTTCGCGCGCTCGGGCTGCAGCGCGGTCACGAACACTTTTGCATGCGCCATGTCGCGGGTGACTTCGACGTCGGACACGCTGACCGACGGCAGGCCGTGCACGCGCACGACGGCGTGCACGATCGTGCCCAGTTCGCGGCGGAGCTGGGCGGACACGCGGTCGGTGCGGTGAAAAGATTTTTTCATGGGATACGGGAAGTGGGAGACGAGAGACGACGACGCATCTGAAGGTCGGGAACGAGGCGGGCTTTGGCAGATGACACATGCATCTGACACATGCATCGTCTCCCTTCTCCCGTCTCCCTTTTCCCGGCTCAGAGCGTGCGCTGTACCTCGATGCGCTCGAAGCATTCGATCTGGTCGCCCGGCTTCACGTCGTTGTAAGCCTTCACGCCGATACCGCATTCGGTACCGTTGCGGACTTCGTCGACGTTTTCCTTGAAGCGGCGCAGCGATTCCAGTTCGCCTTCGAACACGACCGTATTGTCGCGCAGCACGCGGATCGGCTTGTTGCGCCTGAGCACGCCCTCGATGACCATCGAGCCGGCAATCGCGCCAAATTTCGAACTGCGGAACACGTCGCGAACCTGCGCGGTGCCGATGATCTCTTCGCGGATTTCCACGCCAAGCAGACCCGACGCGACCTGCTTCACCTGATCGATCACGTCGTAAATGATCGAGAAGTAGCGCAAATCAAGGCCGTTGGCTTCGATCACTTTGCGCGCGGACGCATCGGCACGCACGTTGAAACCGATGATGGTGGCTTTCGCCGCCAGCGCCGAATTGGCGTCGGATTCGGTGATTCCGCCAACGCCCGATACGATCATGTTGATGCGGATCTGATCGTTGGACAAACCGACCAGCGCCTGACGCAGCGCTTCGGCCGAGCCCTGCACATCGGCCTTGACCACAAGGTTGAGGCTGAGCTGAGTGCCGCCCTGCCCCATCTGGGCCATGATGTCTTCCATGCGGTTGCCGGCCTGTGCGACCAGACGCGACTCACGACGCTTGCTGTCGCGCTGCTGGGCGACTTCCTTGGCCAGACGCTCGTCGGCCACGACCACGAAGTCGTCACCAGCATCCGGCACGCCGGACAAGCCGAGCACCTGCACCGGAATCGATGGGCCTGCGCTCTGCACCTGCGTGCCGGTTTCGTCGAACAGCGCGCGCACACGGCCGTACTGCACGCCGCAGACCAGATAATCGCCTTTCTGCAGCGAACCTTCCTGGACGAGCACCGTCGCAACCGGACCGCGGCCCTTGTCGAGCGCGGATTCGATCACCACGCCGCTGGCGCGGCCATCGGACACGGCTCTGAGTTCAAGCACTTCAGCCTGTAGCAGGATCGCGTCGAGCAGATCGTCGACGCCCTGGCCGGTCTTGGCCGAGACTTCGATGAACTGGGTCTCGCCGCCGAACTCTTCAGCCACGATACCGTGCGCAAGCAGGTCGTTTTTGACGCGAAGCGGGTCGGCGCCGGATTTATCGATCTTGTTGACCGCCACCACCAGCTGCACGCCGGCGGCTTTCGCATGCTTCACCGCTTCCACCGTCTGCGGCATCACGCCATCGTCGGCCGCCACCACCAGGATGACGATATCGGTGAGCTTGGCGCCGCGTGCACGCATTGCGGTGAACGCGGCGTGGCCCGGCGTATCGAGGAAACTGATGACGCCCTTCGGCGTTTCGACGTGATACGCGCCGATGTGCTGGGTGATACCGCCGGCTTCGCCTGCAGCCACCTTGGCACGACGGATGTAGTCGAGCAGCGAGGTCTTGCCGTGGTCGACATGGCCCATGATCGTGACCACCGGCGGGCGCGACTGTTTCTCGCCCTGCTGATCTTCGATATGCGCGAGCAGTTCGACTTCGGCATCGCCGCTGTCGGCACGGATCGCCTTGTGGCCAAGTTCTTCGACCACCAGCATCGCGGTGTCGTGATCGATGGTCTGGGTGATGGTGGCCATCACGCCCATCTTGAACAGCGCTTTGACCACATCGCCGCCTTTCAGGGCGAGCTTCTGGGCGAGATCAGACACAGTGATCGCATCGCCCACCGCGATTTCGCGCACGATGCGTTCGGTCGGACGGGTGAAGCCATGCTGCCCACCGCCGCTGCGGCTCTGTTCGAGCTGACGCTTGGCTTTGGGCTTGGAGCGCGCGGTGGTGCGACGATCGCGTTCGGTAGGCGACAGATGCAGCTGTCCGGCGAATCGTGCAGTGCTGTCGTCGTCTTCGACATCGGCCACCATCGCGTGCGAACCGCGGTTCGGCTTGTTTTTCTGGCCAGCGCGATCATCGACACGCGCAGGCTCGGTACGTGCGGGCTTGGCATGACCATGCGTATGAGGGCCGGGTTTCGGGCGCGCGGCAGCAGCAGGCGTTGCAGCGGCGGGCTCTTCACCTGCACCACTCTTGGGCGCCGCAGCGGCAGCGGCAACGCGCGCCGTCGCTTCATCGGCGATGCGCTTGCGCTCGGTGATAGCTTCGGCGCGCTTGCGGTCGTCTTCGGCCAAACGCTGCTGTTCATCGAGATTGCGCTGACGCGACTCCTCAAGCTTGCGCATGATGTCGGCACGCTCGTCGTCGCTGCCGGGCACCAAACGCCCGTCCTGCGGCTTGACCAGGGTGACTTTCTTGCGCACCACGACATCGACAGTCTGTCGGTTCTTGCCGCCGCCGACGGTGATTTCCTGCTTACGGTTGCGGTTGAGCGTGATTTTCTTCGGCTCGGCCGATTCTTCGGCCGCCGTCTCGCTCTTGCCGTGAGACCGTTTCAGGAAACCGAGCAACTTCAGCTTCTCGGCGCTGGTCACGGTCTGATCGGGGCCGCTGAAGTTCATGCCGGCCTCGGCCAGCTGCTTCAGCAACTTCTCGACCGGCGTGTTCACCAGTTCGGCCAGTGTGCGGATGGTGGTTTGCTGCGACATTCGGTGTCCGTATCCTGAGGCCCGGGCCGATGATTCGATCATCGGACCCGCGCGGGGGGTGCTTGTTGTGAAACCGGGCTCGCATGCGACTGGTCTCGCAAGAGGCCGGTCTCGGGTGCGCGCTGAATTCTAATCGTGTTGCGTGACTCAGACCTCGCGTTCGAGACGGGCGATTTCTTCGGCACGGGCGGCCAGGATCAGCGCCGCAGCGCGGGCCTCGTCCAGACCATCGATACCGAACTCCGCCACCTCGTCCGCGCCCAGCTCACCCAGCTCATCCACGGTACGCACACCGTGCGTCGCCAGAGCATAGGCGGTCTCGCTGTCCATCCCGTCCAGACCCAGCAGGTCGTCGGCCGGCTGATGCTCGTCAAGCTCTTCCTCGACGGCAAGGGCTTCATTCAGCAGGGCGTCGCGAGCGCGCGAACGAAGCTCTTCGACGATGTCCTCATCAAAGCCTTCGACCGCAAGCAGCTCGCCGACCGGCACGTAGGCGATTTCTTCGACCGTGCTGAACCCTTCGGTGACCAGGATGCTGGCGATTTCCTCATCGACTTCAAGTTTTTCCATGAACAGATGACGGGCAGTGGTCTGCTCGGCTTCGCTCTTCGCCTGAACCTGATCGGCGGTCATCACGTTGAGCTGCCAGCCGGTCAAACGGCTTGCAAGACGGACGTTCTGCCCACCCTTGCCGATCGCTTGAGCCAAGCGCTCTTCAGCGACCGCCAGATCCATCGAGTGCTTCTCTTCATCGACGATGATCGACTGCACTTCGGCCGGTGCCATCGCGTTGATGACGAACTGCGCCGGGTTGTCCGACCACAGCACAATGTCGACGCGCTCGCCGTTCAATTCGTTAGACACGGCCTGCACGCGCGAACCGCGCATACCGATGCAGGCACCGATCGGGTCAGTGCGGGTGTCGTAAGCGATCACGGCGATCTTGGCGCGATCGCCCGGGTCACGGGCGCAGGCCTTGATTTCAACCAGGCCCTGGCCGACTTCCGGCACTTCAAGCTTGAACAGTTCCATCATGAATTCGGGCGCGGCGCGGCTGATGAACAGCTGCGGGCCGCGCGGTTCGCTGCGCACGTCGAACAGATAGCCGCGGACGCGGTCGCCTGCACGCACGACGTCGCGCGGAATCGCCTTGTCCTTCGGAATGAACGCTTCGGCATTGCCGCCCAGATCGACGTAGACGTTGCCGCGCTCGACGCGCTTGACCACGCCGGTCACCAGCTCGCCGACGCGGTCCTTCCACATCTCGACAACCTGGTTGCGCTCGGCCTCGCGTACGCGCTGCACGATCACCTGCTTCGCGGCCTGCGCGGCGATGCGGCCGAAATCCGGATTCTCGATCTGCTCTTCGATGTAATCGCCGATTTCCACGCCTTCGACTTCATCGACGGCATCCATCATGCGGGTCTGACGGTCGGGCGATTCCATCACCACATCGTCGGCCACCACTTCCCAACGGCGGAACGTCTCGTAGCTGCCGTCCTTCGGATTGATGGACACGCGCGTCAGCACGTCCTGTTCATGGAAACGCTTCTTCGCCGCCGTCGCCAGCGCCGCCTCAAGGGCTTCGATGATGACCGACTCGGGTACGCCTTTTTCATTGGCGACCGCGTCGACCACAAGCAGAAGTTCCTTACTCATTCTGTTACGCCTCTGAAAGCTTGAATGCCGTGTCTTGGTTGGAAGCGAAAGCCGTAGCTCCTCGTTTCCGCCTGGGCGCTTCGCGAACGAAGCGCCGAAATGTGGTTCAACTGCCGGAAGAGCGTTTGCCCGAAGGCTTGCCGGCCGATGCCTTGCCAATGGATTTTCTACCGGGTTTCGCCGGTGGTTCCTGCTTCGACGGGCCGAAACCCAGCGCTGCCCAATCGGGGATCAGACGCGCCTTCTCGATATTCTCGAATGCTACCGACACCCGCTGCGATTCAGGCTTGGCGTCGACATCCAAGTCGACCCGGTCGCCTTCGACTGCAGCAATCCGGCCCTGCAGTTTGCGGCGTCCGTCCTGCGGAAGCTTCAAAGCGATCTTGACCTGCTCACCGGTGAAGCGCGTGAACTGCGCTGGAGTGAACAGGGGACGATCCACACCCGGCGACGACACCTCCAAGGTGTAGTTGCCGCTGATCGGATCTTCGACATCGAGCCGTGCCGAGACCTCACGGCTGACCGATTCGCAGTCCTCGATTCCCACCATCCGCGGCGCTCCGGCATCGCCAACCGCATCGGCTGGGATATCGATGTAAAGCCGCAGCAGCGACCCACCCTGAATGGGCAGATACTCGATCCCGAGCAGCTCCAGACCAAGGGCCTGTACCGTCGGCGACAGCAGATTCGAGATATCGGTGGCCTTGTCCGCCATAAAATTTCCGGAATGAAAAAGGGGCCTTGCGGGCCCCTTGTCCGATACCGCTGGATTTCGGCGTCGAAGCGCAGCTCATGCTTCGACCAAGCCCGACTTTTCCGTTCATCAACCGCCTTGAAACATGGCAATTTCAGAACTCGAAAAACTGGTAGCGGGGGCAGGATTTGAACCTGCGACCTTCGGGTTATGAGCCCGACGAGCTGCCAGACTGCTCCACCCCGCATCAGGAGCGGAATTATGGTGATAC
Organism: Lysobacterales bacterium; assembly: GCA_031419075.1. Classification (GTDB taxonomy): domain Bacteria; phylum Pseudomonadota; class Gammaproteobacteria; order Xanthomonadales; family Xanthomonadaceae; genus Lysobacter_I. The sequence goes on from JANOKD010000026.1 coordinate 60,009, forward strand.
GGTCGTAAAATTGCAAGCCATCGTTCGTCGATGGATCCGATCTTCGCTGTGCGCCTCACCGATGCGAGCATCGGTTCGAACAACGCATTCAGATCAGGCGAAGGCTTTTTGGCACCAGGCCATGATCGGGTTCCAGCCAAAGCCCAGCACCAGCAGCGACAGCGCGTTGACCGCGAACACCACGCGCAGCGAGAGATCCCCGCGCTGGGTCATCGGCTCGCGGCCATCTGCAAATTCAGGCTCATCGAAATACATCGCACGAATCACCCGCAGATAGTAAAACGCGCCGATCACTGCAAACACGATACCCACGATCACCAGCCAGACCTGGTCGCCTTCCCACGCGGCGCGCAGCACTGCCAGCTTTGCCCAGAAGCCCAGGAACGGCGGAACGCCTGCCAACGAAGCCATCACGCACAGCACCAAGCCGGCCATCCAAGGACTGCGCGCATTCAGGCCCTTGAAGTCGTCGATGCGGTCGGCTTCGAAGCCGCATCGGGACAGCACCACAATCGTACCGAAAGCCGCCGCCGCCATCAGCGCATAGCTGATCGCGTAGAACATGCCGGCGGCATAGCCGACCGCTCCGCCGCCAGCCAATCCCATCAGCAAAAAGCCGACATGCGAGACCGTCGAATACGCGAGCATGCGCTTGAGATTGGACTGTGCCAGCGCAATCAAATTGCCGACGACCAGCGACAGCGCCGCAATCCCGGACAACAACATGCGCCACTGCTCGTCGAGCGGACCGACGCCACCTTCAAGCAGCCGATAGGCCATCGCGAACGCGGCCAGCTTGGGCGCAGCGCCGATGAACAGGGTGATCGGCGTAGGCGCGCCGTGATAGACGTCGGGCAGCCACATGTGGAACGGCGCGGCGCCGAACTTGAAAGCGATGCCGGCGACCAGAAAGACCATGCCCGCAAGCAACATCGGAGTGGAAGTGGTCGCAGCGTGGATCGCGGCGAGGTCAAGGCTGCCGGTCGCGCCATAGATCAGCGACATGCCGTACAGCAACATGCCCGAAGCAAGCGAACCCAGCACGAAATATTTCATCGCCGCTTCAGAGGCCAGCGGGCTGTCGCGATCGATCGCGACCAGCGCATACGAACACAGCGCGAGCATTTCCAGACCGAGATAGACCATCACCAGATTGCCGGCGGAAATCAACAGCATCATGCCGGCGACCGAAAACAGCATCAGCACCGCGATCTCGCCCTTGTACAGCCCGCGTTCGCGCAGGAACGACCACGCATACACCAGCGCCATTGCGCTGACCACACAGGCCACCCACTTCAGCACATCGGCCATCGTGTCGCGGATGAACATGCCGTTGAGCACGGTGCCCTGCCCGCCCACATCGAGTGCGAGCATGCCCGCGACCACGATCAGCGTAACGATGCTGAGCACATGGATCACGCCGCGCTGACGCTCGCTGATGAACAGATCGAGCAGCAGCAGTGCGAACGCGGCGCCCACGAGTACCAGCTCGGGCAGCAGCGGCATCAGATCGGCGGTAGTGACGCTGTTTACAATCATGAGGGTCTCAAAGCTTGCTGATCGCCAGCTGGCTGGCTAGTTGGGCGATGGCGGGTTCCATCAGATCGGTCAACGGTTTCGGGTACACACCGATCAACAGCACGCCGACAGCGAACGTCGAGAGCACGATCCATTCGCGCGGATTGATGTCTTCGAGTTCGGCGACATGCGCATTGCCGATCTCACCGAACACCACCCGCTTCACCAGCCACAGGGTGTAGGCAGCGCCGATGATAAGCGTGGTCGCAGCGGTAAACGCGAGCAGCGGATGCGCCTGGAAGCTGGCCAGGATCACCATGAATTCACCGACGAAACCCGACGTGCCCGGCAGACCGGCGTTGGCCATGCTGAAGAACACCATAAAGGCTGCGAAGTGCGGCATCACGTTGGCGACACCGCCGTAATCTTTGATCATGCGGCTGTGCATGCGGTCGTAAAGCACGCCTACGCAGGAGAACATCGCGCCGGAAATGAAACCGTGCGAGACCATCTGCACCATCGCGCCCTGCATGCCCAAACGTGCGGCTTCTGAATTGCCGGCGTCGCGCACCAACATCAGCGAGATGAAGATGCCCAGCGTGACGAAGCCCATGTGCGAGATCGACGAGTATGCGATCAGCTTCTTCATGTCTTCCTGCGCCAGCGCGACCAGGCCGATGTAGACCACCGCGATCAAACTGGCCGCGATCACGATCCACGCGAACTCATGGCTGGCATCGGGAACGATCGGCAGATTGAAACGCAGGAAGCCGTAGCCGCCGATCTTCAGCATGATCGCAGCCAGGATCACCGAGCCGCCGGTCGGCGCTTCGACATGCGCATCCGGCAGCCAGGTGTGCACCGGGAACATCGGCACCTTGACCGCGAACGCGATCAGGAAAGCGAAAAACAGCCACATCTGCTCGCTGGCGCCAAGCGGCAGCGCATACAGGTCCGGCAGCTGCCAGCTGCCCGCCTGCAGGTACAGGTAGATCAACCCGACCAGCATGAACACCGAACCGAGAAAGGTGTACAGGAAGAACTTCACCGACGCATACACGCGGCGCGGACCGCCCCACACGCCGATGATGATGAACATCGGAATCAGCATGCCTTCGAAAAACACGTAGAACAGCATCGCGTCGACCGCGGCGAAGACGCCGATCATCAGGCCTTCGAGAAACAGAAACGCAGCGACATACTGGTTCACGCGTTTGTCGATCGATCCCCACGCACCGATCAGCACCAGCGCAGTGGTGAGCGTGGTCAGTACGATCAGCGCAACCGAGATCCCGTCGGCGCCAAGGTGGTACTGGATGTCATAGACCGGAACCCACTCGCGCTGCTCGACAAACTGCATGGCCGAGGTGCCGAAGTCGAAGCCCGTCAGCAATGCAATACTTAAGACAAACGTCACCAGCGCGACCGTCAGCGCCAGCCAGCGCGCGGTCTGCGCCCGCTGATTGCCGAGCGCGAGCGCCAGTGCACCGCCGATGATCGGCAGCCAAACCAATGTGCTCAGTAGGTGCGTGCTGAGAAGGGGCCAATTGTGCATCGCGATTCGTTATCCGTCAGTTCGTATCGATTGACATCGAAAATCAGCGCCAGAACTTGATCAATACGGCCAGCAGAGCAATCAGGCCGAGAATCATCGCGAAGGCGTAATGGTAGAGATAGCCAGACTGGGTTTTGCGCAGCAGACCCGACACCAGGTCGACAATGCGTACGCCGCCGTTGACAAAGAAGCCGTCGATGACCGCCTCATCGTTCTTGCGCGACAGCTTGCCGGCGAGAATGCCGCCGCCGGCGAACCCTTTGATCCACAGATCGTCCATGCCGTATTTGTTTTCGAGCACCCGGCGCGCCAAAGCGAACGGCGGGAACGCTGCGAACTTGGCCGGCAGCGACGGCTTCCACCAGTACATGGCTGTTGCCAGCGCAAAACCTGCGAGTGCAAGCAGAAACGCCGGCGCGGTGAATCCATGCAGCGCGAACGCGAGCGGACCGTGAAATTCTTCCTTCAACTTGCCGATCACATCGTTGCCCGCGCTCACGTCGATAGCGCCGAGGAAGAACGGCAGCTGTTCGTGATGGCCGCTCCAGTCCGTGCCGAACAGCATTGGGCCGATCGTGAAAAAGCCGATCGCGACCGACGGGATCGCCAGCAGAATTAACGGCAGCGTGACGACCCACGGCGATTCATGCGGCTCGTGGTCGCCGTGACCATGATGGTCGTCGTGGCCGTGTGCGTCATCAGCATGTGCGTCGCGCGCGCCTTCGACAGCATGGTCGTGCGTTTCGTGCGCATGGCGGAAGCGCTCTTCACCGAAGTACGTCATGTACAGCAAGCGGAAACTGTAGAACGAAGTCACGAAAGCGCCCAGCAGCACCGCCCAGTAGCCGTAAGTCGCGATCCAGCTGTGCGATTCGTGCGCATGGTGCGCCGCGGCTTCGATGATGGTGTCTTTCGAATAGAAACCGCTGAAGAACGGCGTACCGACCAATGCGAGGGTGCCCAGCACGCTGGTCCAGAACGTGATCGGCATATATTTGCGCAGGCCGCCCATCTTGCGCATGTCCTGCTCGTGATGCATACCGATAATGACCGAACCCGCCGCGAGAAACAGCAGCGCTTTGAAGAATGCGTGCGTCATCAGGTGATAGACCGCGGCCGAATACGCCGACACGCCGAGTGCGACAGTCATGTAACCGAGCTGAGACAAAGTTGAATAGGCGACGACGCGCTTGATATCGTTCTGGACGATACCGATGAGCCCGGTGAACAACGCTGTGGTCGCACCGATGAACAGTACGAAGTTCAGCGCCGTTTCCGACAGCTCGAACAGTGGCGACATGCGCGCCACCATGAAAATACCGGCGGTCACCATCGTCGCGGCGTGGATCAGCGCTGAGATCGGAGTGGGGCCTTCCATCGAATCGGGCAACCACACGTGCAGCGGCACCTGTGCGGACTTGCCCATCGCACCGATAAATAGGCAGATGCAGATCACTGTCGCGACCGACCATTCATAGCCGCTGAAGATCGCGACAGTCTGACCGGCACCGATGGTGCTGGAGGCGTTCGCGAAAACGGTCGCGTAATCGAGGGTTTCGAACCAGAACAATACGCCCGCGATGCCGAGCAGAAAGCCAAAGTCACCCACACGATTGACCAGGAATGCTTTGAGATTCGCGAAGATCGCGCTCGGGCGTTTGAACCAGAAACCGATCAGCAGGTAGGACACCAGACCCACCGCCTCCCAGCCGAAAAACAGCTGCAGGAAGTTGTTGCTCATCACCAACATCAGCATCGAGAACGTGAACAGGCTGATATAGCTGAAAAAGCGCTGGTAGCCGGGATCCTCGGCCATGTAACCGATGGTGTAGACGTGCACCAGCAAAGAAACAAAGGTGACGACCACCATCATCATCGCCGTCAGTTTGTCGACCATGAAACCGATGTGGGCGTCGTAACCGGCGACATCGAAGAAGGTGTAGAGATTTTCGTTGAAAGGCGAAGCACCCTGCCCGACCAATTGCCAGAGCACATAACACGACAGCGCGCAGCTGATCCCAACGCCGAGGATGGTTGCGCTGTGCGCGCCCACCCGACCAATCCGGCGACCGAAGAAGCCGGCGAGAATCGCGCCAATCAGCGGCGCGAGAACGACCGAGACCAGGATGGACTTGGAAATCACATGCCCCACAACAGCCTGCCCTACAACAGTATCTTCCATACCGGGTCCCATCAGCCTTTCAAGGTATCGATTTCGGCGACATTGATCGTGCGCCGATTGCGGAACAGCGTCACCAGGATCGCCAGGCCGATCGCAGCCTCGGCAGCCGCCACGGTCAGAATGAAAAACACGAAAATCTGGCCAGCCGCATCGCCGTGATGGCGTGAGAACGCGACGAAGTTGACGTTGACGCTCAACAGCATCAGTTCGATAGACATCAGCAGAATAATGACGTTCTTCCGGTTGAGGAAGATGCCGGCCAGGCTGATGCAGAACAATGCAGCGCCGAAGGCCAGATAATGTCCAAGCGCAAGCTGACCCATCATGACTTCACTTCCTCGCTCGCAGCAGCGTCGACCGCCGGCACTTCAGCAGACATTTTGATCATCCGGATCCGATCCTGCGCGCGGACCCGCGACTGCTCGCCCGGGTTCTGGTGCTTCGCGCCAACCCGACGACGCAGGGTCAGCATCACCGCCGCCACCACAGCGATGGTGAGGATGACCGCAGCGACCTCGAACGGCAGCAGATAATCGGTGAACAGCGCGCGCGCGATCCATTCCGTATTCGAGAACCCCGCAGCTGCGGCCGGATCTTCACCGAAAGTCGAAGCAAACTCGGCCTTCACACCGATCAGGGTCAGCATTTCAATCAACATCACCACTGCAACCAGCAGACCAAGCGGCAGATAGCGTACGAACCCTTCGCGCATCGGCTCGGTATCGACGTCCAACATCATCACCACGAACAGGAACAGCACCATCACTGCGCCCACATAGACCAGAATCAAGGCCACGCCAAGGAATTCAGCGCCGACCAGGATCCAGGTACACGCGACGGTGAAGAAGGTCAGCACAAGACACAGCGCGGCGTGCACCGGATTGCGCACGGTGATCACTGCGCCCGCCGAGATGACGGCGACCGTGGCGAAAACCAGGAATGCGAGAGTGGTGAATTCCACGACGGCCCTCAGAGGTATGTGGTCAGCGATGCATGCTTAACGGTAGCTGGCGTCGGCGGCGCGACGTTCAGCGATTTCTTTTTCCAGACGATCGCCAATAGCCAGCAGCTGCGTCTTATTCACGATGTTCTCGCCGCGATTCTCGAAATGGTACTCATGAATATGGGTTTCCACGATGGAATCGACCGGGCAGGATTCTTCGCAGAACCCGCAGAAGATGCACTTGAATAGATCGATGTCGTAGCGGGTGGTGCGGCGGGTGCCGTCGGCGCGCTGTTCGGAATCGATGGTGATCGCCAGTGCCGGGCACACCGCTTCGCACAGTTTGCAGGCGATGCAGCGTTCTTCGCCGTTGGGATAGCGGCGCAGCGCGTGCAGTCCGCGAAAGCGCGGCGACTGCGGCATTTTTTCCATCGGATACATCAGCGTGTACTTGGGACGGAACAGATACTTCAGCGTCAGCCCCATACCCTGGAACAGCTCCAGCAGCAGCAGGCTCTTCAAATACGATGAGATTGTATTCATCACTGCCCTGCCTCGAACACGCCAAAAAACACCAGCAGCGCCGTCGCGAAAATCCAGGCGATGGTGATCGGAATGAAGACTTTCCAGCCCAGGCGCATGATCTGGTCGTAGCGATAGCGCGGGAACGATGCGCGGAACCAGATGAACACGCTGGCGAAAAAGAACGCCTTCATCAACAGCCACGGCCAGCCGCCTTTCCAGATCCAGTCGACCCACGGAGACACGTCGGCGGTGATCCAGCCCTGCAGCGGGCTGAGCCAGCCGCCGAGAAAGAACAGCGCGGTCAAAAAGCTGACCAGAATCATGTTGGCGTATTCGGCCAGGAAGAACAGCGAGAACTGCGAGCCCGAATACTCGACCATGTGGCCGGCGACGATTTCGGATTCGCCTTCGACCACGTCGAACGGTGCGCGGTTGGTTTCGGCCACACCGGAAACGAAGTACACGACGAACAGCGGCAGCAGCGGCAGCCAGAACCACTCGAAGAAGCCGGCGTTGCCGGCCTGTGCCATCACGATATCAGTGATGTTCAAACTGCCCGCAGCCATCAGCACGCCGACCAGCGCAAAACCCATCGCTATTTCGTACGACACCACCTGCGACGCAGCGCGCATTGCACCGAGGAAAGCGTACTTTGAATTCGACGCCCAGCCGGCGAGGATGATGCCGTACACGCCGAGCGAAGTCATCGCCAGCAGATACAGCAGGCCTGCATTGGCGTTGGACAACACCAGCTTCGCATCGAACGGCACCACTGCCCACGCAGCGAGTGCCGGCACCAGCGCCAGCATCGGCGCGAGAATGAACAGCGGTTTGTTCGCGCTGCTGGGCTGGATCACTTCCTTGAACAGCAGTTTGAACACGTCCGCGAACGCCTGGAGGATGCCCCAACCTACGTACATCGGCCCGTGACGGACATGCATCCAGCCGATGAGTTTACGTTCCCACACCACGTAGAAAGCCACGCTGACAATGACCGGCATTGCGACCGCGAAAACCTTCAGCACGATCCACAGCAACGCGCCGGTGGTGCCCATGGCGAGGATCCAATCGCGCAGGGTGTCGAACAGCATATTCATGCAGACGTCCCCGTCACCCGCACGCGACCGCTGCCAAGCGCCGCGGTTGCGCCGTAGCCGGATTCGATCCAAGCCGCGCCTTTGGCGACGCGGTTATCAACCACAACCTGCAGCGTGGCGGTGCCAAGACCGTTGTCGACCTTCGCCATCGCACCGTCGGCGAGCGACGCCGCAGCGGCATCGGCCGGATGCAGGGCGATCCGCGGGCCGGCGTTGAGCGGGTGCGACTGCAGCGCCGCGGCGCGGCGGGTGACACCATCGACGCGATAGATGGCCTGCGATACGGCGAGTTCGAGGCCATCGCCGATCACAGCCGGTGCCAATGACGCGGCAACGCTGACCGATCGCGGCGACAGGCTCGCGCGCAAACCCGCAAGATCGATGAACTCAAAACCAGCCGCAGCCAGGTCGCCGCCGAGCGCGCGGAGCACCCGCCATCCCGGACGGGCATCACCGGGCAATTTACCGCCGGCAACCGCACGCTGGTCGCGACCGTCCAGATTGGTCAGCGTGGCGTCGACTTCAGGCAGTGCGCCGATCGGCAGGATCACATCAGCCACTGCGCGAGTGGACTGGCAGGCGAAGTGACTGAACGCCACGACCTTCGCCGCGGCCAAAGCCTTCAATGCGCGGGATTGGTCGGCGAAGTCCAGACCGGGTTCGATGCCATAGATCAGGTACGCAGCGCGCGGCTCAGCCAACATCGCTTGCGCGTCGCGCGCAGCAGGCAGCACGCCGTGGCGCACGAGGCCGAGCGCATTCGCGCCCTGCGGGATGCGGCACAGTGCGGCGTTATGTGCAGAGACAAATGCAGCGACGGCACTGCGAATCGCGGCGGCATAGACAGAGTTTTCGGCGACAGCCCCAACGATCACCGCTACTTTTGAAGCATTGTCGAGTTTGAAGCCTGCCAGCGCCGACGCGAGCTGCGACGGCGGCACGATGGTCTTCGATGCGATGGCGAAGGTGAAATCGAAATCGACCGGATTGACGACGTGGATTTTGGCGCCGCGGGTCGAGGCCTTGCGCAGCCGCTGATGCAGTAGCGGCACTTCATGACGCAGATTCGAGCCGACGATGACGATGACATCCGCAGTTTCAATCTGCGCAACCGACATCGCGAACGGCTCCGCGACAGCGCCATCGGAAAGATCATGCTGGGCGATGCGGTGATCGAGATTGCCGGTGCCCAGCGCATCGGCGAAACGGGCGAGCAAAGCGCCCTCCTCGTTCGACGTTGCCGGATGCACGAGGATGCCGAGATCATCGCCACGGTTGGCGCGCAGAATTTCGGCGGCCTTGGCAAGCGCTTCCTCCCACGAGGCTTCGCGAAAAGAATCGCCTTCTCCGCTGTCATCGACACGAATGAGCGGCTTGGTCGCACGATCTTCGGCGTAGAGGCCCTGATTTGAATAACGATCGCGGTCCGACAGCCAGCATTCGTTGACCGCTTCGTTGTCGCGCGGCACCGAGCGCATCACGTCGCCGCGGCGCGCATGCAGATAAAGATTGCTGCCCAGCGCATCGTGATAACCCAGCGATTCCTTGGCAATCAATTCCCACGGGCGTGCGCGGAAGCGGAACACCTTGTTGGTCAGCGCACCGACCGGGCACACATCGATGACGTTGCCTGAGAGTTCGGTGGTCAGCGGCTTGCCGTCGTAGGTGCCGATCTGCAGATTTTCGCCGCGCTGCATGCCGCCGAGCTCATAGGTGCCGGCGATATCCGCAGTGAAACGAACGCAGCGCGTGCATTGGATGCAGCGGGTCATTTCGGTCGCAACCAATGGCCCCATGTCCTCGTCGGCCACGGTGCGCTTGCGTTCAGAAAAACGGCTGACCGAACGGCCGTAGCCCAGCGACAGATCCTGCAGTTCGCACTCGCCGCCCTGATCGCAGATCGGGCAGTCCAGCGGATGGTTGATGAGCAGAAACTCCATCACGTTGCGCTGCGCTTTGAGCGCCTTCTCGTTGCGCGTGAAGACTTTCATGCCGTCAGCGACCGGCGTGGCGCAGGCCGGCTGCGGCTTGGGCATCGGGCGGCCGCCCATTTCGGCGTCGACCAGACACATGCGGCAGTTCGCAGCGATCGGCAGCTTCTCGTGATAGCAGAAGCGCGGAATCGGAATGCCGGCCTTGTCGGCGGCATGGATGATCATCGAGCCCTTCGGCGCGAACAGCGGCTGGCCGTCGATCTCGATGGTGACGTGTCCGTCGGGCACGACCGGTACAGCGGGAACACTGATGGTTTCGGTGGTATTCATGCCGCCACCTGCTCAGCAGTGACATGCTCAATTACAGTTCCCGCGCGCTGATCGTCGACGAGGAAACGCCTGTTGACGATCGCGTATTCGAATTCATTCCAGAAATGACGCAGGAAGCCCTGCACCGGCCACGCGGCAGCTTCGCCAAATGCGCAAATGGTGTGGCCTTCGATCTGACCCGCAGCGGCGCGCAGCATGTGCAGATCGTCCATCGTCGCCTGCTTCTCGACGATGCGGGTCAGCATGCGATACATCCAGCCGGTGCCTTCGCGGCATGGCGTGCACTGACCGCAGCTTTCCTTGAAATAAAAGCGCGCGATGCGCTGACAGGCGCGCACCATGCAGGCGGTGTCGTCCATCACGATGACAGCGCCCGAACCCAGACCCGAACCGGCTTTCTGGATCGAGTCGTAGTCCATCGTGCAGGCCATCATCATCTCTGCAGGCAGGACCGGCATGGATGATCCGCCGGGAATCACCGCCTTCAAGGCGCGGCCCGGACGCATACCGCCGGCCAATTCCAGCAACTCCGCAAACGGCATGCCGAGGCGGACTTCGTGGTTGCCCGGCTTCGCGACGTGGCCAGAGACCGAGAAAATCTTCGGGCCACCATTGTTCGGCTTGCCCAGATTCAAGAACCATTCGGCGCCCTAGCGGATAACCGCAGGCACCGAGGCGAACGTCTCGGTGTTGTTGATCGTGGTCGGACGGCCGTACAGACCGAAGTTCGCCGGAAACGGTGGCTTGAAGCGCGGCTGACCTTTCTTGCCTTCCAGCGATTCCATCAGCGCGGTTTCTTCGCCGCAAATGTAGGCACCGGCGCCCAGCGCATTGTAGATATCGATATCGCAGCCGCTGCCGAGCACATTCTTGCCTAACCAGCCATGCTTATAAGCGTCGGCGGTGGCTTCTTCCAAATGCTCGAAGGGCTCGTGATGGAACTCGCCGCGCAGATAATTGTAGGCAACCGTCGAACCCGTCGCGTAGCAGGCAATCGCCATACCTTCGATCACGGCATGCGGATTGAAGCGCAGGATGTCGCGATCTTTGCAGGTGCCCGGTTCGGATTCATCCGAGTTGCAGAGGATGTACTTCTGCATGCCGGTGCCTTTGGGCATGAAGCTCCATTTCAGACCGGTGGGAAAACCCGCGCCGCCGCGACCGCGCAAGCCCGAACCCTTGACCATCTCGATCACCTGTTCCGGCGGAATCTTCTCTTCGAGGATTCTGCGCAGCGCGCTGTAGCCGCCTGTTTTCAGGTAATTCTCGTACGACCACGGCGTATCGAAATGCAGCGTGGTGTACACGACCTGATGTTCCTTCGGCGCGGGGCCGACCGGACCAGTGCTGTGTGAGCCGTGCATATTAGAGCCGTGATCTGCCATCTCGTCGCCCCTGAGCTTATTTCAGACCATCGAGCAGCGCATCGACTTTCGCGACATCAAGCTGCTCGTGGTAGTGACCGTTGATAACCATCATCGGCGCGCCGCAGCATGCGGCCAGGCATTCTTCCTCACGCTTGAGGAAGATGCGGCCGTCCGCTGACGACTCACCGAGTTTGCAGCCAAGCTTGCTCTCGGCATGCGCGACCAGGTCCTCGGCGCCGTTGAGCCAGCAGCTGATGTTGGTGCAGAACGCGACATTGTGACGGCCGACTTTCTCGGTCTCGAACATCGAGTAGAAGGTCGCGACTTCGTAGGCCCACACCGGCGGCAGGTCGAGATACTTCGCGACCGCGGCGATGAGTTCGTCGCTCAGCCAGCCGCCGTTCTGTTCCTGCGCGGCATGCAGACCCTGCAGGACTGCAGAGCGTTTGCGATCCGGCGGGAACTTGGCCAGCCAATGCTCGATGTGCGCCCGCGTCTTGTCGTTCAACGCGACTATCGGGTCGACGTTGCGGCAGGCTTCGAAATTTCCAGTCGCTTTCATTGGTTTATGCGCTCTCAGCGATCGATTTCGCCGAACACGATGTCGTAGGTGCCGATCATTGCGACCACGTCGGCCAACATGTGGCCTTTCACGATCGTGTCCATCGACGACAGGTGTGCGAATCCAGGCGCGCGCAGATGCGCGCGGAACGGTTTGTTCGCCCCGTCCGACACCAGATAACAGCCGAACTCGCCCTTCGGTGCTTCGACGGCGCAGTAGGTCTCGCCGGCCGGCACGCAGTAGCCTTCGGTGAACAGTTTGAAGTGATGGATCAACGCTTCCATATCGTCTTTCATGGATTCGCGATTCGGCGGCGCGACTTTGTAATTGTCGATCATCACCGGGCCCGGATTGGCCTTCAGCCACTTCACGCATTGCTGGATGATGCGATTGGATTCGCGCATCTCGGCGACTCGGACCAGGTAGCGGTCATAGCAGTCGCCCGCCACGCCCACCGGGATATCGAAATCGACCTCGGCGTACTTCGCATAAGGCTGCTTCTTGCGCAGATCCCAGGCGATGCCTGAGCCACGGATCATCGGGCCGGTCATGCCCCAAGCCAACGCCTGTTCCGGCGGAATCACGCCGATACCGACCGTGCGCTGCTTCCAGATGCGATTGTCGGTGAGCAGGGTTTCGTATTCGTCGATGCGCGCCGGGAAATCGTGGGTGAACGCTTCCAGATAATCTAGCATCGAGCCTTCGCGCCACGCGTTGAAACGCTTGAGCTTGCTGCCCTTGCGCCACGGCGACTCGCGATATTGCGGCATTTTTTCCGGCAAATCACGGTAGACACCACCCGGACGATAATACGTCGCGTGCATGCGCGCGCCCGACACCGCTTCGTACACGTCCATCAGCTCTTCGCGCTCCCGGAAAGCGTACAGAAACACCGCCATCGCGCCGAGATCGAGCGCATTCGAACCAATCCACATCAAATGATTCAGGATGCGGGTGATCTCGTCGAACATCGTGCGGATCCACTGCGCGCGTTCCGGCGCTTCGATCTGCATCAGTCTCTCGATGGCGAGCACGTAGGCGTGTTCGTTACACATCATCGAGACGTAATCGAGACGATC
>JANOKD010000027.1:0-54012 GCA_031419075.1 Lysobacterales bacterium
CTGACCTCGCTCGCCAGCGACGGGTCCATCGTCAGCTGGGACGTGGGCCAGGGCATAGCCTCCCAGCATGCGCAGGTTCCGCTCGATGCCCGCCTGTTGCTGCCCGAAGGCGGGAACAAACCGCTGCTCCGTCTGCACGCCTTCACCGAAGGATTCGACGGCGGCCTGATGGTGGCGTACGAAGCGGCCAACGACGCTGTCGCCGAACGTGCCTGTCCGGGCGCCCATCATCCCGGAACGCCGTGGTGTACCTACGCCATCGAAGCGTGGCCGTTCGCGGTCCGGGCCGACGCCGATCTGCCGATACCGGCCGGCGAGTCGCCCCTCTGGTCGGTTTCTCCGGACGCCAAGCGGCACCCGAAGGCGAGCCGCGGCGACTTGCCAGATACCGGCGGTGGACACTCCGGCACGCTCTGCACGCCGGTGCAACCCTGCCACTACGGCGTCACCGTGTCTGCGACCGGCGGCAATACGGTGTCGCGCGCGCTGACAGGCGACCCGCGCAATTATTTCCTCGATGCGGACGTGTCGCCCGAGGGGCTGCGACTGCTGCGCGTGGTGGATTCCTACGATCCTGAATCCGGCCGAATCACGCGCGTGGAAACCCTCGACCTTTACAGCGGCAGCCGCGAACCCGTGTTCGAGACGCCGCGCGACTACCACCATGCGAGATGGCTTGGCGAGAATCGCTACTTCCTTGGCAGCAATGGCTATGCGGCCAGCAACGACACGGAAGATGCGATGGCTGGCTTCCCGCCGGCGCTGCTGATCGATCCTGCATGCGCGGCGCGCGGAGACTGCCCCGCCATCGAAAGCCGCTGGCAGATGCGTACCACAGACGCCGGAGGGCTCGTTGCACTGGGGTCGCTTGAACATTTGTGCTTCAAGGGCGATGGCCGGCATGGCGCTGACAACGTCCTGTGCAACAGTGACTCCATGGATGCCGAGGACGGCAACGCGAGCTTTGAACCGCCTGCGACAGGCCTTGCGTTCCGCGCCGCCGGTGCGCGTGAGTGGCGGCCTTTGGCGGGGCCTGCGTTGGCCGACCAATCGATCACCGCAATCGAAACGTCGTCCGACGGCCGGCAGCTCGCGGTCGCGACCAGGGCGCGGGGTCGTGGCGGTGCGCCGGAGGCGAAGCAGGCGTTGCGGCTGTGGTTGTTCGACATCGCCGAAGGCGCCGTGACGGCGCAACGCAGGCTGGTTGAGATCGTTGAGCCCAATGACGGCGAAACGATCCGCGCGCTGTCCTTCAGCGCCGATGGTCGCCGCATCGTCTTTACTCTCGAGAAGACTGCGCCGGCTAGAGAAGCACAAGCAGCGCTTTACCTGGTCGATACGGATGCCGCGGCAAAGGTGCGGACACTCCCGAGCTTCTCGCGGCGCGTGGTCGCGATCGGCAACGATCGTGTGCTGGGACTGGAAGACGGTGCCCTGATCGACCTGGGGACGGGTCGCATCATCACGCAGATCGTGCTGCCGACGGCAGCGGTTCGCGCTGGCTGGATCGAACGCAGTCGCCTGATGTGGACCAGCACCGAAGATGGCAAGGTCCTGTTCTGGGACAGCGGCGATGGCGCGCTGGTGCTGACCCTACACGCACTGCCCGACAACCGTTACTTCGCGGTTGGGCCCGATGGCCGCTACGACACCAATCTGAGTGCCGATACCCAGCTGGTGCGCTGGCTGGTGCCGGACGCGCCCTGGCAGAGCCTGGCCGCACAGACTTTCATGCGCGACTACTACGAGCCCGGCCTTTACCGGCGACTGCTCGATTGCCATGCCAGCGATTCCTGCGCGACCGCGTTCAAGCTGCTGCCGGCGATCGCCAGCCTCAACCGTGTGCTGCCCGAAGTGCGCATCACCGAGGTGCGCGCCGGTCGGGATGCCGCCGAGGCGGTGGTCGCGATCGAAGTGCGCGAAGGGATGGACCCGGGCGCGCCCAACGGCAAGACCCGTTCCGGCCTCTACAATCCGCGCCTGTTCCGCAACGGCCGCCTGGTGGCGATGACGCCCCGGCAAGGGGATGGCGTCGGCGGCGACCTCGGGCAATGGCGCAAGCTCAACGCGGTGCAGGCGGCGAACGGTGTGCACCAGCTCGAGTTCACGGTGCCGGTACCGACGCAGGCGGGCGAAGAGCGCCAGGAGTTCTCGGCCTATGCCTTCAACGAGGACCGCATCAAGGGCGAGACTGCCACCCGCGGCTGGACCCGTCCGGCGGGGGCGCCGCGACCGCGCCGTGCCTACGTGCTTGCGATCGGAATCGATGATTACGACACGCCGCGCTTCCGGCTGAACTACGCCGTTGCCGACGCACGACTGATGGCGTCGCGCTTGTCAGCCATCCCGGGCTACCAAACCCACACGCTGGTGCTCGCCGCCGAACGCGGCGCCGACGGCCGTCGTACCCGGGTGGATCGCGCCACGCTGGCGCGGGTGCTGTCGCTGCTGGCCGGCAGTGCCGACCGTGACGCCACGCTCGCTGCGCTGCGCGCGGATGGCATCGACGCCAGCATGCTGCAGGCGGCGACGCCGGACGACGCGGTGATTGTCAGCTTCTCAGGGCACGGCTGGGCCAATCCCCAGGGCGATTTCTACCTGATCCCCGGCGACGGCCGCTGGCCGGAGGGTTCGGAGACACCGGACCTGTCCACCGTGTTCGCGACGGCCGACCTGGTGGCGCCGTTCCAGCTCATGCACGCGAACGAGATCACGCTGGTGATCGACGCCTGCCACTCCGCGGCCAGCGTGGCCGACGGACGCTTCAAGCCCGGGCCGATGGGCGACAGCGGGCTGGGCCAGCTGGCCTACGACAAGGGCATCCGCATCCTCGCCGCGACCCAGGCCGACGACGTCGCGCTCGAGGACGCGCGCCTGGGCCAGGGCCTGTTGACCTATGCGCTGGCGGTGGATGGGCTGGGCGCCGGCCAGGCCGACCTCGATGCCGACGGCCGCATCCGCATCGATGAGTGGCTGGCCTACGCCGTGCAGCGGCTGCCAGGCCTGGCCAACGACGCCCGCGTCGGCCGCATCAGCGCGGCGGGCGAGGGCAGCCGCGCGATCACTTTCAGCGACCTGCCCGCCGAGGCGCCCGCGCGGCGCGTGCAGCGGCCGGCGCTGTTCGACTTCAACCCCAAGGCCAGCACGGTGGTGCTGCGCGAGGAGACGCCATGATGCGTGCGGTGCTGTTGGTCTGTGCCCTCGCGGCCATGCTGGGCGCCTGCGGTGGGCCCCCTGAATCCGCCCCGGCGCAGGACGCCGGCGCGCCCGCTCAGCCCGCGCCGGACACGCGGCGCATCCACGCCCTGATCGTCGGCATCGACCGCTACCGGCACTCCGACGCACGCCAGCCGGCCGCCGTGTTCTCCGACCTGCGCGGCGCCGTCGGCGATGCGCTGCGCTTCAAGCAGGCGCTGGCCGAGCTGTACGGCGTCGACGTCGATTCCCCCAATGACGGGGCCTGTGACTCGTCCAACGCCGTGACCACCACGTTGACCGACGACTGCGCGACGCGTGCGAGGATTCTTGAAGCGCTGGAACAGCGGATCGCCACGCTGCGCGCTGGCGATACCCTGATGTTCTATTTCGCCGGCCATGGCTCCCGCTACCGCGACGACGATGCCCGCAGCCAGGACACCGGCTACAACGGCACGATCCTGCCGACCGACGCCCGCAATCCGGACGGCTCGCCCGGCGACATCTTCGATGTCGAACTCAAGGCGCTCAAGGATCGCGCGACGGCGAACGGCCTGTTCTTCGTCAGTATCTTCGATTCCTGCAACTCCGCCACCGCCACCCGCTCCGGTGCCGCCGGTCTTTCACGCAGTGCGCCGGAACTCGCCATGGCGGCGCCGCCTGCGGCTGCCGCAGTCCCGGCGGGTGGCGACGGCTACTGGGTGCACCTTGCGGCGGCCCAGGACGGCGAGGAGGCGCAGGAGAGCGGCGGCGCGGTGGGCGCGCGCGCCGGTGTATTCACCACCGCGCTGCTCGACACCTTGCGCATGCCGGGCATGCGCGATGCCACCTTCGGTGACCTGATCCGCGAGGTGCGGCTGCGCGTGGCGGCACGCGGCCACGCGGCGCAGACGCCGTCCGCCGAGGGCGCGCTGATGGCGGTGGTGGGTGGGCGATCCCGGACGATGGTGCTGTACGACGTCGAGCAGGCAGGTGCCACCACCATGCTGCAGGCCGGGACGACCGGGGGCATCACGGCAGGCTCGCGCTACGCGCTTTACGCCAACCAGACCGATGCGGTCCAGCGCCGCGCGCGGATCGGTACCGCTTCGGTCGCGCAGGTCGATGCCGCCACCGCCAGCCTGCAGCTCGACGGCACGCCGGCAGGCCCGCTGCCCTCGCGGATGGTGGCGGAGGAGATCGCGCATTTCCTTCCCGCCGGAATGCTGGAGGTCGCGGTTGACCTGCCTGCGGGCCCGGAACGCGACGCCGCCGAGGCCGCCGTGCTCGCCACCGGGTTCGCGGCGGTATCGCCAACGGGCGCCACCCGCCTTGTCGCGGCCGGAGACGAGCCCGGCGCGATCGCACTTCGCGCCGACGACGGCACCTTGCTGGCGGCATCGCTCGGCGGTGCCCAGGACCCGGCCTTCGCTGATCGCATCGCCGATGCCTTGCGCAAGGTGGCTCGCGTGCAGCAGCTGCTCGCATTGCGCACGACCGCCGCCACCGACACGGGGGCCGATCCGCTGCCGGTGGCCGCCTGCATCGCGGCCGACGGCTACCGGCCCACCGCCTGCCCCCCGCTGCAGGCCGGAAGCGTCCGCCGCATCGGCATGGGCGAGCGGATCACGGCGACCGTGGTCAACCGCGGCTCGCGGCCCGCCTACGTCTACGTGCTCGCCATCGACCCGCAGAACGCGGTGGACCTCGTGCTGCCCAAGCCTGGCGAGTTCGACCAGCCGCTGCCGCCCAACCAGCCCTACCGCCGCTCGGGCATGTTGTTCAACCTGCCCGGGGCCTATCGCTTCGTCGTGATCGCCAGCGCGCGGCCCCTCCGTGCCGACGCCTTCCAGCAGGCCGGCACCGGCGCGCGCGACATCACCGCCTGCACGTCGCCGCTCGAACGCCTGCTCTGTGCCAGCAGCGAAGGCCGGCGCGACGTCGGCGTGGCGGCGGTGGGTGACTGGTCCGCGCAGGTTTCCACCGTACTTGCCACTTCCGAAGGAGCCCCATGAACCGCAGCCTGTTTCCCATGGTTTCGACCGGCGCACTGCTGTGCGCCGCACTGGTTGCTTGCAGCGAGCAAGCGGCGCCACCACAACCCCCGGCCAAGGCCGCGGGCGCGGCCGTTGCGCAGCAGCCGGCGGCCGTGTCCGGCCCCCCCGAGAACTGCGAGGTGCGCCGCGCGCGCGCCGACGACAGCGGTGGCCGCATCGTCGGCGGTGAGCCGGCCCGCCCGGGTTCGGCGCCCTGGCAGGTGGAGATACTGTCTTCGCCCAGCTACGACGAGGCCGACCGGGCCTACGACCTGAAGCTCGCCGATGGCGACGCCTGCAAGATCTACCTGGCGCAGCGCGCGTCCTTCGAGCTGGCGCACAAGTGTGGCGGCGCCTACATCGGCGACCGCTGGATCCTCACCGCCGCCCACTGCGTCGACAACATCCCCGGCTTCGACGGCCGCGAAGGCAATGTGCTGGCCGACCGCCGGCTGCGGCTGGGCAGCCAGAACCTGACCATCGACGACGGCCTGTTCGCCATCGACGCGGTGGTGATCCACCCCGGGTACAAGAAGGAATCGAAACTCGACGACATCGCGCTGGCCCGCGTGGCGGAGGATCCGCGCATCGCGGCGTTCGAGGCGGCCGGGCGATTGGCCGCCGTGCCGCTGATGGCGCCCGGTGACCGCGATTTCGACCCCGGCGAGGCGCTGCGCGTCACCGGCTGGGGCTGGATGGGCCAGCGGAACGAGGGCGATGCGGTCACCCGCCTGGACAGCGCCAAGCAGCTGCAGCGCAATCCGGCCGACCTGCAGCAGCTGACGCTGAACTATTTGCCCGACGCGCAGTGCGCGGCGGAGTATGGCGCGTTCTACGGCCCGGGCGCGCTGTGCGCGGGCACGCTGGCCGCGGACGGCAGCATCGAAGTGGGCAAGGACAGCTGCCAGGGCGACAGCGGCGGCCCGCTGACCCGCGAAGAGGACGGCGGCGCGCGCAGCCTGGTGGGCGTGGTTTCGGGCGGCAAGGGCTGCGGCGCGGGCAAGCCGGCGGTGTACACCCGGGTGTCGTACTACGGCGACTGGATAGCGGCCGCGAAGGCGGCGGCGAAGTCCGGCGAGGTGGTGCGGGAGCCCTAGCGGGCCGAACGGTCCGGATCGCGCTGGCGCGACCCGGACCGGGTTGAAGGACCGCCGATTACTCTTCGGTCGGCGTCGTGCGCTCAACCGTGCCGGTCTGCTCTTCGGGGGCCGTGCGCTCGACCGTACCGGTCTGCTCCTCGGGGCCCGTGCGCTCGACCGTACCGGTCTGTTCCTCGGGGCCTGTGCGCTCGACGGTGCCGGTCTGTTCCTCCGGGCCCGTGCGTTCGACCGTGCCGGTCTGCTCTTCCGGCGTCGTACGCTCGACCGTGCCGGTCTGGTCTTCGGGCGCGACTTCAGCGGATGTGGCCTCGGCGGCCGGCTCCGCCGGCTTCTTGCATGCGGTCAGGCCCAGCGCGAGCCCTACCAAGAGAACCGTTTGGACAATGTGGCGCATGGTGCTTCTCCTCTCTTCCCCAGTGGGTTAAATGAAGCCTACGGCTTTTGCGAGCGCCTGGTAGCCGTCGGTATCGCGCAGCGGCTCCAGCATCGGGTCAGCGTACATCTGCATGATGCCGCCGTCGCGCAGGTCCCAGGCGGCCTGCAGCGACGCCAGTGCTTTCGGCACGTCGCCCCATTGGGCGTAGACCTGCGCGTATTGGTAGTGGCTCTTGTCGCCGTACTCGGCGACCAGCGCGGCCAGCGTGGCCTCGGCCGCCTTGCGATCGCCGGCGCGCATCTCCAGGATCGCCAGGCCCGGCTTGCTGCGCACGGCGCTGCGTTCCTTTGAGAACGAAGCGCGGGCATCGTCGTCGGCACCCGCCATCAGCTGCGCGAAGCCCATGGATGCACGGACGCCGGCCAGCGTCGGGTTGAGTTCGATCGCCTTGCGGTAGGCGACGATCGCCCCGGCGTGGTCGCCGGCGTTGTGGCGGATGTCGCCCAGCGAGCGGAAGACGCGCGGATTGATCGGGTCCAGCGTCGCCGCGCGCTGGATCACTTCGGTCGCGCGCGCGTGGTCGCGCAAGTTCGAGCGGAACGTCGCGTAGCGGGCGAGGATGTCGGCGTCGCCTGGCGCCAAGGCATAGGAACGCTTGAATGGCTCGCGTGCGCCGCGCACGTCGTTGCCGCTGGCCAGCGCGAAACCAAGCGCTGAAAAACCCTCGGCGAAGTCCGGCGCCAGCTTGGTCGCGCTGCGTGCGGCAGCCTCCGCGGCGTCGTAGGCGCGCAGGCGTTCGTCATGCCCGGCGTAGAGGTTGCCGATCAGTGCCAGTGCCCGCGCGCGCGCCGCGTGCGCGCCGGCGTAGCGCGCATCGAGCGCGATCGCCTGTTCGAAGTAGGCCAGCGCGCGGCGATCGCTGTCCTCGTCGATGCCGGCCTCGTACAGCGCACGCCCGTGCAGGTAGGCGTCGAACGCCGCGACGTTGGCGGTGCCGCCGACCAGGGAACGGCTGCTGGCGCCCGGACCCTCGATCGCCGCCGACAGCGCGGCGGCGACGGCGGTGCCTATTTCCAACTGCACCGCAAAGATATCGGCCAGCGGGCGCTCCCAACTTTCGGCCCAGCGACTCAGGCCGGTGCTGCCGTCGGTAAGTTCGGCGGCAACCTTCACCCGCGCGCCCTGCTTCTGCACGTTGCCGGTGAGCAGGAAGTCGACGCCCAGCGCCCGCGCGATCACCCGGTCGTCGTCCTGCCCTTCGCCGGCCTGCTCGGAGGAAGTCTGCCCGGCGATCTGAAGCAGTTGGTTACGCGAAAGCTGCGTGCGGATCTCCGAGGTCAGGCCGTCGGAGAAATAGCGCTGCTCGGGGTCGTTGCTCAGGTTTGCGAACGGCAGCACCGCGATGCGGCGCGAATCGTTCGCACCGCCCGGGGTGGCGCCGGGTTCGCGTGCACGCCACAGCAGCAGGCCGCCGCCAGCCGCGACCAGCGCCAGAGCGCCGGCGGCCAGCAGGTTCCGACGCATTCGCGAGGGCTCGGCTTTGCGCGGCGCGGCGGGCGGCAGTGCCTTGCCTTCGTGCAGGGCGGCCACGGCGCGCACCAGCTTTTGCATCGGTTCGCTGCGAGGCTTGCCAAGGACATGCGAGATGTCGATGAACTGGAATTGCCCGAACCCCAGGGGTGGCGGGCTGCCGTCGATGGACAGAGGCACCAGGCGCCCGCTTTCGCGGCCGAGCGTCGCTTCGTCGTGCACCCAGTGCGAGGCCGTCGAACTCTTCGACCACAGCACCACCACCACGCGCGCCTGCTTGAGCGCGGCTTCGGTGGCGTGGGAGAAACGCTGGCCGCCTTCGATCAAACCGTCCCACCAGACCGGGAAGCCGGCGTCCTCCAGCACGCGCACCACCGCCACCGCGGCCTTGCGGTCGGCATGGGAATAACTGATGAAAACGCTGTGCGGCGGCGCGCCGCCGCCGGGTTCGGCTTCGTGTGCAGGGGGGCGCTGCATGCTCAGGACCGTAGCCCCGCGCCATCGGCCGCGTGCAGTGCGGCCGGGGCCCTAACGGTTGCCGCGGTGGGCAAGGCAGATTGCTGTCGCATGCTGGATAGCCGGGATCCCGTCGCGAATTCCGTTGGACTATAGCATCGGATTTGCGGGCTCCAAGCCTTCTTCGGCCCGCTGGCGCGCTTGCGCGCCGAGTCGCCAAAAAGGAAGGGCGGCCGCAGCCGCCCTTCCTTGGGTGCGGTTTGGGGGCTCAGGCCAGGTGTTCGAGGACGTACTCGGCCGAGGAGACCTTGAACTCGCCGGGGGCCTCGACGTGCAGCTGCTTCACCACGCCGTCTTCGGCGTACAGCGCGAAGCGCTTGGCGCGCACGCCCATGCCGAACGCCGTGGCGTCCAGCTCCAGGCCCAGGGCCTTGGCGAACGCGGCGTTGCCGTCGGCCAGCATGTGCACGCCCTCGGGCACGTCCTGGCTCTTGGCCCAGGCGTCCATCACGAAGGCGTCGTTCACCGACAGGCAGGCCACTTCGATGCCGCGCTTCTCGAACTCGCCGAACTTTTCCGCGTAGCCCGGCAGGTGCTTGGCCGAGCAGGTGGGGGTGAAGGCGCCGGGCACGGCGAACAGCACCACCTTCTTGCCGTCAAAGAGTTCCTCGGTGTTCACGGCCTGCACGCCGTCCTTGAGGATGTTGAGGGTGGCGTGCGGGATCTTGTCGCCGATCTGGATCGTCATCGTGGGGCTCCGGGGGAGGGGTGGAAGCGAAACCGAAGTTTAACCGCCGCACATGAACGCCACGTGGGGACTTGAACCGCGCGCGGCCGGGCGAGGCGTAAACTTGGCCCGCGGGAGATTCCGCGGGCCTTTCACTTGCCAGGGGCGGACGATGCAGTTCAAGGATTATTACGACACGCTCGGCGTGGAAGCCACGGCCGGCGAGGCGGAAATCAAGACCGCCTACCGCCGGCTGGCGCGCAAGTTCCACCCCGACGTGAGCAAGGAAAAGGGCGCCGAAGAGCGCTTCAAGGCCATCAACGAGGCCTACGAAGTGCTGCGCGACAAGGAGAAGCGCGCCGAGTACGACCGCGTCAAAGCCCAGGGTTATCGCCCGGGCGAAGACTTCCGTCCGCCGCCGGGCTTCGGCCAGGGCGGGCCAGGCAATGGCGGCTTCAACTACCAGCAGGACTTCGGCCAGGGCGCCGGCTTCAGCGACTTCTTCGAATCGCTGTTCGGCGGCGGCCGTGGGCCAGGCCGGCCCCAGCAGCAGCCCGCGGGCGACCTGCGCGCCAAGCTCGCCATCCCGCTGGAGCTGGCCTACACCGGCGGCAAGCAGCGCATCAACGTGGATGGCCGCACGCTGGAAGTGAACGTGCCGGCCGGCATCGCGCCGGGGCAGGTGATCCGGCTGGCGGGCCAGGGCCATCGCGGCCCGGGCCGCAGCTCCGACCTGTTGCTCGAAGTGGACTACCGCCCGCACGGCGAATTCGAAGTGGACGGCCGCAACATCCTCTACACGCTGCCGCTGGCGCCGTGGCAGGCCGCGCTGGGCGCCACCGTGAGCGTGCTGACGCTGGGCGGCGCGGTGGAACTGCGCGTGCCGCCCGATTCCGACACCGGCCGCAAGCTGCGCCTGCGTGGCCGCGGCCTGCCGGGCAAGTCTGCCGCCGGCGACCAGATCGTCGAGATCGAAGTGCGCGCGCCCAAGGCCGAGACCGACGCGCAGAAGGCGCTGTACCGGCAGATGGCGGAGGCTTTCGAGTTCGATCCCAGCCGGGCTTGAGGCGCAATTTTGGCCGCGGATTCACGCGGATAGTGCAAAATAAAAGGTTATTCTCCGAAGTCAGGGACTGGTGCCGTCGACACCGGGACTGGCGCCGCCGACACCGCGGAAGCGAGGGGCACGTCCTGCTCAGTGAAGCCTTTATTTAGCAGGACGTGCCCCGCGCGTCCGCGGCGCCGCCGGTGCGTGCCTTTATGGGCGCCCCACGGAGTTCGGGTGAGGATGCGCTCCGATGCTTGCGCGTCCTGATCCGGACCAAGGCCAGGCATTTTTCCTGCTGATCAGTCTCGGTTAACCCGGCCGTGGCACGAACCCTTTCCTGGCCCATCGCGGCGCGTCCCTTCGGACACTGGAATGGCGGCTTGGCCAGAGTGGAAGGTGGCCAGTACGAACCTCCTATCCGCCCGGCGGCGGGTGTGAGTTCGTCGCGCGCACGACGTCACCTCCGGCGTTCGACGGGGCGGGCAGGCGAAGACGAGGTAATCGCAAAGCGTCCGGTGTCTCCAACCGACGGCTTGCGCAGAAATCCACTCTTGCACCGGGCCATGGGTGGCGCCGGCGCCACTGCCGACGTGCCTGCGCATCCGTTCTGACGAGGGATGCCACGGTGTGCACGCGACGAACTCACCCCCGCCGCCGGGCGGATAGGACCCTCACGCTGGCCACCTTCCACGCTGGCCTGGCCGCCGCACCCAGTGTCCGAAGGGACACGCCGCGATGGGCCAGGAGCAAAAAGGCGCCAAATCGGTGGGCCCAGAAGATAAGCCCAGACCATCCCGGACTTGGGAGAAGAACCAAGCAAAAAGGGGTCCCGGTTTCCTGGGACCCCTTTCGTATTCTTATGCCTTTGGATCCGCGTTCATCCGCATGAATCCGTGGCAAAAAACGCCTGCGATCAACCGCCGTTGAGCAGGCCGTTGATCACTTCGACGAGCTGGGCTTCGTTGAACGGCTTGGTGATGTAGGCCTTTGCGCCCTGGCGCATGCCCCACACCTTGTCGGTCTCCTGGTCCTTGGTGGTGACCAGCACGATCGGGATGTGCGAGGTGGTGGCTTCCTTCGAGATCGCGCGCGTTGCCTGGAACCCGTTGAGGTTGGGCATCACCACGTCCATCAGGATCAGGTCGGGCTTGCCGGTCTTCGCGGCTTCGACACCGGCGGCACCGTCTTCGGCGGTCAGGGCCTCGTGCCCCAGCTTCTCGACAATGCGCTTCATGCCCATGAGCTGGGACGGGGAATCATCAACAATCAGGATGCGTGCCATGAATGGGCCTCCAACAGGTAGGTGATTGTATGCCGGGGGGGCGGGCAAGGTGCAACTGGAGTCAGAACCGGACAACCGTTCGTCCGAAAGATCCACCGGCCATCATGGCAGGGAATACCTCGGGAAGCCCGTCCAGCGGGGTTTCGCGGGTGCAGATGGCGTCCAGGTGGGCCGGCTTCCAGGGGCCGGCCAGGCGCTCCCAGACCTGTTCGCGCTGGCCCCGGGCGGTGCCGGCCGAGGCGATGCCCAGCAGGGACACGCCCCGGATGATGAAAGGCATCACCGTGGTGGCCAGGCCCGGGCCGCCGGCCAGGCCGCAGCTGGCGATGTTGCCGTAGGGCTGGATGACGCGGGTGAGGGCGGCCAGCGCCGGGTCGCCGACGTTGTCGATGGCGCCGGCCCAGCGGGCGTTTTCCAGCGGGCGGGTGGCGTTGGCCAGGGTGTCGCGCGGGAAGATCTCCCGCGCGCCGATCGCGCGCAGGAAATCGGCATGTTCGGGCTTGCCGGAAATGGCGTGCGCCTCGTAGCCCGCGCGGGTCAGGATGTCGATGGCCAGCGTGCCCACGCCGCCGGTGGCGCCGGTGACCACCACCGGGCCCATGCCGGGCGCCTGGCCGTTGTGCTCCATGCGCAGCAGCGAGAGGCCGGCGGTGAAGCCGGCGGTGCCCAGCACCATGGCCTCGCGCAGCGACAGGCCGGCGGGCAGCGGGATGGTCCAGTCCGCCTCCAGACGCACGAATTCGGAATAACCACCGTCGCGCGTTTCCGACAGGCCGCTGCCGGTGCACAGCACCGCGTCGCCTTCCTTGAAGCGCAGGTCGCTGGAGGCCACCACGTGGCCGGCCACGTCGATACCGCCGACCAGGCTGGGCTTGCGCAGGATCTTGCCCTGTCCGGTGCCGGCCAGAGCGTCCTTGTAGTTCACGCTGGAGTACGCGGCCTTGACCACCACTTCGCCCGGCACCAGGTCTTCGAGCGTGATCGTTTCGATGCCGGCGCGGTGGCCGCCTTCGGTGTGGATGCGGAAGGCGCGGAAGGTGGCGGGGGTCGTCATGGGTTGAACTCGTTGTAGCAATGGGTGACGTAGGTGAGCGGAGCATGGTCCTGCAGCGCCACCGGCGACAAGGCGCCGATGCCGTAACGCAGCCGCCCGGCTGTGCCCAGCACGTGCTGCAGCACCGTGGCCGCGTACGCGGCCCGGCGCTCGGGCAGGATCACGCGCTCGCCGGGCACGTGGGCGAAGCCGAGGCGCTCGGGCGGGATCGAGGGTACCGCGTCGCAGCCGTGCACGATGCGGACGATCGGGAAGGGCAGGCCGACCAGGCGTTCAACGTGGCGGGCGTCGCCGACCCGAGGCTGCCCCAGCGTCAGCACGCCGGCGACGGTCTGCCCCGGCAGGGCATGCAGGTCGTCGGCCGCGAGCACGGCGATGCCGCCGCCCAGGCTGTGGCCGCAAAGCCACCAGCGCCGGGGCGTGTCCAGCAGCCCGCTCGCGCGCAGGGAAGAAAGCAGGGCGGCCGCTGCGGCATGGAATCCGCGATGCACGCGGCTGCCATCGTCCAGCACTTCCCAGCCGAGGTCTCCGTCGGTCAGCAGGTTGGCGGCGACGGCGCGGAACTTGCGCGGCGGGTCGCCCGGATTGAACACCTGGGTGCCGCGGAAGGCGAGCACCACGTCGCCATCGCCGAGCTCGGCGGCGAAGCCGAAGCCGGCCTTCGCATCGTCGGCAAGCATCGTCACCCGGGAGGCCCAGCCGTCGAAGGCCGCGCGGATGGCGGTTTCGTCGTCATAGGCGAGCAGCGCGCATTCCGCCATCAGCCAGCGGGTGCGCGCGCAGCCGAGGCGCTGGTCCGGATCGAGCACGCGCCGGGCGTGGTCGAAGTAGCGATAGCCGCGCGCCGGCGGGTTGAGGTTGCCCAGCGTCGGCGGCGGAAGCGGGCGCACGGGCCGCGCGCCGCCGCTCAGTTCGCCTTGTGGATGGCGCGCTTGTCCACCGCCATGGCGGCGTCGTGGATGGCTTCCGACAGCGTGGGGTGGGCGTGGCAGATGCGCGCCAGGTCCTCGGCCGAGCCGTGGAATTCCATCGCCAGCACGCCTTCGTGCACGAGTTCGGAAACGTTCACGCCCACCAGGTGCATGCCCAGGATGCGGTCGGTTTCTTCGTGGGCGATCACCTTCACGAAGCCGGCGGGTTCGCCCATGGCCACGGCGCGGCCCACGGCGGCGAACGGGAAGCTGCCGGTCTTGTAAGGAATGCCTTCGGCCTTGAGCTCCTGCTCGTTCTTGCCCACCCAGGCGATTTCCGGCTCGGTGTAGATGACCCACGGGATGGTGTCGAGGTTGACGTGGCCGGGCAGGCCGGCGATGAGCTCGGCCACCGCGATGCCTTCCTCGAAGCCCTTGTGCGCCAGCATCGGCCCGCGCACGCAGTCGCCCACGGCCCAGATGCCTTCCACGCCGGTGAAGCAGTGCTCGTCCACTTCGACCTGGCCGCGGGCGTTGATCTTCACGCCGGTGCCGTCGGCCAGCAGGTTCTTGCTGGCGGCCTTGCGGCCTACCGCGACCAGCAGCCTGTCGACGACCAGCGACTGGTCGGCCTTGCCGTCGCTGTAGGTGAGATGGACCTCGCCGTTCTTGATCTCGGCCTTGTCGAGCTTGGCGCCCAGCTTGATGTCCAGGCCCTGCTTCTTGAACTCCTTCAGTGCGACCTTGGCTGCCTCGGCATCCACGGCGGCCAGGAACTCGGGCATGGCCTCGAGAATGGTCACTTCGCTGCCCAGGCGCTTCCAGACGCTGCCCAGCTCCAGGCCGATCACGCCGGCGCCGATCACGCCCAGGCGCTTGGGCACCTCGGTGAAATCCAGCGCGCCAACGTTGTCGACGATGTGCTTGCCGTCGAACTTCGCGAACGGCAGCTCGATCGAATCCGAGCCCGCGGCGATGATGACGTGCTTGCCCACCAGCTCCAGTTCGCTGCCGTCGTGCTGCTTGACCTTGACCACCTTGCCCGGCTGCAGCGTGCCGAAGCCGTAGTACGCCGTGATCTTGTTGGCCTTGAACAGCGTGGCGATGCCGCCGGTGAACTGCTTCACGATCTTGTCCTTGCGGCCAATCATCGTGGCGACGTCCATCTTGGCGCCCGTGGTGGAGATGCCGTGGTCGGCGAACTGGTGCTGCAGGTTCCAGTACTGGCGCGAGGAGTCGAGCAGCGCCTTTGACGGAATGCAGCCGATGCGCAGGCAGGTGCCGCCCAGCGCCGGCTTGCCGTCCTTGCCCAGGCCGGCGTCGATGCAGGCCACCTTCATGCCCAGCTGCGCGGCGCGGATGGCGGCGTGGTAGCCGGCGGGGCCGGCACCGATGACGACGACGTCGTAGTTATTGTCTGACATGCCTGCCTCGTTCTGGTTCGTTCTGGCCCGGCGGTCAGCCGGACTGCAAGAAAGGTGCCGCCGACATCAGTCGCCGGGACGTTCGTTCTCAAGGAGTGCGTAGAGCTTGGGATGGCGTGCGCGCAGGTCGCCGTTCGCGCGAGTCTCGAACCACTCCGAGCAGAACGACCCTGCCCTCGGGGTGCTGTCGATGGCCAAAAACTGTTGCCGCACGCCTTCGGCGATCATCGCGTCCGCTTTCCGCAGCGATTCGACATCGTTGCCCAACAGCTCATCGAAGCGGGCGTAGGCGATGGCGATGACCCGTGCATCGGCGGCGAGCCACCGGGCCCGGTCCTTCTCGATCTCATCGGCAAGATGCGGGAACCGTTCGGCGCAACCGGTTGCTAGTTGCTCCGCCGCCTCGACCTTCTGATACATCCATCCGACCGCCTGGTCGAAGTTTTTCGGCTCCCGCTGCGCCTGGGCCTGGGCCGACGCGACAGCCAACAATCCGGCGGCAAGAATTCGCAGTCGCATCACAGGCCCAGCAGCATCCGGTGCGGGTTTTCCAGCTGGTTCTTGATGTCCACGAGGAACAGCACCGCGTCCTTGCCGTCGATGATGCGGTGGTCGTAGCTCAGCGCGATGTACATCATCGGCGCGATGATGACCTGGCCGTTCTCGGCGATCGGGCGCTCCTTGATGGCGTGCATGCCCAGGATGGCCGACTGCGGCGGATTGACGATCGGCGTGGACATCAGCGAGCCGAAGGTGCCGCCGTTGGTGATGGTGAAGGTGCCGCCCTGCAGGTCCTCGAGCTTCAGGCCGCCCTCGCGGGCCGCCTTGGCGTAGCCGGCGATGGCGCCTTCGATGTCGGCGAAGCCCATGTTCTCGACGTTGCGCAGCACCGGGGTCACGAGGCCCTTTTCGGTGGCCACGGCGATAGAGATGTCGGCGAAGCCGTGGTAGATCACGTCAGTGCCGTCCACGGAGGAATTCACCACCGGGTACTTCTGCAGCGCGTTGGCGGCGGCCTTGGCGAAGAAGCTCATGAAGCCCAGCTTGATGCCGTGCGACTTCTCGAAGCCTTCGCCCAGCTCCTTGCGCATCGCCATCACCTTGGACAGGTTGACCTCGTTGAACGAGGTCAGCATGGCGATGGAGTTCTTGGACTGCATCAGGCGTTCGGCGATGCGGGTGCGCATGCGCGTCATCGGCACGCGTTCTTCCGGGCGGGCGCCGCCGGCCACACCGGCGGTCTTGCCACTGGCGTAGTTGACGATGTCTTCCTTGGTGACTGCGCCGCGACGGCCGGTGCCGGCCACGTCAGCGGGATTCACGCCGGCGGTGGTCGCTGCGAAGCGCGCGCCGGGCGGCAGTTCGGGCGACGAGGCTACCGGAACCGGTGTGGTACTTGCCGGCGCGGCCTCGTTGGCTTTCGCGGCCTCTGCCTTCGGCTGAACTTGTTGCGCGCCAGCGGCGGGCGCAGGTGGCGGAGCCGGTGCGGCGGCGCCTTCTTCAATGACCGCGATGACCTGCTGGCTGAGCACGGTCGCGCCTTCGGCAAATTTCAGCTCCTTGATGACGCCATCGACGGTCGAAGGCACTTCAAGCACGACCTTGTCGGTCTCAAGGTCGACGATGTTCTCGTCGCGCCTGACGGCGTCGCCGGCCTTTTTGTGCCAAGTGGCGATGACCGCGTCGGACACGGATTCGGGAAGAACGGGGACCTTGATTTCGATGGCCATGTTTGGCGTCCTGACAGCGTGGATTTCAATGAGTGAGAACCGACGCAAGCATGACCGCGCCGGTGCGAAGCGTCATTCGTCAGCGTGTTCACCGTTGAGCGGATTGACCAGCGCGTCGGCGATCAGCTTGAGCTGCTCTTCGACGTGGTCGTTGAAATGACCGGCGGCGGGCGAGGGCGAGCGGCTGCGGCCTGCATAACTGAGCGTCTGTTTATCGTTCTGCAGGCAGAAGCGCAGGTGATGCTGGATCTGATACCACGCACCCTGATTCTGCGGCTCTTCCTGACACCACACGATCTGGGTCGCATTCGGAAAGCGCTTGAGTTCGGCGATCAGGCTTGCGCGCGGGAACGGGTACAGCTGCTCGATGCGGATCAGCGCCACGTCTTTCTGCTCGCGTTTCTGCGCGTCTTCCAGCAGGTCGTAGTAGACCTTGCCGCCGCACACCACGACGCGTTTGACAGACTTCGGATCAGCGCTGGCGTCGGGGATCAGATGCTGGAATTCACCGTCCGCCAGTTCTTCCAGCGTCGACACCGCCAGCTTGTGGCGCAGCAGCGATTTGGGCGTCATCACCACCAGCGGCTTGCGCGTTTTCATGCGCATTTGCCGACGGATCATGTGAAATGCCTGCGCGGGTGTGGTTGGCGTGCAGACAATCATGTTGTCGAGCGCGCACAGCTGCAGAAAGCGCTCAAGCCGCGCCGAACTGTGTTCGGGGCCCTGGCCTTCATAGCCGTGCGGCAGCAGCAGCACCAGGCCGCAGATCCGGCCCCACTTGGCTTCGCCCGACGACAGGAACTGGTCGATCACCACCTGCGCGCCGTTGGCGAAATCGCCGAACTGTGCTTCCCAGATGTCGAGGGTCTGCGGATCGGCGGTGGCGTAGCCGTACTCGAACGCCATCACTGCTTCTTCGCTGAGCAGCGAGTCGATGATGGTCGCGTCTTCCGGATTTTTCACCAACTGACGCAGCGGCATGTGGTCTACGTCGGTTTTCTGATCGTGCAGAATCGCGTGGCGGTGGAAGAAGGTGCCGCGACCGCAGTCCTGACCGACCAGGCGCAGCTTGTAGCCTTCGTCGAGCAGTGTGGCGTAGGCCAGATTCTCGGCGAAGCCCCAGTCGCCCGGCAGTTCCCCGG
The DNA here is from genome assembly GCA_031419075.1 of Lysobacterales bacterium. Classification (GTDB taxonomy): domain Bacteria; phylum Pseudomonadota; class Gammaproteobacteria; order Xanthomonadales; family Xanthomonadaceae; genus Lysobacter_I. Next base: position 17,991 of record JANOKD010000027.1, read on the forward strand.
TGCCCATCTTGCGGCGGTCTTCGTAGATCTTGGCGACCCGTGCGTGCAGGCTGGCGTCGGCCGGTAATGTATTGATGAGCGCCGCCAGCGTGTCGAGCGTCTTGCGCTGCACTTTGGTGTCGACTGGATCGGCGAGTTTGCCTTCCAGCAGCGGGCGCCAGTCGATCGCGAATTCGTCGGGCTCGACTTTGGCCAGTTCGGTGCTGACCACGCCCGCGTCGAGTTTGTCGCGGTGCCGGTCGACCAGCGCCTGTGCTTCGTCGGCCTTCAGCGTGCCTGCGGTGGTCAGCCGTTCGGCGTACAGCTCGCGGGTGGTTTTGCGCTTGCGGATGTTCTGGTACATCAGCGGCTGGGTCGCTGCCGGTTCATCGGCTTCGTTGTGGCCGTGGCGGCGATAGCAGACCAGATCGATCACCACATCTTTCGCGAACTTCTGTCGGAAATCGAACGCGAGCTCGGCGCAGAACGCGACCGCTTCCGGATCGTCGCCGTTCACGTGCAGCACCGGCGCGCCGACCATCTTGGCGACATCGGTGCAGTACAGCGTGGAGCGTGCGTCCTGGCGTTCGCTGGTGGTGAAGCCCACCTGATTGTTGATGACGATGTGCAGCGTGCCGCCGACTGCGAATCCGCGGGCCTGCGACATCTGGAACAGTTCCATCACCACGCCCTGACCGGCGAAGGCGGCGTCGCCGTGCATGATGATCGGCAGCACCTGCTTGCGCGCCTTGTCGCCGCGACGATGCTGGCGCGAACGCACGCTGCCCACCACCACCGGATCGACGATTTCAAGATGCGATGGGTTGAACGCCAGCGCCAGATGCACCGGGCCGCCGGGTGTGGCGATGTCGGCGCTGAAACCCATGTGGTATTTCACGTCGCCAGCGTGGGCGTGTTCGTCGTGATCGAACTTGCCTTCGAATTCGTCGAACAGTTTGCGCGGCGGCTTGCCGAGCGTGTTGACCAGCACGTTGAGACGGCCGCGATGGGCCATGCCCAGCACCACGTCCTTGACGCCGTCGCTGCCGGCGCGGCGGATCATCACGTCGAGCATCGGGATCAGTGCGTCGCCGCCTTCCAGCGAGAAACGCTTCTGGCCGACATACTTGGTGTGCAGATAGCGCTCGAGGCCTTCGGCCGCGGTCAGGCGTTCCAGAATGCGGCGCTTGTCCTCATCGCTGCGTTTGAAATCGCCGCCGGCGTGTTCAAGGCGTTCGTACATCCAGCGACGCTGTTCGACGTCGGTGATGTGCATGAACTCGGCGCCGATACTGCCGGTGTACGTGGCTTTGAGCAGGCTGACGAGGTCGCGCAGTTTCATCTGCGCCTGACCGCCCACACCTCCGCTGGACAGGGTGGCGTCGAGATCGGCATCCGACAGGCCGTGGAAGCCGATGTCGAGATCCGGGGCCTCGCTTTTTTCCCACATGCCGAGCGGGTCGAGTTCGGCGGCGAGATGGCCGCGCGAACGGTACGCGACGATCACTTTGCCGACCGCGAACTCGCGGCTGTCGTTGCCGTTGGCACCGCTGCCGCCGCTGACGACCACGCCGCGCGCGGCCTGTCGACCGGCTTCGGCGATGGCGGCGATCACCGCTGAATGGGGGACATCGTTGCCGTCCCGGCCTTTGACCCCATCGAAATAGGTTTTCCACTTCGGCCCGACGCTGTCGGGGGCGACCAGATACTGTTCGTAGAGGTCCTCGATATAGGCGCCGTTGGCGCCAAGCTGCGAGGACTGGGCAAACTGCTTCAGGAGGCTGTCCACTCGGTGGTTACACTCGGATGTCGGTAAACGTGGATGAAATGCGGTAACCGCTTGATCCGCTGGGGAATCCCCGGACGGAACGACAGGCGGGCGAAAGGACCGGAATTATAGCCGCAGGCTTTGCCGCAGCGCGACATGGCGCTGCGGATCTGCTTTTGTACGAGCGACGCAAGTCGCGAAGCCTGCGATGGGTCAGCCCTGTCGCGAACCGCAACTCTGAGAATCCGGGATTGCACATAGCGCGATATCCGAAATATTGCCGGTTTCGCGGCTCCCGCCGCTCCTACAAAAAGCAGATCGCGGCCTCAGATTTGCAGCGCCCGATACTCGCTGCAGAGCCGCGCGCGTTCCCACACCGGCATGAAGCTGTCGGCGAGCTGGCGGGCGCGGCCGCCGAAATCGAGCGCGGCCTCGCCGTCGAAGCGGTTGCCGAGGGTGCGGAAGTAGTAGCCGCCGCTGTCGTTGGCGATGAAGGCCGAGGCGTAGACGCGATCGGCGGGGTCGCTGATTTCGCGGAAGCCGAACACGCTGGACAGCCGCTGACCCAGGGCGATCAGGGGGGCATGCGCGCGCTGCGGCGTGCCGGCGTCCTGCAGCAGAATGCGGATATCCACGCGCTGGCGACGTGTGGCGAGCCGGCGCAGGGCTTCGAGGACTTCAGGCGTGTCCAGCAGGCCCGGGTCGAGACTGCGGCTGTAGATGCACAGCTCGCGGCGGGTAGCGGTGATGATCGCTGTGCTGATGGCGACCGCCGCTTCGCGGGTATCGATGGCGGTCGGTCCGCCGATCTGGCGACGCATGCTTTGGTGTTCGATGCCGGCTTCCATAAAGCGTTCGCCGTACGGCACGAATCCGTGCTTCACGTAGAAGCCCAGCGCCGACACCTGCGAATGCAGGCGCAGCTCCGGCCAACGTCGCTGCGCGGCTTCTGCGATCAGCGCCAGCAGCAGCGCGTCGCCGACGCCGCGTCCGCGCCATTCGGGCAGCACCGCCATGCGGCCGATCTTGCGCTCCGGCGTCAGCCGCCCAGTGCCGATGGGCCGGCCCTCGGCGTCGCGCGCGATCACATGCACGCACAGCGGGTCCAAGTCGTCCCACTCCAGCGCGATCGGCACCTGCTGTTCCTGCACGAACACAGGTTCGCGCACCGCGCGCAGGGCGTCGATGCCGGTGGCGTAGTCGATGGCTTCGACCCGGAAGCGTTGTTCAGGCGTCGTCATCGTGCTCCTCATCGGTGTTGTCGCCTTCGTTCTCCAGCCGGTAATGGCCTTCCGCCAGCAGGTCCAGCACCAGAGACTGGCTGTCGGGCGAAAGTGCCGCGTACGTGTCGCCATCCAGCGTGTCGGCTGCGGCCAGCGTGCGGGCATCGACCAGGGGCAGGGCGTGGGTTTGTCCCGCAACGTAGAGTTTGGCGCGCACCGATGTGCGATCGCCGCTACGCCGCCACGCGACGCGGGTCCACGGGTGGCGCTGCAGCAGCGCGCCCTGCTGCAGGTCGAACTCGATTTCGATCCGCGACCGCGGTGGGTCGGGCATCAGGCTCTCGCCGACGCTGCGATACAGGGTCATGAAGCGCCCGAACCAGTCGCCCAGCCGCTCCGGGTCGTTCATGCGCAGGGCGTTGAGGCCGGCGATGGCGCGCTGCATGGCGTCGGCGTCGATTTCGTTCGGGTCATTCGGCGGCGCCATGCCGTCGTCGCGATAACGCACAGAATCGTCGGCATCGACCAGCAATGTGTCGACAAAATCGCCCAACAGCTCGCCGGCGCTGGGCGCGCGCATGCCGACAGAAAAGGTCAAACAGGCGTCTTCGGCCACGCCGTGATGAGGCACATTCGGCGGCAGGTACAGCATGTCGCCGGGGCCAAGCACCCAGTCGTGGGTCGGGTTGAAGGTGCGCAGCAGCTTCAGTTCAACGCCCTCGCGGAAGTCGCTCGATGGCCGACCTTCGCCCATCGCTTCGCTGGCGTCGATCTGCCAGCGGCGGTGGCCGTGGGCCTGCAGCAGAAACACGTCGTATTGGTCGACGTGCGCACCGACCGAACCACCGGGCGCTGCGAACGAGATCATCACGTCGTCGATCCGCCAGCGCGGCAGGAAATCGAAATGATCGAGCAGGGCGCGGATGTCCGGATCCCACTTGTCCACGTCCTGCACCAGCAGCGTCCAGTCGTGGTGCGGCATGCCCGGGAATTCTTCCTCGGCGAACGGCCCGGTGCGCACGGTCCAGCCGTCGTTGGCCTTGTCGTGCATCACGATCCGCGACAGCGCCGCCTCTTCGCAGGCCAGGCCGGCCAAGTCTTCCGGCATCACCGGTGTTTCATAATCCGGGAACGCATTGCGGATCAGCAGCGGCCGCTTCTGCCAGTAGTCGCGCAGGAAATCGGCGGCAGACATGCCGAGCGGAGTCTGCCTGCGCGCGTCGATTTCGAAAGGCAGCGCTGTGGGGCGTTTCGACATCTCAGATCTCCTTCGCCAGTCGTTCGGCGAGGCCTGTGTAACTGCCGGGGGTCATGTCCAGCAGCCGCTGTTTTGCGTCGGCGGGCAGATCGAGGCCGGCAATGAACGCGCGCATTGAGGGCTCATCAATGCCGTGACCGCGGGTCAGCGCCTTCAGCTGTTCGTAAGGACTGGGCAGGCCGTGGCGGCGCATCACCGTCTGTACGGCTTCGGCCAACACTTCCCACGCGCCGTCGAGGTCGGCGGCGAGGCGCTCGGGATTCGCGCTGAGTTTGTTCAGGCCGCGCAGCAGCGCGTCGTAGCCGATCAGCGAATGGCCGAACGCAGTGCCCAGCGCGCGCAGCACGGTGGAATCGGTGAGATCGCGCTGCCAGCGGCTGATCGGCAGCTTGGCGGCAAAATGTTCCAGCAAGGCGTTGGCGATGCCGAAGTTGCCTTCCGCGTTCTCGAAATCAATCGGATTGACCTTGTGCGGCATGGTCGAACTGCCGACTTCGCCGGCCTTCACCGACTGTTTGAAATAACCCAACGAAATGTAGCCCCAGAGATCGCGGCACAGGTCGATGCAGATGGTGTCGATGCGCTTCTGCGCGTCGCACAGTTCGGCGATGCCGTCGTGCGGCTCGATCTGGGTGGTGTAGGGCTGCCAGTCCAGGCCCAGCGACTCGACGAAGCGGCGCGAGAACGCGGTCCAATCGACCTCGGGATAGGCGGCGACATGCGCGTTGTAGTTGCCGACCGCGCCGTTGATCTTGCCGGCAATCAGCGCGGCCGCAAGGGTTTCGCCCTGTCGCTGCAGACGGGCAACGACATTCGCCAGCTCCTTGCCGACCGTGGTGGGCGATGCGGTCTGGCCGTGGGTGCGCGAGAGCATCGGCAGAGCGGAGTGTTCGTGCGCCATCGCGCGGAGTTTCTGGATCAGCGCGTCCAGCGTCGGCAGCAGCACGGTCTGCCGCGCCTCGCTCAACATCAATGCGTAGCTGAGATTGTTGATGTCTTCGCTGGTGCATGCGAAGTGCACGAACTCCAACGCTGGCGCCAACTCGGTGTCGTCAGTCAGCCGCTCCTTGATCAGATATTCCACCGCCTTCACGTCGTGATTGGTGGTGCGCTCGATCGCTTTCACCCGCGCGGCATCGGCCAGACTCAGGCCGTCGGCCAGCGCGCGTAAGCGGCTGACGGCGGCGTCGGAAAACGGCGCCAGTTCGACGATGCCGGGCTCCGCGGCCAACGCCAGCAGCCACTCCACTTCCACCTTCACCCTAGCCTTGATCAAGCCGAATTCGGAGAAAATCGGGCGCAGCGCGTCGACCTTGCCGGAGTAGCGGCCATCGAGCGGGGACAGGGCAAGAAGCTGGGCGTCGGACATGGCGAGCTGCAGTGCGGGAAGGCGGCAATTCTAAACGCTCGCGGGCGTATCCTCGGCCGATCATCATCACGACAGGCGCGAATCATGGCCAGACGCAGCGCTCATCCGGGCACGCTTCATAAAAGCACGGCTCATCCAGGAACCATCCCGGACCCCGTGCGCACCGAGCGCGACAGCATGGGCGAGCTGCAGGTGCCCGCCGCTGCGCTATGGGGTGCGCAGACCCAGCGTGCGGTGCAGAATTTCGGCATTTCGGGTCAACCGATGCCGCGCGGCTTCATCCGCGCGCTCGGGCTGATCAAAGCCGCGGCGGCCCAGACCAACGCAAATCTGGGACTGCTGTCCAAAACCCGCGCCGCTGCGATCCGCCGCGCGGCGATGGCGGTGGCCGCAGGCGAGCACGACGACCAGTTCCCGGTGGATATCTACCAGACCGGGTCCGGCACCTCCACCAACATGAACGCCAACGAGGTGATCGCGGCGCTGGTCATGCGCAGCGGACGGGGCAAGATCCACCCCAACGACGACGTGAACCTCGGCCAGAGTTCCAACGACGTCATCCCCACTGTGCTGCGGGTCGGCGCGCATCTTGCCGTGAGCGAAGATCTGCTGCCCGCGCTGCGCCATCTGCGAAAGACCATCGACCGACGTGCCCGCGGCGCGCGCGATCTGGTCAAGACCGGGCGCACCCATCTGATGGACGCGATGCCGATGACGTTCGGTCAGGAACTGGGCGCGTGGTCCTCGCAGCTGGATTCGGCGCGGATGCGGATCGAGGACTGTCTCAAACGTCTACGCCGGCTGCCGATCGGCGGCACTGCCATCGGCACCGGCATCAACACCGATCCCAGCTTCGGCAAGCGCGTGGCGCAGACCGTGTCGGTGCTGTCGGGCGTGCGTTTTGTGGTCGCGGACGACCTGTTCGAAGGCATCGCCGCGCAGGATGACGCGGTCGAACTGTCCGGTCAGCTCTCCGCCCTGGCGGTGGCGCTGATGAAGATCGCCAACGACCTGCGCTGGATGAATTCCGGGCCGCTGGCCGGGCTTGGCGAAATCGAACTGCCGGCGCTACAGCCGGGCTCATCGATCATGCCCGGCAAGGTCAACCCGGTGATTCCCGAAGCCGTGGCGATGGTGTGCGCGCAGGTGATGGGCCATCACACCGCGGTGACCATTGCGGGGCAGAGCGGTAATTTCCAGCTCAACGTGATGCTGCCGCTGATCGCGGCCAATCTGCTGGACAGCATCGGTTTGCTTGCGAATGCGATGAATGCATTGGCCGACAGCGCCATCTTCGGCATGTCGTTCCGCGCTGACCGCATCGCCGACGTGCTGGCGCGCAATCCTATTCTGGTCACCGCGCTCAATCCGGTGATCGGATACGAAAACGCCGCCGCGATCGCCAAGAAGGCGTATCGCGAGCGGCGGCCGATCATGGATGTCGCGCTTGAGGACAGCGGCTTGACCAAGCGCGAATTGCTGGAATTGCTGGATCCTGCCGTGCTGACCCGCGGCGGAATCAAAGGCGGCTAGCCATCACTTTTCGACAGTTGCGGCCTCGGCCTCCGCCGCTGCGTCGCCAGCAACGCCACCGCCGGTATCCGTTGTGCCTCGCACCGTTCCGCGGATGCCTTCCTGGATACCTGCACGAATCTCGCCGCGGATGGCCTCTCTCTGCGCGTCGCTGTTGCCGTTTTCAGTCATACAGTTGTCGACGTCGCTCTGATCCATGCTGGCGTAAGGTTTGAACTCGGGCAACGCGACAGCAAGCTTGTCCTGGGTGACTTTCATCGCCGGCAACAAATCACACAGCTTTTGCGCGGATTGCTCGATTCCTTTCGCTTCGGCTTCGATTTTCTTGTCGATTTGATCGGAGTTGCCGGTGAAGACGCCCTTGATGGCCTCGGTCGCTGCCTTGCCGGCGAGATCCGCACCTTCCAGCCCGATGCCGATCCCGGCCTCGGCGACCTTGGTGATGTGGCCGCGATACTCCAGCAGCAGCGCTTTCTGTTCGGCATTGACGGTCACCGCTTTGCGGTCGATCAGGAACTCTCCCGATGGCGTGATTTCAGCATTGGGGTAGCCGCTGGCGTCGAGATCGGTGTTGCTTGTCGCCAATTCTTCACGGGCGCCATCGGTGGCGCCTTTCAGGGCTTTGCCGAGGAGTGTGGTCGGCTCTTTGGCGGGATCGGCTGTGGGCGTGGGGTCACTCTTGCCGCAGCCGGGTAGCAATAGGCAAACAACGAGTGCGACGAACATGGAGCGCAGTGTGGTGTGCATGGCAAATTCTCTGGAGATGAGCGTTGCGGAGAATGATCGCTGTTCGTATTGCATCTTCAACCATCCGTGGCCGTGCGTTCGGCAGCACGGCCGATGCCGATAGGGCATCGGCCAAGCGTGCCCCCTTACCCTTCATCTCTCCAGCGGCGCAGGCGGATCGCGAGGAACAGCATGCCGATTCCGATCACCACGCCCAACCACATATCCAAGGTAGCGAAGGACGCCCAGCTGGAGCTCAGATCGAGTTGAGGTGACACGCCTTCGGTACCCTGCAGAACGCGTTCCGCATCGACCGCACTGATGTACCACAGACCCGGAATCAGGCTGCCGAGGCCACGGAGTGCCACCACGTACCAGATATCGCCGTGCGGAAATTCCGCTCCGGTGATGGCGCTGAAAATCAACCCCGTCATGCTGAACATTGCGCAGCCCAGCAGCGGGATCAGCACGGCCCACAGAAAGGGAAAGCGGCGCGACCAGGCGGAGCACAGCATCAACCATCCGATGGTCGGTACCGACCACATGATGTAGACGGGCAGGACGCTGAACAATTGGCCCACGATGCGGAAAGAATGCGATTCGGTAAAAAACGCGCCCATCCCCGGGAATCCGTTCAACGCCATTCCAGCGGCGGCGATCACCCACATCGCCAGACCGATGAATACACCGATGATGATGCCCATGATCGGTGCCAGCACCAGCGCCCACATCACTTTCGACAAGACGACTTCCAGATCCGAAACCGGCAGCGACTTCCAGAACAGTACGCTGCGGTCGCGACGTTCGTCGTAAAGCGAGCCAAGCGCATAGAAGAACACCACGAAGATCATCACCAGCATCGATAGCGCAATCCCGTTGGAAAGGATGCCGTCGCTCAGCGCACCCAGCGCGGAGCGGGATTCGGGGTTGTCGAGATTGAAATGATTGCTGAACTCCCCGCTGCTTTTCGCCTTCTGGATGAAGATCGTGGCGATGATCAAGCCGATCACTGCAAACGCCGAAGCGATGATGCCGGTAATGATCGGCGCCCAGAAAAATCCGCCCTTGTTCTCCCAGAATTCGCGCCTGAGCAGCAGTTTGAATTTGCTTCCGAAGCCGAAAGCGCCGGTCGCCGCGTGGGGCCGGACAGCCGTAGGTTCTTGAATTGAAGTGTTCATGCGTAGGTCCCCTTCATGGTGGCGACGAACAGATCGGCGAGCCCGGGGACTCTGGTTTCCCCGAATGCTGCGAGTTGTTGCTGCGGAATGTTATCGAACAGCATCACGGTCTTGCCGAACGGCAGCGCGCGTTCGTCGATGGGTTTCAGCGCTCTTGCTTCTTCGATACGGTCGGCGTTGAGCATGACTTCGACGAAACGGTCGCCGAGATTTTCCATGGTCGCATCGAGCACGATCTTGCCGTTCTGGATGAACATCACGTCGGTGAGGATGTGCTCGATCTCTTCGACCTGATGCGTGGTGATGATGATGGTCTTCTGTTCGTCGAAATAATCTTCCAGCAGTCGCTGATAGAACTGTTTGCGATACAGGATATCCAGACCGAGGGTCGGCTCATCCAGCACCAGCAGCTTGGCGTCGATCGCCATCACCAGCGCCAGGTGCAGCTGCACGATCATGCCCTTGGACATTTCGCGCACGCGCATTTTCGGGTTGAGCTGGGTGTTGGCGAGAAAGCGCTCGCATTTGGCGCGATCGAAGCGCGGGTGCACGCCGGCGACGAATTCGATGGCTTCGCTGACCCGGATCCAGCGCGGCAGCACCGCAACGTCGGCGATGAAGCAGACATCGTTCATCAGATCGTCGCGCTGGGTGCGGGGGTCGCGACCCAGGACATTGAGCTCACCCTCGAATGGGATCAGCCCGAGCACCGCTTTGAGCGCAGTGGTCTTGCCGGCGCCGTTGGGGCCAATCAGGCCAATGATTTTGCCCGGACCGATTTCGAAACTGGTGTTGTCCAGCGCCAGCTTGTTTCTGTAGGCCTTGCGCAGACCGCGCGCCGAAATCACCGGCTGGCTGGAGACGATGGCGTTCATGCGTCACCTCCATTGCGGGTCGGCGCCTGGGTCGAGGCGGAGGCCAGCAGTTCCTGCATGCTCAGGCCCAGGCGTTGGATACGCTCCATCACCAGCGGCCATTCTTCGCGCAGGAAGCGTTCGCGTTCATTGCCCATGAGTTTCTTCGCGGCTTCTTCGGTGACGTACATGCCCAATCCTCTACGTTTCTCGACAAGAGCCTCGTCCGCCAGTTCCTGATAGGCGCGCGAGACGGTGATGGGGTTCAACTGGTACTCGGCGGCCACCTGGCGCACCGACGGGAGGGCATCGCCCGGCTTCAACAAGCCGTCCAGCATCATTGCGATGACCCGGTCCTTCAGTTGGCGATAAATGGGAGCGCCGTCGCTCCACTGGATAGCGGTCATGGTCAGCTCCTGTTGCCGCGGCGCAAAGCCTGCGCGAAGGAAAAGAAAGGCAGCGCCATCGCGTCACGGGCTTGGTTGCGGCGATGACGGCTGTGCGCTTTGGCTGCGTTGGCGTTCGCTGTGACCTCGACCGTTGTCGGGATCGGCGTTTTGGCCGCTGCGAGCGGTGCTGGGGTGGGAGCCGGTCCGGCCAGGAACAGCCCGGCGGTGAGCAGACTCAGCGTGATGCCGAGGGCGCGTACCGAGTGGATCAGTTTACGGTGCATGGCCAACTCCTGTTCTTGTTAACTGGTGTTGTATTCAACTATAACACCAAAACACGTCAGGTCAAGCCCCCGGGAAACCATTTCTACCCAACTGAAGTCATACTTCCGCCCTCATTTCAGCCTCCGGGACTCCCCCATGCCCAGATTTTTGCCCAAAGCGCTTGTTCTGACTGCATTTTTCAGCCTGTCTGCCCTCGTATTCGCGGCGGGTGGGAGCTTGTTGAACCATACGTATCGCCCACTTGCCGGCAAAACCGCGGTGAACCTTGACAAGACTTATCGCGGCCAAGTGCTTCTGGTGGTGAACACCGCCAGTAAATGCGGGTTTACGCCCCAGTTCGAAGCCCTGGAAGGCCTGCATGCGCGCTATAAATCACGTGGTTTTGCGGTGCTCGGGTTTCCGTCCGGTGATTTCATGGAGCAGGAGTACGCCGATGAGAAGAAGATCCAGGAGTTCTGCACGCTGACCTACGGCGTGAAGTTCCCGATGTTCCAGAAAGTGCGTGTCACCGGCAAACAGGCCACACCGCTGTATCAGGCATTGGCAAAGGCCTCTGGAGAAGCGCCGAAATGGAATTTCCACAAATATGTAATCGGTCGCGACGGCAAGGTTGCCGCCAACTTCGGCAGCCGCACAAAGCCAGATGCCCCCGAGGTGATCGCGGCCATCGAAGCGGCTTTGAGCCAGCCCGCGCCAAAGTAATCACGCTTTAGCGCGCTGCGTAGACAGGATGAATCATCTGAACGCATCAAGTGATTGCCCGCACCGGCGGAGGCCGCGACAATATGCGCCCGGCGAAGCGCGCTGCCGGTTGCCGTTTCGGCCCTAACTTTTCTGGAGACATCAATGAGTGTTCGTTTTCGCGGCTTGGCCGCATGGATGGCGGCAGCGACGCTGTCGGTCGCAGCTTGGGCACAGGCGCAGGACACTGCCGTGCCGACGACGGATCGAGAGAAAGTCAGCTATATGATCGGTGCCGATGTCGGCCGCTCGATCTCCGCGGTCGGCCCTGATCTTGATATTCCGGCGTTCGAGCGCGCGGTGAAGAACGCATTCGCAGGCGGTAAGCCGCTGTTGTCCGACGAAGAATCACGCACAGTCGGCAGCGCGCTGATGCAGCGCATCGGCGAGCGCACCGGCAAACCGGTTCCGGGCGTGGCACCTGGCGCCAAGCCACCGACGGTCGCGAAAGACAAAGTCGGTTATATGGTGGGCACCGATGTGGGCCGTTCGCTTGCGCCGATCAAGGATGAGATCGATCTGCCGATGTTCCTGCAGGCAATGCGCACGCTGGTGGCATCCGGCAAATCGCTGATGACCGATGCCGAAATGGATGAGGTGCGCGATACGTTCTCCAAGCGCATGCAGGCGCGCGAGGAAGCGCGTGCGGCCGATCTCTCGCGCAAGAATCTTGAAGAGGGTGCCGCTTTCCTTGCCAAGAACAAAACCACGAAAGGAGTGATCACCACCTCGTCCGGCCTGCAGTACATGGTGCTGCGTCAGGGCCCGGGCCAGCGTCCGCGCCCTAGCGACAAGGTCCGCGTGAACTATCAGGGCACCCTGCTGGACAACACCGTGTTCGACAGCTCATACGAACGCGGCCAGCCTGCCGAATTCGCGCTGAATCAGGTCATCGCCGGCTGGACCGAGGGCGTCGCGCTGATGCCGGTTGGCGCCAAGTACCGTTTTTGGATCCCCGCATCGATTGCCTACGGCGAACGTGGCAGCCCGCCCACCATCGGGCCCAACGCCACGCTCGTGTTCGACGTCGAATTACTCGACGTACTCTGAATTCATCATTTTCCGCTCTATATCGCTCGTTCCATATCCATCGTTCGATATCTCTCACACATCCGTTTGTTACATAGATTGCGGGCCGCAGCAGCGGCGCGCACCCACCCAGGAGTTCTGTTGATGAAACTGTCGCGTAATCTGACCCTTGCCGTGGCTACGGCTTCGTGCGCCTTGGCCCTAGTTGCCTGCAAGCCGATCGAAAAGGACGCCGGCAAGGGCGACGCCAAGACCGATGCCGCCGCAGGCAAAGACGGCGCAGACAAAATCGCCGGTCTGCCGACCGAAAAAGATCAAGTCAGTTACATGATCGGTATGGACATCGGCAAATCGCTCAAGCCGATGAAAGATGAGGTCGATATGGCCACTTTGCAGCGTGCGATCAATGATGTGTTTGCCGACAAGAAGCCGCTGCTCAATGAAGAGCAGGCGGCGAAAGTCATGCAGGGCTTTGCACAGAAGATGCAGGCCAAGCAGCAGGAAGAAATGGTCAAGAAACAGGCTGAAATGGAGGCTCAGGGCAAGAAGAACGTCGCTGCAGAGGCGACTTTCCTGGCCGATAACGGCAAGAAGCCGGGCGTGGTCGCCACCGCTTCGGGCCTGCAGTATCAGGTCATGACTGCTGGCAAGGGCGCCAAACCGGGTGCCGCCGACTCTGTGAAGGTGCATTACACCGGCACGCTACTGGACGGCACCAAGTTCGACAGCTCTTACGATCGCAAAGAACCGGCCCAGTTCGTGCTCAATTCAGTGGTGCCGGGCTGGACCGAAGCGCTGCAGCTGATGCCGGTGGGCAGCAAGTACAAGCTGTGGATCCCGGCCAAGCTGGGCTACGGTGCCGAAGGCACGCCGGGTGGCCCGATCCCGCCGAACAGCACCCTGGTGTTCGAAGTCGAGCTGCTTGAGATCGTCAAGCAGTAATCGCCATATCGATACGACCATGTGATGCGCCGCCTGCATGGCGGCGCATCAGTGAAAAAACTGCGAGGCCTGAATGCGCGTCACCATCTTCGGGACCGGCTATGTCGGTCTGGTCACCGGAACCTGTCTCGCTGAAGTCGGGCACGAAGTGGTTTGCGTCGATATTGACGTCGCCAAGATCGAAGGGTTGCGCCGCGGCATCATCCCGATCTATGAGCCCGGCCTGGAGCCGATGGTCAAGGCGAATCACGCCGGAGGCCGTCTTGATTTCACCACCGATGCCGCCGCGGCGATCGCGCACGGCGACGTGATTTTTATCGCGGTTGGTACGCCGCCGGACGAAGACGGCAGTGCCGATCTGCAGTACGTGCTGGCGGTGGCGAAGACGATCGGCATGCATTTGCAGCGCACGGCGGTGATCGTGAATAAATCCACCGTGCCCGTTGGCACTGCAGACAAAGTCAGCGCGACGATTGCGGCCGCGATGGCCGAGCGCGGCGCGGATATCGCGTATGACGTGGTGTCCAACCCCGAATTCCTCAAAGAGGGCGCGGCCGTCGAAGACTGCATGCGTCCGGACCGTATCGTGATCGGCGCCGACAGCGCGATTGCAGTGGAAAAACTGAAACGACTGTATGCACCGTTCAATCGCAATCACGAACGCATCGTGGTGATGGACGTGCGTTCGGCCGAGCTCACCAAATACGCCGCCAACGCGATGCTGGCGACCAAGATCAGCTTCATGAACGAGATCGCCAATATCGCCGAGAAAGTCGGCGCCGATATCGAAATGGTGCGCCAGGGCATCGGCTCGGATCCGCGCATCGGCTGGCATTTCATCTATCCGGGCGCCGGTTACGGTGGTTCGTGTTTTCCCAAAGACGTGCAAGCTTTAGCACGCACCGCCCAGCAGTCCGGCTATCGTGCGGAACTGCTGGATGCGGTGGAGTCGGTCAATGATCGGCAGAAATCGCATCTGTTTGAATTGATCGTCCGCCATTTCGGCAGCGAAGCGGCGATCCGCGGCAAGACGTTCGCGGTGTGGGGGTTGGCGTTCAAGCCCAACACCGACGACATGCGCGAAGCCTCCAGCCGGCGTCTGCTGCAGCAACTGTGGGATGCCGGCGCACAGGTGCGCGCCTTCGATCCCGAAGCCACGCAGGAAGCGCGGCGTATCTTCGGCGAGCGCGATGATCTGACCCTGTGCGAACACGCGCCTGATGCACTGCAGGGCGCGGATGCGCTGGTGGTGGTGACCGAGTGGAAGCAGTTCCGCAGCCCGGATTTCGCCAAGCTGCAGCGCACGCTCAACGACGCTGTGGTGTTCGATGGCCGCAATCTGTACAACCCGGTGGAAATCGAAGCCAGCGGCTTGGCGTATTACGGCATCGGCCGCGGCCGTTCGATCCGGGCGCGCTCAGCATGACCGCCACGCATACGCCGGACGCGCTGCAGGCGCGGGTGGTCGAACTGGAAACGCGTCTCGCGTTCCAGGAGCACACCATGTCCGAACTCAGCGACGCGCTGGCGGATTTGCGCACCGAAGCCGCACGCAGCGCTGATCTGCTGCGCCGCGTGCTGGAAGAGGTCAAACTCAACCGTGGAGATCTGATGGCAGATCCCGGCGATGAGCCGCCTCCACCGCATTATTGACCGATGACTTTCGATGTGGCACCGCTGATATGACCAGGCTGATATGACTGACTCTCTTCGCGATCAATTGTTGGGCCTGGGCTTCAAGCCGGCGCCGAAACCCGAAAAGCCCGCGCGTCCAGTACAGGACAACAGCCGTCGTGGTCCGGCGGCAGGCGCGAATCCCCGTCCCAATCACGGTGCACCGCCGGGCACGAAACCCGCTGCGAAGCCGGCAGATCGCAATGAACGCCGCGATCGGGGTCCGCCGCGTGCAGGGCAGGGCGCACATCCGCACAAGTCTGCTGTTCGGCCGCCCGGTGCGCAGCCGGCCAATGCGCGGACGCCTGGCGCACAGCAGCACAGATCCGGCCCGCCGGCGCAGAGCCGCGCACCGCGAACGCAGGAGGAAATGGATCTTGCCAAGGCTTATGCGATCCGCGCCCAGCGCGAGAAGGAAGAGCGTGTCGAAGCCGAACGCGTGAAACAGGAAGACGCGCGGGTGCGTCGCGAAGCGAAGGCGAAGCTGGTCGAATTCATCAAAGACAAGGGTTTGAACGATCCTGCCGCCGACATCGCACGTCATTTCGCCTACGGCACCAAGATCAAGCGCATCTACGTCAACGCCGAACAGCTTAAAGCGCTCAATGCGGGTGAACTTGGCGTGGTCCAGCTGGATGGACGTTATCTGCTGGTCACGGCGGAATCGCTCGACCAGGCCGAAGCGCTGTTCGCACCGTCCGTCGCGCTGCGCGTCGATCCGAATGCGCCGGTAGGAGACGACCCTTACGCGGATCCGCAGTATCAAGTCCCCGACGATCTGGTGTGGTGAGAACCAGAAGTAGGCTGGGCTGAGAATCCCAGCACCGCGTCGAATGGAGCATGTGGGTTCATTCGAGTGCCGGCTAAGCTTGTAAATCATGCTGGGCTTTTCAGCCCAGCCTACGCGGAAAAGGAGGCTGGGCTGAAAAGCCCAGCATCGTGTCGAGCGAGTCGTGTGAATGCATTCGATTTTCAGCGACGCGTCACAACAGCTGGGCTTTTCAGCCCAGCCCACGCGGAAAAGTAGGCTGGGCTGAAAAGCCCAGCATTGTGTCGAACGAATCGTGTGAATGCATTCGATTGCCAGCGACGCGTAACAACAGCTGGGCTTTTCAGCCCAGCCTACTCAAAATAACTCGTCCACCGGCGTCGCCAGCAACGCTTCCGCACTGTGCGCGAATTCGCGCAGACGCGAGACGCCGAGATCGCGCACCAGCCGGTGTGCACGATGCGGCAGCGGCGAGCCGGTGAGGTCGTGCGGGGCGATGTTCTTGCCAGAGACGCCGGGCAGCAGATGAACTCCTGCCGCGGCGTAGCAGTGCTGCACCATCGCCGAACAGTACAGCGCGCCTTCTTTCGCAAGCAGATTGTCGCGCTTGCGCAGACGCCGGCTGTGCATCGCGAACATCGTGCCGATCAGTTCGCTCAGCGAGTAGCTGGTGAGTCCTGACAACAGATCCAGCCCGGCGGTCACGACCTGCCGTGTCTGCACATCATCAAGCCCGAAATCGAGGATCGCGATGTTCGGAAACGCTTCGGCATCGAAATAGCGTTCGACGCGGTTTTCCTGCACGCCCAGACGCATTTGCTTGTAGCGCAGGTCGAGATCGGATTCGATGACCCACCACTGGCCATCCGACCGCCGTTCGCTGAACACGAACGCATGCGACCAGAGGCTGCGGTGGCCGTCATCGGTCAGCGGAGCCTGCGCCTGTCGAATCAAGCGGCTCAAAGCGTCGCCGCCTGCGCACAAACCGATCCGCCCGGCGGCGGCGTGGCGTGCGATGAACGCGGCGTTGCTGGTCTGGCTGTCGGTGTCGTCGCTCATTGCGGATCTCTATGCAAGGCTTATTCCGGATCGTAGTCCAGATTCGATGCCAGCCAGCGTTCGGCCTGCGCCAGTGTCGCGCCCTTGCGCTTCGCGTAGTCCTCGACCTGTTCTTTCGACACCCGGCCGACCACGAAATACTGGCTGTCCGGATGGCTGAAGTAATAACCGGACACCGCCGCGGTGGGCAGCATCGCGAAGCTTTCGGTCAGAGTCATGTCGGCATGCCTGGTCGCGTCAAGCAGGCGGAACAATGTGCCTTTTTCGCTGTGCTCGGGGCAGGCCGGATAGCCTGGAGCAGGGCGGATACCGCGGTAGCTCTCGTCGATCAGCGCACTGTTGTCGAGCGACTCATCGCTGTCGTAGCCCCAGAATTCTCTGCGTACGCGCTGGTGCAAGCGTTCGGCAAACGCTTCGGCGAGGCGGTCGGCCAATGATTTGAGCAGGATTGAGCTGTAGTCATCGTGATCGGCTTCAAAACGCGCGACGTGCGGTTCGATACCGATGCCCGCAGTGACTGCGAACCCACCGATCCAGTCCTGTTTTCCGGAGTCGAGCGGTGCGATGAAATCGCCGAGGCAGAAGTCGGGGCGTTCGACGGGTTTGTCGACCTGTTGGCGGAGGAAGTGCAGGGTGACTTTGCTTCCTCCCCCGCATGCGGGGGAGGATTGAGGAGGGGGCGCAACGTCATTGCCCCCATCCCAACCTTCCCCCGCATGCGGGGGAAGGAGAATTACGACATCATCGCCAACGCTGTTCGCCGGCCACAGCGCGAAGACGCCTTTTGCGGTCAGCCATTGTTCTTTGACGATGCGCTTCAGCATCGCGCGTGCGTCCCGATACAGCTCGGTCGCCTGGGTACCAACAACAGCGTCGGTGAGAATTGCCGGATATTTTCCGGCCAGTTCCCAGGTGCTGAAGAACGGCGTCCAGTCGATGTACTCGATCAGCTCGGCCAGCGGATAGTTGTCGAAGACGGTCAGGCCCGGCTGTTTCGGCGCTGGCGGCGTGTAGTCGTCCCAGCGGCCGTTGAAACGCTGCGCGCGCGCTTTGGCCAGAGGCACCAGACGTTTGGCGTCGCCGCGGTTTTTGTGGCGGGCGCGGATGTCCGCATAGTCGCTGTCGTTGGCGGCGACGAAGTTCTCGCGCAGTTCTTTCGAGATCAACGACTGCGCCACGCCGACCGCGCGCGAGGCATCCTTCACCCACACCGTCGGCGACTTGTAGTGCGGGTCGATTTTCAGCGCGGTGTGCGCGCGCGAAGTGGTGGCGCCGCCGATCATCAGCGGCATGGTCAGTCCCTGTCGCTGCATTTCCCGCGCGACATGGCTCATTTCTTCCAGCGACGGCGTGATCAGGCCGGAGAGGCCGATGATGTCGGCATTCTCTTCACGGGCGCGATCTAAAATAATCTGCGCTGGCACCATCACGCCGAGATCGATCACCTCGAAATTATTGCAGGCCAACACCACGCCGACGATATTCTTGCCGATATCGTGCACGTCGCCTTTCACGGTGGCCATGATGATCTTACCGTTGTTCTTGCCCACATCGCCGGTGCGCAGTTTCTCGGCTTCGATGTACGGCAGCAGATAGGCGACGGCTTTTTTCATCACCCGCGCGGACTTCACCACCTGCGGCAGGAACATCTTGCCGGCGCCGAACAGGTCGCCGACCACGTTCATGCCCGACATCAGCGGACCTTCGATGACATCCAGCGGGCGCGTGGCCTGTGCGCGCGCTTCTTCGGTGTCGGTTTCGATGTATTGATCGATGCCGTGGACCAGCGCATGCGACAGGCGGTCGCGCACCGGTTTATCGCGCCAGCGCAGATCTTCGACGCGCTTCTCGCCTTTTTTGCCCTTGAACCTGTCGGCGATTTCCAGCAATCGTTCGGTCGAATCGGCGCGGCGATTGAGCACCACGTCTTCGACGCGTTCGCGCAGATCGGCTTCCAGATCGTCGTACAGCGGCAGCGCGCCGGCGTTGACGATGCCCATGTCCATACCCGCTTTGATGGCGTGATACAGAAACACGACGTGGATCGCCTGACGCACCAGTTCGTTGCCGCGGAACGAGAACGACACGTTGGAGACGCCGCCGGAGATATGGCTCAGCGGGAAGCGCCGCTTGAGTTCGCGGGTGCCTTCAATGAAGGCGACTGCGTAATCGTTGTGTTCCTCAATGCCGGTGGCGACCGCGAACACGTTCGGGTCGAAAATAATGTCTTCGGGCGGAAAACCAATGCTTTCTGTCAGCAGCGCATAGGCGCGCGAACAGATCTCGACCTTGCGCGCGACGGTATCGGCCTGGCCCCGTTCGTCGAAGGCCATCACCACCACCGCGGCGCCGTAGCGGCGCACCAGCCGCGCCTGGCGCAGGAATTCGGCTTCGCCTTCCTTCATCGAGATCGAATTGACGATGCCCTTGCCCTGCAGACATTTCAGGCCGGCTTCGATCACGCTGAATTTCGAGCTGTCCACCATCACCGGAATGCGCGCGATGTCGGGCTCGGCGGCGATCAGATTGAGGTAATCGACCATCGCCTTTTCGGAGTCGAGCATGCCCTCATCCATATTGACGTCGAGCACCTGCGCGCCGTTTTCCACCTGCTGGCGCGCGACGACCACGGCTTCATCGAAACGACCTTCGAGGATCAATTTCTTGAACTGCGCCGAGCCGGTGACGTTGGTGCGCTCGCCGATGTTGACGAAATTGGTTTCCGGCGTGATGACCAGCGGTTCCAGGCCGCTGAGCCGGGTGAAATGCGTCTCAGTGTCTTGCCGGGTGGTCATGCGGCTTCCGCTCCGCTTATCGAGGGCAAAGCGCGCGGCGGCAGCCCGGCAACCGCATCGCCAATCGCGCGGATGTGCGCGGGCGTGGTGCCGCAGCAGCCGCCGACCACGTTGAGCAGCCCGGACATCGCGAATTCGCGCAGCACATCGGCCATGTCCTCGGGTGTTTCGTCGTAACCGCCAAACGCATTCGGCAATCCGGCGTTGGGGTGGGTGCTGATGTACACGTCGGCGATCTGGGCGAGCACATCCACGTGCGGGCGCAGATCTTTCGCCCCAAGCGCGCAGTTCAAGCCGATGGTGAGCGGGCGCGCATGCCGCAGCGAATACCAGAACGCTTCGGCGGTCTGTCCGGAGAGCGTGCGGCCGGAGGCATCGGTAATCGTGCCGGAGATCATGATCGGCAGACGCGCGCCGCGGGCGTCGAACACTTCCTCCACCGCGAACAGCGCCGCTTTGGCGTTGAGGGTGTCGAAAATTGTTTCGACCATGATGACATCGGCGCCGCCGTCGATCAGGCCGTTGACCGCATCGCAGTAGGTCACACGCAGCTCGTCGAACGAAATCGCGCGGAAACCCGGGCGATTCACGTCCGGGCTGATCGATGCGGTACGGCTGGTCGGGCCCAGCACGCCGACCACGAAGCGTGGTTTGTCGGGTGTGGCCGCCTCGGCGGCATCGCAGGCGGCCCGGGCGAGACGCGCGCCGGTTTCGTTCAACTCGCGCGCCAGTGGCTGCAGACCGTAATCGGCCAGCGAAATGGTGGTCGAGTTGAAGGTGTTGGTTTCGATCAGATCGGCCCCGGCATCCAGATACGCCGTGTGAATGCCCTGGATGATGTCGGGGCGGGTGAGGCTCAACAGATCGTTGTTGCCTTTCTGGTCATGCGCGCAGCCGCAGCTTGCGCCGTGCACGTGATCAGCGATGGCCTGGGCGTCGAAACCGCTGGCGAAACGGGTGCCGCGGTAATCGTCTTCGCCCAGTTCGTATTGCTGGATCATCGTGCCCATGCCGCCGTCCAGCATCAGGATGCGCGCGCGCAGGGCGGCTTCGAGTTTGGCGACGCGTTCGGGGGCCAGCCAGGGAAGTGTGCTCATGGTTGGGCTCCAGGTTTGATACCGATCATTGAAATCACTTCGAAATGAGGCGGGCGTTTCTCGCGGGTCACGGACTCCGAGGTGGCGATCTGCAGCCCGGCCTGTTCAATGAATCGGCGCAGATCCTTATCGGCAAAGCCCAGGTTGACGTGGCTGTAGGCCTCGACGGCTGCGCGATGCTGGTGTTCGGCGAGGCTGCACAGCAGCAGGCGCCCGCCCGGGCGCAGGACGCGCGCGGCTTCGGCGACCGCGACCGCCGGATGTGCTGAGTAGGTGAGGGCATGCATCAATACGACGAGGTCGAAATGATGGTCCGCGAACGGCAGCGCATGCATGTCGCCTTCGCGGACCTGCACGTTGGCGAAGCGGCGCAGACGTTCGCTGGCGGCGTTGACGACGCGGGCGCTGGCGTCGATACACACGTACTCGCGGGCGTGCGGCGCCAACAGTTCGGCCAGCACGCCGTCGCCGGAGGCGATGTCCAGCACGTGTCCGGGCGCCAGCAGCGGCAGCGCCGAGCGCGCCAGGGCTTCCCAGGTGCGGCCCGGTGAGTAGTGGCGCTCCATGTCGCCGGCCACGCTGTCCGCCCAGTTGGCGTCGGTGGCGCGGGCCGCGAGCACGCCGGGGATGCGCTCTGCATCCTGGCGCAGCAGCGGGTCGTCGCTGCCTTCGCGCAGTGCTCGCCACAAGGCAAGCTGAGCGTGATCCAGAGTCGCTTCATCGAAGCGGTAATAGGCGGAAACGCCCGCGCGGCGATCGCGGACCAGTCCGGCCTCTTTCAGACGGGCCAGATGCGTGGACACGCGCGGCTGAGCCAGCCGGGTGATCGAGGACAGCTCGGCCACGGTCAGCTCTTCGGATTCCAGCAGGGCCAGCAGGCGTACGCGGGTGGCGTCGGCCAGCACCTTCAGGCGCGCGGACCAAGCTTCGAGATCCATAATATCTTCCTATCGCGATACAGAGATAATTGTGTCCGCTGCTGCGCGAACGGTCAAGCGGGCTGGGGTTGCCGGGCGCTCGCGGCTACAATTCTGGTTTCGATTTCATACCCCCACACAATCACCCGAGGTGCGCCGTGGATTTTCGCTTCACAGAAGAGCAGTTGATGATTCAGGACGTGGCCCGGCGCATCGCGCAGGAGAAAATCGCGCCCAGCGCCGAGCATCACGATCAGACCGGCGAATTTCCGCTCGCCAACATTCGCACCCTTGGCGAAAACGGGCTGATGGGCATTGAGGTGCCAGCCGAATACGGCGGCGCTGGGATGGACCCGATCAGCTATGTGCTGGCGATGATCGAAATCGCTGCCGGCGACGCAGCGCACTCGACCATCCTGTCGGTGAACAATTCGCTGTTCTGCAACGGCATCCTGAAATTCGGCACCGAGGCGCAGAAGCAGCTGTACGTCCGCGCGATTGCCGAAGGCCGCGAGATCGGTGCATTCGCGCTGACCGAACCGCAGTCTGGTTCCGACGCCACCGCGATGCGCTGCAGAGCGGTCAAGCAGGGCGACGGCAGCTACGTCATCAACGGTAAAAAAAGCTGGATCACCTCTGGTCCGGTCGCTAAATACATCGTGCTGTTCGCGATGACCGATCCCGACAAAGGCGCGCGCGGCATCACCGCGTTCATGATCGACACCGCCAAGCCCGGGTTCCACCGTGGCAAGACCGAACCCAAGCTGGGCATCCGCGCGTCGGCCACCTGCGAAATCGAATTCGCCGACTATGTCGTGCAGCCGGATGAAGTGCTGGGTGCCGAAGGCGAAGGCTTCAAGATCGCAATGGGTGTACTCGACGCCGGCCGCATCGGGATTGCCTCGCAGGCCATCGGCATCGCCCGCGCTGCGTACGAAGCCACGCTGATCTACGTCAAGGATCGCAAGGCGTTTGGTGCGCCGATTGGTACGTTCCAGATGACCCAGTCCAAGATCGCCGACATGAAGTGCAAGCTCGACGCGGCGACGCTGCTGACCCTGCGCGCGGCGTGGCTGAAGAGCGAAGGCCAGCGTTTCACCAACGAAGCGGCCATCGCCAAACTGGTTGCGTCCGAAGCGGCAATGTGGATCACCCATCAGGCCGTGCAGATCCACGGCGGCATGGGTTATTCGAAGGAAATGCCGCTGGAACGCTACTTTCGCGACGCCAAGATCACCGAAATCTATGAAGGCACCAGCGAGATCCAACGCTTGGTCATCGCCCGCAATGAAACAGGTTTGCGCTGATTTTCAGCGACTGACGTCAGCGCCGATTTTTCGACGCTGACTGCCTTGGCAGCAGCCTTGCCATTCACGCCCGCGCCCACCGCCCTCCATACGGACAGTATCCGCACATGACCACGAAAGCACCCGCCTCGCGTCGCCCGGCCACACGAACACCGGGACGCGCCGCGACCACGCTGCTCGACCCGGTTTTCGACGCGATCCGCAAGCGCGCCGGCAAGGCGCGTCAGGACGATGCCAGCGCGTTCGCCAGCGCGTTCTATCTGCGCATGACCGAGGATGAGCTGCCGATGCATGGCGCAGATGGCTGGGCCGCGCTTGCGAACGACTTTTTGGATTTCTCGCGCAGCCGTAAACCCGGCACGCCGAGCGTGCGTCTGTTCAATCCGACGCTTGCCAAGCACGGCTGGGAATCGCCGCACACCGTGCTGCAGATCGTCAACGACGACATGCCGTTTCTGGTCGATTCGGTGACGATGGCATTGGCCGAGCGCGGCGTCGGCGTGCATGTGCTGGGACACCCGGTGGTCAAGATCGCGCGCGATCGCAGCGGAAAGCTCACCGCGGTGGGCGAGGGCGCGGTCGAGTCGATGATGCATCTGGAAATCGACCGCCAGTCCGCGGCCGATGCTGCCGAAGTTGAAACCGCGATTCGCAGTGTCCTGTCCGATGTGCGCGGTATCGTTGAAGATTGGCCG
This sequence comes from Lysobacterales bacterium, assembly GCA_031419075.1. Lineage (GTDB taxonomy): Bacteria > Pseudomonadota > Gammaproteobacteria > Xanthomonadales > Xanthomonadaceae > Lysobacter_I. Next base: position 41,578 of record JANOKD010000027.1, read on the forward strand.
GCGATGCGTCAGAAGATGCTCGATGTCACCGACGATGTGGGCAAACGCAAGATGCCGATCAGCGATGAAGCACGCCAAGAAGCGCAGGCGTTTCTGCGCTGGGCGACCGACGATCACTTCACGTTTCTGGGCTATCGCGAATACCGGGTGCGCAAGCAGGGCAATGATGAAGTGCTGGCTGCCGATGCTGACACCGGTCTTGGTCTGCTGCGTGGCCGCGAAACCAGTCAGCCGCGCAAGTTGAGCACGCTCGCTGCGCACGTCACGCCGCAGTCGGGCGCGGCGGATGCCTTGATTCTGACCAAAACCAACGCCCGCGCCACCATACATCGTCCGGGCTATATGGATTACATCGGCGTGCTGAGTTTCGACGCCAACGGCCGCGCGGTCGCGGAGCAGCGATTCATCGGTCTGTATACCTCCAGTGCCTACACACGCCGCCCTTGGGAAATCCCGCTGGTGCGCGAACGTCACGATTATGTGATGAAAACTTCCGGCCTGCATCCGGCCGGGCACAGCGGCAAGGCGCTGCGCCATATCCTTGAGAAATTGCCGCGCGACGAATTGTTCCAATCGACAGAGACCGAGCTGTATCAGCTGGCGTCCGGTATTTTGAGTCTGCAGGAGCGCGTGCGCAGCCGCCTGTTCCTGCGCCACGACCGCTACGGTCGCTTCTATTCGGTACTGGCCTATATCCCGCGCGATCGTTACAACACCGAAATCCGCCTGCGCATCGAAGCGATGCTCAAGGATGTGCTGCGCGCGGATCGCGTCGACTCCACCATCCAGCTCGGCGATTCGCCGCTGGCGCAGCTGCACATGCTGGTGCGTCCGCGCAAAAGCGAGATTGTCGAGGTCGACGCGGCGCAGATCGACGCCAAACTCACCGCGATTGTGCGCAACTGGCAGGACGATCTGCGCGAACAGCTGGTCTCCCGCCACGGCGAAGAACGCGGGCTTGCGCTGGCCAGCCGCTATGGTCGCGCCCTGCCTGCGGGTTACATCGAGAAAGTGTCCGCGGCGGTGGCCGCAGACGATGTCGAACAGGTCGCTGCGCTCACTCCGCAGAACGATCTGCGTCTGAATCTATGCCGCGACCAGGACGGCGGGCTTCGCTTCAAGTTCTACCGCATCGGCGACGATATTCCATTGTCCGACGCGCTGCCGATGATGGAAAACATGGGCCTGCGCGTGATCTCGGAACACCCGTATCGACTGGACGTCGACGGACAAGTGGCTTTCATCCAGGATTTCGAGGTCGAAGCGAGTCGCGCCGATCTCAATGTCGATGACTTCAACGCATGCTTCGAAGACGCATTCGTGCAGTTATGGCGCGGCAACGCGGAGAACGATGGCTTCAATCGGCTGATTCTCGCCGCCAATCTGTCGTGGCGCCAAGTCGCGATGCTGCGCGCGTATTGCAAATATCTGCTGCAACTCGGGGTGCCGTTCTCGCAAAGCTATGTCGAAGACACGTTTGCACGCTATCCGATCATTGCCCGTCTGCTTGCCGAGCTGTTCGAGGCGCGGTTCGACCCGATCACCGGCACCGAGAGCAAGGCCGATATCAAAATCGGAATGGCACAATTCCGTCACCAGCTGTCAGCGCTCGCGGGCAACGACACCGCGATGCTGGCCGCGGTGGAGCCGGTCATCGCCGCGCGCTCCAGTAAGCGTGAAGCGCAGCTCGAAGCCACTCGCCACGCGATCACCGCATTGCTCGACAGCGTCTCCAGCCTTGATGAGGACCGCATTCTGCGCGGCTTCGTCAGTGTGATCGAAGCGACGCTGCGCACCAACTACTACATTCAATATAAAAATGGCGTCCGCGCCGACGGCGGCCCTGCCGATTACATCAGCTTCAAATTCGATGCTTCGAAAGTGCCTGATCTGCCGAAGCCGCGACCCTATCGCGAAATTTTCGTCTGCGGCCCGCGCGTCGAAGGCGTGCATCTGCGCTTCGGTCCGGTCGCGCGAGGTGGCCTGCGCTGGTCCGACCGCCGCGAAGATTTCCGCACTGAAGTGTTGGGTCTGGTCAAAGCGCAAATGGTCAAGAACACCGTGATTGTGCCGGTCGGTTCGAAGGGCGGTTTCTTCTGCAAACAGCTGCCGGATGTGGCGGTTGATCGCGACGCCTGGTTCACCGAAGGCGTCGCCTGCTACAAGCGTTTCATCAACGGTCTGCTGGACATCACCGATAATATCGTCGGCGGCAAGATCGTCGCGCCCGATGGCGTGGTCCGCTACGATGGCGATGACCCGTATCTTGTCGTCGCTGCCGACAAGGGCACCGCAACCTTCTCGGATATCGCCAACGCAATAGCCCGCGCGCACGGCTTCTGGCTCGACGATGCATTCGCATCCGGCGGCTCGGTCGGCTACGACCACAAAGGCATGGGCATCACTGCGCGCGGCGGCTGGGAATCGGTCAAGCGCCATTTCCGCGCGATGGGCCGCGATTCGCAGACTGCGGATTTCACCTGTGTCGGCATCGGCGATATGTCCGGCGATGTATTCGGCAACGGCATGCTGCTGTCGAAGCATATCCGCCTGCTGGCCGCGTTCGATCACCGGCATATCATCCTCGACCCCAATCCGGATGCCGCGATCTCGTTCAAGGAGCGCGATCGCCTGTTCAAGCTGCCGCGTTCGAGCTGGGACGATTACGATAAAACCCTCATCAGCAAGGGAGGCGGCATTTATCCGCGCTCAGCCAAATCGATTCCGCTGTCGGCAGACATCAAGGCTGCGCTCGGCATCGCATCGGACGCTGCGTCCATGAGCCCGATGGAGCTGATGCACGAAATTCTCAAAGCGCCGGTCGACCTGCTGTGGAATGGCGGCATCGGCACTTACGTCAAGGCCGCCAGCGAAACCCATACCGATGTCGGCGACCGCGCCAACAACGGTCTGCGCGTCAACGGCGGTGAACTGCGCTGCAAAGTGGTGGGCGAGGGCGGCAATCTTGGTCTGACCCAACTCGGACGCATCGACGCTGCGCTCAACGGCGTGTTGCTCAACACTGATTTCATCGACAACTCAGCGGGTGTGGACACGTCCGACCACGAAGTCAACATCAAGATTCTGCTCAACGCAGAAGTGCAGCGTAAAAAACTGACGATGCCCGAGCGCAACAAGCTGCTGGCATCGATGACCGATGAAGTCGCTCAACTCGTGCTCAACGACAACTACCGCCAGAATCAGGCGCTGAGTCTGATGCAGCGGATGACGCTGTCGCGCCTCGGCTCGAAACAGCATTTCATCCGCACGCTGGAATCGCAGGGGCTGCTCGATCGCCAGATCGAATATCTGCCCAGCGATGCAGAAATCGCCGACCGTAAGGCGCGTCGCATCGGTCTGACCCGGCCGGAACTGTCGGTGCTGCTGTCGTATTCGAAGATTGTGCTGTTCCAGCAGCTGCTGGGTTCCGACGTGCCGGAAGACCCGTATCTGTCTAAAGAACTGGTGCGCTATTTTCCGCAGCCGCTGCAGCAGAAGTACGCCAAGGCGATGGAGCAGCACCGCCTGAAGCGCGAGATCATCGCCACCGCGGTGACCAATTCGATGGTCAATCGCATGGGCGCAAGCTTCAGCCTGCGCATGACCGAAGACACCGGCCGCAGCCCGGGCGAAGTGGCGAAAGCCTTCACCATCACCCGCGAAACGCTGGACGCGCGCGAACTGTGGACCCAGATCGATGCGTTGGACGGCAAGGTGCCGGAGTCGGTGCAGGTCGATGCGCTGCAGGTGATCTGGTCGCTGCAGCGCTCAATGACGCGCTGGCTGCTGTCTCGCCCAGGCGCGATCCCGGACATCACCGCTGCAGTCGGTCGTTATCACGACGGCTTTCGAGAAATCCGCGCCGGCTCGGGCATCCTGCCGCCGACGATGCGGCCGGCATACGACGCCAGTTTTGCCGACTGGAAAGCCAAGGGTCTGCCGGAGGCGCTGGCGAAACAGTTGGCGGCGCTGCCGTATCTGGAATGGTGCTGCGACATCATTGAAATCGCGCGTGCGCGCAAGCTCAAGCCGGTGGATATTGCGAAGGCGCATTTCCGGCTGGGCGAAGCGCTCAAGCTGCCGTGGCTGTATGCGCAGATCGATACGCTGGCGGTTGACGGCCGCTGGCACGCGGTCGCGCGCGGCTCACTGCGCGATGAACTCGCCGCGCAACAGCGCCTGCTGACGATGCAGGTGCTGGAAGCGCCCGGCGCCAACGCCGACGCCAAACTCAAGCACTGGATCGAACGCGACGATGCCTCGCTGCGTTTCACCCTGAGCATGCTTGGCGAACTGGCGACACAGAAGACCCTTGATTATCCGACCGCGTCGGTGGCGGTGCGCAGACTGTCGATGCTGTCGGCAGAAGGTTGATCGGCTATGCTCATCGCGAGGGCGCCGGCCCTCGCGAATGGAGTGGACCGTGACAGCGAAACGAATCGCGTTTCTCGCCAGTAACACCGCCGACGCCCAGTCGGCGTTGGCTGCGATGAGCGCGCATTACGGCCAATGCGCTCCGGAAGATGCCGATGTGATCTGCCCACTGGGCGGCGACGGCTTCATGCTGCATACGCTGCATCGCCACGGCGGCCTGGGTCGTCCGGTGTTTGGCATGAAACTCGGCACGGTCGGCTTCCTGATGAATCAATACGACGCGGGCGATCTGTTCGAGCGTCTCGCCGCGGCCGAACCCGCGAAACTGCATCCGCTGGAAATGCAGGTGCTGACCGAATCCGGCGCCAGCGTGTCGTCGTTGGCCTACAACGAAGTGTCGCTGCTGCGCCAGACCCGTCAGGCTGCGCATATCGGCATCGAACTCAATGGCCAGATGCGGCTGGATGAATTGATCTGCGACGGCGTGATGGTGGCCACTCCGGCCGGCAGCACCGCCTACAACTATTCCGCAGGTGGCCCGATTTTGCCGCTGGGCAGCGGTGTGGTCGCACTGACCCCGATTGCGCCGTTCCGCCCGCGACGCTGGCGCGGCGCGCTGCTCAAAGCCCAGACCGAAGTGCGTTTCCGCGTGCTCGATCCCTACAAACGTCCGGTCAGCGCGACTGCCGACTCGCACGAAGTCCGCGATGTGGTGGAAGTGGCGATCCGCGAATCCCGCGAACATCTGGTCACGCTGCTGTTCGATCCCGAACACAATCTTGAAGAACGCATTCTCAGCGAACAGTTCGTGACGTAAGGGAAGTCTCCGGTTCTGCAGCGCATATCGTGTGTCGATGATGTGCGCACGTCTCTGGCATTGATTTGAACGATTTGACTGATCATGTCATTTCCTGATAAAAACGATCCAGAACAGCGTGTGGCTTATGGTCGGTCTATATAAGTGTCCGGACCATGAAATCGATCTATAGGCAGGGAAATAATATGGCGCGCATGGAAATGACCAGTACTGAATTACGTCTCACGGCTTTGCACTTCAAACACTGTTGGCTATTCTTGGTGCCGGTAATGGTGATGTGCTGCCTATGGCCGAACACAGCCTTTGCCGAAGATGATGATTTGCCTACTCAGACGATCGTTGGTAGTGGAGTCATAAGCAACCAGGGCGTCCGCGATTTTCTTTCATCTCTGAATTTCGGTTTTTCCGCTAGATTTGAGGGCGGTGGCGGATCCGTTGAGAATGGTGATGAAGATTCCCGCCAAGAAGATAAGGATTGCGCGGATAATGAATCAAGTGGCGTCGGTAGCAATGGCAACGGAACCAGCGGCAATCCGGTGGTGTTGTCGACAGGCAACAAGATCGATCCCGAAATGGATTTCATCTCTCGAGGCGAGATGGGGCTTTCGCTGGTCCGGACATATAATCGTCACTGGGCGGGGGTTGGAATATTCGGCAAGCACTGGCTGAGCAATGTCGACTATAAACTCAGCTTTGGCACTAGCCAAGTCAATAGTTGTTATCCCCGTCCTGGAGGCGGGACATGCGGCATAGGTGTCAATACGGTCATCTGGGCGCACAGGCCGGACGGGAAACGCCTTCGATTTTTCAAGAACGCATCAGACGGTATCTTCTATGAAGAAAAGCCCGCGCCGGTTGCCAAAATCGTAAAGCAGTCTGATGGTAGTTTTGTGCTTTATAACGAAGATAATTTCGTCGAGCGTTATTCATCTGCCGGCTACGTGACTGATATCAAGAATGAGCAAGGCAACGGCTGGATCTTTGGCTATAGCGGTACTTATCCAGTCCGCATCACGCACACTTCCGGCCGTTATGTCGACTTGATCTGGGCCAGTGGTCAGCTGACATCCGTTCGTGATCCGGCCGGGAACTACTATGGTTACGCTTATTTGACGAACCGTTTCGGCGCCGGCCTGCACCTGCTGTCGGCGACGTCCAGACCAGGTAGCCCGGCGACGGCCATCGCGTATCATTACGAGAACGCCAGTCAGCTCGGCGCGCTCACGGGCAAGAGTTATGGCGGCGTCCGTTATTCTTGGTACGACTACAGCCCCAACGGTAAAGTCATCAGCACGGAACACGCCGGAGGGAAAGATCGCTACACATTTACCTATGCTGCAAATGGCGAAGGTGTAAAATTTACCACCGAAACAAATCCGCTTGGAAAACAGACCAGTTACAGCTTTCAAAATGGCAGTCCAGTGAGTGTGCAAGGGTTCGCGTCGACGCACTGTTTTGCGAATTATCGAGAGTACAACCTCGATGCGAACGGATATGACGATGTCGTCAGTGATTTCAACGGCAATCTCGTCGACTATGATTACAATGCCAAAGGTCAGCTCATAAAGCAGGTGGATGCTGTCGGTACGCCGCTGGCGCGCACGACGCTTACCACTTGGGATACAACACGCAATAGAATTTTGAGTATTGTTGTTGCAGGTCTGAAGCGCGCCGATATCGTCTATGACGCGGATAACCGCGTGTCCTCGATCACAATCACCAATCTTTCAGTCAACGGCGTCGCCAATCAGTCCCGTACCACTACGTATGCCTATACCGAACATGTGAATGGGATGTTGGCAACGATGACTGTAGATGGGCCGCTCTCCGGTAACGGCGATGCGGTTGTCAGCAGTTACAGCCCATACGGCGACTTGATGTCCATTGCCAACAGCCTTGGTCATGCGACGACCTATTCCAGCCACAATGGCCTGGGCGAGCCCGGCCGAATCACAGGCCCTAATGGTGACATCGTCGATATCATCTACGACGCCCAGGGCCGCACGACCACCTTGCGACGCTGGATCGCTGGAGTCGCTGCGGACACGGTCAATGCCTACAACGCGCAAGGACTGCTGGCTTCAGTCGCAGCCGCAGATGGTGCGACCACCAATTACGAGTACGATGCAGCGCGTCGGCTAATACGCACGTGGCGCAGCGCGAACGGCACCGTCGCCGGAGGCGCGAGTAAGGAAGATCAGCTTTACACCTACGATCTGATGGGCAATATCACTCGAGTCGACAACCGCAAGCTTGTCGGCCATTACGAGACTCAGTGCAAGCGCTGGATGACCATTGAGGGGGCGTTGGAGTGCGTAGAGGAAGAGCAGATTTGGGTGGAAGTGCCTACGATCACCCAAACCGCGTTCGTCGATTACGACGAGTCGGGTCGCGTCCGCGCGCGTCGCGGCAATCACAGCCAGAACGTCCGCTATGCTTACGACGACAACGGCAATGTCAAAACCATCACCGATTCGTCGAATCGATCCACGGCCATGACCTACGACGCACTGGGCCGGCTTTCGACTTCAACGGACCCGCTCAATGCCGTGACTCGCTTCGAGTACAACGCTGATGATCGCATCATCAAGGTCGTGGACCCGCGCAATCTCAACACCACTTACGTTTATGACGGGTTCGGTCGACTATGGGCGCAGAGCAGCCCTGACACCGGGGTCAGCACGTTCCAGCACAATGCCACCGGGCAGCTGACGGGCATAAGCCGGGCTGACGGTACCGATTTGGTTTACGCCTACGACGTCATTGGCCGCCTGACCTGGTATGGCACCAGCCTGCAAGGTCGTGCCTATGGCTACGATTGGTGTCAGAACGGCAAAGGTCGCCTGTGCGAAGCCAACTACGGCGATGGTTCCCGGCATTACGGCTATACGCCGCAGGGTCAGACCGCGGTCACCCGCGATTTCACTGCAGGTCTGGCGACAGACGATTGGACGGGTTATTCCTATGACACCGTTGGCCGCGTCACAGGCATCAGCTATCCCAGCGGCGTCAGCGTCGGCTATGGCTACAGCGGCGGCAAGTTGACGCTGATGAACACCACAACGGCGAACGGCGTTTCCAATGTGATTGCAGGGTCCATCAACTATCACCCCTTCGGCGGCATCAGCAACTGGACCTACGGCAATAACCTGCAGCGCCTGACGCCGGTCGATCTGGACGGCCGCCCGACCGCGATCCACACCGATGGCATCCAAGGACTGTATTACCAGCACAACGCCAACGACGAAATCACCAAGATCACCAACGGCGCAGATGCCGGCTTGACCCAAGACTACGCCTACGACGCATTGAGCCGCGTGACCTCACAGACCATGCCCGGCAACAGCATGATCTTGGGCTACGACGGTGTCGGCAACCGCACCAGCCGCAATGATAATGGTGTGCCCACGACCTACGGGTATCCAGCCACCAACCATCATCTGCTCTCTGCGGCTGCAGGCGGCAATACGCGCTGGTTCAACACCAATGCCGTCGGCAATATCGATGCATGGCACGATGCGGATGGCCAGTACAACGCCACGACTTACGATGCCTACCTGCGTCCGAAGACGCACACGCGCAATGGTTTCACCACGACCTATCGTTTCAACGCGCAAGACCAGCGCATGCTGAAGTATTTGGGCGGCGGCAACAGCACCCGCTATGTCTATGCGGGCCAGAACACCATGCTTGCGGAGCGTTTTACCAGCGGCAACGGCATCGGCAGTCAGTGGACCAGCTATTTGTGGCTGGGCGGTCAGCCGGTGGGGCTTGTTAAGGGCAATACATTGTACTGGGTGCATGGCGACCACCTTGGGCGACCGGAGATGGTGACCAACACCAGCCAACAGCGCGTGTGGCGTGCTGCGAACCGCGCTTTCGAGCGGGGCATTGCATTGAATCAGATCGGTGGCTATAACCTTGGCTTTCCCGGCCAGTATTACGATTCAGAATCGAATCTCTGGCACAACGGTTTTCGCGATTACGAGCCGACGATTGGCCGCTATATGCAGAGTGATCCGATTGGACTGGCGGGCGGGATTAGTACGTATGGGTATGTAGGTGCAAGCCCCGTCCTGCTTGTTGACCCATTCGGCCTGAGTGGTCTCGTGCTAGGAGGCCCAATGTCTATGACACGAATGGGGCGTTTTGGACCAGCTACCCTTGGTAGCAGAGTTCCATGGCACATGCGCCCGCAGGTTCGTATACAGCCAAAGGGAGGAAAGCCAAAAACAGATACTCCATCATGGGCACGAGGCTCAGCCCCAAGAAATGGCGAAAAACCAACAGAATTTGCTCGTCGCGTTTGTGAAGAAGCTGGTCAGAGTACAAAAGAGGGGCCTACATCAGCATTTAATCAACTTAAAAAGTTTGCCGAGACCCATTACCGCCCAGATGGAAAAGCGCCGAGTATTCTCGAAAGTATAGAATCATATTTTGGTGGAGAAGAAGAATATTACCCAGAAGAACAGTTGATTTATTGAATATGGGCACAGAAGAATACATCGATGCGCATATTCATCCGATTTGTATGATCGCTCAAGCTCAACATATTTGGCTTGGATGGCGATCAGTAGACGAGCCATCAGACACGATGATCAAGAGGCATGGCCTGATTTTTTGGGATCGAACTAAGTCTGGTTATATTAAAAAATATCTACAGCTTGATAAAAATGCTGTGTTTGAATCGGAAACGGTCATCAACCTAGATGCGACCTTCAGAAACTTGGATTTACATGAGAATTTGAAGGCAAGCGACATTCTCAATTCATGGAACATACTAACTGATCTGCGGAACAGTCTGGATGTCCAAAAGGACGCTGCTTTTCCGTTGAATGATCAGCGATACATTGAAACCTATGATCGATTATTCTCGAATGCGCCAGCGGCCAGTTTGATAGATTTCCACGTGGGCGAGCTTGCGGAGGAAGATTATAAGAACGCAGCGAAAGTTATCGCCAGTGGTATTGCAATGCTGTTGAACGTGACAGTCTTGTATCAATCCGAACACAAGGCCGATGGGGGTCTGTCAAACAAATTGTGTGACTAAGTTTCCACAATTCGGCTAATGGCGCGCGTTTTTCGCCGCACATCGTCTGGAAGCTCTGAAAAAATAGCTTCCAATGTTCTTTCAAGCAAGCTGAATCACCACCGATTTTACAGGCACTAAGAAGCCGAGTCGTGGGAACTGCTTTTCAAACTCTACCGGAGACTGGCCTTGATTGTTGCCATGTCTGCGCACCGGGTTTTAAAATATTTCAATGTAGTCGAACACATCCGTCTTCGCACGGTTCCGCGCCAGAGAGATTTTCTACTCGTCGTGCTCCTGCTTGAATAGCTGGATGAAGCTCTCGGCCACGGCATCGTCGTGGCGAATCCCACAGGATGTCGAAGTGGCGGCAAGTGAAGATGGCGTAATCGCCTTTGGCGGTCATGTCCTGCGGTCTTCTAACACGGCACATCCTTGGACTCGCCGGGCGATATACTTCTCCAATGACCGACATCCTGCTCTCCACGCTCAATGCGCGCTATTCGCATGCCTCTCTCGGCCTGCGCTATCTGCGCGCGAATCTGGGCGATCTGCGCGAGCGCTCGGAGATCGTGGAATTCGTGATCGGACAGAAGACCGAGGAGATCGTCGAGAAGATCCTCGCCCGTCGCCCGCGCATCCTCGGGCTGGGCGTGTACATCTGGAATGTCGAGGAAAGCACGCGGCTGGTGGCGCAGCTGAAGGCGGTCGTGCCCGAGCTGATCATCGTGCTGGGCGGCCCGGAAGTGAGCTACGAAGTGGGCGAACAGCGGATCTGCGCGCTCGCCGATTACGTGATTACCGGCTGGGGCGATGTGACCTTCGCATGGCTTGTCGAACAACTGCTGCGCGGTGAATCGCTGCCGGGGCGGATCATTCCCGGTGTGCAGGCCGAGCTGAAGGATCTGGTGCTGCCTTATTCGGAATACACCGAGGAGGACGTGCGCCAGCGCCATCTCTATGTTGAAGCGTCGCGCGGCTGTCCGTTCAAGTGCGAGTTCTGTCTGTCCTCGCTGGACAAGACCGCATGGCCGTTCGAGCTGGAGCGCTTTCTTGGCGAATTGGAAATCCTCTACGCACGCGGCGTACGTCAGTTCAAATTCGTCGACCGCACCTTCAATCTCAAAGTCGACACCTCGCTGGCGATTCTCGATTTCTTCCTGCGCAAAATCGACGCTGCTGCGGACGATCCCCCGTTCGTGCATTTCGAGCTGATTCCGGATCACTTGCCCGACCGGCTCAAGGATGCGATTGCGCTATTTCCGCAAGGTACGCTGCAGTTCGAGATCGGCATCCAGACCTTCGATCCGGAGGTGCAGACCCGCATCTCGCGGCGTCAGAACGACGGGAAGGCGGCCGCGAATCTGCGCTGGCTGCGCGAGCATTCGAAGGCGCATCTGCATGTGGATCTGATTGCCGGTTTGCCCGGAGAAAGCGTGGACAGCTTCGCGCAGGGATTCGACCGGCTGGTGGCGCTGGCGCCGCACGAAATCCAGTTCGGCATCCTAAAACGCCTGCGCGGCGCGCCGATTGCACGGCATATTCAGGCGCACGATCTGCGCTTCAATCCCGATCCGCCGTACAACATCCTCAGCACTGACATCATCGATTTCGGCACGATGCAGCGGCTTTCGCGTTTCTCCCGGTACTGGGACATGGTGGCGAATTCCGGTCGGCTGCCGCGAACCTTGCCGCTATTGCTCGGCGATGCACCGTTCCGGCGTTTTCTGGCCTTCAGCGATTGGTTGTACGCCCGCACAGGTCAGACCCATGCGATCGCGCATGAGCGGTTGCTGCATGCGCTGCAGGCATTTCTGGTCGCCGATGGCGGGGTCGCAGCCGATATTGCGAACCGGGCACTGATCGACGACTTTCGCAGTCAGGGCGGTCGCTCGCGGCTGGCGTTCGAGGACGAGGACCCCGTACGGCCGGTGCCGGTGCCGCGCAAGAAGAGCACCACGCCGCCGCGTCAGGCGCGGCATCTGGCGGGTTGATTTGTTTCGTTGATTCTGCCGGAGTCGTGCTGGTTGAACGACGCGTTTAATCCGGGGCCGCGCACGGCAAGTCATTCGCTCCTAGCAGGCTGCTGAAATACCTAGCCCAGCAGTAAAATGAAGTTCTGATTTCGACAGGCAACCCCGATGCGCGGCGCAGATCACTTCACCGAGTCCCTGTTCATCATGCGCAAGCTTGAGGACTACGTGCCTGCGGATCA
>JANOKD010000028.1:0-17944 GCA_031419075.1 Lysobacterales bacterium
CGCTGTTGATCTTGATCTGCCGGGGCCCCTGTAAGCGGCGGGGTTCGCGGATCAGGCCCGCAGGGCGCGCGGCAGGACGCCGCGCGTTTTTCGACCAGTACATGGATGTACTGTCGAAAAACCCCGCGAAACCTGCGGACCCGGCGCAACGCGCCGGGCGCGACGACGGGGTGTGCTTTCTTTTGGTTATCTTTTCTTTGCACAGGCAAAGAAAAGTGACTCGCTCGCGACAGCGAGTGAAACTAAAGGCAGGATGATGGACATTTTCGTCTGCCCGTGTGCCCAATTTTTTTCGAGTCGATCACAAAGCAAGTCCCTCGCCTGCGGCTCGGGATGACATAAATACGCCAAATATTCGTAGCCTTATGATCCATCAGAAGAAAAAAGTGCGGGGAGCCCAGGCTAAAGCCCCTCCTACGTGAGCAGAGCCATCAAGTTCAAACATATTCGGGCCGAATCGATGATATTAGCGAACACCCATCATCAGGCGCTGCAAATATGAAAAGTCCCGCACGAGGCGGGACTCTTATACAAGACGTTGCGAGTGCTTGGAAATCAAGCACTCAATGCGGCAACCCACGGTTTCAGCGCGGCAAAGACGGCGGTGCGTTGTTATGAATATAACGCTCGAATGTCTTTGCGTAATCCGACGTGACGTGACGGTTCAGCATCGCGTCGTTCAAGTTGTCCAGCACTGCGTTGAAGTGTGACACCACGCCAGCCTCGCCACCGGGGCTGTTGATCTTGAGCATGCCGCTCATGGCTTCAAGCGTACGCACAGCGTTGTCGCGGCCAAGCGCATCGCGCGCCTGCTGCTTGCCGATGGCGATCAAAGTCTTGTACATGTCTTTGACCTGTTCGATGAAGCTCTTCTTGACATCAATGCTGAACGCCGCATCGCCAATCGCGAACTTCAGCTCCACGTCCATATCAAGCGTGCCAGCCGTTTCAATCACCACGTAGCCGACGCGCTGGGTCGCGTACTCATAGCGCTTGATCATACGCTTGCTGGAGATCGCAGAGTCGCCGTCTACATGAATCAGTGCGAGATTGGTAAAGCAGTACTCGTCTTTCTTCGACTTGATCAGAAAGAAAATCTTCTCGCCATCTTCATGGAACAGGTAATCGTCGGCGTCGACCTTGTCGAAATCAGCAGGCGAAATGATCATGCCGACATCACTGATACCCAGCGCTTCGGCAGCGAATTTCTTGAACATAAAAGCGTCCTTTGGATTCATCAAACGTGCGGATAGCACGTGAGAAATACTAGCAGACGCGACACATCGACTTGCGTATGACCAATGGCACAGGTCGCATCAAATGCCGATCATGCATCCATCACGGCCATGTCATCCAGCTGACATGATTCAGCCGCGACGTTCCGCAAGGATGCGTTTGACATCGACCAACGACAGCCCACGCGCGCGCAGCAGCACGATCAGGTGATAGATCAGGTCCGACGCCTCACCAAGCAGCGCTGCGTCATCTTCGACGACGGCCGCCAGCGCGGTCTCAAGACCTTCTTCGCCGACTTTCTGCGCGATGCGCTTGATGCCGCTGTCGAACAGCTTGGTGGTGTAGCTGCCGGGCGGGCGATCCGCTTCGCGCAGGCGAATCAATCCGTCAAGCTCAGCCAGCACATCGCCCGGCGCCGACGGAAAACAGCTCGCGGTGCCGAGATGACACGTCGGCCCCTGCGGCCGCGCCTGCACCAGCAGCGTGTCGTTGTCGCAGTCCACTTCAAGGCTCACCAGCGACAGTCCATGCCCGCTGCTTTCGCCTTTGGTCCACAGCCGCTGTTTGCTGCGGCTGAAAAAAGTCACTTGCCGCAGTTCAAGCGTTTTTGCCAAGGCCTCGCGCGACATGTAGCCCAGCATCAGCACGCGATGCGTGTCGGCGTCCTGCACGATGGCCGGCAGCAGACCGCCCTGTTTTTCCCAGGCGAGCGCTTCGATATCGAGCACAGGCGCGTCGACAGCATGTATTTCGACAGCATGCATTGCATTCACAGCCGCACCTCGATGCCCTGTGCGCGGAGTTCGCGCTTGAGATCCGGAATCGCGATTGCGCCGGAGTGAAAGACGCTTGCGGCCAGCGCGGCGTCCACATCCGCCTCGCGAAACGCAGCGAGAAAATGTTCAACCGTGCCGGCGCCGCCGGACGCGACCAGCGGCACATTACAGATGGCGCGCACCGCTTTGAGTTGTTCCCGGTCGTAGCCTTTGCGCACGCCGTCGCTGTCCATGCAGTTGAGCACGATCTCGCCCGCGCCAAGCACCTGCGCTTCTTGCACCCAGTCCAGCGTGGCCTTGCCCAGCGCTTTGGTTTTTTCGGGGTCGCCGGTGTAGCTGCGCACGCGCCAGACGCCGTCGGCGTCGCGCATCGAATCGATGCCGACCACCACGCACTGACTGCCGTACGCATCCGCAATTTCGGTAATCAATGCAGGCCGCTCCAATGCAGGCGTGTTGATCGATATTTTATCTGCACCCGCGAACAGTACGCGCTGTGCGGTCTCGACGCTGCGGATACCGCCGGCGACGCAAAAAGGGATATCGATGGTCCTGGCGACGCGCTCGACCCAGTCGACGTCTACGGCACGGCCGTCCGGGCTTGCGCCGATATCGTAGAACACCAGTTCATCGGCACCCTGATCGCGATAACGGCAGGCCAACTCGACGATATCGCCCATGTCGACGTGATCGCGAAACCGCACGCCTTTGACGACGCGACCACCACGTACATCCAGACACGGCACGATCCGCACGCTCAGCATGTCAGCGCGTCCTCAATGGTCATGCCACCTTCCAAAAGTGAGCGGCCGAGCACCGCTCCGGCGCAGCCCGCGTCGCGCGCAGCGACAATATCGGCAACATCGCGCACACCGCCGCTGGCCTGCAGCTGGAAACCTTCATTACGCGCGACGATCATTCGATACAGTTCGATATTCGGGCCGCGCATCATGCCGTCACGGGCGATGTCAGTGCACAGCAGATGGTGCGCGCCGGCGTCGCGATACCGGCGCAGGCAAGCATCGAGATCAAGCTCGGCGCGTTCGGTCCAACCGTGGATCGGAAGTTGCCATACGCCGGTATCGTCCTGTCGCGTATCGAGTGCGATGGTGATGCGCTCAGCGCCGTAACGCTGCAGCCAAGTCTCGACCAATGTGGGTTCGCGCACGGACAGCGAGCCGATCACGACGCGCGATGCGCCCTGCTCCAGCATCGTCGCCACGGCGGCCTCGTCGCGCACACCACCGCCGGTCTGCACCTGCAGGCGGCCGTCATCGGCGATGCTGCGCAACAGCGGCGCAAGCGTGTAGCCGCCCGCGCGCGCGGCGTCCAGATCAACCAGATGCAGCCAGCGCGCGCCAGCATCGGCATAACGCATCGCGACCGCAAGCGGATCGTCCGCATAGCGCGTTTCGCGATCGTAATCGCCCTGCTGCAGACGCACCACGCGGCCGTCGCGGACATCGATCGCGGGATAGGGTGTGAATAGGTTGATGGCAGTACTCATGCGGGCCGATTTCACACGGACAACGTCAGGAAATTGTGGAGCAGCCGTAAACCGGCCGCGGACGAACGCTCGGGATGGAACTGCGCGCCGTAGCGCTTGCCGCTGCCGACCACCGCAGCGAAACGCTGGCCGTGATCACTCTCGGCGAGCACGCAGGCCTCCGTGTCGTCGTCGATCAGTACCGCATAGCTGTGGACGAAATAGGTGTGCGCACCGTCGTCTATGCCATCGAGCAGCGGCGAGGTCGCACCATGCGCATCGACACGCTTGCGCAGCTGATTCCAGCCCATATGCGGCACGCGCAGACCCGGGCCGCCGGCGAGCTTGCGCACCCGCCCTTTCAACAGCCCCAGACAATCGACATCACCTTCTTCCGATGACTCGAACAACAGCTGCATGCCGACGCACACACCCAGCAGCGGCACCTTGCTGGCGCGCAATGCAACATCCAGTCCGCGCGCGCGCAGCAAGGCCATCGATGGGGCCGCTGCGCCAACACCGGGCAGAATGATCCGCTCCGGTTCGCCCAGTTCTTCGGCATCGCGCACCAGACGCGGCTGCGCACCGATGCGGCTCAGCGCATAGCGCACCGAGCCGAGATTCGCGCCGCCGGCGTCGATCAAGACCAGATCGCTCACAGTGTGCCCTTGGTGCTGGGCAGCGTATCGCCCTCGCGTTTGAACGATTGCCGCAGCGCGCGCGCGACGGCCTTGAAACAGGCTTCGATCTTGTGGTGATCGTTGTCGCCGCGCACCGACAGATGCAGATTGAGGCCCGCGGTTTCGCACAGTGAACGAAACACATGCGGCACCAGTTCAGTGGCGAGATCGCCAACTTTCTCGCGCGCAAATGTACCGTCGAATACAAAGTAAGGCCGGCCCGACCAGTCCAGCGTCGCGGTCGCCTGCGCTTCGTCCATCGGCAGGGTGAAACCGTACCGGCCAATCCCGCGTTTGTCGCCCAGCGCTTGGCGCAGCGCCTGCCCCAGCGCGAGCGCGCTGTCTTCGACGGTGTGATGCTCGTCGATATGCAGATCACCTTCGCAGCGCAGGCGCAGCGCGAAGCCGCCGTGTTTGCCGAGCTGTTCCAGCATGTGGTCGTAAAAACCCAAACCCGTGTGCACGTCAGGATCGGCCTCGCGGTCGAGATCGACCTCGACTTCGATCCGCGTTTCCTTGGTCTTGCGCTCGATCTTCGCAGTGCGCGGCACGTCGACCAGCGCATGCGCGATGTCGGCCCATTCGACGCCGTCACCGAACTGCGGCGACTTGAGTTTGAAGCCGCGGATATCGAGATTGGCCGCGAACTGGATATCGGTCTCGCGATCACCCACCATCGCCGAGCGCGCCCAGTCGATGCCTCGATCACGCAACAGCGACTGCATCAGGCCAAGCGCAGGTTTGCGATTCGGTGAGTTTTCATGGGGAAAACTGCGGTCGATCAGCGTCTCACGAAAGCGGATACCCTGGCTCTCGAAGATCTGCAGCATCAGCGCATGCGGGCCGTCGAAGCTGTCCTGCGGAAATGCGTCGGTGCCCAAGCCATCCTGGTTGGTGACCATCACGAAATCATAGCCGGCGTCTCGAAGACGCAGCATCGCCGGGATCACGCCGTCGACCAGCGCCAGCTTGTGATAGGCATCGATCTGGAAATCCGCCGGCTCGCGAATCAGTGTGCCGTCGCGATCCACGAACAGAACAGGTTTGAGCGCACTCATGCTGCAGCCTCCTGCGACTGCAGCGCAGCGAACACAGCAGCGTTTTCTTCGGGCAGGCCAATCGTGATCCGCAGCGCGTCGCCCAGCCCCTGCGTGGCGCGCATGTCGCGCACCACTACACCTGCGGCCAACAAGCGGCGATAGCTGTCTTCAGCATCGTCGAAACGCGCCAGCAAAAAATTCCCGGCACTGGGATACACGCAGCGAATGCCGTCGTGCTGCATCAGCGATGCCAACATCCGATCACGTTCGGCACATATCACTGCAACGCGCGCGGTCGCTTCGGCAAACACTGCAGGCTCAAGCGCGCGCATGGCGAGTTCGGCGCAGGGCTGCGGCACCGGATACGGCGCCTGACAGCGGCGCAACACCTCGATCAAAGCAGCGTCGGCGAGCAGACAGCCGATCCGCGCACCGGCCAATGCGTGCAGTTTCGACAGCGTGCGCAGCACCGCAATATTCGGGAACTCATTGATCAGCACTGCCGCTGACGGCGCATCGGCGTATTCGATATAGGCCTCATCGACCACCACCAATGCACGCCCTCTCAACGACTGTGCCAACGCGCGGATGGCGGCCAGCGGAATCAATTCGCCGGTCGGATTGCCGGGCGAACACACAAACACGATCTTGGCGCCGCGTGCGATAGCGATGTCGCGCATCGCGTCGAGATCAGTGATCCAGCCATCGGCGCTGTCGCTCGCAGGCGCTTCGCTCGTGGGTACTTCGATCAAGGGTGCGCCCTGCAGCCGCGCACAGACCGCATACATGCCGAATACCGGCGGCGCGATCACAATCGGGTCGTGCTCGGCGCGGCACAGTGCGCGCACCAGCAGATCGATGGCCTCGTCACTGCCGCGACCGATCAACACCTGCTCGGCGCGCACGCCGTAAATCTCAGCTAATCGCGCACGCAGGGCCTCAGGCTGCGGCTGCGGATAGCGTCGCAAAACGCCTTCAGCATCGGCGGTATTCGCCCACGGCGATTCGTTCGCGTTGAGCCAGACCGTGCCTTCCACTGCATGGCTGCGCGCGGATTTGTAGCCGGCGAACTCACGCAGATCTTCGCGGACCAGATCGAGGATGTCCGATTTCGAATCCTCCGATTTTGAATCCTCCGGTTTCGCATGCATCGCCAACGATGCGCTCACCGTGAGCGCTCCGCCTGCAGTGCGGCGATCCGGATCGACACTGCGTTGGCATGCGCCTGCAGACCTTCGGCTTCCGCAATGCGGATGGCGCTGGGGCCGATCCGCTGCAGGCCTTCGGCGGACACGCTCTGCACACTGATGGAAGTCTGGAAACTGGTGACCGACAGTCCGCTCCACGCGCGCGCGGCGCCGCCGGTCGGCAGCACGTGATTGGTGCCGCTGCAGTAGTCGCCCAGCGCTTCCGCAGCGTAATCGCCCAGAAACACCGAACCCGCAGCGCGCACGCGATCCATCCATGCCTCGGGGTCACGCAGCGCAAGGATGAGGTGCTCGGGCGCATAGCGATTGCTGACCGTAAATGCATCAGCGATCGACGCGACCCGGATCAAGCGCGACTGCGCCAGGGATTCTCGCGCAATCGCCGCGCGCGGCAGCTGTGCGAGCTGAATCGCCAGCGCGCGCGCGACATGCGCAATCAACACGTCGGAATCGCTGAGCAGGATCACCTGCGAATCAGGGCCGTGTTCAGCCTGCGACAGCAGGTCGGCGGCAACGAAGGCAGGGTTGGCGCCGCCGTCGGCGATCACCAGCACTTCCGACGGGCCCGCGGGCATATCGATGGCCGGGCCACCTTCAACCGTGGACACCTGACGCTTGGCTTCGGTCACCCAAGCGTTGCCTGGACCGAACAATTTGTCGCAGGCGGGAATGCTTTCAGTGCCCAGCGCCATCGCGGCGATCGCCTGCGCGCCGCCGAGTTTGAACACTCTGCTGATGCCGCATTGACGCGCTGCGAACAGCACTGCCGCATCTGCGGTGCCATCGGCACGCGGCGGCGTACACACCACCACTTCCTCGCAGCCCGCAATGCGCGCGGGCACGCCCAGCATCAGCATGGTCGAGGGCAGCGGCGCACTGCCGGCGGGAATATACAGACCGACGCGCGCGATTGGACGCACGATGCGACGGCACTGCACACCGGGCGCGGTATCGACGCTGTATTCGCGCGCGCCGCTGTCGCGGTGGAACGCATTGATGCGCTCGGAAGCGTCGATGATCGCGGCCTTGAGCGTTGCGTCCAGCGCGGCTTCGGCAATCGCGAATTCTTCCTCGGTCACTTCGAAGACATCCAGCGCGGCGCGATCCAGCAGGCGCGAATATTTGCGCAGCGCGATATCGCCGTCGGCACGAACGCGATTCAGGATCTTGCCGACGCCCAGACGCACTGCCGCAGCGGAGTCCTGCGTAGGCCGGCGCAGCGCGCTGCGACGCCCGGCTTCGTCCAGCGCATCCCAGACCAGCAGATTCAGATCGATGCGATTCGCAAGCGGCGTATTCATCAAGTGACTCATGCCAGCATCCTCTCGACAGGCAATACCATCAGGCCGCGCGCACCGGCGCGCTTCAGATCTTCCAAGCGTTGCCACGTCATGACGCCATGACACAGCGCCTGCAGGGCGATATCGCCCGTGCCGTTGCCGCTTGCGTCCGTGCCCCCGCCGTCGAGCGACATCACCGTCGGCGGCTCGGCATCGGGCAGCAGCTGCATCAGGCTCGGCAGCAGCGCGCGTGACGTCTGGAACATCAGCAGCTTGCTGTCGCGAATTTTCATCACGCCATCCAGGCGGCGCAGCAGCAGATCGGCGATGCCAGCGCGCACGTCTGTAAAACCATCGGCCGGGCCAGCCAGCACCGCTTCGCTGTCGAGGACGACTTCAATCGGTTTCAGTCCATTGGCGACGAGGGTCGCACCGCTGGACACCAGGTCGCAGACCAGATCGGCCTGGCCCAGACGCGGCGCGATCTCGACCGAGCCCGACATTGTCACCACGTCGGCAGGAATGCCGCGGTCGGACAGCCACCGCGCCAACAGTGCGGGATAACTGGTAGCGATGCGTTTGCCGGGCAATTGTGCCTCCGGCGCCCAGGTCCAGTCGTTGGGTATGCCGAACATCAGCCGGCAGCGGCCGAAGCCAAGCGCACGCCACTCGCTGAACGCAGGCGGCGCACCGCGCGACTCGCGTTCGTAAGCCTGTTCCAACAGCACATTGCGGCCGACCATGCCGAGGTCGCACACGCCATCGGCGATGAGGCCGGGAATATCATCATCGCGCACCAGCAGCAGATCCACTGGCAGCGATTCGCCGTAGTAAAACAGCTTGTCGCGGCTCTCCTGCCAACTCAGACCGGCAGCGGCGAGCAGCGCTAGCGCGGGCTCGCTGAGCCGCCCGCTTTTCTGGATGGCGATGCGCAGGCGATCCCGCTCGGTCGCGGAAGCAGTACGTTGCATGGTGTTGTCCTCAGGCGCGGCGACGTTTCGGCCGCTGCAGATGTTCGATGGCAAGGCCGTAGCCGCCGGCACCGCGTTCGAGCGTGCGCGCAACGCGGCCAATGGTGGTGACGCTGACCTGGGTGCGGTCGTGGATTTCCCGGTACGGTACGCCTTCGAGCAACAGCGGCACCACCTTCCAGCGGTCGGCCATGGCTTCAAGTTCGGCCGGCGTGCACAGATCCACAAGGAACGCGCGGACCGCCTGTGGCGTCGACAGCCCCGCCAACGCACGCGACAGGGCGTCGAGCGCGGCATCGGCGTCCTGATCGGCAACGGGTTGGGGGCGGTGCTTCATGGGCTGGGCGGGTGAATCAATGTAATATCGTATTAATACATTAACGGCCGACGCCAAGACTGTCAACCCAGCAAACGCTCCGCAAACACAGCTCTTGTAGGAGCGACGCAAGTCGCGAAGCCCTCAACACAACAGATGCGATGACATGCGCCATCCGAAAGGCCGGCTGCAGACATCGTGATTGCATAAGTCAACATTGTTCCGATGCAGCAAGCCTCGCGCCTTCCGGCGCTCCTACAAGAACATCGGAAGCATGGCTTTTGTAGAAGCGACGGAAGTCGCGAGGCCCTCAGCACAACAGATGCGATGACATGCGTAATCCGAAAAAAGCCGGCTGCAGACATCGTGATTGCGTAAGTCAACATTGTTCCGATGCAGCAAGCCTCGCGCCTTCCGGCGCTCCTACAAGAACATCGGAAGCATGGCTTTTGGGGGAGCGACGCAAGTCGCGAGGCCCTCAGCACAACAGATGCGATGATATGCGCAATCCGAAAAGGCGGGCTGCAGACATCATGATTGCGTAAGTCAACATTGCTCCGATGCAGTGGGCCTCGCGGCTTCAGTCGCTCCTACAAGAACATCGAAAGCATGGCTTTTGTAGGAGCGACGGAAGGCGCGAGGCCCTCAGCACAACAGGTGCGATGAGATACGCAATCCGAAAAAGCCGGTTGCAGACATCATGATTGCGTACGTCAACATTGTTCGTATTTAGCAGGCTTCGCGACTTGCGTCGCTCCTACAAAAGCAGGGCGGTCGAACGATTTAGTCGTTCACCTCTTAGTCGTTCACCTCATGTGCTGCCGCAAGAACACTGCCCTCACGCACCAACACCATCGCCGCAGCAAGATCGACATCCAGCGCGCGGTCGCGGTCGAGGAACGGCACACGCGCGCGAATCGCGGCATGCGCGGCGGCCACGGCCTTGCCGGGATGGAAGGGTTCGGCCGCCGACAGCTCAACGCGCAGCGCTTCGACTTCGGCCAGAAATTCCGCATGACTGTCGTCGACGGACTGCGGGCCGCCCTGCACTTTCGCCGCGAGATCCACCGCGTCGGCGCGATTGGCCAGATCGCGCGCGGCGTTGATCATGTCCCGGCGCAGATCCAGCGCCTGCGCGGCCACGATCAGCTCCAGCGCCAGCACTTTGCCCAGGTCTTCGGCCATCGACAGCACGTGGCGGGCTTCGTTTGCGCCCATCGATACGTGGTCTTCGGCATTGGCGCTGGTCGGAATGGAGTACACCGACGCCGGATGCGCGCGGCTGGCGAGGTCGTTGACAATCGCCGCGGCGGTGTACTGCACGATCATGAAGCCGGACTCAGTGGCGTCTTCATTGCCGATCAGAAACGGCGGCAGACCGTCGTTGGTCGCGGGGTCGACAAGCTTGTTGAGCCGGCGTTCGCTGATCGATGCCAATACCGGGATGGACGCCTTGACGTAGCTCATCGCCAGCGCCAGCGGCATACCGTGGAAATGGCCGGCGGAAATCACCTGTTGCTCGACGTGTTCGGCGCGCGCGTCGGGAAACACCAGCGGATTGTCGGTGACAGAATTCAGTTCGATCTCGAACACGCGCTTGGCCTGCGCCACCGCGTCGCGCACCGCGCCGTGCACCTGCGGAGTGCAGCGGATCGAATAGCTGTCCTGCGGCTGATGTTTCTTGCCGCCGCGAAACGGTTTGAAGCGGCGATAGAATTTCTCGCGGCCGTGACGCTGGCCGGTGGGCACCCAGTCCCAGCCGATATCGAAACTGAGCGCCTGTGATTCGGCAGTATCCCAACTTTGCGGCAGCCACGACCGAAACTTCGGCACGAGGTGATACGGAATATCCGCGAGCGTCGAACCTGCAAGCAGGCCGCGCAGATTCGCCGCCACTTCGACCTGGCCCGGATGCGGACGCAGCGCATGCACTTCTTCGGCGAACGCACCGAGACGGCCGGCGAACGCATCAATGGTCATCGCCGCGGCGAGATCGGCGGTGTCCAGCAGTTCTTCCATGCGATGCAGCGCGAGCACGCCGGTGGCGAGCATCTGCGCAGTGCCGTTGTTCAGCGCCAGACCTTCTTTGTACGACAGCGTCACCGGCGTCAGACCCGCGCGCTTGAGTGCGTCATCGCCGCGCAGGCGCTCGCCTTGGTAAAACGCTTCGCCGCCGCCGATCAGCACAATCGCCAGATGCGACAGCGGCGCAAGGTCTCCACTTGCGCCAACCGACCCCAACTGCGGCACCACCGGCACGACGCCAGCGTTGAGCATCGCAGTCAGCGCCTGCAGGGTTTCCACGCGCACGCCGGAATGCCCGCGCAGCAGCGTGTTGATGCGGATGCACAGCATCGCGCGCACCACGTCAGCGGCGAACGGTTCGCCGACGCAGACCGCGTGCGAGATGATCAGATTGCGCTGCAGCTCTTCGTGCAGCGAACGGCCAGAAGGCTGTGCGCCCGGCAATTCATCGCGCAGCGGATGCGCGCCCAGCAGCCTGTCGGCATTGCTGCCGAAGCCCGTCGATACGCCGTAAATCGGTTCCTCACGACGCACCTGTTCGGCCAGAAACGCGGCTGCATGGGCGACATTGCGCAGCGCGCCGTCATCCAACATCACCTGCGCGCCATAGGCGACTTCGACCAAGCGGTCGCGGGTGAGCGAACGGCCGTCGAGCCGGATCGGTTTCATGCTTTCGTCTCGGGGCGCGTTAACTCAGCGTGCGGTAACGCGCGCCACTGTTCGCGTTCAACCAGCAGCGTGCGCGCAAGATCTGCCTCAGCCACTTCGAACTGTTCGCCGCGGCGCAGATCTTTCACCGAAACGGTGCCGCGCGCGACTTCGTCTTCGCCGCGGATCACCACAAAACGGATGCCCGCGCGATCAGCGTACTGCATCTGCTTCGCGAGCTTGCGCGGTTCAAGCTGGGTTTCGACATTGAGGCCAGCTGTGCGCAGTTTTTGCGACAGCGACAGCGCCGCTTCGAGGCCGTCATCATCCATCAGCGACACCAGTGCATCGACTGAACTGTCGGCGGTCGCGATCAGCCCGGCTTCGCGCAGCTGCCAGAACAAGCGCGTGAGACCGATCGAAATACCAACGCCCGGCAGCTTCGACTTGGTGTAGTGGCTGGCGAGGTTTTCATAACGGCCGCCGGAGCAGATCGAACCAATCTCTGGATTCGCGTTGAGCGTGGTTTCGTAGACGATACCGGTGTAATAATCGAGACCGCGCGCGATCGACAGATTCAGCGCGAAACGGCTGTCGGCGACGCCCAACGCGCGCAGTTGGCGCAATACGTCACGTAGTTCATTGCGGCCTTCTTCAAACAGCGCCGTGCCCGCGCCCAGCGCATTCAGCGCCGCCTGCGCAGCGTCGTGGCCGGTGGCGCGCACGCGCGAAAACGCGAGCAGCGTGTCGGCCACCTCAGACTCGAGTTCGAAACCTTCGCCGATCAGCGTCGCGCGCACCGCGTCTTCGCCGCGCTTGTCGAGCTTGTCGATCTCGCGCAGCACCGCGGCCTGACGCTCGCCTTCGCCGATGCGCTGGCCTTCGAAAAAGCCGCGCAGCAGCTTGCGATGATTGAACTGGATGGTGAATTCGCCAATCGCCAGCGACTCGAACACCGAAGCGATCACCGCCGGAATTTCCGCGTCGTGGCGCGTGGACAGCGCGTCCTTGCCGATCACATCGATGTCGCACTGGTAGAACTCGCGGAACCGGCCGCGCTGCGCACGCTCGCCGCGATACACGCGCTGCATCTGATAGCGACGGAACGGGAAGGCGAGATCGTGTTCATGTTCGGCGACATAGCGCGCCAGCGGCACGGTAAGGTCGAAGCGCAGGGCCAGCTCGGGCAAGCCGTCGCTGGACTTCTCCAACGCGCCGGTCGACTGCACGAAATACACCTGACGCTCAGTTTCGCCGCCGGACTTGGTCAGCAGGACTTCCGACAGCTCCATCACCGGCGTTTCCACCGGCAGAAAACCGAAGCGTTCGAAGGTGCGGCGAATGGTGTCGAGCATCCGCTGGAAGGCGATCTGGTCGCGCGGCAGCAGTTCGAGGACGCCAGGCGGGGTACGCGGCTTGATCAAGTGAGGCTCCGAGGCATGCAGCAGGATGCGCCAAGTTTAGCGGTTGGACGGCCCGGCGGCTGCCCCAACACGAGGCGCCGAAGCCCCAAACCCCATCCCGCACGCCCCAATGTGCCCGTCGGGGTTGCCGCAAGGGGGTCGAGTCCTTAGAATGACCTGCTGCAATGTCGGGGTGTAGCTCAGTCTGGTAGAGCGCTACGTTCGGGACGTAGAGGTCGCAGGTTCGAATCCTGTCTCCCCGACCAATCTGCATGATCAAAAAGCCGACCTCGCGTCGGCTTTTTTGTTGCCCCTTGGTAGAGCGGCCTTCAGCCGCTGCCGCTTCAAAAAATCATGCGGTCGCTATGTCAGCAGCGGGCACGGCCTCACTCCATCGGCGCATCATTCATATCGCAGGCCGGTTTGAATCCTGTCTCCCCGACCAATCTGTATGATCAAAAAAGCAGATCTCCGCGTCGGCTTTTTTGTTGCTCGATCCGCGGTGCGTACATCACCCGCGGGCGCGGCATCACTCCACCGGCGCGTCATTCATATCGCAGGCCGGTTCGAATCCTCTCTCCCCGACCAATCTGCATGATCAAAAAAGCCGACCTCGCGTCGGCTTTTTTGTTGTTCGATCAGCGTCGCGTAAATCACCCGCGGGCGCGGCCTCACTCCATCGGCGCATCATTCATATCTCAGGCCGGTTCGAATCCTGTCTGCCCGACAAATCTGCATGATCAAAAAGTCGGCCTCCGCGTCGGCTTTTTTGTTGCCCCTCGGTAGAGCGGCCTTCAGGCCGCTGTTATGCACCAAAAATGAAAATTGCAGCGGCCTGAAGGCCGCTCTACCGAATGGCCACACCCGTCAAAGCAACTGCATGAACTCATCTGCAGAAACGCCTGCTTGCTTGAGGATGCCAGAGAGCGTGCCTATCTTCAGCTCACTATGTTGTGGCACCACACAACCAACCGCGCCGCGACGCATCATCACATGACTTCCTTTCTGACGCAGCACAACAAAACCGAGTTTTTGCAACGCACGCACTGCCTCCGCACCTGAAACGTGAGGAAGGCTAGGCGGCATTGGCGGACACTTCAAAGGTGGTCAGCAGCGGCTTGCCATAGAACGCTACGGGAAATTCTTCCAAGTACAGCTGCGTTGCCTCTTGAAGATTGGCAAGCGCTTCCTCAATGGAATCACCCTGCGTGGTGGTGCCCGTCTCGGGGTTAAGTGCAACAAATCCGCCTTCTTCGGCGGGCATCAAGACAGCGGTGAGTTGCATGGCGTTAGTTCCCGGATGGCCTCGGGGGATTGTAGCCCCAAGCTCAGGAAGGGGGCGAATCGATCATACCGCCCTCTTCGGGATGCAAAATGAGAGGCTGGCACTTACGTTGAGTCCTTTTCGCGGCGCAGATTCCGCGTCTGCCCCACCCCTCGCACCACAAAGCGTTCGATGGTCAGCGACTCAGCGCCCATCGGGCCGTAGGCATGCAGGCGTGTCGTCGAGATACCGATCTCTGCGCCCAGGCCCAGTTCGCCGCCGTCGGAGAATCGCGACGAAGCGTTGACCATCACCACCGCGCTGCGCAGTGCATGCACGAAACGCGCGGCGGCGGCTTCGTCGGCGGTTGCGATGACTTCGGTGTGATCGGAACCGTGGCGGCGGATGTGGGCGATGGCGTCGTCCAATGAATCGACCACGCGCACAGCGAGGATGAGGTCGAGAAATTCGGCGTCCCAATCGTCGTCGCTTGCAGGTTTCGCATCGATCAACGCGCAGCTGCTGGCATCGCCGCGCAGTTCGACGCCGCGTTCTTGCAACATCGCGGCAGCGCGCGGCAGGAATTCGTCCGCCACATCGACATGCACCAGCAGCGTTTCCAGTGCGTTGCAGGCGCTGGGCCGCGCGACCTTGCCGTCGAGCAGCAGATTCAGGGCCAGATCGAGATCTGCGGCGGCATCCACATACAGATGACAGACGCCCTTGTAGTGTTTGATCACCGGCACGCGCGCGTGCTCGGCAACGAACCGGATCAGGCCTTCACCGCCGCGTGGAATCGCCAGATCGATGATGTCGTTGAGCTGCAGCAGCTCGACCATCGCCTCACGGCGCAGATCGTCGATCAGCGTGATTGCCGCCGCCGGAAGCCCATGCGCGCATAGGGCGCGCTCAAGCGCGCCGGCAATCGCCACATTCGATCGGATCGCCTCAGACCCCCCGCGCAGAATCACGCCGTTGCCTGCCTTGATGCAGAGCGCAGCGGCATCGGCAGTCACATTTGGACGCGCCTCATAGATCATGACAATCACACCCAGCGGCACGCGCACGCGCTCGATCGTGATGCCATTGGGTCGCGTGTCGCGGCGCGTGACCAAACCGACCGGGTCCGGCAGCTCTGCGACCTCGCGCAAAGCTTCGGCAATACCCGCAAGCCGCTGCGAATCAAGTTTCAAGCGATCCAGCATCGCACTGCCGATACCTTTGGCTTCAGCTGCGCGCAGGTCTTCCGCGTTGGCGTCGAGAATATGTACAACGTCGGCATCAAGCGCATCGGCCATCGCCCGCAGCAGCGCGTTCTTGGCGTCGGTGGACAGCGCAGCGACGACCTGCGCGGCGTCACGGCATGCCAGCGCCTGCGCGCGGATGGACAGATCAGACATCGACGGCCTCGTTCGGATGCGATGCGTGCAGCGAGAGATCGTCGCGATGCACGATGGTGTCGCCATAGTTGTAGCCAAGAATGGCTTCGATCTCATGCGACTGCCGACGCGCGATGCGGCGGATATCCGCGGCGGAGTATTGGGTGACGCCGCGGGCGATGCAATGCGTGCGTCCGGCGTTGAAGCGCATGCTTTCGAACAGCACGATCTCCACTAGATCCCCGCGACGGAATTCGCCCTGTGCATCGGCAACACCGATCGGCAACAGCGATGCACCTTTTTCGATCAGTGCGATAGCCGCGCCAGCGTCGATCAGAATCGCCGCGCCCTGCTCCACCGGCGCATGTCGCAGCCAATGCTTGCGCGCCGCAACCCGGCTGCGCATTGCGATGAGCCGGGTGCCGCTGAGCCGGTCTTGCGCCAATGCGGCGGACACCTCCGCGCGGGTGCCGTTGAACAACACCGTATCGATACCGGCTGCACCCGCACGCTGAGCGGCAAGAATCTTGGTGCGCATGCCGCCGATGCCAACGCGTGAACCCGCGCCGCCGGCCATCGCGAGAATATCGTCGCCGGGATCGGTCACGGTCAGCATCGGCTTCGCGCTGGCATGCGTGCGCGGATCGGCATCATAAAGACCATCGATATCGGTCGCGATCAACAGCACATCGGCATCGATCAGCGCAGCGACGATCGCACCCAGCGTGTCGTTGTCGCCGAGTTTCAGTTCATCGACCGAGACAGTGTCGTTTTCGTTGATGATCGGCAGCGCGCCACAGCGCAGCAGTTCGCGCAGCGTCGCCTGCGCATTGAGATAGCGACGACGGTTGCGCACGTCATCGTGGGTCAGCAGCACCTGCGCCACCGGCTTCGCGAAGAAACCCTGCCAGAACGCCATCAGCTTCGCCTGCCCCAGCGCCGCCAGCGCCTGACGTTCGGCCATCGCTGCGCCGGGCTTCGGAGAGGCATGGAGAATCGCGCGACCCGCGGCCACCGCACCGGACGACACGATCACCACTTCGCGGCCCTGCGCCTGACAGGACTCAACGAACGCCGCAAGGTGTTGCGCATTCTGTGGCGACAAACCGCCATCAGAGGCAAGCAAACTGCTGCCAACTTTGAGCACCGCACGCTTCCACGTGGGCAGCGTCTGTTCGGTGAATGCGATGCGCATGCTCATATTCATGCCGGGCTCGACGCGCTGCGCAATCGCGCGCGCAGCGCGTCGAGCCGCAGATCCGCGGCAGCACCGGGAGAAACGCGTGCGTTCAAGCTCGCATCGGGGTCGCCCTGCGCCCAAGCCGCTGGATCAGCAGCCTGTTTATACGCGTCGCGAAACGGCAGGCCTTTGCGCGCAAGATCGACCGCGAGATCGGTCGCGTACATCGACGGATCGAGCGCGGCGCGCATCGCATCCGTTTTCCATTCGAGATTGCGCAGCAGATCCGGCAACAGTTCGAGCGCACCGAGGCCGCGGCCGAACGCATGCACAATCGCGCCCTTGCTGAACTGCAGGTCGCGGTGATAACCCGACGGCAGCGACAGCAGCTGTTCGATCTCGGTGCGCGCCGCGGCAACGCTTGCGTAGGTCGCGCGCATCAGTTCGATCACGTCGGGATTGCGCTTGTTCGGCATGATCGAACTGCCGGTGGTGTACTGCGCGGGCAGCGCAACGAACGCGAACTCGGCGCTGGTGAACAGGCTGAGATCCCAGGCAAGGCGGCGCAGATCGAGCAGCGCGGACGACAGGGCTTCGATCGCCGCCATCTCGAACTTGCCGCGCGACAGCTGTGCGTACGCCGCCGAAACCTGCAGGCGACCAAAGCTCAATGCTTCGGTGACATGGTCGCGATCCAGCGGCAGATTCACCCCGTAACCGGCGGCGCTGCCGAGCGGATTGGCGTCGACCCACGCCAGCGTATCGCGCGCACGCTGCGCGTCGTCGATGAAGCCTTCGGCCCACGCCGCCCACCACATGCCCAGCGACGACACCACTGCGCGCTGTAGATGCGTGTAGCCCGGCAGCGGCAGCGATTGTTCGGCCTCCGCACGCGCCAGCGCGATCTCCGCGCATTCGATGCACAGTGCATGCAGACGGGTGAGACGATCTTTCAGCCACAGCCGCGTCGCGACCAGAATCTGGTCGTTGCGGCTGCGGCCGGTGTGGATCTTGCGACCGGCGTCGCCGAGGCGTTCGATCAGCCGCGACTC